>NZ_CAJGZK010000004.1 GCF_904846215.1 Psychrobacter glacincola | reverse complement strand
TCTAAAAAGTGGTCGATGCCGATTCGTAACTGGACGTCTGCCCTTAATCGCTTTATGATTATGTTTGATGATCGTATTAGCAGGCATTTAATCTAAAGGGCAGTTACACAGAATCTGGGATGGGCTCGATACGCCTTAATCAATCCACAAAAAGTACTCTTCCATTCGAATATTATTTTGCTGAATAAAACAGACTTTTTCAGCTTGGGTTCTTGGTAGATGCCGAGAATCTGCCCCGCAGTCCTTTGAACGCTGCCTTATCCATCTAACCTGATCTTTTTTGAACGCATTTAGGCTATCTTGACCGTATACACTCTCTATGTCTTTTCCGATAAGTCTGTAGCTACTATTTAAATCTTTGTCAGAAGTTTTATATAAAGAATCAATGAGACCAGCTTGTGACGCTAATGGCAAATAAGTTGAATTTTCTTGATAAGATAAAGTCGCGCTGTCTTTCGTCCAATTACTGCCTATATTTATTTCCTTATTTGATGGATTTATAAATCCATTAATATCTTCTCCCTCAAAGCTATACCCCTGAAAACCACAAGGGGTCACGCCATCTTTACATAAGCTATGCTTGGTTTTAGCAGGATAAAGCTTTACTGCATAGGGAGATTCATCTTGTCTTTTACCTAACATCTTTGTTTGCAACAAGCGCCCCAAGTCTGGAGCCACCAATAGCATATTATCGCAAGTCACACTGCCTTCTTCGCAATCTCGATACAGGTTTAAGCGTTGACCTTGTACGTCCATACCTAGTATAAAGTTCGCTTTTATAGGCGTCATGGCTGAGCTAAAAGAAGCGCATAGCATCAGACTTGCAAATACACTTACACGGCATAGTCGTTGATATATCGGTAAGCGGGATTTATTTGGGTCTAAGGCAAGCATGAGGATTTATACTTGCAACAAAAAGTTCGTGAGTAAGCGCTTAGCACCTTCAGTCGCAAACGATTCAGGATGAAACTGTACACCTTGAATCGGGTAGTCTTTATGCTGGAGTCCCATAATCTCATCACCCGCTAGCGCTGATTCTGCCAAAATTAATTCACTATGAGCGTCATTGGCGACGACAGCCGTCACAGTCAAGCACTCTGGTAGGGTATCTGCTTGTACCATCAGTGAATGATAGCGCATGATTTCAATCTCTTGTGGCAAGCCTTGATAGACACCTGCACCATCATGTCGAATCGACGAGACCTTGCCATGCATCGGTACATTAGCACGTACCACGTCACCGCCAAATACATGGGCGATGCCTTGTAAACCCAAGCAGACACCTAATAGGGGCGTCGTCTTACCCATGACTTCGATGACTTCGGCACAAATACCAAAGTAGGCGGGGTCATCAGGAGCACCAGGACCGGGCGAAATGATAATGCGGTCAAGATTCATGGCCTGTACATCTGCTAACGTTATCTCATTATTACGTTTAACAATGACGTTTGCGGCTTTATCACCGTCCATCGTCTGTAAAATCTCACCGATATATTGGTAAAGATTAAAGGTAAACGAGTCGTAGTTATCTATAATTAAAACATTCATGGGTTATCAACTCTTTGGCAAAATATACACAATTTACGGATTCATAAAACTGTCTAAGACGACTTTCATGGCAGACAATTTACGCTGAATTTCTAGATATTCGTCAGCAGGATTGGAGTCATAAACATTACCGCCACAGGTTTGCGCATAAGCAGACTCACCATTGATGAATAGGCTGCGAATAGGAATGGCAAAAATGCAGTCACCGTTAAAGTTAAATGATCCAAGCGCACCACCATAAGCGCCGCGACCATCAGGCTCCAGCTCATTGATGACTTTAATCGCTTCAACCTTTGGTGCGCCTGACAGTGTTCCAGCAGGGAAGTTACTGGCAAGGGCGCTAAACATATCTTCATTAGGATGCAAAATACCGACGATTTCAGAAGAGATATGTTGCACGTGTGAGAAGCGTTTGATATCCATGAGGCTACGTACTTTTACCGTACCAAATTGCGCCACACGGCCAATATCATTGCGGTGCAAATCAACTAGCATATTGTGCTCGGCAATCTCTTTGGCATCGTTTAGTAAGGCGCGGGCAAGCTGTCGATCTTCGATGACATCAACGCCGCGCTTGGCTGTACCTGCGAGTGGGTAGGTTTCCATTTCACCTTGACGTAAGCGAAATAGCAGTTCAGGCGACGCGCCGATAATGCACTGCTGGGCAAATTTCATAAAATACATGTGCGGTGACGGATTGACCGAGCGCAATTTTTCATAAATGGGCATTTTATCGCCCGCAATACGATATTTAGATTTAAAACCGACCTCACACTGAAAGATACGCCCCGAGATGATGTCTTCTTTGACTTGCATGACAGCTTTAGCGTGCTCCTCTTGACTCATGCCGTCACCCAAAAACTCAACCGTCGGCGGCTTATAATTTGGGATTGGTTCATCAAGTAGCGCTTTGATTTGCTCAATGCGGTTTTCTTGCTGCGCAGTTGGATAATAAAAATAGAAAATTTCACCAGTCATTTTATCGAGCGTTAAACCATCCAAATATACACCAAATTTGAACGGTTCAAAGTCATCGCTTGGCTTAGCATTGAGGCTTGGTTCAAAGAAATTGACACTGTCGTAACCCAAATAACCGACGAGACCACCGCTTTGCTCACGAGCAATGACGTGCTGCGGGGTAATTTTACGGAGCAATTGATAAGGATTGTCAGTCTGATAATGATTGGTTTCAGCGGTCTTATTGTCGGTAATAGCAAGGGTAGTGCGGTCGATAGCGGTAATGGTCATCACCGGATCAAAACCAATCGCATGATGACGCGCCATATGTCCATCTTCGCCCAGTGATTCGAGCAAATAACAAGTATCAAAGGCGCGCTCAATACGTTTAAACAACGCAAAGAAATCAATATCCTGAGTAAGCTTAATGCGCTGTGGCTTACTAGGAATATCAATAGCAGCAGGCTGGTTATGCTGGAGTGTAGGAGAGGTCATAATCATGTCCAAAGTGGTTCAAATTTGTATAGCTAGAATAAATGTAATTAGCGTTGATCGCTGTATTACGCGTCTTGTCTGTGGGTAGCTAGCAGCGCACTAACATCGTGAATTTGCATCGCTTTGGCACCGCGAGATACAGTGGCAATACCGACGCCTAGCTCTTCAGATATTTCACGTTGGGTGACACCGCGTGCTAGCAAGTCAAAAATACGGATACGATTGGCAATCTCATGTTGCTCTCTGCCCGTCAGTAAGGCACTTAGCAAGGCCTCAATATTTGAGCTATCAGTACAGTTGGCTAAATGCGTTAGTAAACTATGATAAGGGTCAGTGCTCATAATATTTAATCTTCATTAAAAATAGATAGATTATCATCTTGTTTCAGTATTCTAGTACAGTAGTACATAAAAGGCAAGTAGAGTAATGGAATGTTGTAGCAGTAGTTGATAAAAATTCTTTTTTTAACAGCGTCCAATTCAGTATAAAAATAAAAAGCCAACTAATCTTAATCAGCTGGCTTTACTATTAAAAATTATGCCTCTATATGGCTTATCGTACTGGGCGAATAAACGGCATATGACGATTCACGTCTTTATATAGTAAATATCTAAATGGACCCGGTCCGCCAGCATAACAAGATTGTGGGCAGAATGCGCGCAGCCACATAAAGTCACCTGCTTCAACTTCTACCCATTCACCGTTTAAGTGATAGACGGCTTTACCTTCTAGTACATACAAACCATGTTCCATCACATGGGTTTCATCAAATGGAATCACGCCACCTGGCTGGAAAGTGACGATATTCACATGCATATCGTGACGCATATCAGACTGTTCGGTAAACCTAGTGGTTGTCCATACACCATCAGTACCTGGCATCTCAATCGCTTCAACATCGTGATCGCTCGTTACAAACGCTTCAGGCACATCAATACCTTCGCAGTGTTGATAGGCTTTACGGATCCAATGGAATTTAACATGCTTGTCGCTATTGTTTTTTAGCGTCCATTTGCAGCCAGGTGGTAAGAATGCATAACCACCTGCTTCAAGATGATGCGACTCACCTTCGATCGTCATATCCATTTCGCCTTCAACGATGAATACAACACCTTCGGCATTTGCATCTAGCTCAGGCTTTTCTGAGCCGCCATGAGGCTCTACTTCAACAATATACTGTGAGAAAGTTTCTGAAAAACCGCTTAAAGGACGTGCAAGTACCCACATTCGCATACCTGTCCAAAATGGCAGATAACTAATGACAATATCAGTTAATACGCGTTTAGGGATAATCGCATAACTTTCGGTGAAGATGGCGCGGTCAGATAGTAATTGTGTCTGCGGAGGCAAGCCGCCGGTTGGCGCGTAATAAGTACTTTTTGTTGACATGGTTCATGTTCCTTAGTGGTTTTGTTCTGCGATAAATTTGTGTCTGAACCTTTGATTTTTTATGCGATTAATGCTCTGACATTAGCATAATTCTTCGTCAGTTGACGATAGCCATTAGGCCTGAATTTTAGCCTGCTCAGCAGATACATCAATACAAACTTCCCAATCATCAATCTCGAATTCATGGCAATTATTGCCATCACCATTGATGCGATCGACCACTAAAAAGTCACAATCAGCGTTTAGTGCAAGTAGCGGATGATGCCAAACGCTGGCGTCATACTGCACGCCTTGATGCGAATGAGCATAAAACACTTCTAAATCATCAGCTGATTTAGGCGCATCGCCAGCTTTGGCCACAACGACTAGATAGTCTGTGTCATTCATAGAAAAGAAGGCTTGCGTACCAAACGGATGATATTCCATCACTGATAACGTAATCGGGCAATCGCGTCTTTTGGTACGAAAAATACTAAAACCGACCTCTCCACCATCTAGACTAACTTTTGAGATAGCATTATGACGACAGGCGTAGCCGCGATTGATATCCCAACTGTTTTCAGGACATTTTTCTTGCTCATCATAAGGCTCAATCACTGAGCCATAAGGAGCAAAAGCAGCTTTAGTTAAAGGTTTGGCAATGATTGTGGTTTTCATAAGTTCACCTTTAGGTTAATTAGCAATATCATTTATTTATTTTAGCAACTTATTCAGTTATATATCTATTTGAGCTAAGAAAATACCGGACCCAAGATATCGTTTTTGAGCAATTGAATCACTAAGGTATTAACTGCCTTGAGCGTATAGTGAGTTCAATATAAAAGAGTTACGCTCAGAATAGCAGCATGCTGGTATAAATTTCTCTCGCTTGCTGTGCGCTTCGCACTCCAGAGGCTTCGTAAAATTTATCCCAGCAGCACTGTGTTCTTTTTAAATTGAATCAACTACATCATCCGTTCGCTTACGTGATTGTTACTACGTACGTGCTGATTAATGTGATGATACGTCTTATGATCGTTGTTACGACTACATCCAGTTGGCGGTGTTATCAGCCGTGGCTGGATGGTTTTCATACCAATGCTTGGCGATTTCATCGCGGCGGCATATCCAAACATCAGGTTTACTGGTGATGTATTGCAAAAATTGTTTAAGCGCTTTAATGCGCCCAGCACGACCAATGATGCGGCAATGCAAACCAATGGTGAGCATTTTTGGCGTGTCTTGACCTTCCTCATATAAAGTGTCAAAGCTGTCTTTTAGATACTGATAAAAAGGTTCGGCATTGGTGAACCCAGGACTGGAAGAAAAACGCATGTCATTGGTTTCAAGCGTATAAGGAATGACCAGATGCGGTTTGCGCGCAATTTTGCTGCCTTCTTCTACTTTGACATTGAGCCAGTACGGGAGCTCATCGGCATAAGAATCAGAGTCATAAATATAGCCGCCTTGTTCTGCGACCAGCTCGCGAGTATTGGGACTATCGCGACCGGTGTACCAGCCAAGAGGCTGATTGCCGACCATACGCTCAAAGATTTCAGTGGCACGGCGTACATGTTCACGCTCGGTCTCGCGGTACATATACTGATAAGTGATCCAGCGTAATCCGTGGCTGGCAATCTCATGACCGTCTTCGAGGATGCGCTCGACAATATGCGGTGTTTTTTCGGCAGCGGCTGCACAAGTAAAGGTAGTAATAGGCAGGCCATACTCTTTAAAAGTATCTAGTACGCGCCAAACACCCACTCGGCTACCGTATTCAAAGGCTGACTCGATAGACTGATGACGATTGGTAAATTCTGGCGTACCTAAAACGTCTGATAAGAAACGCTCTGATTGACCATCGCCATGCAAGACACTATTCTCTGCGCCTTCTTCGATATTTAGCACAAACTGTACAGCAATTTTAGCGCCGCCTGGCCATTTGGCGTTTGGTGGATTGTCACCATAGCCTTTTAAATCGCGTGGATAAGCATCTTGATTAAAGTCGCTAGTAATCTTTTTCGTCATTGTGTTTTATCCTTTATAAAAACAGAGCAACAGATCTGTTTGAAATTTAATAACTATTTTTTACGCTACTCTTTCGCTTTATCTTTCTCACTTCATTATTCTACTATGGTGTTAGGATCTACCGCATAAGGGCGCATTAATACCCAATACACGATGCCACCTAGTGCCGCTCCTAATAAGAAACCGTAACCTTCAAGCTTGGTGAGTGCTGGTATCAATACTGTAGCGATAGAGAATATAGCACCGATTGCAAAGGCGATAAGCGCACGGATGTTCCAGCCTTTGTAGTAATAATAAGCACCAGTTGGCTGATCGGAAAATAAATCATTCATATCAATATGTTGACGTTTAATCAGGTAATAATCGATTATTAAGATACCAAAGAATGGAGCGATGACAGCACCGATAGCATTTACAAAACCCACAATACCGATCTTACTGATAAACGATAACCACAATGCGCCAATGAAAAAGGCGATAACAGCAGTGATTAAGCCGCCCATACGAAAGTTAATATGCTTAGGAAACAAGTTGGCCAAATCATAAGCAGGGGGAATAAAGTTTGCGACCATATTGATACCGACGGTGGCGGCAAAAAAGGTCAGCGCTGCAATAATGGTCAAAGGTAAAGTATCGACTCGATCAACAATATCTGATGGATTGGTTAATGCTTCGCCAAATATTACTAAAGTTCCAGCGGTAATGACCAAAGCGATGAATGAGAAAAACACCATATTGATGGGTAAGCCAAGTAAGTTACCCAAGCGCATATCACGCTCACTACGTAAAAAGCGTGAGAAGTCACCAAAGTTAATGACGACTGCTGCAAAGTAAGCAACCATCGTACCGACGATAGCAGTAAATGCCTGTATGGCGTTCCCACTGTAATCACTACCACTGGCAAAGATAGAATTAATCGCTGGTAGCAACTCAGAGCCTGATTGATACCAGATGACGGCCATAAGAATGACCATCACTACATAGACTAATGGTCCTGCCCAATTCAAAAAGTGCTTGATGGGTTCAATGCCTGCCCAAAACAGCAAAATCTGAAATACCCAAACGATGACAAAGGCAATCCAAGCGGTACTATTTAAACCTAAAAATGTCGCATCTGGACTACCTATGACAATAGCTAATAAGATGGCAACTGCGGTTGAGGCAAAATAAGTCTGCACTCCGTACCAAAAGATACCGATAATAGCGCGTAGGATGGCAGGTAGGTTAGCGCCATTGATACCCATACTGGCACGTATCAATACTGGAAAAGGAATACCATATTTGACACTAGGTTTACCTGTTAAATTCACCATCCACATGACAATAAAGCCAGAGCATATAATCGCTGCCATGACCCACCAGCCACTCAAACCATAGCTTAAGAATAAAGATGCTGCAAGGGTATAGCCGAATAGACTTTGAATGTCATTGGACCAAACGTTAAATATCGCAAACCAACCCCAATTACGCTGTTCAGGCTGTAGTGGGGCAAGATCTTCATTGTATAATCTTGAGTTTTTGCGTTCTGGATTAAAGGTATTGCAATCATAGAGCGCGCTGTTGGATTGGGTGCTGAGCTGACTTCCTTGCTCATTTGCAGTAGACATCCTTTTCTCCCTTTAGATTGGAATCAATCGAAATAAACATTGTTAACATTTAGCAAGGTTTATTGTTAACACTTTAAGGATGTCTAGGTCATTGGTCAAGGTAATTGTTTGATCAGCGTTTACTCATCTGTGTCTAGAATGCTCACTTATAACCCTGAAGCATAAGCGACCAGTTGTTGGCGCTCTTCATCGCTTAGCTGAGTGATATTACCCAGTGGCATATAGCCACTTTGTACGGCAGGCACAATCTTAGCTTGATGAGTTTTTATGTCTGCAGGGGTTTGGATAATAATACCCGCTGGCGGTGCATTAAATCCAGCTTGTGTTGGTTGTGCCGCATGGCAAACGCTACATTTTGCTTGTACCACTTTCATGATAGCGTCGTCAGCTGAAGCAGCAACAGGTACTACTGCAGCAGTCGTATCTGTACTAGTAGCAGGAGCTAGCGCATTCGTTTCTTGAGTTACAGCAGCAGGCGGTGTATCTGTCGGTGCTGGAGCTGGTGCTGGAGCAGTTTCTGTTGCAGATGCTACAGGAACTGGTACTGGCTCAATAGGTGCTGGACGCATCCAAATAATCAATAGTATGGTTGCTATCGCAGGAATCACCAAGAATTTTGGTCTATGACGACCCAAATGTTTTTCGTTAAAGTAATGACGAGCCGTTGCAGTGATGATACCGACGAATACCAATACCAACCAACCATGCGCATGTGAATACATCATTGGATAGTGATTACTAATCATGATAAAGATGAGCGGTAGGGTAAAGTAGTTATTCATCAATGAGCGGTTTCTGGCCATTAATGCCAAACCTGCCACTTCAGGACCTGGTTTGACACCGCGGCGTACACAATCTACAAGTGCGCGCTGAGCTGGCATAATCCCAAAGAACACGTTACCTGCCATGATAGTACCTAAAATGGCACCGACATGGATAAAGGATGCACGATCACTAAATAGCTGATATGAGCCCCAAGTGGCGATAATCATGAGTACAAAGATAGTGACACTAAAGGCCAGTTTATTTTTGCCGACATTGCTGCGTACAATGACTTCATAAATAAAGTAACTACCGAATAAGAACAGTAGACTGGTCGAGATAGCACCAACGCTGCTACCAAAATCAACTTTGCTTGGATCAATCAAGTAAGCCGTCGCATTGATATAGTAAACGATAATGAGCATCGCCATACCGGTCAGCCAAGTGGTATAGGCTTCCCACTTAAACCAATGCAGCGTTTTTGGCATCTCTTCAGGTTCGAGCTTGTATTTGGCAATTTCATAGAAACCACCACCATGTACTGCCCATAAATCACCTGAGATACCCTTTTTGGACTTCCATTCAGGTGGCTTTTGAAGACTCATGTCGAGCCATACGAAATAAAATGATGCGCCAATCCATGCCACACCAGCGATAACGTGGAACCAGCGGAAGAATAAACTTAGCCAATCGAGAAGATATGCACCCATGTTGTCAATGTCCTTTTATATTATGATATCTTGGTAACTCGTAACGACTTTTGCTCACCTTCGTTATTATAAAAGATTGTGATACAACGTAGCGATACCAGCATTATTTATTTGGTCTTAAACCACTGACCTCACTGTCAGATGTTTAAAGTTTCCAGCGCTCGCTGAGCCTTATTTTTATAAGGCTTCGAGTCATAAAGCTATAAAATTATGATCCGCGATAAGTGCCGTAGCCGTGTGCGCTAAGCAGTAGTGGCACATGGTAGTGACCATTGTCTTGTATCATAAAATCGATGACCACTTGCGGATAAAATACCGTGAGGTTTTGTGCATCAAAATACGCTTGGGTATCAAAGGTCAGCGTATAACGCCCAACATCTAAATGATACTCGGCAATATCAATTTCTGGGTTAAACGCCCAGCTATCTGGCGTCACGCGACCATCAGCGTTGGTAACACCATTGGCCAATAATGACGGCTCGCCACTGGCGCTCACGCGATGTAGCGTTACTGCGATATCAGCGGCAGGCTTGCCAAGATGGGTATCTAAAATATGTGATGAGAGAGTACCTGACATAATAATTCCTTTTATATATGAGACAGACAAAGCAAAGTTTAAGCGTCGCCTAACAGTTTTTGTAAACGCAAACGCGTGATTTTATTTTGTTCAGTAGCCGCATTGACCAATTCAGTCTTGCGATCATTTGGCAGACGTGCTTGCAGTAAATCCAGCATTTGCTGCGCGCTCTTACCCGTCGCAAAGACAATAAAGATAAAACCGAATTTATCGAGATAATCTTGATTGCCTTGTGCTAATGCTTCAAGGACAGCGTCTTCGGCATCATTGGCGCCTGATTGTTCATGAGCGGCACTGTCTTGCGTATTGCGATATTTCTCTTTTAATGAGTCGACATTGCCAATCTGTGGATGACCATCAAAGGCTTCTAATAAATTGGCTTCGTCAGTTTGGGCTTGTTGCCATGCCGCGTCGCTTGCGCTCAGTAGCGCCTCTATATCTGCAAACGGACGGGCGTCTGCCAAAGTTTGCGCCCATTGGCTACTGGTGCAGCAGGTCAATAATTCTGAGGTTGCAGCGGCTTGCGAGAGAGCATTCAGTTGCGATAGTGATAAGCTCACAGTGATATCCTTATCTGTTGACACAAAAATTTTGATGGATACAAATGTATCATTTGAGTGATATGAATTTATAAAGAATAGACATTATCGTTTGCTGATAGTGGTCTCTTGATTACATAACTCAGGGAAAAACTCAGGTGAAAGTAGTATCGGTTGAGTCGTAATTGGTTTAATATTATCCATTCTGCTTAAACCTGACCAAATGGTCAACTACTTTATGCAAAATATTTTTATTTTTTATAATTTATCATAAAATTTAGCGTATTCATTGACAGTTTGTCTCAAAGTCACGCTAGAATATGGTTATTTATTGACATGAACGTCTAACGGTACAACTATGACTCAAAGTGCTAAAACAATTACCCCATCCGCCTCTGATGGTGTGGTTCATCGCAATCAGCAGGATATTCGTGCCCAAAACCAAGCGGTGATTTTGACCGCCGCTGAAGAAGAGTTTGTGCTACAAAGCTATCGCGGTGCCACGATGCAGGGTATCGCCGATCGGGCAGGGCTACCAAAAGCCAATGTACATTACTACTTTAAGAATAAGAAAAATCTGTACAAAATGGTTTTGCGCGCCATCATTCAAGAGTGGAATGAGGGCTTGGTGACGATGACAGTAGATAGTGACCCTAAAATCGTCATCGAAAAGTTCGTCCGTACCAAACTGCATCAAGCGTTTGCTAACCCAAACCGCCATAAGCTATTTGCGTTAGAGGTCATCGGCGGTGCGCCGCATTTGCATGATTTTATGTCGACGGCGATGAAAGACTGGGCACTGGATAAAACACAGGTTATGAAGACATGGCATGAGCAAGGCAAAATCGCCATTGCTGACCCCTTACAGTTATTGATTTTGATATGGGCAACCACGCAGCGCTATGCAGAGTTTGAAACAGAAATCGTCGGTTTGATGCAAAAGAGCGCGTACGATGAGACGGACGAGGCACGTGCCGCTGACTTCTTGATACCTTTTATACTAAGGGGTTGCGGACTCGAGTAGTGGTGGATTTGAATCACTGCTATAGTCAAAATACTCTAAAAACGCTACGGTACTGCGGGTACAATTTTTTGCAGCCTCTGTCTGCATGGGCTCAGCAAGCAAGAAAAATTGATACCAGCAGTACATCATGTGTCGATATTGCTTTTCACTGGCTATATCACTCAATTGCTTGACGCATAAAGGATTGCTTTAATGAGAGCGCTTACCAATCGGCGCTTTATCATTAAGGCAATCCTTTTCTTTTGTCACTCAGCAAAGTCTTTTATATTTTCTGAGACAATCATTCACTGTTAAGCGGCTTCACGAGCAGGCTTTACGTCATCTTCAGTATGTTGGTCAGCCGTATCATACTCGATACCATAATTCTTCGGCAAAATCGTATCGAGCGTAATCGCGATGATACCTGACATCGTAATTGCTGAGCCAAAGATATTACGGAACATCTGTGGCATTTGGGCGAACACGTCAGGAACAAAAGCAACGCCTAAGCCAAGACCTAATGAAGTAGCAATAATTAATATATTACGATGAGTAAAATTAACCGTTGATAAAATACGAATACCAGCGGTCGCTACGGTAGCAAACATCAGCAATGTCACGCCACCAACCACCGGTTTTGGCAGCTGAGTAAAGATAGCACCTAATATAGGGAATAAACCCATAAAGAACAAAATACCACCGACATAGAAGCCAACATAGCGACTAGCGATACCCGTCATCTGAATAACGCCGTTATTCTGGCTAAAAGTAGTGACTGGGAAGCTGTTAAATATACCAGCAATGGCAGAATTGACACCATCAGCTAATACCCCACCTTTAATACGTTTCTCATATAATGGACCTTTGATAGGCTCGCCTGAGATCATTGAAGTTGCGGTCAAGTCACCGGCAGTCTCGATACTGGTAATAATATACATAAAGGCAATCGGTATAAATGCTTGCCAGTCAAAACCAAAACCAAACTTAAATGGCACAGGTACCGTTAGTAGCGGCGCTTGCGAGACCAATGAGAAGTCAATGCGACCCATGAAGGCGGCGACAACTAAGCCTAATATTAGACCAATAAAAATAGCGCTTGAACGAATAACTTTATTGGGTACGATACTAATAAGTACGACACCAATTAATACCCCGCCGCCTAGTAGTAAATTCTCGATACTACCAAAATCTTCAGCACCAACACCGCCTGCTAGATCAGTCAGACCAACTTTAGTTAGTGACAAACCGATGGTGACAATGACACAGCCAGTGACGATAGGGCTCATCAAGGATTTAAGTTTAGTGATGAACTGACTCAAAAATATCTCAACAAAGGCTGCTAAAAATGTGACGCCAAAGATAACAGAGAGGATTTCTTCAGGACTACCACCGCGGTTTTTTACTACAAAACCTGCTGCTAACACTGCCGCTAAAAAACCAAAACTGGTGCCTTGCAAAGCCATTAGCCCTGAACCGACAGGACCAAATTTACGGGTTTGAATAAAGGTTGAAACCCCAGATACCATTAGCGCCATGCTGATAAGGTAGGGGATATGCTCACCTAGACCCAAAGCACCGCCGATAATCAATGAGGGGGTAATAACACCAACGAAAGCGGCGAGTACATGCTGTACTGCACCTAAGAATGCTTTCGCAGGAGCAGGACGGTCATGCAGTCCATACAATAAATCGGGATTTCCTTGAGTATGCTCACTCATTTTGGCTTTCTCCTAAAGTGACTTTTAATCCAAGCTCTATAAAAATATTTAGATACGGCATTACATTGATAAATGGGAGACATATGACTGTCTCTATAAGCCTTTATCTCAGCTAACTGTCTACACAATATCTAACATAGAGTCGCACAATCCTTATGCAAATAAACGCAAGCAAATAACAAGTCTTTCTCAGTCTGACTGCTAGTCATATCTCAAAACCTGACTAATTAGTCAACTGTATTAGGGTATATGTAATTGGCAGTATATTGCAATACTTTTTTTCGATATTAAGCGCTTATAAATGATTGTTTAGTCGCTGATAATCGCTTCCTACTTATAGGCGGAAATCATCTAAGGGGTAGTACATGAAGTATATTCATCAGATGTACAGATGCCGACACCAGTATGTAAAGGTAAAAGTATTAAGAGAAAAATTCTCAGATTAATTATTGCCAAATTGTTAATACTTCGTTATTATGCCTGTCGATATTTAAACGATAATAATTATCATTAACATTGTCATTCGTATATGAAGCTTAATAATTATTAAGACATCACGCTTTTTAGAAAGTGGTTTTGGGCAAAGATTGCTGATTAATAGGTTCTTAAACGAGTTTTAAAATTCTAATAGTAGATAAAATGAGGGTGCTATGCGCGAAGTAAAAGTATCAAGATTCTCTGGTCGATTAACCGTACTGTCTATGGGCGTAGCAGCGGTATTAGGTGCGCAAGCAGCGAGTGCCGCTACAGTGACAGACATGCCGAGCAGCACCTTACAAACGATCACCGTGACGGCCAACAGCTCAGTACGTGAAAGCGTGCAAGAGGGCGGCGTTGATGTAGAAGGCTATACCCCAGCTGCGCAGGCAAGCCACTTAAGTGATTTTTTAAATGTGGTACCGGGCGTTACCGTAGGCGGTACGTCAGCGGTCAATCAGCGCATACGTGTGCGCGGACTCGATGATACCAATCTAAAAGTCACCATTGATGGCGCTCGTCAAGAAGGCACGTTGTTTTATCATATGGGCGATGTGACCATTGATTCTGATTTATTAAAACAAGCTGAAGTTTCGGTGGGCAACAATTCTGTCACGCTAGGCAATGATGCGCTAGGTGGTGCAGTAGCTTTTAAAACCGTTGATGCCGCAGATTTGCTGAAGCCGGGTCAAAAAATCGGTGCCAAATTGCACGCAGGCTATGCCAGTAATAATGATGAGTTATTAACGTCAGCAACTGTATTTGCCGCACCAACCGCAAACACCGATTTACTGGCTTATTATGGTCAGCGTAATGCCGATGCTGGTGAAGATGGCGAAGGTCGCTCGATTCAAACTGAAGACAGCAAGGGCGAGAATATCTTATTAAAGGCAGGCGCGTATATTGCCACTGACCATCACCTTGGTGCCAGCTTCAGCCGTACTGAAAACGAAGGTCGTTTCCCATTACGTCCAGATTTCCCCGCAAGCCCAGGCGTTGGTAGTTGGAATGAAATCTTACCGCAAAGGGTCAAACGTGATACTTATGGTCTGGACTACACTTACAATCCAGTTGGTAACTTGGTCAATGTCGATACTAATGTTTATCAAACCGAAACGCAGATTTCACGCGATACCGACTATACAACAAATCCGGGTTATAACTGGGAAGCGGGCGTAAAAACCACTGGCGCAAAAATTCAAAATACCAGTGTTATTGATACCAATGTTGGCACCCATAAACTAATCGCTGGTGTTGAGCATTACAAAAAAGAATCTGAGCTAGAGCGTGACTTTGTTAAAAAAGGCACCGATGAAGCCAAGAATACCTCTATTTATCTAGAAGATCAGTGGAAAAATGGCAAATTAACCTTAACGCCGGGCGTACGCTACGACCGTTATGAGTCGCCTGAATTTGTTGCTGGTGGCAAAACTTATGACAATGTGGTCGGTGCCCTTGCTGGCAGTTATGAAATTGCCCCAATGACCCAAGTTTTTGCTAGCTATACGCAATTATTTAATGGCCCTGATTTGAGCCAAGCGATTTTTAACTCAGACGGCGACAAAACCTACGTCAATAGTGACTTAAAAGCAGAAGAAGGATCAAATGCCGAGATTGGTATCGTAAAAACATTGCGCGACTTGACGGTAGCGGGCGATGCGCTACAACTGAGTGGCAAATATTTTGAAACTGATATCGAAAACTTTATTGAATTTGTCCGTTCTGGTGATAAAAGACCAGGTTTAGACTGTACTACTGGACAGCAAGGAACAACAAGTTCACCAAAGCCTTGCCAAGGCGCGGTCAATAAAGAGGAAGATTATAAAATTAAGGGGGTTGAGCTCGCTGCTGACTATAAAATGGAAAATTTTAGCATGGGTCTAAGCTATGCCCATGCACGTAGTAAAGGCGATAAAACGGGCTATAGTATCCCATCGATAACGGGTGGCAGCGCCGACTCAGGCGATAAATATATGGTGAATTTGGCATACGAGCCGACAGATACTACTGAGCTTGGCTGGCGTAGTACTTATGTTGCAGCCATCACGCCCAAAACCGAATCTGCCCAGCCTGAAAAGTCCAACTATGACGTCCATGATATTTTTATGAGCTATATGCCAAAACAAGTCGATGGTCTAAAAGCCACGGTAGGTGTTTACAATATCCTTGATGAAACCTATGCCAGCCATGCGTCACGCTCACTTGATGCGCGTCCGGATGGGGGCTTGCGCACCGACTTTGAACCCGGTCGCAATATCAAAGCCTCTTTAAGCTATCAATTCTAAATCCCTACTGATTGACGAGTAACAGGTTGATGAATAAAAAAAGCCAGCTATCTGTAGATGAGAGCTGGCTTTTTATGGCACAGGCTTCACAAGTTATTCTCAATCGTGCCTAATTTTTATTACAACTATTTATCTATATTAATAAAGAATAATAACCAATGACCTCATTCAACCCGCGCCAAACTTGCTTATGGATTCACCGTTATACTGGGCTTGTGATGGCCGCTTTTTTATTTATGGCTGGCATGACTGGCGCGCTATTGGCATTTCACGATGAGCTGGACGCATTATTTAATCAGCGTTTGGTGGTTGTTGAGCAAGCGCAGACCCCGCCATTGTCTATCGCTACCCTTCATGAAAAAGTGAGTAGCCGCTATCTAGAATATGGCTTTTCAACCATGCCTGTGGCAAGCGAGCCTAACCGTGCTGTCGTCTTTGCTGTCGATAAATATAAAGGCGATATAAAGGTAGAACCTGAGCCCTTATTCCAAGAGGTTTATATCAATCCCTATACTGCGGATATCATTGGAGTGCGTGATAAAGACGAGTGGGCATGGCGCAATACCATGTGGAAGGTGTTCTGGCTGCATCGTGAGCTGTTATTGGGCGATATTGGCAAGTTGGTATTGGGTATTATTGCGTTGGTCTGGACGATTAATTGTTTTATTGGCTTTTATCTGACCTTGCCACGTGCCGTCAAAAAGAATCATACGCCGCGCCAAGACCTTGCTAAAAAACGTGCTTCTCTATTAAAACGCTGGCTACCGGCGTGGAAAATTCGCCGCGATACTAATGCCTTTAAGCTGAATTATGACGTGCATCATGCGTTTGGTTTATGGTTGTGGCTGATGCTGTTTGTGATTGCTTGGTCGAGTGTCGGTTTTAATTTGCAGCAAGTGTATAGGCCTGTGATGCAAGCGGTGGTCGGACTTGACGGCAACAAAGGGAAAGAAGGTAAATCAAATAAAGCAGATAAACCTAGCGAGCAGGTTAAGCCAGTTAGGAATGCAACTGCTAATGCTGTTAATAAAGCCAATAGTATCGATTATTTAAGCAAGCAAGCGAATATTGCCGCGCAAAAAAATGGCTTAACCATACAGCAATTATTAGGTATGCGCTGGGTTGAAGACGATCAGCAATGGCAGATGCGCTTTAAAACCAATCAAGACATCGGCAAAAAAAGTGGCGCGTCTTCAATTACAGTCAATGCAAGAGATGGCAGCGTTGAGAAAGTGAATTTTGCTTATCAAAACGCCTCATTTGGTCATAAGGTTGATCAGTGGTTATCCACCTTACATATGGGACATATCAGCCATGGCGCAGGTCATCTGGCATATCAAATATTCTTGGCATTGATTGGAGTAGCCGTTGCCGTCTTGTCTGGTACTGGGGTGTATTTATGGTGGAAAGGTCGGCAGCAACGCTTAAAGTCTTTGCAAAAGCTGAGATAATATTGAGAGTAGAACGTCATCTATAGTCAGTGAAAAGTAATATCGACACATTATGTACTGCGGGTATCAATTTTTCTTGCTTGCTGTTCGCAGACGTAACAGAGGCTGCAAAAAATTTGTAGCCAATAGCACTGTATCGTTTTTGAAATAAACTGGGTTATAATAAACCCATATAATGACCTAGATCTAAATTAAAAAATTAACGAATACTACCGAAATATTAGACATTTACTATTGATAATAGTTATCGTTTGCATTATTATCACCACTATTCTATGACGGTTAAATGTTAGAGTATTATGAGTTCAACGGATTTAGATGCGCCACCACTTACATCAATACTGATAGCTATATTAGTAGTGATAGGCATTCATATACTCACGGCAGTGGCACTGGTGGCAATGAAACCGTCTACACCCAAAGTCGCGCCGCCAAAACAGACGCCACCTATAAAGATAGAGATGGTGTCATTAGCTACTGCGTTACCTAAAGAGAACGTTAAGGTTGCCAAAGCTGTTGAAAAAGAAGCCACTGAAATTGTGATAGAGAAAAAGGCATCAGTGCCAAAACCTCAAACTATAGCAAAACCAAAACCGTTCGCAGAGACCGCAAAACAACCAGTGGTACCGGATAAGAAGCTTGATATTGAACCGATAGTTAAAAAAGAAAAGACACCATCTATTACTCAACAAAAGCCGCCAAAAAAACAGATTCAGCAAGAAGAGCCGCATCCCACTATTGATAAAGCCCTATCTGAGCCGCGTGTTAATAACCAAAAAGTTAATAATCAGCAAGCTGAACTACGTCGACTCGTAGCAGCGCAAGCGGAAAAAGCGGCGCAAGAAGCACAGATGCAACAGGCGCAGGCTCAAGAGGCACAAAGAGTAGCAAATGCCAAAGCCGCTCGAGATGCACAAGCTAAAGCGAATGCCGAAGCGGCAAATGACGCAGCTCAAAAAGCAGCAGTAAGAGCGGCTCAGCAAGCAGAAAAGCCCATCCAAGCAGCCGCTGCTGCAAGTAATGAGCCTGTCAACTTTACCGCCAGCTCGGCAAACTGGGTATCAGCTCCGAATTTCAGTTTCCCTGAGCGTGTCGCACGACAAGCGAATTCAGGTGATACGCTCAACGTAGTGTTGGTACTGAGAGTTAACAAACAGGGGGGCATTGATAGCGTGCGTATCGCTCAATCTTCTGGAAATGCGGCCTTAGATAAAGACGCGACTCGACAAGTCCGTTCTGGTAAATTTAAACCCTTTATAAAAAACGGTGTTCCAGTTATTGGTAATGTCACGTTACCTGTTACTTATATCGTGCCATAAAGAAGCTGCTACTATACGCTGCAAGATATCAGCTTTACCCTCATATCAAGACTACGATCGACATACCTAACAAATTGGCACGTCATGCAATAACATAAGGAGTCTGACATGGACTTTACAACTTACTGGCAATATAGCGATACAGTGACCAGAGCCTTGTTTTTTTTACTGCTCTTTTTGTCTATCGTCTCTTGGGTCACGGGCATCATTCGTGTGCTACAAAGCCGAAAATTGGTGACGACTGTTGCCGATGATTTGAGCCAGCAGATACAGGAAAAGCGCTCGGATTTAAGCGTGGCAGATGCGGCGACGCGGCGTTTGATTACTGAGCAAACCTTGCTAAAGCACATTGGTCGTTACCGTTTTGCTAGCGAGCGTGGCTTACCTATCCTTGGTACGACGGCCGCGATTGCGCCCTTTATTGGTCTGTTTGGGACGGTATGGGGGATTTTTCATGCCCTACGGAATATTGGTATGAGCGGACAAGCGGGACTTGGGCAGGTAGCAGGACCGGTAGGTGAGGCGCTTATCATGACCGGTTTAGGGATAGCCGTGGCGATTCCAGCGGTGGTGTTCTATAATCTTGCCGTACGTATTAATCGTAGCGTCATGTACCATGCCAACGATCGCGCCCATGATTTACTGGCGCAATCTGCTAAGCCAGCAGCCATACAGCAGCCATCAATAAGTAATGAATCTACCGTGACTCAAACTCAGTTGATAAAAGCCATTCACGCAGAGACACAAGTCACTCAACAAACAGAACCTTATCATAAATCAGCGTCATCACAGCCTTAACTGCTATTTATTGATAGGTTTGTCAGTTAAGAGAAAGTAGAGCGACAGATAAGCTAGAAAGCAATAGCTGCAATGATTATAAAAAATATATTGAGAACATTATGGCGTTTCAATTGGGTGACGATGATAGTCAGAGCATGAATGAGATGAACCTCATTCCGCTGATCGATATCATGCTGGTATTGATGATTATATTTTTGTTGACGGCGAGCGTACTGAATCCAGCGGTGCCATTGGATTTGCCAAAGACCAGTGCGACGCTAAATGAAATTCCGCCAGAGGCGATTCAGATCAGTATTGATAAAGATGCCGGTATATTTTGGGACAGTGACCCCGTTAGTATGGAAGAGTTAGAAGTGCGCTTGCAGCAGCAAAGCGCCTCTGGCAAAGACCCTTCCGTCCAGCTACGTGCGGATAAAGACAGTAAATATGATACGGTTGCGCAAGTGTTGGCGGCCGCCAGTCAAGCAGGATTGACTAAAATAGCTTTTGTGAATGAATAAACTCTCATACGAATAAGCCAACTATAGTAGCAAGCTACCTATATAAATTAACGCCGCTATCAGCAAAAATATTGCCAAGACAATAAGAAAAATAAATGAAATAATAAATTTTCTCTCCGGCCTCGCATGGGTAACTTTGTGAGGCTTCCTTTATTCTATTATGCTCTTTTAAAATAAAGCCATCGATATACATGGTTGATACACTGTATATCGATGGTTGATCCGCTTTCAAAAGAGCACAGCCCTGCTGGGGTTAATTATTCGCAGCCTCTGTCGGCTAGCTACAGCAAGCAATAAAAATTAACCCAAGCAGGGCTTTATATAGAATCTCTACCATCCATAGCCAAATGGACGGTAGCCGAAGCCACCATAGCCGAAGCGTCTAGGACCATAACCAAATGGATAGGGCGAACGCAAGTAATCAAGGTCGCGCTGGCGGATATAGTAGTAGCTTCCTTGTGCATAAGCTTCCTCTAACTTTTCGATACCCTCAAGTGGACAGACGGGCTGCCAGTCATAACCCTCGCGCCCACGCTTATAAGCATTCAGCTCGGTACAGTAGTTTTTAAGCCCCAGCTGGCGACCTTGCTCCCACTGGATACGGTTTGGCATAGTACCGTCAACGCTTGCACAGCGGTTGGTATAATGGCCAAAATAATCCCCTGAGCGTCCATTGATGCCGTCAGCATAGCCCACTTCTTGCCAGTTGCTGCTTTGACACTGCTGCGGCGTTAGGCTTTGGGTGGTGGCACAGCCCGCCAAGGTAAGTAAGGCGATGCCCATCAGGGTGACAACGCTAGACTTACTCATGATTGGAGTGCCCGATTTTTGAATAAAATTAGCACTCGATGAGTTTCGCTCAATAAGATTATTCATAATAAACCTGCGCGCGTTTAAAATTATGGTTTATCATAGCACCTCTTATAGGCTCGACTTTTTGTATCTTGTTATCGCATCACTTGTTTATGCTATTAAGTATTTGATATAGCATTATAAATAGTAGTTTCTTTTACAGAAGATGCGATTGTTCATCAAGCATTTATCAATAAAGTAGCTATTAATAAATGCTTAGCAAATTATTCATAAACGATTGATGAAAGTTCAATAAGCTACCAATACCTGATTAATTAATTGGCTAAGCTTGATTTTTGGTAGTTCGTGCGCATTATAAGTAGCTGTATATTAAGTACTCATAATACTAAGTAATCATAATACTAAGTACTCATAACGTTAAGCACTCATATAAAGGTCGATCCTATAAAAAATAGCGGCTTTTATGTACGCCTGGCACCGTTTTATTTTAGCAAAAAGGTCAGATTGTCATGGGAATGTGGATTGCGATCGCCATTGTACTATTCGTATTAGGGAGTATGATGGCGCTCAAACCTAACGGTATTGATCAGCGTTTGGATAAGCTGCGCATGACTGCGCGCCGCTTACAGCTCAATCCAAAGCTCATTGGTTGCCCTGACTGGATAAAGGGTAAAGACAACGAATATGGTCGCGGCATGATGGGACAATATTGCTTAGTGCTAGATGATACGCAGCTGCCATATACACGCTATCAAGTGATTGATGGACAATGGCGCCCAGATAGCAATTTTGTCGATATCACTACAGATGATAATAAGCTTATCGTGCCAACGGCCATTCGGCCTAGTCAAAGCCATGCTCATACGACGGTTAAGAAGACCGATTTTAGTTTGGATAAGGTAGCACTAGATTTGCCAGTCAGTATCGAGCCCCATGTAAAGGGCTTATTGACGAAGGCGAATAGCATTGTGATTTATTGGGAAGATATCGCCTATGTGCGCCCTGCGACCAATCCTACCTATCAGCAAAAATTGATTGAGAGCGATTTGCTGGTACTTAAAGAAAAGCTTGAAGAGTGGGCGCTACAGATGCAAAAGACCCTATAAAAATCGGTGCAAGGTAGCAAATTGTTTTTTCGTCTCCATAAACGGATGATATGCAAGTGCTTTTGACAGACGCTTAGTCATTTTCAGTTGACAGTTTAAGCCTTAGCAGTGTAACGTCTTTATAACTGAAACCTTTCGTTATGGTTATCGTTTGTTTTATAACCAATTTTACTAGCAGCTATTACTACAATAATTTGCCACGCTCTTATAATCAAACCTATAAAGGGCACGCTGCTAGACGATTTTTATTTTAATTTACTTATTATGGTGTCGTCACCTATGACAAAACCCACAACTAAAAAAAGCGCAGCCCCCGCTGCTGACAAACCCAAAGGCAGCCCAAAAGCCAGTCCAAAGGGCAAATCTTTGGTGATTGTAGAATCACCTGCTAAAGCAAAAACCATCAACAAATACTTGGGTGATGATTTTATCGTGCGCTCAAGTATCGGTCATATCCGAGACTTGCCAGTTGGTGCAAGCAAAAGCGCAAAGAAACCAGCAACGACCAAAAAAGATGATAGCCTGACCAAAGAAGAAAAGACCCAGCAAGCATTGGTACGGCGCATGGGTGTTGATCCTGAGCATGATTGGGCGGCAGTTTATGAAGTCTTGCCCAATAAAACCAAGGTTATCAAAGAGCTAAAAGCCTTAGCCAAAGACGCTGACAAAATCTATCTCGCAACGGATATGGATAGAGAAGGGGAAGCGATTGCTTGGCATCTCAAAGAAGTGATCGGCGGCGCTGACAGCAAGTATGAGCGTGTGGTCTTTAACGAGATTACTAAGTCCGCCATTCAAAGTGCCTTTAAACAACCCTCAAAACTCGATATCGATCGCGTTAATGCCCAGCAAGCAAGGCGCTTTTTAGACCGTGTGGTTGGCTTTATGGTGTCGCCGCTGCTTTGGCAAAAAGTGGCTCGCGGACTATCGGCTGGACGTGTGCAGTCAGTTGCCATGCGTTTAGTCGTTGAGCGTGAACATGAAATTCGCGCCTTTATTCCAGAAGAATACTGGCAGATTCATGCCGATACCCATATTGCTGATAGCGAAGCCAAAAAAGCGGTAGACGCTGAGCAAATGGCGATTCGTTTAGAAGCCACCAAACAAGGCGGAAAAACGCTAAAGCTAGTTAATAAAGAGCAGACGGATAAAGTTCTAGAAGTTCTTAATTCAAACGACTTTATTGTTAAAGAACGCGAAGAAAAGCCAACACAGTCACGTCCAAGCGCGCCATTTATTACCTCGACCTTGCAACAAGCGGCAAGCACTCGATTGGGATTTTCAGTTAAAAAAACCATGATTTTGGCGCAGCGTCTTTATGAAGCGGGTCATATCACGTATATGCGTACCGACTCGACCTTTTTATCAGGCGACGCGCTCGCTGCTGTACGTGGCTATATCGAAGACAGCTATGGTGCGAAGTACGTACCAGAAAAGCCAACTTTTTATGGTAATAAACAAGGCGCACAAGAGGCGCATGAAGCTATTCGTCCGTCTAACGTCAATATGAAATCAACTCAGCTTAAAGCTGTTGAGCGTGATGCGATACGTCTGTATGAGCTGATTTGGCGTCAGTTTGTCGCCTGTCAGATGCTACCAGCAAAATATTTGTCAGTAAATTTATTCGTGGCTGCAGATGATGTCGAGCTAAAAGCCCGTGGTCGTACGCTAGTATTTGATGGCTATACCAAAGTCATGCCACCCGCCAAGACCGACGATACCTTATTACCGGATGTCAAAAAAGGCGATAAATTAGTAGTAGATAAGCTTGATCCCAGTCAGCATTTTACTAAGCCACCACCGCGTTTTACTGAGGCAAGCTTGGTCAAAGAGCTTGAGAAAAAAGGCATCGGTCGTCCGTCTACCTATGCTTCTATCATCTCGACCATTCAAGATCGTGGTTATGTGAAGCTTGAAAACAAACGTTTATTTGCTGAGAAAATGGGTGATATCGTCACCGACAGATTGACGGCAAGTTTCCCGGATTTAATGGATTATACCTTTACTGCCGCGTTAGAGGACAAGCTTGACCATGTGGCAGAAGGCGATACCGACTGGAAAGATGTCCTCGATAATTTCTATGGGGATTTTAAGACGACCCTTGATCGTGCTAAAGAAAAAGATGGCATGCGTCCGAATGATCCGACCGATGTACCAGATGTCCATTGTGATATTTGTGGTCGTCCAATGCAGCTGCGTACTGGCTCAACGGGTGTCTTCTTAGGTTGTACAGGCTACAACTTACCGCCGAAAGAGCGCTGTAAAGGCACCAAGAACTTAATGCCAGTCGAAGCTTTTGCCAATCTTGATGAAAGCGATGCCGCTGATGAAGCGGCAGAAGTCCGAGATTTGATGGAGAAAAAGCGTTGTCCGAAATGCGGCACGGCAATGAATGGTTATATCGTCGATGGCGGTCTGAAGCTGCATGTGTGTGGTAACAATCCTGATTGTGATGGTTATATTTTAGAAGAGGGTAAGTTCGAAGTACCTGGTTCTGATTCGCCAACCATTGATTGTAATAAGTGCGATGGGCAGATGGAGCTAAAGACCGGACGCTTTGGTCCTTACTTTGCTTGTCAGCAATGCGATAACACGCGTAAAGTGCTCAAAACGGGCGAAGCAGCACCGCCGCGTATGGATCCTATTCATCTGCCGGAGCTAAAATCTGTTAAGCATGAGGATTATTTTATCTTACGTGAAGGGGCAGCTGGTATGTTCTTAGCAGCATCCAAGTTTCCAAAAGTGCGCGAAACACGTCCACCAAAACTTGCTGAGCTGCGAGAGATTAAAGATAAGATGGAAGACAAGTTCCAGTATCTGTTTGAAGGACCAGATGAGGATCCAGATGGTAATCCGACGATTCTGCGCTGGTCACGTAAGAAAAAAGAGCAGTATATTGGCTCTGAGAAAAACGGCAAGGCCACACGTTGGGGCGTTTACTGGCGTAAAGGCGAATGGGTAGAGGAGTAAGTCTCTTTTACCTTTAAGCCGTAAATAGTATTAAGTCAATAAAAAACCTCCCAGATTATCTAGGAGGTTTTTTTATGGCTTAAAATCGAAGCTGTAATTATGGATTATGGATTATGGATTATCTTTTTTCGATGATACCACAAGCGACGCGATCACCTGCGTTACCCGCTGGCTGACTGGTGTAATCATCAACACCGTTATGCACGATAAAGGCTAGACGATTGACGCTGTATTTACCGGCATCAGCGGCAGAGATTTTCTTATTGACATAGTTTATAGTGGCGATGCCATCCGCATTAGCCGTCAGATTAGGTAAATCGCCTGCATGACCATTCATATCGTCAGGATTAGAGTGTGGTTTGTTATCTGGATTAAAATGTCCACCGGCTGCTTTACCCATATTGCCACAGCTGCCTGTTTCATGGATGTGTAGCGACACGGTCTGACCCGGCTGCAAGTTCATCAGCTTACCGTATACTTGTACACCGCCATCAACGGGACGCAAAAACATTTGACCGACTTCGTTTTTATCACCAGTAACAGCATGAATGGTCGACTTCAAAACAGGTTGGTTTAAAGGATTCCCTGTTTGCATCTGACCTTCTACCGTTTGCGTTTGGCAGCCCGTCATTGCTAAAGCAGAACCACATACCAGTGCACTTACAAGCATTGTCTTATTCATTATTATCTCCATTTATATTTAATCGTTATGATAAATTTCTATAATTTTAGTTAAAATATTCAAATATTACTTAATACCGTAATCAGTATAGCCAAGGATTTGATATAACTATTCATCAAATGCGCAACAATCGGTTAATAAATGTAAGTTACTGATGGCGTCGAAATTTATTTACGGTGTTTTCTTGGCTTCGTTTTGCCACACTAAAGTCTCGCCTGATGCCATCGTTTGCAATAGGTTGTAGCTTGGGAAATCAGTTTGGTTTTTTGATGAGGTCGATACTTGTTCTGGAGGTTGCAAGCTTAGAGTTAGCTTACTGCTGCTATCTTGCATTAACTTAAATAGAGCCGTCTCAATGCGATTGCCTGTTTCGCCGCAGCCCATTACTGTACTGATTATGACACCAACGTTTAAGATATTATCATTGAGTAAAAAATAAGGCGCGCGCGAGCTATTACAGCCTGAGCTAAAGGAGGCGTACTGATTGTCAGACCAACTCTCAAAGCTCGCTGAAATAGGATGGTCAGGATGATAAAAGTTGCCTAAAGATTTTCTAGTGAATTGACCTTTTTCATGACGAGTATTACTGACGGCGCTGACCAGTTGCCAATCGTATTGTTCCAATAAATTGTTAGTAATGGGCAATCCAGTGGGAGCGACTAGTGGCTTGGTTAAACCGGTAAAAATGAAGCGATTGCCATTTTCGATATTAAGCGCCAAGCGTTTAGGGGGAGATTGTGTATCCATTGATACTGTCTCTGATGTTGGATTTGAAGTTGGTAATAACTCAAAATTAAGTTTGACAGCGATGTGCTTGGGAAATAACGATTGAATGCTTTTATCCTCTTTAATCTCAGTATCATTATCAGGCTCATCGTTACAAGTAGATGGAACTTTGGCAAAGTGAGAATAATAGGGATAAGGTGGGGCTGACATCGAATGAAAATCCATCCTATAATGCTCACAGCCTTGATAAAAGCTGATGGAACTGGGTGCTACTTGTAAGGTAATAGGCGTAAAGTTTGCGATATCGACGATATTACCGTTTTGATTGATCACTTGTGCTAATTGCCAGTCATAATGAGCTGACCATTGCATAACTTGTGATTCTGGTATTAGCAGCTTATCAATAGGTTTCGATTTATCATCAATAGTAGGGGTGCTGATAGTATTGATCTGCTGCGGATTTAAAGCAGAAGTAGACTGACAGCCTACTAAGGGAAACGAGATAGCGAACAATAAGGATAAAGTTAAGCGGTTTAAAATCAGGCGGTTTAAAGTCATGATTGTTACCAAATAAACATTTGTCTAAAATATAGCATGGGATTTTAAGAAGATTGTTGTTTATTATTACCAAAAAAAGCCGCCTACATTACTGTAAGCGGCTTTTTAATTGCTAGGGTTAAATTAACAAGACTAAATTACTGAAGGTTCAATTAATTATGCAGTGCTTTGCCTTTGGTTTTATCGACCGTTACCTTTGCAGGTTTAATCGGTGTTGGCATACTGACCAAGGCCACTTTTAATATCTCGTCAATCGTAGCCACTGGCTGAATGGTTAAGCCTTCTTTGACGTTATCAGGGATATCCGCCAAGTCACGCTCGTTGGTATCTGGAATCAAGACATACTTGATACCACCGCGATGCGCTGCGAGTAGCTTCTCTTTAAGACCACCGATACGTAGGATTTTACCACGCAGGGTAATCTCACCTGTCATGGCAATATCTGGACGAATGGCGATACCAGTTAAGGCAGATACCAGCGCTGTGGTCAGTGCACCACCAGCAGATGGGCCATCTTTTGGTGTCGCGCCTTCTGGCATATGGACGTGGACGTCAGTCGTTTTAAAGGTTTCGTAGTCAATCCCTAAGCTGTCACCGCGAGCACGTACCACACTCATCGCTGCACGAATCGACTCTTTCATCACATCGCCGAGTGAGCCGGTAAAGATAAGCTCGCCTTTGCCTTTCATGGCGACGGCTTCGATAGTGAGTAGCTCGCCACCGACTTGTGTCCAAGCAAGACCAGTAATACGACCAATCTCAGGCTCTTCTTCAGCCAGACCATAATCATATTGATGGACACCTAGATAGTCATCGATGTTTTTGTCATCGACCACGACCAGTTGACGCTCTGCTTTTTTCGGAGCGCGGGCACCATGCGTTTCGACCGAACCGCGAACGACTTTGCGGCAAATTTTATTCACTTCACGCTCAAGATTACGCACACCGGCTTCACGCGTATAGCTACGCACGATGCTATGCAATGCCGCTTCAACAATTTCAATCTCGCCTTCTTTAAGACCGTTATTTTTAATGGCTTTTGGCACGAGGTACTTCTGCGCGATATTCACTTTTTCTGCTTCGGTATAACCCGGTAGACGAATCACTTCCATGCGGTCAAGTAGCGCAGCTGGAATATCCATACTGTTGGCCGTACAGATAAACATCACTTGCGATAAGTCCAAGTCCATATCTAAATAATGGTCATTAAAAGTATCGTTCTGTGAGGGATCTAATACTTCAAGTAACGCTGACGCTGGATCACCGCGGAAATCTTGTGCCATCTTATCGATTTCATCCAATAAGAATAGCGGGTTTTTGACTTCAACTTTGGCTAGTGACTGAACGATTTTACCTGGCATCGCGCCGATATACGTACGGCGATGACCCCGAATCTCCGCTTCATCACGTACGCCGCCAAGCGCCATACGTACAAACTTGCGACCCGTTGCACGAGCGATTGACTCACCCAATGAGGTTTTACCAACACCCGGAGGACCAACTAAGCAAAGAATAGGACCACGAAGTTTTTTCACGCGAGACTGCACGGCGAGGTATTCTAAGATGCGGTCTTTTACATCTTGCAAGCCATAATGGTCTTCGTCTAAGACGGTTTTAGCTTTGTCTAAATTGATAGAAACTTTGGTCGTCGCATTCCACGGCGTGTCCAAAATCCATTCAATATAGTTGCGAACGACTGAAGATTCACTCGATGCGGGCGGCATCATTTTGAGCTTTTTCATCTCTTGCTCAGCTTTTTTGCGCACATCTTCTGGCAAATCGGCTTCATCAAGACGTTGTTCAAGCTCAGCCACGTCGTCTTCACCATCGAACGCACCGTCATTCATATCTGACAGCTCATTCTTAATGGCTTTCATCTTCTCGTTTAAGAAGTATTCGCGCTGATTGTCTTCCATTTGCTGACGGACAGCTTCTTGGATATCTTGTTCGATGTTTTGCTCAGCACTTTGCTTAACGAGATATTCAGTCAAAGTGTTGATATGGGTTTTGATATCATTTTGCTCTAAAAATGACTGTTTGATATCAAGATCCATCGACACACGAGTTGAGATAAAGTAGACCAGCTCAAGCAAATCGTCGATACGCTTTGCCACGCGCGTTAGCTCACGCGCATTGCGCAGACGTGCATCGGCATAGCTTTCAAACAGCGTGGTCAAAGCTTGTATGGTGTTTTTCTGTTGGCTCTCATCCATGCTGACATCAAGGTCTGCACGCTCAAAGCTTGCCATCAATAAGTCATCATGACTCTCTATCGAATCAACACGAGCGCGATATTGACCTTCGATTAATACTTTGATGCAGTTTTCATCACTATCATGTGGCATGGTGCTGACGATGCGGCACACCGTACCATATTGATATAAGTTATCGTGATCAATGTCTTCGGTGAGCGAGTCTTTTTGCGCCACAACCAAAACTTTATTGCCGTACTCAGCTTGCGCCAATTCAACTGCTTTGACCGATGGCGCGCGACCGACAAACAAGGCAATCTGCATATGTGGATAGACGACAACATCGCGCAGTGCCAATAACGGCAGATAGTCTTCAACAGCATCTTCTTGACTATCTTTAGCGGAGCCATCTTCTTGAGCATTATCAGACGCTGACTCGTTTTCTACCGAATTGTCAGACGAGGTTTTTAGCTCGTTTTCTAGCTCACTCTGTTGCTCATTGGCATCAGCAACGTTAGGTGATACGTCGACATCGATGTCGATATTGTCTTTATCAATTTTATGTACACTCATATATTCTTCCTCGTTCACCAGACTTGTAAAGTCAAGTTAGTGGTTCATGTTTAGATAAATGGTGCTGCTATATAAAATTGCAAGGCTCTATCATTAACAGTAGAGAGAATATTGCGCCTTTATTTGTCTTTTCTCTTATGTCTGTTAAGCTCTGCGCGTGGGTTTTATGGGTAAAATCAGGTAAAATGGCGCGCGTCTTAACTGCTCGGTCTAAATAATGGCTGTGTGGATTAAAAGACTTGTGCGATATAAGTAAATTGGCAGCACGTCAAAATGGGTCGATAACCAGTTAAAGAACATAGGGCAAGGGGCGAAAATATGACCATCAATGCGGTGCTACTGGCGGTAGTCATCATGCTAGGATTGTCTTTGGCGCGAGTACACGTGGTGCTAAGCCTATTGATCGGTGCGATGGCAGGTGGATTGATCGCAGGACTGGGTGTCACCGATACGTTAGAAGCCTTTCAAGAAGGTATCCGAAACGGCGCGCAAATTGCGTTGTCTTATGCATTGCTGGGTGCGTTTGCAGTGGCAATCGCCCATTCTGGATTGCCACAATCCTTAGCAGGTGCGGTCATCAAACGTATTGATGCCGGTGGTACTAGTGGCATGATTAAATACATGCTGTTTGCAGGCTTGGTCGCTATGAGCTGCTTTAGCCAAAACTTAATCCCGATTCATATTGCCTTTATTCCACTGCTTGTACCGCCGCTATTATTAGCATTTAACCGCATGCATATTGATAGACGCCTGATTGCTTGTTTGATTACCTTTGGACTTGTCACGACTTATATGTTTATTCCTTATGGGTTTGGCGATATTTATCTCAATCAAATCATGCTTAAAAACGTTGGTGAAGCCGGTATTGATATCAGTAACATCTCAGTCACCAAAGCCATGGCAATTCCAGCCTTGGGGATGCTCGTTGGTCTATTGACAGCGGTATTTATCAGTTATCGTAAACCGCGTCATTATGCCCAATTAGCCATTGATAAAGCTGCGCATGATGAAGTGTTAGAAGGTGACGCGCTAAGCAAAACTGCAGCTACTGCGCAGACACAAAGTAAGATGAAGACGCTGGTTGCGATTGCGGCGATTGTCACCGCCTTTGTGGTGCAGCTTTATACCGACTCACTGTTGCTTGGCTCGATGTTTGGCTTTGGCATCTTTATGGCGACAGGCGTCGTTAAGTGGCGTGAAGCGGATACGGTCTTTAATGACGGTATCAAGCTGATGGCGATGATTGGCTTTATTATGATTACCGCGCAAGGGTTTGCTGAAGTCATGAAAGCGACTGAGCAGATTCAGCCATTGGTTGATGGGGCAGCCGCTTTATTTGGCGGTAATAAAGCAATGGCAGCATTTATTATGTTATTGATGGGTTTAATCGTGACCATGGGTATTGGTTCGTCATTCTCGACCATTCCTATTTTGGCGGCGATTTATGTGCCGCTGTGTATTTCGCTAGGCTTTTCGCCCCTCGCGACAGTGGCTATTATCGGTACAGCAGGCGCGCTTGGTGATGCCGGTTCTCCAGCGTCAGATTCAACCCTTGGACCTACTTCTGGTCTTAACGTTGACGGGCAGCATGACCATATCAAAGACAGCGTGGTGCCAACCTTTATCCATTACAATATTCCGTTATTGGTGTTTGGTTGGATATCGGCGATGGTGCTTTAATTAACAATATAAACTTTTAATATCGATATAAAAAAGGCGAGTGATTTCATAATCATTCGCCTTTTTGATTTTTTATAGTCAGGGAAAAGCAGTATCAATACATCAGCTACTGCTGATATTAATTTTTCTTGCTTGCTGTGCCTACGCAGACAGAGGCTAAAAAAATTTATACCAGCAGCACTATAGCGTTTTTGAGATATTTTAACTATATGAGGATGTAATTTATGCTTTCCTTAGTACTACTCATCAAAATCCTCAATCTCACCACTCAAACCATCCAAAAACTCATCACTTTGCGCCAGCAGCTCATTTAAGCGCGACTCATTAATAACTCTTGCCAACTCTACAGCGCTAAAAGTCTGCTCTTGACTATAATACAATATCTCGTAATCCGCTTTTTCTAACTCGTGCAAATGCTGTTCGACATGCTCTGCGCTAGAGTTAGCGCCGATAGATTTTTTATCACTTTTCATCAAAACCACCTCAAGCCACTTGGCGTAATCAAACCATCAAGCGGCACATCCCACGGTTGCCGCGCTAGCTGGTCTACCACTTGAAAGTCATAGCACCAGCCAATTTTTAACGGTTTTTTTACGCCTGCCCGATAATTTTTGCCAAGCGTCGTATCATAAAAGCCGCCACCCATGCCCATACGATTGCCGTTCAAATCGACCGCGACCAATGGACAGATAATGACGTCTAGCTCGCGTGCCCATAGCAATCTGCGATGATGGTTTTGCTTCATGCCTAAGCTATGAATGCGTGTCGGTACATTTAATAATTTACCATGATAAATAGGCACAAAGCGCAATCGTTTATCTTCAAAGCCATTCCTAGTACGATCGAATGAGCCGACCACCGGCAAATACGGCTGATAATTCAGCCGTTGACACCACTCTAATAGTGGCTGAGTAGGCAGCTCGCCAAAGCCATCATAATATAAGCCGATGCGTGCTCGCGATGGTAAAAGCTGCCGTAGCTTGGTTAAATGTAAGCTTGCGTAATTGGCAAGCTGCCTACGTTTGCTTTCATTTAACTGACGACGCTGGCGAGTGAAATGGCGTCTGGGCGGATTGCTAATGGTATCAGCTATTTGCATGTTATTAGTAGCTCGACTGCTCACGGTAGATAACTCAGGTAGCGAATCAGATAATGAAGTAGCAGATTGTTGTTGGCTGGTGCTCTTAGACATCAGTTACCCTCACGGACGTGGAGAAATTTGTGATAAGTCATGCTATCATAACGCCACTTTACAGCGTATTTTTCTTTGTGTGCAGCAGCTGTTGCACTTTTTATGACAAACCATTCATTACCAAACCATCAAAGAGGGTAGTTATGTCAACACAGAATCAGGCAACTCGTACCGAAAAAGACACCATGGGCAATGTAGAAGTCCCAGCTGACGCTTATTGGGGCGCGCAAACCCAGCGTAGCCGCGAAAACTTTAAAATCGGTGGCGAGACCTTGCCTCGTCCAATGATTGAAGCAATGGCACTGGTCAAAAAAGCCGCTGCGATTACCAATGCCAGCCTTGAGCGTATTGAAGATGATAAGCGTGATTTAATCGTCCAAGCAGCTGATGAAGTCATCAATGGTGGTTTAACCGATCAGTTCCCATTGGTCGTTTGGCAGACAGGTTCTGGCACCCAGTCAAATATGAATATGAACGAAGTGCTTGCCAATCGTGCCAATGAAATCGCAGGGAACGCGCGCGGCAGCTATATGCCAATTCACCCAAATGACCATGTCAACCATGCTCAGTCTACCAATGACAGCTTCCCAACCGCGATTCGTGTGGCAGCAGCGCGTGAAATCAATGGTTTATTGATTCCAGCGGTAAAAGCGCTACGTGATACGCTAGATGCGAAAGCGAAAGAATTCGATAGCATTGTTAAAATCGGTCGTACGCATTTGCAAGACGCCACGCCTTTGACATTAGGCCAAGAGTTTAGCGGTTATGTTAGCCAACTTGATCATTCACTGGTACGTATTGATAATGCGCTACAAGGCTTATATGAATTGCCACTAGGCGGTACGGCAGTTGGTACGGGTCTAAACGCCCATCCTGATTATGCGGTAAAATCAGCTGAGCAATTGGCGACATTATCTGGTCTGCCATTTGTGACGTCACCGAATAAATTTGAAGCACTAGCGGCTCGTGATGCCGAAGTATTTGCCTCAGGCGCACTAAAAACGCTAGCAGCGAGCTTGAATAAAATCGCTAACGACGTACGTTGGTTGGCATCAGGTCCTCGTTGTGGTTTGGGCGAATTGACGATTCCAGAGAACGAGCCAGGCTCTTCTATCATGCCGGGTAAAGTGAACCCAACCCAGTCAGAAGCAATGACGATGGTTGTGGCGCAAGTCATGGGTAACGATGTTACTATCAGCATGGCTGGCGCGTCAGGTAACTTTGAGCTAAACGTCTACAAGCCAGTAATCGCCTTTAACTTATTGCAATCTATCAAGCTACTTGGCGATGCGTGTAATAGCTTTAACGAAAACTGTGCCGTTGGCATCGAGCCAGTAAAAGACAAAATCGATGACTTTTTGCACAACTCATTAATGCTAGTAACGGCATTGAACCGTCATGTTGGTTATGAAAACGCTGCCAAAATCGCTAAGACGGCTTATAAAGAAAACAAAACCTTGAAGCAAGTTGCCGTTGAATTGGAGCTGTTAACTGAAGCTCAGTTCGATGAGTGGGTTATTCCTGCTGATATGGTAAATCCTAAGTAAGCTATTTAATACTTTCTTAGAATAATAAAAAAGACCTTGTCATTTCATGTGACAAGGTCTTTTTTTATAATAATTTAAACCTAATTAAAACTTATACAACAACCCAAGCGTCGTCGTTGCCTCAGTACGTGAGTCAACCATTGGACTGTCATATTGCTCATTGGCTAGATAGCTTACGCTCTGGTTGGCAAAGCCTGCAAAGCGCTCATTAAAATCATAGTTGGCACTAACATTGATATAGGGGTTCAAGCTTGAGTTGGCAGTATAAGCAGCAATGCCCGTCTTCACTGATTCTGTATCGCTCACACCGTAGTAGTATTGATTGTAGTCAGCATCACTATACTCAAAGCCCACGCTTGGATAGACGGTGAGCTTGTTTTTGCTGATTTTACCAAGGTAGCTCAAGCGAGCAATGTTACCGCCGCTACGATCTAAAACATCGGTCGCATATTGGGCACGAAAGCCACCAACTGGTGTAATACGCGTATAGCTTAAGCCTGCAGCAGCAGAGGCTTTACGCTCATCAAGTCCTTTTAGTGCGCCAGTGGCGTCATCAGGCTCAAATGAATTACCAGCAAGCTGCGCATAAACAGACAGCTGATTAGCACCATCATTAATCAGATAAGCGCCCGCTTGGGCACCGCGTGCATAGACTCTATTGTTGTCATAAAACACCCCTGGCAATACCTTTATCTCGGTGCTGTCTTCCAAATCATAAGCAGAGTTGACCGCCATGACGTTGACGCCAACGCTTAGCTCGGCATCAGGATCAGTCGGTAAATTTTTGTTGAAGAGTGCTGCACTGGATAGGCTAGCTGCGCCAAGCATAGCAGTCGCCGTCAACGTGCTAAGCAAAACGCGTGTAAAAGTCGGTGATAGCGCTGATGATGTAGACATAATTTGCTCTCATAAGTGGGTAAAATAAAGGGATAAAAACAGTAAAACACGTAAGGGTTTTTGTACGTTAGAGTCGATTCATTTTAAAAACGATATAGTGCTGTTGGCTATAAATTTTTTGCAGCCTCTGTCACGCCTGCGAACAGCAAGCAAGAAAAAATTATAGCCAATAGCACGTTATTACAATCGTATCGCTTTTATTTTGAACTGACTATAGAATCCGTTAAATATAAAAGAGATATAGGCTAAACAGTGCTTTGTTCAATGGCACTGAGCACTTCTACTAATTGCTGATGAATATCTTGCCACCACCACATAAAGCCAATACCAATAAATAGCATTACAGCCCACGGTAATAGTTGCCAAATAAGCGCAGGTTTAATGGCTGTGCTTTTCTCATTCGGGGTTTCGTTAAGAGTAGGGCGAATAGGATTAACAGTTACGTTTGAGTTTACACCACTATTATTATCCACATGACTCTCATTATGCAAACTGTCATGATTTAAATGAGTGTTATTTAAGTGTGCATCATTATCAAAGTCAGTGTCGCTATTCACTGGCGTATTAATATAAGTGGTATGATATTCGTTTTGTTGCTCACTTTGATAATGGGGTAAATAATCACTCTCGTAAGTGGCAATATTCTGTATGACCGCTGCCATGCGTTGACGGTAAGCAATCGCAAAAGCCAGTGCAATGACAAGACCCGTAATCGCGCCGCCAATATGACCAGCATTATCGATACCCGGCACCGCAAAACCATAGACTAAGTTGATGCCCATAATAAATATCAGGCTTTTAAGATTCAGCACCATACCATTGACTGATATCTTAAACAGCGCGGCGATTAATAACGCGGCGCCAATACCCATGATACCGCCTGATGCACCTGCAGATAATCCGGCTTGTCCTGTCCCGTCCACAATACCTTGCCATGTGACGTAATTGTTCAGTAAGTTGCCACCAATTGCTGCGAGTAAAAATAACGCCAAAAAATTCGCGGAGCCAAACATCGGCTCGGCAATTTGACCAAAAAAATACATGGCAAAACCATTAAACAATAAATGCATCAGCCCAATATGCAAAAACGCACTGCTCACCAAGCGCCACGGCTCGCTATCCATGGTAAAAGGCAAGGCATTGGCACCCCATTTTATCAGCGCTTCAGTTGAGGGATTATTGGCATCGACACCCGTTAATACCTGCATGATAAATAGCCCGATAAAACTGACTAATAACAAGGTGGTGACAGGCGCTGTCTTTAATAATTGTTGAATGGTCATAACATCTAATTATCAATAAAAATTATCAGTACAGTATAAAGGGTATGCATAGTATAAAGAAAGCTATCAACCAGTCTAAGCAGCTATATCGTCTACACTTACCAGCGCATTGGCGCTACGTAAGGTAAGGCAGTTTTTAGATGCTCGTAGGTGCCTTTGACTAAGATATCATCGCGCACTTCATTGATATCGGTATGACCACAAAACGCCATGCTGATATCACATTCGTTATAAATCAGCTCAAGCGCGCGGCGGACACCATCTTCGCCATACGCGCCAAGACCATAAAGAAAAGCGCGACCAATCATCGTGCCATTGGCTCCTAATGCCATCGCTTTGAGTACATCTTGCCCGGAACGAATACCACTATCGAGCCAAACTTCAATCTGACTGTCTTCAGCACGCACGGCTTGTACGATATCGGCTAGAGATGAGATGGAAGAGGGCGCACCATCCAATTGGCGTCCACCGTGATTGGAGACCACTAGCGCATCGGCACCGCTACGAGCTGCTAGTACAGCGTCTTCTGGCTCCATGATGCCTTTGATAATCAGCTTGCCACCCCACATGTCTTTGATACGAGCGACATCGTCCCAGCTAAGCGCAGGGTCGAACTGCTCAGCTGTCCATGCGGATAGAGAGGAGATATCCTCGACGTTTTTGGCGTGACCGACGATATTACCAAAGGTGCGCCGACGGGTACCCAGCATATTCATGCACCATTCTGGCTTGGTCATCAGATTTAAGATATTGACAAGCGTTGGTTTTGGCGGCGCAGAGAGACCGTTTTTGATGTCTTTATGACGTTGACCGAGTACTTGTAAGTCGGCGGTCAGGATAAGCGCTGAGCAATTGGCTTCTTTGGCGCGGCGAATCAAATTGGCGATAAAGTCCATATCGCGCATCATATATAGCTGAAACCAAAACGGCTGGCTGGTATGGGTGGCGACATCTTCGATAGAGCAAATACTCATGGTCGATAGTGAAAACGGTACGCCAAACTTTTCTGCTGCCTGTGCCGCGAGGATTTCTCCATCTGCCCACATCATGCCAGTAAAGCCTGTTGGCGCAATCGCAACCGGCATTTTTACTGGCGTGCCCAGCATTTCGGTGGCAAGCGAGCGTCCTTCCATATTGACCAATATCCGCTGTCGCAATTTGATACGGTCAAAGTCAGTTTCATTATTACGATAGGTGGTCTCAGTCCATGAGCCTGAATCGACATAATCATAAAACATACGTGGCACTTTGCGCTCAGCGACCCGCCGCAAGTCTTCAATTTCAGTCATTTTACTCAAATTTTTCATAAGTTTCTCGCTACTCACGTTATATGATTCAGACAAGGCTAGGTAGTGGTTATTACTATCAGAGGGATGATTAAGGCACCCTAAAAACGCCACGGTACTGCTGGTATTAATTTTTCTTGCTTGCTGTGCCTATGCCGACAGAGGCTGCAAAAATTGATACCAGCAGTACATACGCTATCGATATTATTTTTCACTGACTATATATACTCGCTATGAAGTGATTCACAATTGCTGTAAATCGAGCACAGAAAATGGATAATTTAAGCGCTTTGTTGGTGTCAAGATGACTGGAATAGTCGTCGCAAATTCCATCATAAGCGGCTCAGAGAAATCGGCAATATCGACAGGCTCGTAAGTAATGCGCTGTACCGCTTGCAATTGGGTTATCAGCTGTTCAGCAATATCACATAAATGACAGCCTGAGGTACCGAGTAGCCACCATTTGGTCATATTTTCAGGAGATCCAAGCTCAGGTTTTTCTTCAATCATACGGGCGCGCAATGCGTTTATATTGTTATTCTCATACATAGCTATTCTCTTATGTTAATCCTAAATGCAAAGCTTACAAATTCAATGTTCATTTTTGCTGAGTTTTTTACGTGTACTCATATGACATGATAAAGAAGTGGGGTAAATAATGACAGCGATTGTGAGATTAGGTAAGATGAGCTGCTATTTATGCTTCTTTCCTTTAGAGTCACCCTGATTGGCTGCGCGCTTCTTATTTTCTCTTCTTATCTTTTCAATCACTTGGACAACACGCATGACAAGTTTTGGCAAATTTATCAAACGACTCTTATTGGCATTGATGGTGTTGGTCATCGCCTTCCATGTGCTGGTCGCAGGACTGCTATTAATTTGGAAAACGCAGCCGATTAATAACAGCATGTTTATGCTCACCCATCGCATTATGGGCGGTGATGTTAGCCAAACGTGGGTTGATTATGACGCCATCGCCAAGTCTGCCAAACAAGCCGCGATTGTCAGTGAGGATTCGACATTTAGCCAGCATAATGGCTTTGATATAAAAGGTATTAAGGCGGCACAGAAAAAAAACGAAGCGAGTGGCAAGATGTCGGCGGGCGGCTCAACCATTACCCAGCAATTGGCTAAAAACTTATTTTTAACCTCGCATCGCTCTTATACTCGTAAAGCTGAAGAAGCTGTTCTCACCATAATGATTGAAACCTTATGGGATAAGCGGCGAATTTTGACCGCGTATTTGAATGTGGCAGAGTTTGGTAATGGTGTTTATGGTGTCGAGGCAGCCGCTCAGTATTATTTTGATAAATCAGCTGCTAATCTCAATCGTGACCAGTCAGCCTTATTGATTGCGATGCTAACCAATCCAAAATACTATGAAAGCCATCAAAGCGATAAACGCCTGCGTAATAAACAACGTATTATCAAAAAACGTTTGAAAAATGCGGTATTGCCACAATCTGCTTAGTTATAGTGAGTTTACTACAAAAGTGTTATAGCGCTATTGGTATGAATTTTACGCAGCCTCTGTCGGCACAGGCACAGGCACAGGCACAGGCACAGGCACAGGTATAGGCACAGCAAGCTACAACAACTCATCCCTGTCTTGCGTCATAAAATAACCTATCTATTTTGTTCGGTATCGGCTACCGCGTTATTTAATGCTGATATATTTAATACATGACAGCATAAACACGACACAGCATCGTTTTTAAAATAACAGTAATAAAAGTATGGTATAAAAGTAATGACAGAATGAGATTGATATAAAAATAATGCTAGGTTTATAACGGTAAAGGAGTAGTAACGTGTCAGAGATGGATAATACCCAGAATAATAATGAGGTCACTGACATTATTGAGTCGCATATCGAAGCAAATGATGAGGTTAACACCAATAGCGAAGCAGATGATGCCGTTCAATTCAGTAATCTTGCTACTAATATCAGCCTGAACCATTTAAATGACAGAGAGGGTTTAACCGAGATTGATTGGCAACGCTCAGAAGATGGGAATTATTCACCCAGCAGCTATATCAATCGTGACTTGTCTTTATTACAGTTTCATCTGCGGGTCTTAGCACAAGCGGCAGATCCCCATCATCCTTTGCTTGAGCGTCTCTTCTTTTTAATGATTTTTTCATCCAATATCGATGAGTTTTTTGAGATTCGCGTTGCCGGTATCATGCAAAAGCTCAATCTGGGTGATGTATCGACCAGTATTCATGGTATGCGCCCTAGTGAAATTCTTAATGAAATATCAGCGGTGACCCATGATGCTATCGCTGAGCAATACCGTATTTTAAATGAAGATATCTTGCCGGCACTGGCACTTGAGGATATTCGATACCTAAAGCGCGATGAGTTGAATAGCGAGCAATCCGCATGGATGAAGCGCTATTTTACTGAGCAGGTATCACCGGTATTGACGCCCATTAGCATTGATCCTGCACATCCATTCCCGCGCTTGGTCAATAAAAGCTTGAACTTTATTGCGACGTTAGAGGGCAAAGATGCCTTTGGTCGCGATATCAATTTGGCTATCGTACCCGCGCCGCGCAGCTTGCCGCGCGTGATTCGTCTGCCTGATGAGCTGACTGGTGGTAAAGAGTATCATGTGATGCTATCAGCGATTATCCATGAGCATATCGGTGAGCTATTCCCTGGTATGAATGTCACCGGCTGTCATCAGTTTAGGCTGACGCGTAATGCGGATTTGGACTTGGCAGATGATGTTGATGACATTGCCAAAGCCTTAGAGGGTGAGCTTGAAAATCGCCGCTTTGGTGATAAAGTACGGCTCGAAGTCACTACAGAGTGTCCAACCCCAATCAGTGATTATTTGCTCAATGAGTTTGAGCTGCATGACAATCAACTATACCGCGTCAATGGACCGGTCAATTTAACGCGGCTGCTCTTCGATTTTAATATTCCAGCCTTGCGTTATCAGCCCTTTACCCATGTGGTGCCCAAACCGTTTCGCCGCGAAGTCGACAAGCTTGATAAAGCGACCAGTATGTTTGCTGCCATGCGTAAAGGCGATGTATTGGCGCATCATCCATTCCATGCGTTTTCGCCGATTATTAATTTGCTGTGGCAAGCTGCCAGTGATCCAAAAGTATTAGCGATTAAGCAAACGCTCTATCGTTCAGGTACCAATTCCGAAATCGTCAAAGCCTTAGCAGCAGCAGCTCGTAATGGCAAAGAGGTGACAGCAGTCATTGAGTTACGGGCACGTTTTGACGAAGCCTCTAATATTGCCGTTGCCAATTATCTACAAGAAGCGGGTGCAGTGGTTGTCTACGGTATTGTCGGCTATAAAACCCACGCCAAGCTCATGCTCATCGTGCGCCGCGAAGACGACAAGATTCGTCGTTATGTGCATTTAGGCACGGGCAACTATCACGCAGCAAATGCAAAGGTCTATACCGACTATGGCTTATTTAGCGCGGACCCTGATATCTCAGAAGACGTCCATAAGATATTTCAGGAACTAACAGGCATGGGCAAACCCGCCAACCTCAAAAAGCTGTTACATGCGCCGTTTACCTTGCACGATAAATTGATGAGCTTTATCGATGATGAAATTGCTCATGCAAAGGCGGGCAAGCGCGCTCATATTATTGTCAAAGTAAATGCTTTAACCGAACGTCGTTTGATTGATAAACTATATGATGCCTCACAAGCAGGGGTCAAAATCGAGCTGATTTTGCGCTCTATGTGCTGTCTGCGTCCGCAAGTAAAAGGTCTGTCTGAAAATATCACCGTACGTTCTATTGTTGGTCGCTTTTTGGAGCATACTCGCATTTATTACTTCTATAATGATGGTGATGAGCGCCTGTACTGTGGCAGCGCCGATTGGATGGATCGTAACTTATTCCACCGTGTAGAGGTGGCGTTTCCGATTGAAGACAAAAGATTGTTTAAGCAGATTTATCAAGATGGACTGTTAAACTACCTCCAAGACAATAAACAAGCATGGATACTCAGCGGTGACGGCCACTGGCAACAAACCAAGCTAGCGGTAAGTGAAGCGCCTCATATTGCTCAAGAGTATTTATTAAAGGTGATTAATCGTGTTGGCGAGTCGGTATAGTTAGATATAGTTTAATAGGTGTCATTGAGCTGATTAGTTTCATCTACTATTTAAGGCTATCCACATCTTTAATAATCAGATATACCAAGCATAGAGAATGATCTGTGCTTGGTTTTTTTGTGCCTATCAAATCCCTTATGAGTTACAAACTGTCTTGTAAGCTCACACTTATTCACATATTGATACGGCAGGACACTGGTGAGCGTGTCAAATTTATTCTTATAATTAGACTGATAGGTACAAGAATTCACCTTTATAAAGATATATCACTATAAAGACATATCAATAAAAAAACAGGATTTCATCATGAGTGATACCAATAACGATAGCTCGGACATTAAGAAAGCCGCTGATCAAGCAGACAGTCAGCAGATTAAGAAAAATTTGGAAGGCGGCAAGCCAGTCGATGTAGCAGAGTCTTTAACGGAAGAAGAAAAAACATCTTTTATCAATGATGACTTACGTACAGATAAATAACTAGAATTTTGTTTAACAGCATACTAGGGCGTGTCCTCATTTTGAAAATGGTGATAAAAATTAGATAAATTGCAGCCAAATAAGGAAAATAGCGCAGGTAATATCAGGATATTGACCAGCTATTTGACGCAGTTTGGCAAGATTTAGCCATTTTTAGCCCATTTAATCGCTTTCGTTCAGATTGAGGACACGCCTTAATTTCATATCATATTAATAAACGCGAGGGAAACGCTATGTCACATGATAGTCAATCAGACAGTATAAAACCTAACAACATGCACCCAAATAATGAAGAGTCTGTCTTAATCGATGATCCGGCAAAGCTGCATCCAGATAATCCACCTGACAGCTATGAAGGTCGTAAACATGAGCCTGAAATTGATGGACCTCAGCAGAAGTCGCAGGAGACTGATGAGATATATGCTGATCCACGCAAAGAAGAAAATCTTCCTCCAGGTGGCAAAAATATTGGCGACCTAAATGCGTATGATTTGTCGCAAAAAGGCAATGAATAGCTTTTGATCATTGTGAGTGCTTTATCTAACGTAGTTTTATATCTTATAGATAGTATAGATAGTATAGATAGTATAGATAGCCATTATCAGACGTCTGATAGTGAAAAAATAACAAGAAAAGTAAATTAAAAATATAAGGATATTATAATGGAAACGAAAGATCCTGCATTAACCAAAACGCCTATCAACAGTCATGATGGTCATATCGACAACAACCATGAACGCACTGTCGACAATATCGCAGCTCATGATAATACGGAAAAAAGCACAGAGACGTTTCAAGAGACAGTCATTGGTACCAGATATGCGAGCGATGATGTTGAGCACGGTAACCATAAACATGAAGACATTCATCATAATAGTCATAACGTGATGTCTACCGATGATAGTATTGAAAATCATACCACCACTAATAAAGGGACTGATACGTTTCAAGAGAGTGTTGTAGGATCTGAGCATGTCAATGATGGCGATAATGCTGCCCGTCAGCCAGACCGCCGAGATCAAGAGGGCAATGCTTTTGATGATGGTATCAACGAACATACCACTATTGGTCAAGGGGCTAAAAGCGAAGGGATCAATGATTTAAATCGTTATGCAAATATTGATAATGCCCAAACCCGCGTATTAAATCCTGATGAAAAAGATTTTTAGTAGACTCTTTAAGAGACTTAGAAAATTCAAATAAATCAAAAAAGGTGCTGCAAGCAATGACGTAGAATACGTCGCTTGCAGCACCTTTTTTGATTCACTGACTATAGATCTAATTAGTTAGATAGCAGCAGGATTACCACTATGAAAGCGCAGCTCAGTATCTGGAGTTGATATCAGCTTTGCTTCTACTTCTTTAAAGAACGCCACACGCTCATCAATACTGTCATCAGACAAGGATTGCGCTAATGCCAAATAATCCTCAAAATGGCGGCTTTCTGATTTTAATAAATAACGATAGTATTTTGCCAAACGCTCATCATTGATCACCTCAGCAAGTGCCGCAAAACGCTCACAAGAACGCGCCTCAATAAACGCGCCTATTATCAACACATCTACCATCGCAGCAGGCTCATAAGTGCGCTTGTGTTTGAGCATCCCTTTGGCATAGCGTCCTGCACTCAGGTATTTCCACGCTTGCTCGCGCTCATTCATAATACCGAGCACTTGCTCATAGTGCAGCATCTCTTCACGTATCAATTGTGCCAATTTACGCTGTAAATCATATGAGAACTCATAGCGAAATATGAGGTTCATCGCGGTACCGGCTGCCTTTTTTTCACAATTGGCATGGTCTTGAATAATCAGCGGTAAGTTATCAATGGCAGCATTCACCCAAGCTTGTGAGGTTCGTGCGCCCAAGAATTCATAAATAGGCGATAAGTCTACCTTGGACGCCATGCTGAGTTGGGTAATATCAACACTGTTTTCATTACGCTCACTGTCACTGTCTGCGCCCATTACAAATGCTTCTTTTGTAGTAGTGGGCGACTCAGACAGCAAATTAGCATTGGTTTTAGATATTGACGGGTTTTCGTGGTTTATGGTCATAGTTTGCTTGGGCTTTATCAACGAGTGGATGGATAAAATAATGAAAAAAATGGCTATATCTACGCTTGATGTATTTAAATTCTCTCAATTACTTTGAGATGACAGATAACCATTATGCATAAACTAATACCGTAATGATTACTTACAGTTTATACTTAGGTCGAAGTTGGTATGACCAAATAACAAGATAATCGCTGCTAGCGCATGTGGCTTATATGCTATCATTTATCTACAGCATAAGCATTTAGTTACTAAATGGGGTTTCCTTGTTTATTGCCTTGTTTGATAGTAGGATAATATTTTGCTTTTAGCGTATTTTGTCTTACTATTGATTGTCAGCTGATAGCAGGTAGTCAATAGTATATCAACTATCAATCGCGTCTCAAAATCTAAGGTTTTTAGCCCATCTTTACGTAAGACCTATCTAGATAATATCTGATAACAAAACGTTAAACACTGCTCAAACAATGACAGCCGATGTAATGCAGCAGTAAATTTACTTGTCTTGTCGATTATGGTCGAATATTTATTACTTTATATACCTGCTTTATGCGCCCTTTTGCATGACTGTGTACATGGATGAGGTATGTTTTAGCAGCTCAGTATCAACAAATTTAACAAATAGATAAGGATAACAGTATGAGCCAGTCTTCTAATGCCAAGCGCGTTCAAAAAGGCATTCTTGCCATCGATCAGCAGCTGTTCGATTTTATTGAAAATGAAGTGCTGCCGAAAGTCGGTATTGATTCAGACGGTTACTGGTCAGGTTTTGAAAAAGTCATTAAAGAGTTTACGCCACGTAATAAAGCGCTGCTTGCAACCCGTGCCAAGATTCAGGGACAGATTGACCAATGGCACCTGCAACACCCTGCCAAAAATGGCGATATTGATTATCCAGTGTATAAAGCATTTTTACAAGAAATTGGCTACCTACTACCAGAAGGCGAAGCGTTCAGCGTCAGCACAGAAAACGTCGATGATGAGATTGCCCTCATTGCAGGACCGCAGCTGGTGGTGCCAGTACGTAATGCTCGCTATGCGTTGAACGCCAATAATGCGCGTTGGGGCAGCTTATATGATGCTTTATATGGTACCAACGTCATCAGTGATGAAAACGGTCAAGAAGCAAAAGGTGGCTATAATCCAACACGTGGCGCCGCAGTCGTCGCTTATGCCAAAAATTTCTTGGATGAAAATTTTGCCTTGGCATCAGGATTATATAGTGATGTAACAGGTTTTAAAGTGATCGATGGCAAGCTTGAAATTGCTCAAGGTGATAGCAGTACGCAGCTAAAAAATACCGCCCAGTTTGTCGGTTTTGTGGGCGAAGTTGGCAATCCTAGTGCTGTGTTATTAAAGAACAATAACTTGCATGCTGAGATTCAAATCGATGGCAATCATCCTATTGGTAAAGATGATCCTGCACATATCAAAGACGTCTTATTAGAGTCAGCGCTGACCGCGATTCAAGATTGTGAAGATTCAATCGCTGCTGTCGATGCCGAAGAAAAGGTTGAAGCGTATCGCAATTGGTTTGGCTTAATGAATGGCGATTTGCAAGAAACCTTTGAGAAAGGCGGTAAAACCCGCACGCGTAAACAAAATCCTGATCGCGAATACACCACGCCAGAGGGTGATAGGCTTACCTTGCCAGGTCGTTCGCTCTTATTGCTGCGTAATGTCGGTCATCTCATGCAAAATCCATCGATTTTGGTAGATTTGGGCAATGGTCAAGAAGAGATTTTCGAAGGTTTAATGGATGGTCTCATTACGCCTTTATTATCATTAAATGATTTGAATGGTAAAACCGAGCTATCAAACTCGCGTAAAGGCTCGATGTATATCGTTAAACCAAAAATGCATGGTCCTGAAGAAGTCAAAATGGCGAATGACTTATTTAACGCCTCAGAAGACTTACTAGGCTTAGAGCGTTATACGATAAAAATTGGCATTATGGATGAAGAGCGCCGTATGACGGTCAACTTAAAAGAAGCCATCCGCCAAGCGAAAGAGCGTGTTATTTTCATCAACACCGGTTTCTTAGATCGTACAGGTGATGAGATGCATACCAGTATGAATGCAGGTCCCTTTGTGCGTAAAGGCGAGATGAAGTCGCAAACGTGGCAACCCGCCTATGAGCAGTGGAACGTAGATATTGGTCTTGAAACAGGTCTACAAGGTCATGCACAGATTGGTAAAGGCATGTGGGCAAAACCTGATGAGATGCAAGAGATGATGGACACCAAAATCGCCCATCCGCAGGCAGGTGCCAACACTGCATGGGTGCCGTCTCCAACAGGTGCTACCTTGCACAGCATGCACTATCATCAAGTCAATGTCGCTGAGATTCAAGACAGCTTAAAATCACGTGAGCGCGCAAGCTTGGATGATATCTTGACCATTCCATTGGCAAAAAACACCAATTGGACAGAGGAAGAGAAGCAGCAAGAGATTGATAATAATGCTCAAGGTATCCTAGGCTATGTCGTACGCTGGGTAAACCAAGGCGTGGGTTGTTCTAAAGTACCTGATATCAATGACGTGGGCTTGATGGAAGATCGTGCGACGTTGCGTATCTCAAGTCAGCATATCGCCAATTGGTTACACCATAATGTGGTCAGCGAGCAGCAAGTGATGGACGCTATGAAACGTATGGCTAAAATCGTCGATGAGCAAAACGCTGGTGATGCCGATTATCAACCAATGGCGACTGATTTTGACAACTCTTATGCTTTCAAAGCCGCTTGTGATTTGGTCTTTAAAGGTCGCGAGCAGCCAAGTGGCTATACTGAGCCGTTACTGCATCAAGCACGTCTCGACCTAAAAGCCAGTATGACTTGCTAAAGCTAAAACAGTCCGTCATCGGTAATAATTGAGCTTTTATAGGGAGTGATGACAGTCACGGCATGATTGATGAATTATTCAGTTAATCTGTGGCTGTCCAGTTTTACGTAAGTTTACTACCGATTATTATTGTTTACGTTTCTAATATTTACCCTTATTCGTTTTGGACGAATAGGGGTATTTTTTTATCCGTATTTTTTTAAGCTAAAACCTTATATCTAGAGTGGATTTTAAAGACTTCCCCAAATAAGGCATCAAAAATATGTTGCAAATTATGTCAAAGTTGTTATGCTTGTATCTGAAGTATGAGTTTGGTAACGGATGTTACGCAACAGAGCGATAAAGACCAAATTTTACATAGCAGTTACGTTATTAATCCCAGTTATGTAACTGATGGTTTTTTCATCTTACGGTAATAAAACTTCGCCATACTTGTTTCTGACTAATCTCGGTAGCCAGTTACACATTATATCTTTGAGGATTTGTGACGATACCATTTTGGGCACCGGCTAATAATAGCTCGCTCATTACTAAAATTGTAAAGTGGAGATACCCCATGAAGAAACTACTTTTAGCGACAGCAATCGCCGCCCTATCTGTATCTGCAGCCAACGCCGCCCCAACTGTTTATGGTAAAGCATTCTTAGCGGCTGACTATGTTAATGCTGAATTTGATGGTCCTGCTGGTAACATGTATGATGAAGACACAATAGAAATCAATTCTCATTCTTCACGTATCGGTTTTAAAGGCTCTGAAGCCATGACGGCTAACACTGATGTTATCTATCAGCTAGAGTATGGCACAAGCATTGATGGTGATAGCAATGGCTTTAAAAACCGCGATACATTCCTTGGTGTTGTTAATAAGCAATTTGGTGAGTTCCGTGTTGGTAAAAACCAATCATCATTAGATCGTATCAATAACGTTGATGTAAACCAAGGTTACTTTGATAGATTAAATGCTACGAAACATAATGAAGTTGTCGAAGCGTTAAACATGGTGGATAGTAACCGCATCCCAAGTTCAATCATTTGGACTGCACCAAAATATGATGGTCTACCACTAGAAATCTCTGCAATGTATAGCTCTGATGATGCTAATGGTAATGATAACTCAGGTTTCGGTGTTGCAGCACTATTTGACCAAGGTACTGGCTTTACTGCTGGTCTAGCTTATGACAAAGACCAAAACATCGAAGGTGATATCATCCGTGGTACTGCTACTGTAGATCTAGCTAAATTCATGGCAGCTCCAGTAAGATTGGGTGCACTATATCAAGTAGCTGATTATGATTATGGTTCTTCTAAAGAAAAAGGTTTTGTCATTAGTGGTGAGATGCCTCTAACTAACTTTGCTCGTCCAGCGTCTGTCTATGCACAGTACAACAATACCTCTAACCTAGATGGTTTGGATGACGCTGATTCAGATCAAATCGTTGTTGGTGGCAAATATATGTATAAAAAGAACATCATTGCTCATGCCTATGCTGGTATGAACAATGCTGACAATGTACCATATAACCCAACCAATCTTTCAGTTGCGCCAAGAGGCGACGCTGAAGTATTCGTAGTTGGTACTGGTCTAGAATACAAATTCTAATTCTAATTCTAATCTAATCATTAGAATCTGCATAAAAAAACTCATCCTTCGGGGTGAGTTTTTTTGTTATAGCCTTTTTAATGAGTGAGTAGTTTATAATAGATATGTGTCAAAAATGAAGAGTTTCAAATAGTTTGTGCTTTTGCGCTATATTTTATGGCGTATTTTTAGTAAAATCCTTCTTTACCAATTACCGACAGAGTACTATGACCAAGTTTATATTTGTGACCGGTGGGGTAGTGTCCTCACTAGGAAAAGGTATTACCGCAGCTTCCCTTGCTGCCGTCTTAGAAGCACGGGGCGTAAACGTGACCATGACCAAGATGGATCCGTATATCAATGTCGATCCAGGCACGATGAGCCCGTTCCAGCATGGTGAAGTGTTCGTGACCGAAGATGGCGCCGAGACGGATTTGGACTTGGGCTATTATGAGCGTTTTTTACGCCATTCAAAGATGAGCAAAAGCAACAACTTTACCAGCGGTCGCATCTATCAAAACGTCTTAAATAAAGAGCGCCGTGGTGAATATCTCGGTGGTACGGTGCAGGTGATTCCGCATATCACTGATGAGATTAAGAGTAAAATTCTTGCCAGTGGCGAAGGTTATGATGTTGCTATCATCGAGATTGGCGGGACAGTGGGTGATATCGAGTCGCTACCCTTTATGGAAGCAGTACGTCAAATGCAAGTCGAGCTAGGACGCAATCGCGCCATGCTGATGCATCTGACATTGGTGCCTTATATCGCTAGTGCAGGCGAAACCAAAACCAAGCCCACTCAGCATTCAGTCAAAGAGCTGCGTTCTATCGGTTTGCAGCCTGATATCTTGATTTGCCGCTCTGATCATCATATCTCACAAGACAATCGCCGCAAGATTGCACTGTTTACCAACGTTGAAGAGCGTGCGGTCATTATGTGTGAAGATGCGCAAAGTATTTACCAGATTCCGCGTACCTTACATGAGCAAGATCTTGATGATTTAATCTGTGAGCGTTTTGGTCTTGATTTACCAGAAGCAGATTTGAGCGACTGGGACAAAGTCGTTGAAGCGCAGCTGAATCCTGAGTCGACGGTAACAGTAGCCATGGTTGGTAAATATGTCGAATTACCAGATGCTTATAAATCAATCAATGAAGCCTTGTTACATGCCGGTATCACACATAAAGCCGATGTTAAAATTGATTATGTCGATGCCGAACGTTTAGAAGAAGATGACAGCTTGTTGGCGCAGATACATAATGCTGATGCCATCTTGGTGCCAGGCGGCTTTGGTGAGCGTGGCACGATGGGTAAAATCAAAGCCATTACCTATGCTCGCGAGAACAACGTGCCGTATTTAGGCATCTGCTTGGGTATGCAGCTGGCAGTGATTGAATACGCGCGTAACGTGCTACATATCAATGCCAACTCTTCTGAGTTTGATCGCAAAACAGCTGAGCCTATCATTGGCTTAATTACCGAATGGTTAGATGAGCGCGGTGAATTGCAGATTCGTAGTGATGATTCAGACCTTGGCGGTACCATGCGTCTAGGCGCGCAGCAAGCTGAGCTGGTCGCTGGCAGTAAGCTTGCACAAATCTACGGTGCTACTAATATCACTGAGCGCCATCGCCATCGTTATGAGATGAATAACCGCTATATTGAGCCACTAGAGCAGGCAGGTATGTTGGTATCAGGCTATTCTGCTAAGCAGCATTTGGTTGAGTCGGTTGAAATTGCCGATCATCCATGGTTTGTTGCGGTACAGTTCCATCCTGAATTTACCAGCTCGCCACGCGGCGGTCACCCATTGTTCAATAGCTTTGTTAAAGCGGCGAAGAATTACAGTGAAGCGAAATAATCGTTAATTTATAATTGTTTTTGACACAAAAAGACTGATCTTCGGATGGGTCTTTTTTTATGGCTGATTTATTATTACGCTTATGCTCTTTTTTTAATCAGTCTATCGGTTACAATAAGAGATAACAATAAAGAGGATACCCACTCAATGGAAAATCTACTAACCGCGCAGTCGAATATTCAGCTTAATATACCTAATAATAAAAGCATCAATATCGGTAATGATCAGCCATTTGTCTTATTTGGTGGTATGAATGTCTTAGAGTCCAAAGAGATGGCATTTGAGATCGCCGAGCAGTATGTCGATATCTGTCAGCGCCTGCAGATTGGCTATGTGTTTAAAGCCAGTTTTGATAAAGCCAATCGCTCAAGTCTGACCTCGTATCGTGGTCCAGGGCTAGAGAAAGGTATCGATTGGCTTGGGCAAATCAAAGAAAAATTCCAAGTACCGATTATTACGGATGTCCACGAACCTCATCAAGCGGCACCCGTTGCCGAAGTCGCTGATATTATCCAGCTGCCTGCGTTTTTATCGCGTCAAACAGATTTGGTACATGCGATGGCAAAGACGGATGCGATTATTAATATCAAAAAAGCCCAGTTTTTAGCGCCGCATGAGATGCGCCATATCGTCAATAAGTGTCTTGAGGGCGGTAATGATAAGCTTATTCTTTGTGAGCGTGGTAGTGCCTTTGGTTATAATAACTTGGTGGTCGATATGCTGGGTTTTGATACCATGAAGCAGATGGAGATACCGGTGTTCTTTGATGTGACGCACAGCTTGCAGCAGCCAGGGGCGCGTAGTGATAGCGCTGGAGGACGCCGTGAGCAGATCACAACGCTTGCCCGTGCGGGTATGGCAACTGGATTGGCAGGATTGTTTTTGGAAGCGCATCCAAGCCCAGAAACGGCAAAATGTGATGGTCCTTGTGCGCTACGCATGAGCCAGTTAGAGCCGTTTTTACGCCAGCTTAAGCAGCTTGATGACTTGGTCAAAGGCTTTGAAACCTTGGATACTCATTAATATCATAAGTAATGTGAGGATAAGACAATGGCGATTGAAATAGCACAAGTAAGCATTGAAAATATCAATGATGTCGAAGGTTTAGAGAGCGTCATGACCGCTTTGAAGAATATCACAGGCGTCACGGCGATTGAGTTAGATACCGAACGTCATACGGCATTGGTGCATTATGATGATACCCAAACCAGTATCCATGCCTTTACTGCCGCGATTAGTATGGTTGATTATGTCACTCAGCCATTTCCTATCGATGCGCCGCAAAATCCACGTTATCATGATTAAATTTATAAAAGTATAACCAAACTGACTTGTGGTCAACGCCAATAGCTCTTATGCTGGTCTTGGGCCTTTTCTTAAAGCCTTATACCATTAAATTTTATAAATAATGTATTCACAGATAAAAATAAGGAGCCTAACATGGCAAATCAGACACGTATTATTAAAATTGACGGCATGACTTGTGGCGGTTGTGTGGCAAGTGTCCATAACGCTACCGCAGATATTGATGGTTTAGACGATATCAGTATCGAGCTTGCTGATAATCAAGCAACCGTTACTTTTGATGATAGCAAAACCAGTGTAGAGACGATTGCTGCTGCCATTGATGACGCAGGCTTTGATGCCACTGTTGCCAACGCTTAATTTTATTTGTTGTAATAAAAGAACCAGCTATCATGGCTGGTTTTTTAATGGCTAAAAACTATGACTATCAGAGTAGTGTTATCAGCCCTCTGATATTTGCAACGTGTCATTTTAATCTGAGATAGTTGTTCGGCTAAAATAGCTGAAGGGGTGTTAATGATGACCATTTAGTATATAGGTTGATACACTAAGATAGCTACTATTTAAATGTTCTGAAAAACAATATGATATTAATCTTTAGAATGTACGGCTTGTTTGGTTTAGATTTTATTCCTTCACTGACAGATTTTTATAGCTCATACAAATTTATAAACGCTATAACGCAATGACGAGTTTTATTTATGAATGATTCTACCCGCGCCAATACCCATAACTCTTACGATGTCGAGACTGATATTCAGTCCAATACGCCACTGACGCCGCAGCGTGCGCATTTACAACTGGCGATAGAGGGCATGACGTGTCAAGCTTGTGCGTCACGAATTGAAAAGGTGTTGAATAAAAAGCCATCAGTTTATGAGGTCAGTGTGAACTTTGCTGGCGAGACTGCCAATGTGGATTATGATCCGACACAGACGACGGCAGAGCAGGTGACGGAATGGGTTAACAAGACAGGCTTTGTCGCCAATTTGCAGGCGGCTGATAGTTTATTTGCTCAGAATGATGAGGATACGAGCACTCAGTATCCATGGCGCTTGATTGGATTGTGGATTTGTTTGCTGCCATTTTTGGTTGGTATGGCAGGCATGCTTGTCGGGCAGAGTATGGCGTGGATGCCACCGGTTTGGATGCAGTTTATCTTAGCGACGGTTGTACAGTTTGGATTTGCATTGCCATTTTATAAGAGTGCATGGGCGTCTATTAGAGGCGGTCTTGCCAATATGGATGTGCTAGTCGTCATCGGTACGGTGACTATTTGGGCATATTCGACTTACCTGTGGCTGACCCATGGCGATGGCACGTTAAATAGCTTATTGCAAAGTGGGCATACTGGCGGTCATGGTGCGAGTGGCAGTCCTGCGGTATATTTTGAAGCAGGCGTGATGGTCATTGCTTTTGTGCGTACGGGTAAATATCTTGAAGAGCGCACCAAAAAGCACAGCCTCAATAGTATCGATTTACTATTGTCGCTCACACCAGACGAAGTTGAGCAGCAGCAGCCAAATGGTGATTTTCATAGTGTTGCTCTAAAAGACGTACAAGTGGGTGATATTTTGCGTGCTAAGCAAGGTAGCCGCGTCGCAACCGATGGTATCGTCATCGAGGGTAGCGGTTGGTGTGTCGAGAGTCATTTAACGGGAGAGTCAGTACCGCTCAAAAAAGAAGTAGGTGATGGATTATTAGCCGGTGCGTTGGTTGAAAACGGTAGCTTGTTATATCGCGTCAATGCTAAGGGTAGCGATACTAAGCTGGGTGACATGGTACAAGCACTGAGCGACGCCCAAGGCTCAAAAGCCAATTTAGCGCGTCTTGCCGATAGAGTAACGGCAATCTTTGTGCCTGTGGTGGTGGTGATTGCATTGGCGACCTTTGCTGTGACGTGGTGGCTGACCGGTATGCTCGATACTGCTTTGATGCATGCGGTATCCGTTTTGGTCATTGCTTGTCCCTGTGCGCTTGGTTTGGCGACGCCAGCCGCTATTATGGCAGGTATGGGCGTTGCCGCGCGTCACGGCGTTTGGTTTAAAGATGCGCAAAGCCTAGAAGCCGCAGGTAATATTGACACGGTGGTGCTTGATAAGACGGGTACCTTAACCATGGGTAAACCGACCATCGTCGATGAAGTCATGGTTGATAAATCAATAGCGATTGATGATGTATTGCAGATTGCTGCGAGCGTTGAAGCACATGCCAGTCATCCGCTCGCAACGGCTTTGGTCAATGCTGCTACCGTGCGCGGTTTACCCTTATTTAATGTGTTTGATATTAGCGTCGTCAAAGGCGCTGGCATACAAGCAACGATAGAAGGACTTGGGCTAATAAAGGTTGGTACCGCAGAGTTTGCAAATCTAACCCTGCCTAAGCTGATGCCAAAAGTATGGCAAATCGCCAGTACCGTTGCCATTAGTATTAACGATGAAGCATTAGGCGCTTTTGCCTTAGCGGATGATTTAAAAGCAGATACGCCGCAGGCAATTACGGCATTACAAGATGCGGGTATTAATGTGATTTTGATGAGCGGTGACAAACAATCTGTCGTCGATCATGTAGCAGGGCAGCTGGGTATCGAGCAAGCGTACGGCAAGATGAGTCCGCGTGACAAGGCAAGCCAAATTGCTTTATTGCAAACAGCTGGTCATAAAGTCGCCATGGCAGGCGATGGTGTCAATGATGCACCAGCAATGGCAACCGCCGATGCCAGCTTTGCCATGTTCGAAGGTACTGATGTCGCCCAACATAGCGCCTCTGCACGCTTGATGGGTGAGTCGCTGATGCATATCGATGCGGCGCAAAAAATTGCCAATGCAACGGTGCGCAATATCAAGCAAAATCTATTTTTTGCTTTTATTTATAATTGCCTTGGTATTCCGCTCGCCGCTTTTGGCTTTTTGAACCCTATGATTGCCGCCGCTGCTATGGCGCTCAGCTCCATTTCGGTATTGATGAATGCGTTACGTTTAGCCCGATTTAAAACAAAGGTAGAGCTGGATAATACGGTATCTACCTCTAATACGGACAAAAAGCGTCCAGTGAAAGTGTAAAGATGGTTACTTGATAACTAATTTTTTGATAACCACTTTTTTGATAACCATAAGAGTCTAGTTTTTGCGATATCGCTTTTACTTGAGCAAATCGACAATCACCAACCTTGCTATTTATGTTTGATTTTATGAGCGCAAGTTGGTGTAAGATAAGGGCAGTTTGGCAAAATATATGCTATGATGCCAAGCACTATAGCGCGCTGTTAAGGTGCTAAGTAAGCCCTTATGAGTGCTCAAAATCAAGCTGTTATATCAATATACAAAACGGCTTTGGGCGCACGTGTTATATGATATTTTGTATTATCTTTTTTGTATTCTAGCTGCCGTTATTTATCCCATAAACTTGGCATGACCAAAGGAATTAACAGACATTATGTACGCTGAAGAAACCAACAACGTCACCGCAATTAAAGACATTCGCGCTCGTGAGATTTTAGACTCGCGCGGTAACCCAACGATTGAAGCCGATGTTATCTTAGCAGATGGCACTATCGGACGCGCCGCAGTACCAAGTGGCGCATCAACTGGCTCACGTGAAGCCGTTGAGATACGTGATGGTGATAAAGATCGCTATATGGGTAAAGGCGTCAGAAAAGCGGTTGCCAATGTCAATAGTCAAATCCGTAGCGCTTTAATGGATAAGAATGTTAGCGAGCAGCAGAACATCGATGACACTATGATTGCGCTTGATGGTACGGACAACAAAGACAACCTTGGTGCCAATGCTATACTTGCCGTTTCACTTGCTGCCGCAAAAGCTGCCGCGCAGTCGCAAAACTTACCACTGCATCAGTATATTGCCAATTTGCGCAACCAGACCTCGCTGACGATGCCTGTGCCAATGATGAACATCTTAAATGGTGGCGAGCACGCGGACAACACGGTCGATATTCAAGAGTTTATGATTGAGCCAGTTGGTTTCAATAGCTTTTCAGAAGCGTTACGCGCAGGTACTGAGATTTTCCACAGCTTAAAGTCGGTGTTGAAATCGCAAGGTTTAAGTACCTCAGTGGGTGACGAAGGTGGCTTCGCTCCTAACTTACGTAGCAATGAAGAAGCTATCACAGTGATCATGCAAGCGATTGAGCAAGTCGGTTACAAAGCAGGTGAAGACATTCACCTAGCCTTAGATTGCGCTGCTACTGAGTTTTACAAAGATGGTAAATATATATTGGCAGGCGAAGGTAATAAAGCTTTTGATAGCCAAGGGTTCTCAGATTATCTAGTAGGGTTGGCACGTCAATATCCTATTATCTCTATCGAAGATGGTCTTGATGAGTCAGATTGGGATGGCTGGAAATATTTGACCGAGCAGATTGGTGATAAAGTCCAGCTAGTCGGTGATGATTTATTTGTGACCAATCCTGCTATTTTGCAAGAAGGGATTGATAAGCATATTGCCAATGCGATTTTGATCAAATTCAATCAGATTGGTACCTTGTCAGAAACGCTAGATGCGATTTATCTGGCGAAGAAAAACGGCTATGCAACGATTATCTCTCATCGTTCAGGTGAAACCGAAGACAGTACTATTGCTGATTTAGCAGTTGGTACTGCTGCGGGTCAAATAAAGACCGGTTCATTATGCCGCTCAGATCGCGTTGCAAAGTATAACCAATTGCTTCGTATTGAGCAGCAAGTACGCGCAAGCTATCGTGGTCGCGAAGAGTTTATCGGTCTACGTGGTTAGTCAGCCAAAGTTGTGGCTTATGCTGGGCGGTATATAAATATATCGCTCAGCAAATTTATATTCTTCCTATGTTGTTTGGCGTTATTATATTATGAAATACTTTAGCCAATTTATACTACTTGCGTTAGCTGTTGCTGTGCTGTCAGGACTGCAATACCAGTATTGGCTGGGTGAAAACGGTCGCGTTGAGCACCATAAGCTTTTGACTCAAATTGACGAGCAGCAGCGCTTAAATGACAATCAAGTCTCAGCAAATAATTTACTGCGTACCGATGTTAATGATCTAAAGACTGGTCTTGAAGCGGTAGAGGAGCATGCTCGTTTAGACTTGGGCTTGATCAAGCCAAATGAGACTTTTGTACAAGTATCAACGGCACCAACCACTCATAGCCGTTATTGACTTTGACGCACAGTCGCTATTGATTCTAAGGGCATTGCAATAAACTATTATGGATAATAATAGTTTTTTATTTTTATACCTCTTAATACCCATCTCTCTTATCCTATTTTCATGGAATCAGACCATGAGTACTGCATCATGAATACCACTCCTAAGATACACGCTATGATTGTCGCTGCTGGTCGCGGCAGTCGCTTTGGCGCGTCTATTCCCAAGCAATACACCTTACTGCAAGGTCAAACCTTATTACAGCACAGTGTGGCGCGTCTGGCTGAGAGTGCTTATATTGATAAGTGTTTGTTGGTTGTGGCTGCAGATGATAGTACTGCCCAGACACTCAGCTTTGCACAGCCCATCTATTATGCTGTCGGCGGTGCTGAGCGTTGGCAATCGGTACAATCTGGGGTTGAGGCAATGCTCAATGCAGGCGCAAATAAGGAAGATTTGGTCGTTATCCATGATGCCGCGCGTCCTGCAGTGCCAACTCATGATATTGACGCTGTTATTCAGGCGGCGATGCGAGAGCCTTATGGCGCTATCTTAGCGACACCAGTCGCTGATACACTAAAACAGTCTTATCTAGCGGCTAATATGCTGTGTAATCTAGAATATGAGGCTGCATCACCTCACAAGCCACTTAATGCTCAGCCGAAGCTTACTAATAGTAAAAGCGGTCACAACACGCTTCATGCTTATGCTCAAAAAACCATTGATCGCAGCCATATATGGCAGGCTCAAACTCCGCAAGTCTTTCGGCTCGAACAATTACAACAAGTTCTGAGCTATGTCGCTGAGCATAATCTCGCTATTACCGATGAAGCGAGTGCTTTTGAGTATTTAGAACTGCCGATTCGATTGGTCACAGGCAGTCGCCAAAACATCAAACTGACATATCCTGACGATGCGATCGTGCTCGCAGCGATTCTTGCTGCTCAATCATGACTATAGTCACTCCAATATCTCAGGATTATATCCAAAATAGCTGTTTCCTACGATAGAGCCTTGTTTCTTTATTCTATATTATCCCTAAAAATACCTTTAAAATATCTATAAGAATATTTCTATAATATTGTTATAAATTAATAAGTTGTTACCTAAGATGAAGATATATTGCTTTAATGACCAAACTAACCTATGATGTAACCAACTTAATACAATTAAAATAAACATTTATAAAATCAATACTATAAAAACCGAATTGTTGTTTTTAAATGTCTAATCTCTATGTTTTTTCTAAAATGAGTATGATTGTCTTAGCTATAATTACTTAATAATGGGGAGAAGCGGATTGTCAACAGTCAATGATTCGACAAATCCAGTAACGTCAGATCTCTGTCAGCTTATATATTTGAGCCACATTACTGCAACTGGTCTATCTAACTCTAGTACGCTTAACGATATCGCAGAAGTTGCAAATAAGCTGAATAAAATTGATGATATCACAGGTATTCTTTGCTACGGCAATGGTTACTTTTTTCAATGTGTCGAAGGTACTGAGCAAGCATTGACCAATCTCAAAAATCGCTTGTTGGTAGATGATCGTCACAAGGATTTAAAAATATTTGATTTTTCGGCGATTGATGAACGTCGCTTTGAAGGATGGTCATTACGCTCTATTACGCTTGAGCGCTGGATGGTCAATGAGCCTAGACTAAAAACTTTTATGCCTTTTAGACCTGATAGCTGGGAGCCAAATGAATGGCAGCAGTTTTTAGATATTCTGCAAGAGCACTATGAAGAGCAGCAAGAAAACGCCGATATTGATACTCAGCCTATAAAGTACAGTACGTTAGGTTTGACATTAGGAAAAGTAGTGGGGCAGCACCAGGCCTTTTTCTTAATTCAGACCATACTGGGTGGGCTAATTGTATTAGCACTGCTTTGGTTGATACTATCAGATAAAATTTTCTAAATATTTAAAAACGTATTCATAAAGTCAGCATAAATTACTGGCTTTTTTGTTTTTATAAGCGGATATTTAATGGTTATTGGTTCCTATGAATGATGTATGCTTGATATCATTCATGCTAACAAGTAAAAACTGATACACATAAAAAAAGCCCGATCACAATATGCTGTGATTGGGCTTTTTGATGGTGCGCTTATCAGTCTTATCTAATACTTAGTCGTATATCTGCTAATAAGTGACGCCAAATGGTGGCGTCCCCAGGGGGATTCGAACCCCCGTTACCGCCGTGAAAGGGCAGTGTCCTAGGCCTCTAGACGATGGGGACTAGTACAAAGCTCCAGCTGCTTTCACCTTTATGCTGAAGTGGTGCGTATTTTAATGGGGTCTACGCTTACTGTCAAGCCTTTTTTTACGTCTTTTTAAAATTAAATATCTTTTTTTAAGCGCGCGACGTGGATGCAGGCTATTACGCTTTAAATGGTATCGAATCCACAATGAGGTACAAGTACTGATGGTTAATGCAAGCAGAATATAACCGATGATGGTTGCCCATAATTTGAATTGTGGTTCCATAATAAAGTCCCTTTTGGTAAGCCTTAATCGCCTATAACAGACCTTTAAAGCGCAGTAGGTAACTTAAACCATCTGTAGATCTAACCATTCTTTACATGCGGCATAGGCAAATGCTTAAATCATATTTATAAATCACAAGGTTAAAGTTAGCAGACCTTACAAATAGCACTATTATGAGTGGCGAGCAACACATACTCTGTAATCAGGGGTTTATTTATCATCAGCAGCTGCTGTAGTTTCAGGCTCGCTATGCATGGCATTAGCAAGCATAGGATAATTGTTTAAAATATAACAAAACAGCTCAGCAGTCTTTTGTGTGTCATACAATGCGGAATGAGCGTCATTACCATCAAAATCAAGCCCTGCAGCTTTACAAGCACGTGCCAGCACCGTTTGACCAAAGGCAAGCGCTGATAAGGTCACCGTATCAAAAACTGAGAAGTTATGAAAAGGATTGTAGCTTTTATTATTGGTGCGTAATACCGCTGCATTTAAAAATGCCAAATCAAAGTGTGCATTGTGTCCGATTAACACACATTGACGGCAGTCTTCGGTACGGCGCACTTCTTTTAAGCCTTTAAAAATACGACGTAGCGCCGTTTTTTCGTCTTCAGCAATGGCTTTGCGCAGCGGATTATTCGGGTCAATGCCGGTAAAGGCAAGGGCGCTTGGCTCAAGATTTGCGCCTTCGAAAGGTTCGATATGAGCATTAAATGCCTCACCCGGATAAAACATACCCTGCTCATTCATGAGTACAGGAATACAGGCAATCTCTAATAAGGCATCGGTTTGCGCGTTGAATCCTGCCGTTTCGACATCGACCACCACCGGTAGGAATTTCCGAAAACGCTCTTTTAATCTCATTGGTGCTAACGTTTCTGTGGTCGCATCTGGAGTGGTGGCTACATCAACTTTGGGCAGAGCAGCATCGTTTTGAATGGTCATATCAGGTTAAATCGCTTTTATCAGTCAGGCTATTATATTGAATAAAAAACAAACATCCTAGGACGCCTATATCTCTTCTCAATGGAAAGATGGCATTGCTATCATAGGATAAAATAAAGCAGGCTCTACTCTATAGAAATAGATAGGGCGTCAATTATGATGGATTAAAGTGACCCTTTAATCGACCAGGGTAAGCTCTCACCTGCCATGAGCGGTGTTAGAGAGCTGCCATCAAAGTAAGGATAAGATGCTGGGATTTGCATCGGCGTCTTGATCATCGTAATAGTGCTCTCGTTAACGGGTAAACCGTAAAATTGTGCACCAAAACGGCTGGTAAACCCTTCTAATCTATCAATTTTACCAACGCTATCAAATGCTGTGGCATACAACGGCAGTGCTGTGGCAGCGCTATAGCAGCCAGCACAGCCACAAGCCGCTTCTTTTTTATCGGTTGCATGGGGCGCGGAGTCCGTACCCAAAAAGAATTTTGGATTGCCGCTGGTGGCGACATCAAGCAAGACTTTTTGATGGCTTTCACGCTTTAAGATAGGCAAGCAATAAAAGTGCGGTTTGATACCACCAAGCAACAAGTGATTGCGGTTAAACATCAAATGCTGCGGCGTAATAGTCGCGGCAATTTGATTGCCTTGTGATAAGACAAAGTCAGCGGCATCACTGGTGGTGATGTGCTCCATCACAATTTTCATGGTTGGGAACTTTGCGATGATTTGTACCATCACTTCATCTAAAAAGCGCTTTTCACGATCAAAAATATCGACGTGGTCGTGAGTGACTTCGCCATGTAGCAGTAGGGGTAGATTATATTTTTCAAGCGCCTCAAATACATCGACACAGGCATTGATATTGGTGACACCATCCGCAGAGTTGGTGGTAGCACCAGCAGGATAAAGCTTGACCGCTTGCACGATACCTGACTTTGCTGCCAGCTCAATATCTTGTGCGGTAGTATGGTCGGTGAGATACAAGGTCATACGCGGGTCGAATGCCGCTTTACGTTCAGCGCTCACATTGCTGGCTTCTAAATGCTGCATGATACGCGCGCGATATGCTTGCGCATCTTCAACGTTTTTGACGGGAGGTACCAGATTCGGCATACAGATAACTCGATTAAAGCTCCCTGCTGCATGAGGAACCGTGGTCGCTAGTGCCTTATCGTCACGCAAATGAATGTGCCAATCATCGGGTTGTAGGATGGTCAATTCTCTAATTGAATCAGTCATAGTATCGTCGCGCTCTATATCGTCATATCTGGGAGTAAAAAGGAGTCTTGCTGTGCTGCTATCATAACAGGTTTGCTTACCTGACTAAATATGTGGCTGGATATCTCTACATAATATCTTTACATAAATGGTAGACAGTTTATCCATCTGTAGAAATAAGATGCCATGTTCACTGTATTATTGGCAAGAAAATTATTGCTTTAGTGGCGGCCAAATTTATGATGCCACTACAGTAAAAACCTCATAGCTGATGGCAGTGCCGCTTTTGCCAATGGTAAATATGATGTACACTGAGCGAGCAATCTATCTTCCTTATGATATAGTTGATTTACCTATCATTAAATTCCTCATACTAGGAGTGTTTCATGGCTCAGCTTGATCCAAAAACTATTAATAAAATCGTATTGGCATATTCAGGGGGTCTTGATACCTCAATCATCGCTCGATGGCTACAAGAAACCTATGATGCCGAAGTGATCACTTTCACCGCTGACATCGGTCAAGGTGAAGAAGTTGAGCCTGCGCGTGCCAAAGCTGAAGCCATGGGTATCAAACACATCCATATCGAAGACTTGCGTGAAGAGTTTGCTCGCGATTACGTGTTCCCAATGTTCCGTGCCAATGCCATCTATGAAGGCGAGTATTTGCTTGGTACTTCTATTGCCCGTCCATTAATCGCCAAGCGTTTGGTCGAAATCGCTAAAGAACATAACGCTGATGCGATCAGCCATGGCGCAACTGGTAAAGGTAATGACCAAGTACGCTTTGAGCTTGGTGCCGTCGCATTATCTCCTGATGTTGTCACCATCGCGCCTTGGCGTGAGTGGGATTTATCTAGCCGTGAAAGCTTGATGGAATATGCCAAAGAGCATAATATTGCCATCGATTACGCCGGTAATAAGAAAAAATCTCCGTACTCAATGGACGCCAATTTGCTACATATCTCGTATGAAGGCGGCATCTTAGAAGATCCGTATGCTGAAGCAGAAGATGATATGTGGCGCTGGTCAGTGAGCCCAGAAGCAGCACCTGATGAAGCCCAGTATCTAGAACTAGAGTATGAGAAGGGCGACATCGTTGCTATCGATGGTGAAGCGCTTAAACCGTATGAAGTCATGATTAAGCTTAATGAGATGGGCGGTAAGCATGGTATCGGACGTTTAGATATCGTTGAAAACCGTTACGTCGGTATGAAGTCGCGCGGTTGTTACGAGACGCCAGCGGGCACCATTATGCTAAAAGCGCATCGCGGTATTGAGTCATTGACACTTGACCGTGAAGCGGCGCATCTAAAAGATGAGCTGATGCCACGTTATGCTAAGACTATCTACAACGGCTATTGGTTCAGCCCTGAACGTATGATGTTACAGGCGTTGATTGATAAGTCACAAGAGTATGTTAATGGTACAGTACGCTTAAAATTATACAAAGGTGCGGTAAGCGTCGTTGGTCGTAAGTCAGATGATTCATTATTTGATGAAAAAATTGCTACTTTTGAAGATGATGCCGGTGCCTATGATCAAAAAGACGCAGAAGGTTTCATTCGTCTAAATGGTCTACGTTTGGCCATTGAAGCCAGCCGTGGTCGCGATTTATCAAAATAAGTATTTTTGACTAAAGATTATTTTTTAAAATAATCGTTTTGTTAAACGACTGATAAAACAGAGGCGCTATATAAGTGGCGCCTCTGTTTTTTTATTGCTGATAGATTTCTGCGATACTATCGTTGAGCCACTTTTAAAAGAATACAGCGTTACTGGGATTCATTGTTCGTAGCCTCTGTCTACGTAGGCACAGCAAGCAAAAAAATGAATCCCAGTAACGCGTTATAATATTGTATTTCTTTTATGTAGAACAGACGATTATGTAGAACAGACGATGTTTTAAGGTGCGGCTTTGTTATTCAGCTTTTGATTTTTTATCAGCAGCGGTATCCTCATCTACCATGACGATAGCCACATCTTGCTGCTGTCGCTCTTCTAACACGTCCTCTGTAACAAGTATGGCACCTTTAGACTTTTGCGTTTGATATTTGATGGTTGCTAATATCCCAAGCACACCAATCACGAGAATAATAAGTAGAATGACGGGATTCTTCCACAGGGGTACTGATGCTTCGTATTCAATGGGCTTTTCGCTAAGGGTAGTTGGGGTATTGTCATGATTGCCACTATGACTACCGATCAGTCCCAAACTGACCAAAGGCGGCTTTGGTGCATTGATAGGTTCAGAGGTAATGCGTAGTCGATTGCGCTGCAAATATATCTCTGATATTTTAGCCAGTTGTAGTAGCCAGCTTTGGTGTGGTAAGCCAATAGCTGTCATCGGTGCAAACATCAATAAGTCATTGTGCTTGCCTTTTTGGGTATTTTCAGCTGAGCGTCCAATGGCTTTTAAGTAGTTACCTGTTGCCAGCTGCACATCTTGTACTGGATCAATTTGTTCAGGTTTAAATGCTGCGAATTCATACCAGTAAGAATCAAAGGCGGGCGGGGTATCTGTTAATTGCTCAGTACTTAACAGATGAGTCTCAGTGCTGCTTATTGACTCTTTTTCTATGCTATCTTCTGCTGATAAGGTGGTTTGCGTTTCATCGCTACCGTCTACTGATTCGTTGAAGGCTAACTTTGTGTCAAATTCTATAAAACGCGCTTTGGACAAAAACTGTGGCTGTAAGGCGAACCATTTATTTAGCTCATCATGATCAAGTTGGCTATACTCAACCAAGATAGCAAGCTCACGTAGCACAATGACGCATAGGGTAGTAAGTAAAATTTGCACTTGTGGCGCTGTCGCGTCAATCTGTGCCGCAATATACTCACTGGCTTTGCTCACGCGTGTATTATCATGGAATATCGCATCGGCGGCATCATGACGATGATATAGCGTTGCATTAAGGGTAGCGAAGTTCATGGAATTGTACTGGCGCAGCTCTTTGACCGCGCTACGTCCGAATAGCTTTTTGCTCAGTGCTTGTCCTTGATGACGCTGCTGATAAGCAAGAAGGGCGCTGATAATCGCTTGCAAGCTACCATCCATTGCCAGACGCGCTTGCGGCAATGACAGCATTGCAGCATCTGCTAATAATGACACCAGTGGCTTGGTATCTTGATATAGAAAATCATACATCGACACCCGTGTCGGTGAAATAGTCGTCATAATCTGCTAGCATCAAAAAGTATGCCTCTATACTACGGTGCCAAATGTCTTGATACAATCCCTTAATAATAGAAAGTTTCACCCATTTTTATACTGCTAACAGCAATCATCGATATAACCGCCGGAAAACCACTATGACAGATAATGAAAATCTTATGAGCCAGATAGTGATTAGCATTGCTCAGCAAACTTTGACGATTTATAAGCTACAAAAAGTTATTGCTCAATATCCTGTATCAACCGCTAAAAATGGGATCGGCAGTCAGCAAGATAGTGGCTGTACACCACTTGGTCAGCATATCATTGCAGAAAAAATCGGCGGCAATGCGCCAAGTCATGCGGTATTTATTGGGCGTGTGGCGACGGGTGAAATCTATGATGCTGAGCTTGGTGCATCACATCCTGAACGTGATTGGATATTGAGCCGTATTCTATGGCTTAGTGGTCTTGAAGAGGGCGTGAATAAAGGCAGCAATAGCCAAGGAGGCTGCGATACTTATCGGCGTTATATCTATATACATGGCACGCCAGACAGCGAAGCCATAGGTTTGCCATTCTCTCATGGCTGCGTACGTATGCGCAATCAAGATATTATTGAGTTGTTTGAACAGGTTGAAGAAGGGACACCCGTAAATATTATTGCTCAATAAAGTGTTCTTGAGTAGCCATAGCAATGTATGGTTCTAAGTTGAATCCACGCTATAAAAAAGACAACCCTTATTCAGTGAGCTGTCTTTTTCTCTAATATTGATAACCATAAAATGACACTATACTCAATTACCAAAATACTCAATTACCAAAATACTGAGCAAGCATAAAACTTATTCAAATGTTTCTCTGTGGCTTTTTCTCTAGTCACTAAAGCGGCATTTAACCATCCTGCACCATATAAAGCAGTAGAGTCAGAGAGGGCTTTGTTTTGATAGTATTGCTGATAGTCAGTCATATCTGACTGCTGTCCTAGTGCTTTTTGTGCTTTTATAACACGTTTTAGCCAGCGCCTGCTTCTCTTTTTGCCATATAAAGGCGCTACTAATTCACTAATATAACGCAAATCTTGTAGATGCCCGTGCAGCTTGTGCTGCGCTTTTATGATGGATTCGTTCTCGAGCTTATGGTCTGACTCGCCATACATCTCCTCTAAATATTGCTCAGCCCTCAGTAATGTGTCATGGTATTTAGTAAGTACCTTTTCCAAATTATTGGTAGCCGGCTTATCTGCTTGATTTTCAAGGCTTGTGTCACTCATGGTAAAAGCAATCAGCTCAAGCAACATGATTTGAAAGTCGTTGGCACTGATGACAGCCATTGGTGTGATTTTTATAGCGTCAATATCCGCTGTCCAATTAACGATGGGTGCGCCGTACCTTTGTAACATTGGTTCAATATGAGTATTAAGATAAGCAAGTTTACGATATTCAGCGAGTAAAGTAGCAGTTTTTTGCAGTATGGCTGACCAATCCGGATTGATTTCATCAGAGAAGCCATCAAATGCTTGTAGTACAGTGTGCAAGCGCTTTATACCGATAGATAGCTGTAAAAGGTGATCATTGTCTGCACTGCCTGCGATGACAGCGCTACTGTTCGGCAGTATTTGCAATAGACAGTTATGTACGACAGCGCGTGAAAAAGCAGGCATACTGATTTTTTTATCGATATCAAGCGCGCTCAAGTCAGCAGCAGTGGCTGGGCTATGACTTTGTCCTTTGATAAGCAAGCCGCCACGCTCGGCTTTGGTCACGGTAGAGAGGCACAATTTATAACGCTGACACCAAGTTTTGGTGGTCGAAAATAAAAAATCTAACTCACCAGATATGAGCTCAAACTCAATCTCTTGAATGACATCTCTTTGAGTGTCATCGGTACCATGAATGATTTCACCATAATCATATGCTATCTCAATACTATTATCACTCACATCCTCATTACTGCCATCTTCTGTGAGTAATCGTGTGGTGCGCTGTACATCGGTGACATAAAGTCGAGTCAGGTTTTTCGCCAGTTTTTTGAGCTTAAAATCTGCCAATGCTGGCGCAATAACCGTATCTTTATAAATGCTTAAATCAGGCATGAGCTCGTTATGGTCGAGCATGGCTATTACTTGTTCATTATCTAATATCCAATTGTGCTCTAAACGCGCTGCTATACCATCTCCCCCCGCTTTGATAGTCTGCACCCAAGCATCACCTTCTTGACGAATACGTAAGCCAATACCAGCCTGTGCAAGCTGCTGATCAGTTGTATCATAATAGTGCGCCGCCATTTGCGTTACCTGTGATGATTTGACTTTCGCTTGGCGCATAAGTCCTTTTAATCGCGATTCAGGTACTAAAAACTTCAGCTCTATCTCGTACATGATGGCTCCTGATTGTTTTAACAAATTTATATTATTACCATCGTATGAAAGCTATCAGTGAATAACAAGTAAAACTTTCGTTTTGGTTAACTAAATCGAGCCAAATAAGTACTGAGAAAATGAACTTCGGTTAATTAAAACAGTGATTAAATAGCTCTGTAATTTGGGTAGATATTGTTATTTACAGCGACTAAGGTTTATAGCGCATAAAAAAACCGCCCTACATGATGTAGGACGGCTTTTCTTAAAACTTTTACTTATAAAATGGACTTATAAGTGGTCGGACATTAGAACTGGTTCATGGTGTTCTTGCCGCCGCCAGCTTTAAGGGCGTTTTCACCTGAGAAGATCTCTTTGTGATCATCGCCAAGGTCAGAACCGGCCATTGCTTGGTGCTTAACACAAGCGATGCCTTCACGGATTTCTTTACGTTGTACGCCAGCTGCATAAGCAAGCATACCGTCTTCACCGAAGTAGCCTTTAGCAAGTTCATGTACGCTAAGAGCCGTGGTGTGATACGTAGGTAGGGTGATTAAGTGATGGAATACACCCGCTTCACGAGCTGCGTCACGTTGGAAGTTTCTAGCCGCTTCGTCAGCTGCTGTATCAAGTTCAGTACCGTCGTAATCAGCACTCATCAAGTCATCTTTATTGTAGGCAGATAGGTCTTTGCCTTCTTCTTCCCACTGAGCGATGATTTGCTTACGGAAGTTCAGCGTCCAGTTGAATGACGGGCTGTTGTTGTATACAAGCTTGGCTTTTGGCTGTTGCTCTTTAATACGATCAACCATCATCTTGATGTGTGCGACGTCTGGAGTCGGTGTTTCGATCCATAGTAGGTCAGCGCCGTTTTCTAGAGCAGTTACACAGTCAAGGACAACGCGGTCGATATTGGTGTCTTCACGGAACTGATAAAGACCGTTAGGCAAACGAACTGGACGTACTAGTTTGCCGTTATGCTTAAGCAGGCTGTCGTTTTCTTTAGCATTCTCAAGCGTAACTTCTTCCATCTCGATAAAATCGATATACTGAGAAGCAAGGTCGCCTGGCTCATTTGATACTGGGATTTTTTGCGTGAGTGACGCGCCTTCAGAGTCAGTACGAGCAACGATAACACCGTCTTCAACACCAAGCTCTAAGAATGCATAACGAATCGCGTTTATTTTAGAGATGAAGTCTTCATGCGGTACAGTAACTTTACCCGCTTGGTGACCACATTGCTTGGCATCAGATACTTGGTTTTCAACCTGAATGGCACAAGCACCCGCTTCAATCATTTGCTTAGTTAGCAAGTAAGTGGCTTCTTCGTTACCGAAACCTGCATCGATATCTGCAATGATTGGCACAACATGCGAATCAAAGTTTTCGATTTTTTCTAAGATAGCTGAGGTATCTTGACCAGCTTCTTCAGCAGCATTTAGCTCGCGGAAGTAGTCGTTCAATACTTTTGCATCGGCTTGACGCAAGAAAGTGTAGATCTCTGCAATCAGCTTAGGTACAGACGTTTTTTCATGCATAGATTGGTCAGGTAGAGGACCAAACTCAGAACGTAGGGCAGCTACCATCCAACCAGATAGGTAGATGTACGTTTTAGACGTTGTACCAAAGTATTTTTTCTTCGCATACATGGTTTGCTGTGCAACAAAACCATGCCATGCACCTAGAGACTGGGTGTATTGAGACGTATCATTGTCATACTCTTCCATGTCTTGACGCATGATTTTTGCGGTGTACTTAGCGATATCTAAACCCGTTTTAAAACGGTTTTGTGACATCATACGTGCCGCATCGGTTTCGCTGATATTTTGCCAGTTACCGTGTTTTTGTTTTAGTTCACGTACTAAATCGATCGCTGATTTATATGCAGTTGACATCTATAGTCTCCTTGGTGGTGAATAAATGAGTAAATTAAGATAATTTTGGTCTGTATAGACAGATGCTGGCAGAAGTAAAAATTTGCAATATAAGCTTCTTGCGTGAGCAATCTCTACTAAACTATAAGAAAACTGTGATAAAAGCAATTAAAACCTGTCGCTTTGGTCAGCTTTTATTTTCCAGTCTATTTTTTGAACGGTTATTTTATGATTAATTGGTTGTTTTAGAAGAGTTTTTCGACGGCTGAAGTAACTGTCATCTTCAAGCTTATTAATATATTCATCCAAGCTTAAAAAACAAGCGCAAAAAATTAAGTTTTTATAAGAGGTTGTAATGAATTTTATGTCCGTATTTCAGCATGAAAATACGATAAAATGCACTTGATAGCTCATCCATTAAAACACATAGTAACGGTCTAATATTGAACAATGCCTAATGAGCGCTTGCTAGCTACTATAGCTAGGTTGCCTTGATTTATCTAGTTTATGATTATTATCTTGGGTATTTCGTTTGATTATAGTATATACAAAACAATGGTTTGTGATGGGTAAATTCAGTTATAATAAGCATATTCCAAAAAAATTAACATAAAAATATTCTTATATCATGCTGTTATAGATGAATTGTAATAAATAATAGGACAAAAAATGCCACGTCTGTAATGGTGTTTATTCTAAGGTAAAGAGACAAATATATGAATCTGCAGCGGGTTGATTTAAATTTATTGGTACATTTGGATGTATTGTTGCGAGAAAAAAACGTAACGCGCGCCGCTGAGCAACTTGGCATTACTCAGCCTGCCATGAGTAACATTTTGCGCCGCTTGCGTAAGTTATTTAACGACCCTTTATTGGTGCGCTCATCAGAAGGGATGACGCCGACTGAACGCGCCCTTGAGCTACAGCCTCGTATCCGTGAGATACTCGCCGATTTGACGCAAGTGTTAGAGCCACGTACTGAGTTTCGTCCTTATAGTACCTCACGTGTTTTTCGTATCATGACCTCAGATTATGCTGAAGCGACGCTAGTACCGAAATTGGTGAAGGCGTTACGTTCAGAGGCGCCCAATGTCATTTTAGATTTCTTAACACCATCGGATGTGTCCTACCGTGATATGGAGCAGGGGCGAGTAGATTTGGCAATCAACCGCTTTAATGAAATCCCGCAAAGTTTCCATCAAGTGTTGGTATGGCGTGATACTTTTAGCTGCCTATTGTCCTCTGAAAGTCCGTATGCTCATCGCTTTAATCTTAAAAATTATCTTAAAGCGCAGCACGTTTGGGTGTCTAAAACCGGTATGGGCGTGGGCTTCGGTGTCAATCCAGAAAAATCGGGTGGCTTAGGTTCTATCGATCAAGCCTTGCAGCGTTTGGGACAAAAGCGCCAAATCAGCGTATTTACCCGTCACTATCAAATGCCAGCCATGCTCGCCGCTAATAAAGATTTGATTGCGACCTTACCGACCCGTGTGGCAAAAATGCAGGCCAATAACGACAGCATTATTATGGAAGAACCACCGTTTTTTATACCAGAATTTGAGCTGACCATGGCGTGGTCGCCGTTATTGCAGCATCATCCGGCGCATCGCTGGTTACGCCAGCTGATTATGCACGTCGCACGTCAAATCGTTAATGATGAAGAAAATCCTCCACAAGAAATCCCTGTGATCAATCACTTGTTTTAAATTGTTTATTGTACAACTGTACATGGTCTTCTAAAGCGCAATTACGTATCAAACCAGCCACCGTGCTGGTTTTTTATTTTTCTAAAACTGTCGAAAGACTCTATATAAGAGAATCTATATAAGATTTAGGTTTGCTTAATAACACCGTCACATTCTTAACATCTTACGCACAATTCTTTATAACTTGTAAACCTACTCACCAAGCACTTTGTTATGATAATGAAACATTAAGAAAAATGACGAATAAAATCTCTATTGTTAAGGTGCTCTATAATGTTGCACCGTTATCAAAGGTTGTTTTATATATAAAAGACATTCTAATAAATCAAATAAGGGCAACAATCATGGCAGATATTACTACTGTAAACCCAGCAACAGGCGAAGACATTAAAGAATATAGCTATATGAGTAATGATGAAGTGAACAACATTGTTGAAGCCTCGCATCAAGCGTTTCTAGAATGGCGAAAAACTAGCCATGAAGAGCGTGCAAAGGTTATTAACTCTATCGGCGAGACCTTGATGAAGTACAAAGAGGAGCTGTCTCGTCTTATGACGGAGGAGCGCGGTAAACTTTATAGTCAAAGTCTACAAGAAATTGATCTATGTAAAGCGATTTGTGATTATACTGCAGAGAAGGGTGTGGCCGCGCTTGCTGATGATGAACGTGACATCGAAGGTCTCAAAAAAGGCATTGTCACTTATCAGCCCATTGGCGTTATTTATGGCATGCAGCCTTGGAATTTCCCAGCTTATCAAGTGTTCCGTTATACCATCGCCAATTTGATGGCAGGTAACAGTATTTTGCTTAAGCACGCAGCAAACGTGACTGGTTCTGGCTTATTAATTGAAAAAATATTCCACGAGTCTGACTTACCCGATGATTTGTTCCGTACGATTTTAATCGATCACGACCAATCAGAGTCGTTGATCGGTCATGATAAAGTACGCGGCGTGACGCTTACTGGTAGTGATGGTGCAGGTAGTATCGTCGGTCAACAAGCAGCAAAGGCAATCAAAAAAGCAGTCTTAGAGTTGGGCTCAAATGACGCATTTATCGTTTTAGAGGATGCTGACTTAGAGCTTGCAGTACAAACCTGCACTCTAGCGCGTCTTATAAATAATGGCGAAACTTGTGTTGCGGCAAAGCGCTTTATCGTCGTTGATAGCTTGTATGACGAGTTCCGTAAACGCATCGTTGAAGAGTTTGCAAGTAAAAAAGCGGGCGACCCTATGGATGACAGCTCTGATCTTGGTCCACTAGCGCGTAAAGATCTGCAAGAAAAATTGCATGCGCAAGTAGAGGAAAGTGTGAGTAAAGGCGCTACTATATCTGTTGGTGGTAAATTGCCAGAAGGTAAAGGCAGCTTTTATCCAGCGACTATCTTGGAAAATGTCGAAAAAGGTCAGCCAGCTTATGATGATGAGCTGTTTGGTCCGGTCGCCTCGCTGATACGCGCTAAAGATCAAGACGATGCATTACGTATTGCTAATGATAGCCGTTATGGTTTAGGTGGTGCTATCTTCTCTAAAGACGAAGACAAAGCGATCCGCCTAGCCAATGAAGAATTTGATACAGGTATGGTCTATATCAATGGTTATGGTCTTGCAAATCCAGCACTCCCATTTGGTGGTGTGAAAAACTCGGGTCATGGTCGTGAGCATGGTGGTTTCGGTATTAAAGAATTCGTAAACATCAAAGGTGTACATGTTCATAACAGCTAAGACTGTATACGGATTTTAAAGCTAAAACGTCTTAAATATTAAATAACGAAAAGCCCAGTCATTCATAAATTGAGTGACCGGGCTTTTTGTGATCTACACTTTTAAATGAGTGCTATAGTTAAAATATCTTAAAAACGCTACAGTGCTGCTGGTATAAATTTTTTGCAGCCTCTGTCTGCATAGGCACAGCAAGCAAGAAAAATTAATATCAGCAGTACTTGATGTATCGATATTACTTTTCCCTGACTATATCTTTCTTTTCTTCTTGCCATTGTTTTAACTTAAATATAGCTTTAAAGGTAAGGTGGGTAACATAGAAAAAGTCTCTTTGCCCTGATTATTCAGGTTGATTACACTTTTAGCTAATAACAAAATAGTCCAAGGTAACAGCTGATGTTCAAGTTTTTGCACACGGGCTTGTAGGCTATCAGCAGTATCTTTTTGATACACCTCTAGCAAGGCTTGGGTCAAAACAGCACCTGCATCGAGCTCGGCTGTGACGACATGAATACTACAGCCATGATGCCGCTCGCCCGCCTGTATGGCACGCTGATGAGTATCAAGCCCCTTATAAGCTGGTAATAGAGCAGGGTGCAGATTGATCATAGGCACTGGGATGCTGTCGATAAATCCTGCGCTTAACACTCGCATAAAGCCTGCCAATACAATCAAATCGGGCTGCCATGCAGATAATTGTGTACTGGCATGAGTCTCAAAGGTTTTAATGCCCATGCGTTTGCCGCTAGCAACGTGAGATAATACCGCCACTGGAATGTCAGCATCTTTTGCCCGTGTGAGGGCATAAGCGTCTTCACGGTTACTAATAACGCCGACAATCTCAATCGGTAACGCACCAGCTTGCATGGCATTAATCAATATTTGCAGATTGCTACCATTACCAGATACCAGAACAGCAATGCGTAACAGCTTATTATTAACTTTTGTAAGACTGTCTAACATTAAAGGTACACCACGGCGTCCGTCTGGTCATCAGTGTTGCGTTTGACCATTTCACCTAATTTCCATGCTTTTTCGCCAGCATCGGTCAAGGTTTTGATAGCAGCCTCTGCTTTATCTTTTGGTACGACGATGACAAACCCAACGCCGCAGTTAAAGGTACGGTACATCTCGCTTTGTTCGATATTGCCTTGGGTTTGTAACCAAGTGAATAACTCTGAGAACTTCCAGCTAGCGGTATCGATACTAGCCGCTAAATTATCAGGAAGAACGCGAGGTAAATTATCCGTTAAGCCGCCACCAGTGATATGCGACATCGCATGCAGGACTGAGCTACCAAGCGTATCTTGTAGTGCTTTAATCGCCTTAACATAGATACGGGTAGGAGCCATGAGGGCATCTTGAATAGACTGACCATCTAGCTGCTCATTGCTAGTAGTGACATCCACACCGCTGACTTCGATAACTTTACGTACCAATGAATAGCCATTCGAATGCGCGCCACTTGAAGCAAGGGCAATAAGCACGTCACCTTCAGTGACGTTTTCGCCGGTGATGACCTCCGCTTCTTCGACCACGCCGACACAGAATCCCGCCAAGTCATAATCATCGTCTTGATACATACCAGGCATCTCAGCCGTCTCACCGCCGATAAGCGCACAGTTTGATAACTTACAGCCTTCGCCAATACCCGTGACGACAGTAGCTGCGACATCGACGTCAAGTTTGCCAGTTGCATAGTAATCTAAAAAGAATAACGGCTCAGCACCACATACCAATAGATCATTGACACACATGGCGACCAAATCGATACCGATGGTGTCATGGCGGTTCAATTGTAATGCCAGTTTGAGCTTGGTGCCCACGCCGTCAGTACCAGAAACGAGTAAAGGTGAGGTATAACCAGTCGGAATACGACAAAGCGCCCCAAAGCCGCCAAGTCCGCCCACCACTTCAGGGCGTGAGGTGGCTTTTGCCACGGATTTGATACGTTGTACCAACGCATCGCCAGCATCAATATCAACGCCAGCATCTTTGTAGCTTAAAGAAGGCTTGTTACTCATGGTCATCTCACAAATTTTATAGGGAATGAAGGTCAGTCAGTAAAAACGCGTGTCGGTCATATGAATTTTGCAGATTGTGCGCGCATTATACCCAAAAACCACCCTTACTCGCAAAGCAACTTGCTTTTATTTGACCTAAATTGAACGGAATTTGGCTAATATTTTAGAAAGACAGCAATAAAAATGAGATAAAAAACCAGAAACAAAAAATGACGGCTTTTTTATAGTACTTTGCGATAATATAAGGCTGAAATTACGGTCAATAACTGTTTGCTATTGGCGTATCGTCGTTCAATAAGATCTATAATCAATTTTTAATAAAATTATCCTTTTAAATCAGCCCATTTGTAGGACTAGCCTTCATGACAAACCGATCAATAGACCCCTTTTTTCGACGCCTATTTATCGTCGTTGCTATTGTTGTGGTTATGGTTTTATTGTATTTAATGATGCCGGTCATTGTGCCGTTTGTCTTTGCTTTTGTATTGGCTTATCTGTTTAATCCACTTGTCAGGCGTTTGTCGAAATATATCAAACGCTGGATTGCCATTATTATCGTATATTCGACCATTACGCTGAGCATGGTACTGCTGTTATGGTGGTTGATACCGACATTGTGGCATCAGCTGCAAGCGGCATGGGATTATCTGCCAAAGGTTTTAACTTGGTATAATGAAGTGGTGCGTGGATGGTTTGTAAGTAATAGCCGTATTCGCCTGCCAGAGCTTGAGTCCAAAGGCTTCTCTGAGACCTTGGTTGAATACATGCAAACCAATTATAAGTTTGAAGATGCTGGTACCATGATGAGCCAAATATTGGTGTCCAGTATGAACTTTATTAATAATGCTGGGCTCATTGTGTTGGTACCGATTCTGACCTTTTATTTCTTATTTAATTGGGATCAACGCTTACAGGCATGGAAAGTGGCGATACCTGCGCCGTACTGTAAAAAAGTGGTTCAAATTGCCCAAGAGTGTGACCTTGCGCTGATGGCTTTCATTAAAGGTCAGCTATTGGTGATGGTATTACTGGGTGCTATTTATGCCATACAATTACAGCTCATTGGGCTTGAGCTTGGGCTGATTATCGGTATGGTTGCTGGTATTGCCAGCTTTGTCCCGTATTTGGGCTTTGGTATTGGCTTTGTCGCCGCGATTATCGCTTGTCTGTTCCAGTTTGGTTTAGATTGGACATATTTATCCTTGATTGTGGGCGCGTTTTTGATTGGACAAGCGGCCGAAGGCTATATATTGCAGCCGTTATTATTGGGTGACAAAATTGGTCTATCGCCATTATGGGTGATATTTGCCGTATTAGCAGGCGCAAGTTTACTGGGTTTCGTGGGTATGCTGATTGCGCTGCCAGTGTCTGCTGTCCTTAATGTGTTATTCCGTCATTTATATGCTTATTATCAAACCACTGATTTTTATAAAGGACGTAAGCAATTAGCGTTATTTGACAAAAAATACTGACCTTGTAAGTTTATTTAATATAAAGACATTAGCTTATATGACTCATGACCATCAGTCACTTGCTGAATAAAAGTAGATTGATTACGTGTTATAGGTAAAAGACTTGTCAGTCATTTTGCAAATATGTTATATATAGGCGCAGTAGTAACGGTATTGACCGTTACTAGGTTGGCTTTGAATTGAGTAAGTTTTTTCAAGCCAGTTTATAAGTATATTAGTCGTTTAGCCTTTTTATTGATTGTGCTACGCAAACCGAGTTGATGATTCATGGCAGAAGCACAGCTAAGTCTCAATCTGGACATTAAGCATGATGCAAGTCTTAGCGACTTTAGCGGTCCGGGTTGGATGTCTATTATCGATGCAGTGCGGCAGTTACATGTCGGCCTGATTGGTCAGCTATACCTATTTGGCGATCCTGCTACTGGCAAATCACATTTATTATCCGCTATTTGCGAGTCGTTTATTGAGATGGACAAGTCAGCGATTTGTCTGTCATTAAATGAGCTGATTCATACCGATGTCAATGTCCTCTCATCACTAGAGAATTTTTCCTTGATTGCGATTGATGATTTAGAAGTTATTGAACAAAACAGTCAATGGCAAGAAGCTTTATTTCATCTGATCAATCGTAGCCGTGAAGGGCAGCGTCAGCTCTTATTTGCCGCCAATAAACCCGCATCCGAGCTGCCATTTGAGTTAAGAGATTTGCTCACGCGTTTGGCACAAGCGCCTTCATTTAAAGTACCGACAGGTCATGATTTTGCAGATCGTGAAGCATTATTGCAGTCGATATTGCGCAGACGGGGTTGGCAGTTTGATGAGCGTATTACCAATTATCTGCTTACCGAAGGACCCCATCGTATTGGGGCAATGATGGAGGTGCTTAATTATATTCAGCCTATGTTCTCAAATTTAGGTCGTAGTAATATATCAAAAGCGGTGATTGGTGATGCCCTACGTACGATTGATGAGCAGACGCTTGCCGCCGAACTTGCTGATATCGCACAGGAGTCGCAAGTAGACAACGATGCCGCCGATCAAGATCAGCATACCCAGCATACCCAGCATACAATGCCACTTGACTTTTAGCCGTCAGAATACAAATTTTCTATTCAAAATATCTCTACTATTACTGGAAGAATTATGAAATCAAACGCGTCTTTGCTAAAAAAACTGTCTATCAGTACTGTATTTGTTGGTGCAGCTTCTGTCTCTATGCTGTCGCAAGCGGCAGTCACTTTAGTGGTTGATGACAATATAAAAGTGACAGCTATCAATGGTCAAGAGCTGACACAGAGCGTTTTTCAGCCATTAACCAAGTCATTTACCTTGCAGCCTGGCAAGCATGTGATTACGGCCAAATATGATCGTCTCTATGATTTGCGCCGTGATGAGCACGATTATCTGCGTTCGGGTAATGTCAGTGTTGCGGCTGAAATGGCAGACAATCAAACCTATCGCTTAACCATGCCAAATCAGCCAGAAGATTATGCCGCTGCTAAGGAATATGCTAAGCGTCCAACGCTAGCGATACAGCTTAATAATACTGTCATCGCCAGTCAAGAAAGTGTCGGCGGTGATAACAACAGCTTATTCTCAGGACTTGGCAAAGCATTGGGCGGCGTATTCGGTGGTAGTGGCGATGCTGAGCTACAGAACCAGCGTGCGATAGCCGCGCTCGATCAGCCGTCTGTAAGCACTAAAGCGTCGGCAAATACGGGTGCTACGGCTACACAAACAACGAGTATCAATGCCTCTGCTAGCACACTTGATCAATTTATGCAGATTTGGCTAAAAGCCACGCCTGCTGAGCGTGAAAAAATGCGTCAATGGATGCAAAAATAAGCATTGAATGATGAAAAGGTACAGCGCTTAAGCAGAAAAAAGCACCTATTTAGGTGCTTTTTTCTGCTTCAAATTTCATGGTTTTTAGGAAATCTCTAGTAAACTTAGACTATCGACATGAAACGATTAACCCAAAAAGGCGTTATACATCCATATTAGTTTTTCTTGCTCTTGTACATACGCATCAACAAGATCTGCTGAACCTTGGTCGTCAGAATCGCTTGCTAGCGTTGATACTTGGCGTTGTTCTTCGATCAGAGTTTGCAAGCCTGTCACGACACCTTTGACGCAAATAGTACCGTCTTTAACGTTCTTGTCTTCTTGAATACTGGTATGCTGAGCAAAATCACTATAAGCATGTAGCGGGGTGCCGCCCAAGGTTAAAATACGTTCAGCGATTTCATCAATTTGGATTTGTAGCGCAGTATATAGCTCTTCAAACTTTGGATGTAGAGTGAAGAAGTGCTCACCTTTAACGTTCCAATGATACCCACGGACGTTGATGTAGAACGTATGGTAGCTTGATAACAAGCTGTTTAACTTAGCGATAATCTCGCTCATATCTGCTTTTTCTAGACCGATTTGGTTGGTATCACTATTATTGTTACTCATTGTATTATCCTTTTCATTGAGTGTGGGTATCAAATATTAAATCATTAGACCTTTAAGCCTTTAAGCCTTTAAACTTAAGCAACTTACGGTGAGCTAGTATTAGCCTGAAACACAAACAACAGCTTAGCTGTTTGTTGCTTAAACTTTGATGCTTACTATCATAGCAAGCAATCAAGAATAAGTTAAATGAATCAAATTAAAATTTGTAATATATTTTATAAAACAACTATAGCTTTGGTCTAAGGTAAAGCGCTAAGACTATTTGACTGGTAGCTGCAATTTCTCAGTATTTAAGCCTTTTACGGCAACCACTTCTAATAAATGCTGGCGTACCGTATCGATAGGGAACTTTTGCGCTTGCAGGCGCTTAGGGATAATCTGACTGCCTTGCTGACCTTTCATCTCAAACATCATAAAGATATAGTCATCCGTCTCATCCCAGCTTTTGACCGCCGACCATGGAATCACCGCTTGTTGGGTGCTGCCTGCACGCATCTGCATACCGCGCATCTTATTACTATTAAGCATCTCTGACTGATTGACCGGCACTGCCATCACAATCCCATGTTTCTGTACACCCAGTTTCATTTGGCGCATCTCATCAGGCATTTCTTGCTCAGCGACTTGCTTTTCAAACTCTCTTTTGACATACCATTTAAAACCAAGGGTACGAACCAGTAGATAAATGACAACGGCTGCTAGCATGACCCAAAAGATAATGGTCGAATAACCCGTCAAAAAGACCAGACCAGCAACAGCTAATATCACAGCGACTGCCATGATAATCCATTCTTTAAGCTTGATACTCGACAGACCAAATGACGGGCTGGCACTAGCAAATAGCTCATACTGTGCTTGATGGAATTCTGCCTCGGTTAGGTTCAAGGCAACAGGTTGCAGCGTGTAGGGGTACAGAGCCATAAAGGTTTCTCAAAGACTTATAGTAAATGCGTTAAATTAAAAGCGCCAAACGTCAACAGCAAGGCAATATTTGGCTGGAAATAGAATAAAGATATGCGCTTATCTTACCGAAAACTGTCCTCAAATGAAACATATAAGCCACTCTGTTGACTAATAGACGCCATATTAAAGTCATTTATAAAGGTATGTAGTATTTATAGAGAGCTTGCGGCCTTAAATTATATAGTTAATCCATTTTTAAAAGGTACAGAACTGCTAGGGTCAATTATTCGCAGCCTCTGTCTGCGTAAGCATAGCAAGCAAAAATAATTAACCCTAATAGCACTCATGAGATGGGTAAAAAACCGCCAAAACATGGTCAAAACAGCCGCAGCTTGGTATTATAGCGGCTACCAGCTACTTTTAAGAAAAATAGGGCATTCCAGTCCAGCCTTTCATCTTTTCTAGACCTTTTATCCACTTTTAGCGCGACAGGCACCTATTATGATAGACCCAAAACTCTTACGCGGCGATTTGACAGATTTACAGCAGCAATTGACCACCCGTGGTTATACGCTTGATATAGCATTCTGGCAAAATATTGAGAATGACCGTAAGTCTCTGCAAGTAAAAACCGAAGAGTTGCAGTCGCACCGTAATGCGGGCGCCAAACAAGTCGGCGCACTCAAAAAATCTGGCGAAGATGCCAGTGAGTTGCTTGCTGAGATGCAAAGCGTGAGCGGTGAGATTAAAACCGCAGAAGATGAGCTGCGGACTTTGCAAGAGCGTATTAACCAAGCGGCATTGCAGATACCGAATATACCAGCCGCCGATGTCCCAGTTGGCACGTCAGAAGACGACAATGTTGAAGTACGCAAATGGGGTACGCCGCGCGAGTTTGATTTTGAGATTAAGGATCATACGCATATTGGCGAGACCCTTGGTATGCTCGATTTTGAAGCCGCGACCAAGCTGACTGGCAGTCGCTTTAACGTCTTAAAAGGGCAGCTTGCACAGATGCATCGTGCTTTGATTCAATTTATGCTCAATACCCATACCATGAAGTATGGCTATACTGAAACTTATGTGCCTTATATCGTCAATTCTGAAAGCTTAAAAGGCACGGGTCAATTGCCTAAGTTTGAAGATGATTTATTTAAATTGACCAATCATACCAATAATGATGGTATCGATTTTTATCTCATTCCAACGGCGGAAGTACCGATGACCAACTTGGTACGTGGTGAGCGCTTGGACATCAAAGAGCTGCCATTAAAATTCACCGCGCATACGCCCTGTTTCCGTAGTGAAGCCGGCTCACATGGTCGTGATACCCGTGGTCTGATCCGTCAGCATCAATTTGAGAAAGTCGAGATGGTCAATATTGCCACAGCTGAACAATCAGATGAGCTGCTTGAAGCGATGACTGGACAAGCAGAATTTATTTTACAGCAGCTTAATTTGCCATATCGCACCGTCAAATTGTGCACCGGTGATATGGGTTTTAGCGCGCAAAAAACTTATGACATCGAAGTATGGTTGCCAAGCCAAGAGACCTATCGTGAAATCTCAAGCTGCTCAAACTGTGGTGATTTCCAAGCACGCCGTATGGGCACTCGTGTCAAAGACGGCAAACAAACCAGCCTTGCTCACACCTTGAATGGTTCAGGTTTGGCAGTAGGTCGTACGTTATTGGCGGTGATGGAAAATCATCAGAACGCTGATGGTAGCATCACGATTCCAGAAGTATTGCGTCCGTTTATGGGCGGTGCTGAAACGATTTCTGCTTAATAAAATTTTAGCGGTATGAACTGCGAGTCAATAGGTTGTCTCGTAGTTTGTTTATAGACCTCTATAATTGTTTATGATTTAACAAAACTGATATGAGTGATTGTTAAATACAAACGATATTGCCAGTCCATTTTTGGCTTGGCTGATAGCGAATATGTTAATATTGCCGTTTAATTAAATATCTTATTCCAAAGAGCGTTTGTCGCGTTCTTATTCTACTGTTCAATTGATTTTCCTCTGATGCTTTATACTTCTCATTCGAATATTAGGACACTCTATGCCAGCTCCAATTAGCGAACGTAAATTAGCCAATGCCATCCGCGTACTGTCGTTTGACGCGGTTCAAAAAGCCAATTCTGGGCACCCAGGTGCGCCAATGGGCATGGCTGATATTGCCGAAGTTTTGTGGCGCAAATTTTTGAAGCACAATCCTGCTGACCCAAGCTGGCACAACCGTGACCGCTTTGTATTATCAAACGGTCATGGCTCGATGCTGATTTACTCATTGCTGCATTTATCAGGCTATGACGTTAGCGTTGATGATCTGAAAGGTTTCCGTCAATTGCATTCGAAAACGCCAGGTCATCCTGAGCTTGGCTATACACCCGGTGTTGAGACGACGACTGGTCCATTAGGACAGGGTATTGCCAATGCGGTTGGTTTTGCGATTGCAGAAAAAACGTTGGCAGCACAGTTCAATCGTGATGGTCATAATATCGTTGATCATCATACCTATGCGTTTTTGGGCGATGGTTGCTTGATGGAAGGTATCAGCCATGAAGTGTGTTCGCTGGCGGGCACGTTAAAGCTTGGCAAATTGGTGTTTTTCTATGATGACAATGGCATCTCAATCGATGGTAATGTCGACGGCTGGTTCACTGACGATACTGGGGCGCGCTTTGAGTCTTACGGTTGGCAAGTCATCAAGGTCGATGGTCATGATACCGATGAGATTACGCAAGCGACTGAGCAAGCGATTAAAGAAATCACCAAGCCTAGCTTAATCATTTGCAAAACGACTATCGGTGCAGGTAGTCCAAACAAACAAGGTTTGGCTGCCAGTCATGGCGCGCCGCTCGGCGATGACGAAATCGTTTTAACCCGTGATGCGCTATCTTGGACGCATGCGCCGTTTGAATTAGAGGATGAAATCTATCAAGCGTGGGATGGTAAAGCCAAAGGCGATGTACAACAAAAGAACTGGGAAGCTGACTTTGCAGCTTATAAGAAGGCTTATCCAGAGCTAGCCGCTGAGTTACTTCGTCGTTTAGAAGGGGATTTGCCAGCGAATTTTGAGCAAAAAGCGCAAGAATATATCCAGCAAACTCAAGACCAAGGCGGCGATGTTGCCAGCCGTAAAGCCAGCCAAAATGCCATCAATACCTTACAGCCATTACTACCAGAATTGCTTGGCGGTTCAGCAGATCTTGCAGGCTCAAACCTCACGCTATTTAAAGACGCCAAAGGTATTCAAGACGATGACGCTGGCAACTATATCTATTATGGCGTGCGCGAATTTGGTATGACGGCGATTGCTAACGGTATCGCGTTACATGGTGGTTTTGTTCCTTATGTTGCGACCTTCCTCATGTTTATGGAATACGCGCGTAATGCCGTACGTATGGGCGCACTCATGAAGCAGCGTGTGATTCATGTTTATACCCATGACTCAATCGGTCTGGGTGAAGATGGTCCAACGCATCAGCCAGTTGAGCAATTGACCAGCTTACGTACCACGCCAAACCTACGTACATGGCGTCCTTGTGATGCGACTGAATCTGCAAGCGCTTGGGTAGAAGCGATTAAATCAGAAAATAACCCATCTGCTTTGATTTTCAGCCGTCAAAGCTTGCCACATCAAGCACGTGATACCGAGCAAGTCGCTAACATTACCAAAGGTGGTTATGTATTAGCTAAAGAGCAAGGCGAGCTACAAGCAATTATCATCGCAACTGGCTCAGAAGTCGGTCTTGCTATGCAAGCGTATAAGACGTTAAGCGAAAATGGCGTTGGCGTGCGTGTGGTCTCTATGCCATGTGCAGAGATTTTCGTTGAGCAAGATGCTAGCTATCGTGAAGCTGTATTGCCAGCCAATATCCGTGCTCGCGTCGCAGTAGAAGCCGCTCATGTGGACTACTGGTATAAGTTCGTTGGTCTTGATGGCAAAGTCATCGGCATGACCACTTATGGCGAATCGGCTCCAGCTGATGAGTTATATAAAGAGTTTGGTATTACGACTGAAGCTGTTATTGATGCAGTGAATAGTTTGGTTTAATTAAGACTTAGTTTTTAAGTTTATTAAGAGCTGCTGGATTATTCAGGTGGCTCTTTTTTTATGGTAAATTATTTTCTAGATTTCGATTTAGTGCCTTAAGAAAGAGGGAAGTAGATATGGGTACGAACATTAGCTACTTTTTAGCACCATATGGATGGAGTGTTTGTTGGTTTTACAAAGATGGTAGATCGTATGAAGTAAATATTTCTCATTCGTTTGGGGATGACCCCATGGTAGTTTGCATGCAGTCATTAATGAAAATTATGAAAGGAGATAAATCTACTTCATTTGTCTGGTATGGGGAACCTGGTGGAAACTTGGTCATATTAAATGAAATAGAAAATTTAAGTAAAGATGTTTATATTAAAGTTATTGATATAGAAGTGAATTATGGTCAAGAGCTGAATTTTGAAGAGCTAGCCAAAGGCCGAGCAGAGCTTGAATTTCAGATTAATAAAATACAACTTGTTCGAATGTTATATTATGAGTTTAAGAAGATATTTGAGTTAATGAAAGGTAAAGAGTTTTCGCTGACTAGGAAAGATGAGTTTCCTTTTAAAGAGTTTGATGAGTTTGAAAAAACTGCTCTAGAATATATTATCTAAATAAATTAAGTATAAAAATATGACTACTCAAAAATCAACAATACGTCAGCGTGCTGATGCTATAAAAAAATTCCAATGTAAAAACTTAATTGTTGTTCTAGAAGAGCCTAATGACTCGAGGAACTTAGCAACTGTTATCCGTAATATTAACGCCCTCGGGGTAGATACACTTTATGTAGTAGATAGTCGTCAACTATTTCCTGATAACTGGGAAGTCATGAGGGAGAGGAAGTCATTACTCAAACCGTCCGTGTCAGCGATTAAGTGGAGCTTTATAAAAGTGTTTCGAAGCACTGAAGACTGTCTACAACATTTAGAAAAGCATCGCTTTACTTCTATAGTGACGTCGCCACATATAAAAGGACAAAATAATGTGCTATTGCAAAATGGTGACTATACGCAAAAACGTCTTGCTGTTTGGTTTGGAAATGAGTCTCGAGGTATAAGTGAACTTGTCATTGCAAATAGCTCCGCATGTGTACAGATTGAAATGTACGGCATGATTGAAAGCTTGAATTTAGCAACGTCTACAGGAATTGTACTTTATGAAATAACGAAACAACGTCGTGAGTATCAGAATATGAATAAACGAGGTAGACGAGTTAATCCTCCTATTGCTAAGAATATAGCTTAGTTTTAGTGAACGTAGGCTAGGCTGGTTTAAGCTTATGACATTCGAAAACTACGCAATACTTTGTCTAATTACAATAATGAAAGTGTATACGCGAGGGACGAGCGCAGAGCGAAACCATTAAAGAAAAATGACTCATGCTTCGCATATTTTCCCACTTTTAAAGCACTCATATCTAGAGGCTAATCTTTTTCTAATTGTAAAACATACAAACTTCAAACTAAAAAAGAGTTACTAAAATATCTAGTAACTCTTTTTTTTGGTTGTTTTTTAAGCTATTTCAAATTAATTAGCAGCAATTAATTTTCCTGATATCTCAAGAGGAATGATATTGCTAATCACTTTTGGAAAAGCTGTGACCCCATAGCTATAACGATCTACCAAGCCCGTTGCGCGAAATTTTAAAGTAGGTTTAGAGGTGATAGGGTCGTTCTCTACATCTGATAGCGTTACTCTCACCGTCAAAGGTTTGGTCTGACCCAACACTGTAAAGTCACCAGTCACATTGGCTTCTTTAGGATTTATCATGCTGACTTTTTTGGAAACAAAAGTCATCGTCGGATATTGTTTCGTATTTAGCAGCTCCTTTCGGCGCAAAAAGGAATCTCTCAAGCGGCGATCTGTATCGATACTATTGGTATAAACAGTAAAATTAATGGTCGTACTTGTTGGATTTTTCACATCATAATTGATGGCGCCATTCACCTTATTAAACTTACCATCGGTGGTGGCCTTACCCAAATATTTAACCTCAAAGTCCACATTGGTTTTTGGTACGTCCAGTTTCCATTTTTGTGGAACGGTCGCGGCCAACGTCACTGCTGGTAATGATACTAATAGGCAGGTGCTTAATGTGATTTTCAACAAAGAAGTGACAGGTGTATTCATAGGTATAATCCAGATGGTAATATAAAAATGATCGATACTTAAGACAATTTTTACTTAAGATACTTATTAACTAAGATGTTTGATGAGGCTGTGCGCTAATCTATACATTTTTTGGTCGTTTATGCGATAAGTAATAATGCGACAGCGTACTACAACTAAGCGTTTTCAATGTATTATTAAAGTTATAAGGAACCAAAGAAGTAAGTATCACTGTAGTTGATCCACTTTCAAAAGAGTACATAACTACTGCGGTTGATTATTCGCAGCCTTTGTCTGCGTAAGCACAGCAAGCAAGAAAAATTAACGCCAGTAGGACTTTATAATATTTGTATTTCTTTTATTTAGGACTGACTATAGTTATTTACCGCTTAGAATAAGTGTTTTTATTACCTCTATATCGGAAGAATATTATGTCCCTCATGTCTAGCTTCAAAGGTGTCTTAGGCGAAACGGTCATCAACTTAGCCATGTGGCTTAAGCTTGAAAAAGACATATATCATCGTTTAAATAATATCACTTTACCATTAACCAATGGTGGTAGTACCCAAATTGACCATGTCATTGTCTCTAAATATGGCATCTTTGTCATCGAAACCAAAAACTATAAAGGTTGGATATTTGGTAATGAGGCGCAAAGACAGTGGACACAAGTCATTATGGGTCGCAAGTACAAATTCCAAAACCCATTACGTCAGAATTATTTGCATATTAAAACGCTGGCGGATTTATTAGCGCTAGATATGAGCTACTTTCATTCGATGATTGCCTTCATAGGTGAGTGTGAGCTAAAAACCCGTGATGAGTTGCCGGAGCATGTATTGACGAGTGGGATGGTGTCTTATATCAAAAGAAAGCAGCATGAGATATTAAGCGAAGATGAGGTTCAATCTATTGTTGCCCAGATTGAAAATAATAGATTTAGTAAGTCGTGGCGAACCAATCAAGCGCATCAAGCCTACTTAAAGGATAAGCATAGCCAACCTGATAAACCTTTAAGCAGTCATCGTAATACAAAGCCAGTAGTGAAGCCTGTCCTTAAACCTGCAAACAGAGAGGTTGCTAACAGTAGAGAAGTCATGCGCTGGTCTGGTCAAACGGAAGTTGAGCTTATTGATGGACAGCTCAGCAATGACGACATGGTCTTTATCACCCCATTTGACGTTGTAGAGTCTGAACCTAAAAATAAAATTATCGAAGTTGCTGCTATTAAGCAAATTTCTGATAGCTTGATGCAAATGCCTAATTGCCCAAACTGTCAGGGCGAGATGGTTGAACGCGTGGCAAAAAAAGGCGCGCGTCAAGGTCAGATATTTTATGGCTGTAGCCAGTTCCCACAATGCCGCGGGGTAATAAATAAAAATTGAGCCCAAAACAATATTTTTTATTTTGAACTCAATGAATTATCCTAATACATTTTAGGCTGGCACTGGCTCTTTATTAACGTGATTGGCTTTGATAAGATCTGCCATTTTTTCAGCAATCATAATCGTTGGTGCATTGGTATTGGCGCTAATTAAAGTCGGCATAATTGATGCGTCAATGACTCGCAATCCTTGTACCCCTCTGACCTTTAATTCTAAATCAACTACTGACCGCTCATCTGAACCCATACGGCAAGTGCCGACAGGATGATAAATAGTGTCAGATCTATTACGGATATAGCCTAGCATGCCATCCTTTTCGATATAGGGAGCCGGGTAGTCCTCAGTAATATACTTAGCCATTGGCGCCTCCGCCATAATAGCGCGGGTACGCTCTGCGCCTGCGACCATATATTCTATATCTTTTGGGTGCGAAAGATAGTTTGGATCAATGAGTGGCGCAGCTGAGGGATCGTTAGAAGCAAGCTTGACTGTGCCGCGACTTTCTGGGCGTAAGTAGCAAGCATGGCAGGAGACAGCATAGCCAAGTTTGAGATCACGACCATGGTTCATCACACGAGCAATGGCAAAATGCAGTTGGGTATTCGGCCATTCTTTTGGATCATCACCGACGCTGAAAAATGCGCCACCTTCAGCATAGTTAGTCGACAAAAGACCCGTTCCATCTTTTCGCCACTGACGCATGGCTTTAAAGAAGTTCATACCAGCGACTGCGCCAACGCCAAACACATCTGTAGTATTGACTTCATAATCGAACACCACATCCAAATGGTCTTGTAGGTTCTCACCTACCTCTGGCGCATCTGCAACCACTCCGATACCTAGCGCTTGCAACTGATCTTTGGGACCGATGCCAGATAGCATCAACACTTTCGGTGAACCAAACGCACCACCGCAGAGGATAACCTCATGACGAGCCATCACCGTTTGTTTAGTACCGTCTTTTTCGTAGATGACACCAGTCGCTTGCTTGCCATCAAAGATGACGCGATTGGCTTGAGCGTGGGTGATAACGGTTAAATTGGGCCGGCTCTGTACAGGATGCAGATAAGCGGCCGCAGCAGAGCAGCGTTGACCTTGCTTTTCGCCATGAAAATGGGTGACTTGATAGAGACCCACGCCGTCTTGTTTCTCACCGTTAAAGTCTTCGTTATGATCAAGCCCGTTGGCAATGCCGGCTTCTACAAAGGCTTTTGAGATATCACGTGGGCTTAATAGATCACTGACATGAAGCGGTCCGCTATCACCGTGTAAATCATCACCACCGCGAACGTTGTTTTCAGCTTTGATAAAATAAGGCAGCACATCATCAAAGCCCCAGCCCGTGCAGCCTTGTTCAACCCAACGCTCATAATCTAGTGCACTACCACGCGTATAAACCATAGCATTGATAGCTGAGGAGCCGCCTAAGCACTGACCACGAGGTTGAAAGCCACGACGGTCGTTTAGATGAGTTTGTGGCTCAGTATGAAAACACCAGTTGTTTAATTTAAGCGGTTTGCCCGGTACCAAAAGAATTAGACCAGCTGGGACACGGACTGCCAAATCTTTACCGTCGCCACCGTACTCTAGGAGACAGACACTAATATCTGGGTTTTCTGTAAGACGGCTAGCAAGTACACAACCTGCTGAGCCACCACCAACGATGACATAATCAAATTCCATTTTATATTCCTTATAGCGTCCATGCTCATTAAAATAGCTTACGCTCTACAGTATCTATTATTTTGCTGAAATATCAAAATAAAAATGACTAGAGCGTGTCTTTATCCAAACATAATATGGCATAAAAGTGCTGCAAAGTTAAGTCTACGTTTGTCGTTATTTGATAGGAAGTTATACCGCACAAACTTCTGAGCGTACGATAAATCGTTTGCCTTCGGGTATCTCTAAGGAGAAACTGGCACCGCGACCATTGACCACATCAATGGTTAGATCGGTATTTTGCCACAATTTATGTTGTGCTTTGCCCATATAGAACGGACAGCCAGCAAGCTCACCAATCAGCACGTCTTGACCACCCACTTTGAACTCACCTAATGGATAACACATCGGCGAGCTGCCATCACAGCAGCCTCCTGATAGATGAAACATCAGCTCGCCGTGTTTGGATATTAAAAGCCCAATGAGCGCTTTGCAGGATTCCGTAGCAGTAATTTTCATACCAAACTCCTTATCATTAGCACACTCATTTTATTAAAGATAAGTGTTGCCAATAAAAAATAAAAGGTCGTATCATATCCAGTCACAGCACTGATAGCATGTGGCTGAAAATAATACGACCCATTATTAATGATTAAGCGTGTTAATCACCAAGCTAGCATGTAGCTACATAGCATAGTCGATTACAATGCGACCTTCGATTTTCCCAGCACGCATACGCTCAAAAATATCATTGATATTCTCTAACGGTTCAGCGGTGACAGTCGCTTTTACTTTACCTGCTGCTGCCATTGCTAAGGACTCTTGTAAGTCAAGGCGAGTACCTACGATTGAACCGCGAATGGTGATACCATTTAACACCGTATCAAAGATGGACAAAGGAAAATCACCAGTGGGCATACCATTAAAAACTACTGTACCACCGCGTCTTACCATACTTAGCGCTTGATCAAACGCCTTTGAAGAGACGGCGGTCACAAGCACACCGTGAGCACTACCAATCTCTTTTTTTAGGAACTTACCAGGATCAGTGTTTTTAGCGTTTACAGTGACTGTCGCCCCTAAGCTTTTGGCGAATTCAAGCTTATCATCATCAATATCGACAGCAGCGACATTAAATCCCATAGCAACCGCGTACTGTACTGCCATATGACCAAGTCCGCCAATTCCTGAGATGACCACCCAATCACCAGCTGTAGCTTCGGTCATTTTTAGACCTTTATATACTGTGACACCAGCACATAGAATAGGGGCAATCTCAACAGAGTCAACATTGTCAGGGATAATACCGACATAGTTGGCATCGGCTAGTATGTATTCTGCGAAGCTACCATTGACCGAATAGCCACTGTTTTTTTGACGTTTACATAAGGTCTCCCAGCCGCCTAAACAATAAGTGCAATGACCACAAGCAGAATACAGCCAAGGGACCCCAACACGGTCGCCTTCTTTGACATGGTGGACGTTATCGCCAACGGCAGTGATTATGCCAACGCCTTCGTGTCCAGGAATAAGGGGTAGGTTAGGTTTGGCAGGCCAGTCGCCATCAATAGCATGCAAGTCAGTGTGACAGACTCCTGAGGCTTGCATTTTTACAACGATCTCACCTGAACTTGGAGTAGGAATATCAACCTCTTCAATCTGCAAAGGTTGACCAAACTCATGTAAAACAGCTGCTTTCATTTTATTACTCATGATAATACTTCCTAGTTATTTATCTTTGATTTTAATATGAAAAAACTATCTACTTTATGATTCAACGATTTTGTAAATGAAGTGCTGTCCGCTAATGACCTAAAAGAAGCCCATCGCTTTAGGACTATAAGAGACTAACATGTTTTTGGTTTGCTGATAATGATCAAGCATCATTAGATGGTTTTCGCGGCCAATACCAGACTGCTTATAGCCACCAAATGCTGAATGCGCAGGATAAAGGTGATAGCAGTTCGTCCAAACGCGGCCCGCTTTGATACCACGACCGAAACGATAAGCACGAGTCCCATTACGCGTCCATACGCCAGCACCTAGACCATATAAGGTATCATTGGCAAGCGCCATCGCTTCTTCGTCGTCTTTAAAAGTAGTGACGGCAAGCACAGGACCAAAGATTTCTTCTTGGAACACCCGCATATCATTGGTGCCTTCGAAGATGGTTGGCTGCACATAATAACCGTTTGCCATATCGCCATCATGTTTGACAAGTTCACCGCCGACTAAGACTTTAGCACCTTCTTTTTTACCGATATCGAGATAAGATAGGATTTTTTCTAACTGATCTGAGCTGGCTTGCGCGCCAATCATCGTATCAGTATCGAGCGGGTTGCCCATTTTGATGGCTTTAACGCGGGCGATACAGCGTTTCATAAATTCGTCATAGATGCTTTCGTGGACGAGGGCGCGCGATGGGCAAGTACAGACTTCACCTTGGTTCAGCGCAAACATCACCAAGCCTTCGACCGCTTTATCTAAGAAGTCATCGTCTTCATCCATGATATCGGCAAAGAAGATATTCGGACTCTTACCACCCAGCTCTAGCGTTACTGGAATGATATTTTCACTAGCGTATTGCATAATTAAGCGACCAGTCGTGGTCTCACCAGTAAAGGATACTTTATCGATACGTGGATTAGAAGCGATTGGCTTACCGGCTTCTACACCGAAGCCGTTAATAACGTTGAGTACGCCTTTTGGTAAAATATCCGCCGCGCCTATTAAGTCAAGCATATATAAAACAGAAGCAGGGGTTTGCTCGGCAGGCTTAAGGACGACACAGTTACCTGCGGCAAGCGCTGGGGCAATTTTCCAAATCGCCATTAGAATAGGGAAATTCCAAGGAATAATTTGACCAACAACGCCTAGTGGCTCATGAAAATGGTAGGCGACGGTATCTTCATCAATTTGGCTAATGCCGCCTTCTTGCGCGCGGATGACACCAGCGAAATAACGCAGATGGTCGATTGCAATTGGAATATCTGCGGCTAGAGTTTCACGGACGGGTTTACCGTTTTCATAGCTTTCAGCGATAGCGATAGCTTCTAAATTGGCTTCGATACCGTCGGCAAGTTTGAGCAACATATTAGAGCGTTCAGTGACGCTGGTTTTGCCCCAAGCGTCTTTGGCGGCATGAGCGGCATCTAGCGCAGCTTCCACATCTGCTTCTTTAGAGCGTGCGATTTGGCAGAAGATTTTACCGTCGATTGGACTTGAGTTGTCAAAGTATTCGCCATCGATTGGTGCGATCCATTCACCATTGATAAAGTTGTCGTATTTTTCGCGGAATTGGACGGGACTGTTTTCAGTATTGGGATAAGCGTATAACATGAACGATTCCTTGTTGTGTATTATGGTTGCTTGAGAATACTTGACCTTCCTGACCAAGTTATCACTCTATCGTACTGAGCTTTGTCTCCAAGTGATAATGACTTTTTATAATGATATGCTTTGTATCACATAACTTAAAGTTATGTGAGGTAGGGTGGTTAAAGTGGTTCGCAAAATGAATGTAGCTGTTATAATTGAGGTCAAATACTTTTAGCTCGTCATGGTTATCCCTTTAATCATGGCAGCTTTCTTTTCTTATACTCTTGGTTGGTTTGGATATATGCGTCAATCTTCTGCTCTTGATATCTTAAAAACAGGTCAAAATGTCTTTTTGACTGGCTCAGCAGGTTCAGGTAAGACTTATACGCTCAATCAATATATCGATTATCTACGCGCGCGCCGTGTACCTGTTGCCGTCACCGCGAGTACGGGTATCGCGGCGACACATATGAACGGCACGACCATTCATAGTTGGTCAGGTATCGGCATCAAAGATGAGCTAACGGATCGCGATTTAACCAATTTATCACGCAAGCAGTTTTTGGCAGATAGATTAAAAGACACCGCGGTACTTATCATCGATGAGATATCCATGCTGCATGCCAAGCAGATTAATTTGGTCAGCCAAGTGCTTAAACACGTGCGTAAAAGTGACAAAGCCTTTGGCGGCATTCAGGTGGTGGTTGCAGGAGACTTTTTTCAGTTACCACCGATTGGCAGTAAGGGCGAGAGTAATCGTGAGAAGTTTGCCTTTATGTCGGAAGCTTGGCTCGATGCTAAGTTCCATATCTGCTATTTGTCTGAGCAACATCGACAGGTCAGTGAAGCGGCGAATGGTGGGCTTGATTTGGACGATATTCTCAATCAAATTCGTCGTCAAGAAGTGACTTTTGAGGCGATTGCCGCCTTAGAAGCTACCTTTGATCAAAATGTCGATATCAAGCGTACGCGTCTTTATACCCACAATCTCAACGTCAATAAGATTAATGATAAAGAGCTTGCTGATTTATCTGGTGAGATGATGCGCTTTGAAGCCACATCTGTTGGCGATAGTAAACTGGTTGAGACGCTAAAGAAGACGGTTCGTACCCAAGATGACTTGGTATTAAAAGTCGGCTCAAAAGTGATGTTTATTAAAAACAATACCGAGCTTGGCGTGTCTAATGGCACTATGGGTGAGCTTATTGGCTTTGCCGCTGTTAAGGTTGATGATAGCAAAGACAGTAGTGACGATTTAATCGAAGACGATGATATTGGTAGCGATAAAGACGGTGATGTTGATAACGATAAGCAGGCTGCCAAAAGCGCAAAAGAAAAAGCCAAAAAAGATAAAGCAAAAATTAAAAAGCCGACGACACAGAAAATGCCAGTGGTTAGATTAAATACTGGGCGTGAGGTTATCGCTGAGCCGGAAGAGTGGATTATCGAGGACGAGACGGGCGATGTGCTCGCAAGCTATGAGCAAGTGCCGTTGTGTTTGGCATGGGCGATTACCATTCATAAGTCGCAGGGTATGACGCTTGAAGCTGCTGAGATTGACTTGTCACGTACCTTTGAGCTTGGGCAAGGCTATGTGGCGTTATCACGGTTAAAATCGCTGGCGGGATTGCAACTGCTTGGTATGAATGACATGAGCTTGCAGCTTGATCCACTGGCACGCGGTGCAGATAAGCGCTTTTTGGTGTTATCTGATGAGGCGGATGCCAATTATGCAATGCTTGATGAAGAAAGTATGACACAGGCGCATGAGAAGTTTATTTTAAAATCGGGCGGTACATTAAGCAAGTCAGTGATTGACGCCTACGCAAACCTACAAACAAAGCGCCGTGAACAGCAGCAAGCGCAAATAGGAAAAAAACAGAAACTTGGCAATCAAGTTTCGGATAAGTCAGACAGTACTTTGCTCGCGACACGGCTATTATTAGAGGAAAGTTTGTCCATTGCAGAGATTTCGCAAGCGCGTCAGCTGTCACAATCTACCATTATGCGTCATATTGCTGAGCTGAAATCTCAAGATCCCAGCCTTGCTTGTGATCATTTGCGTCCAGAGGATGAAGTGATGACGGCAGTGGGTAATGCTTATGTGGCGATTAAAGTCGCTAATAACCCGAACGACTTTAATGATGATGGTAGTATTAAGCTGCGTCCGATATTTGAGCATTTAAAACAAAGTGCTGATTACAATACCATTCGTTTGGCATTGATATTTATTACCCCTTAGTAATTCTTAAGTCATAAGTACGTTTTTACAGATGATTCTTTCATCTGTAACTGTTTTATTCGCGGCTGCCTATATAGTTAATCCACTTTTAAAAGGGTGCAGAGCTACTGGGGTTCATTATTCGCAGACTCTGTCTGCGTAGGCACAGCAAGCAAGAAGAATTAACTCCAGTAGTACCTTATAACATTTGTATTTCTTTTATTCGCGAACCACTATAGTCAGATGAAAATAAAAATGTTATGAAAATTTAAACGCGCTATTGGTATAAATTTTACTGGCATGCTGCGTTCCCAGAGGCTGCGCAAAATTCATACTAATAGCGCTATAACACTTTTGTAGTAAACTCACTATATATTCTGCGTGGTTCTTTTTTGATCGGTCGATGACATTCGATTTTAGCCTTCATTTTTTATTTCTATTACAGTGATAATTTGTTATGCCTGATTTTTCTAGTGCCACCTACCGTTTGACGTCTAACCCTGCGACAGCAGGGTTTCATACGACCAGTGACCAGACTCAGCCTTTGCGAGTGGCCATCAATGGTTTTGGTCGTATTGGACGTAATGTGTTGCGTGCGCTACTAGAGCGCTTTGAGGTGCTAGGACGCGCCATTCATGTAGTGGCAATTAATGATTTGGCGCCCGCCGAAACCTTGTTGCATTTACTTAGGTTCGATAGTACGCATGGGCGTTTGAGCCAACTGGGTGTGACCGCTGATATCGTCCAAGATGGCTTCACCGATCATCAGCAAAAGCCCTGTGCAACAGCAAAAAATGACATTCAGCTGTGCCTGACCAAAAACAATCTTACTTACTGCATCCGTTTATTATCAAGAGAGAACCCAAAAACACTACCATGGAAAGACTTGCAGGTCGATGTGGTGCTTGAATGTACCGGACATTACCGCTCATATGAGCAGGCAAGCTTGCATATAGAGGCGGGCGCTAAGCAAGTGATTATTGGGGCGGCACCATTCGATGATGTCGATGCTTGTATCGTGATGGGTGTCAATAGCGAGACGTTGACGCGTGATCTGCCCATTATCTCTAGCGTCTCTTGTACCACTCAGGCGCTCGTACCACTCATCGATACCCTTGATCGGGCGTTTGGTGTTGAATCGGCTATGATGACCGAGATTCATGCAGTGACGGCCGATCAAACCGTTCTTGATCAAGCACACCGTGACCTAAGACGTGCGAGAGCTTCCGGTTATAATATCATTCCGACGACTTCAAGTAGTATCGCGGCTACTGAGCGTGTGCTACCGAATATGGTGGGTAAGATCAATGGTCATTCTATTCGCGTGCCAACGATTGATGTTGCTGCAATTGATGTAACGTTTGTATTTGAGACGCCAAATGTCAGTATTGACGCGATACGTGATGTTTTAAAATTAGCGAGTCAGGCACATTTGGCGACGATCATGGATTATACAGAGGAGCCACTGGTATCAAGTGACTTTATCCACCAGCCTGAGTCGCTGATTATCGATGGTCAGCAACTGATGCAAGTGGGCAATCAATACAAGGTTTTTGCTTGGTATGATAATGAATGGGGCTATGCTAATCGTATGCTAGATATGTGCTTACATCTTGCTTCTAGCAAGCCTTAGACTAGAGATTATAAGCAGTTAAGAAATTAATTTAGCTTTTTTGAGATAACTGCTTGCATTCTCATTTCAGATCGCTATAATAATGCACAAATGGAGACGTGGCAGAGCGGTTGAATGCACCGGTCTTGAAAACCGACAAGGGTTAATAGCCCTTCGAGAGTTCGAATCTCTCCGTCTCCGCCAAATTCAAAAATCCCCAATCAGTAATGATTGGGGATTTTTTTATACGATATTTCCAGACGCTTTAAAACCTTCGTATTATTTTTCTAGCAACTCATCGAACTCGATTTCTTGTCCACCCGCTAACATTATTTTACCTTCAGTAATCTCAATGTTTACCCCTTTGTTATTTTTAATGGCTCGCATGACATTGATGTCTTCAATACTGCTTTCAATGACTATCCTGCCAGATTGCTCTGGGGCAATAGGTGGCTCAAACTGGGTCAATGGTACATTGAAACGTTTATTTTTGGTCAAACGTTTCTCTTGCATCGTGAGCGTACCTTGAAAACTCTCGATAGCCACTTTGCCATGATTTGACAGTATAAACTGTAGCTTCACTTGGTTTAAGCTATCACTCTCGCTGGTTTTGACTGGTAGTAAGTCGACAGGATAGTTTAGGTTATTTGTAGTTTCTATCTGTTGACTGATCACAATAGGGCTTTTTTTACCCGTTGGGTTGTTTGGATGTAGACGCTCATACTCGCGCTGTTGGGTCAAAGCTTGTTTAATAGTAATACGCGGCATGGCACCTGACTCATAAGCGCTACTGAGCTTCATACGTAGCATATAACGGCTGAGAAGCTTTCTATCTGCTTCAGGTAAACGCTCAAAGGTATCGCCCAGTGTCTTTTGCCACTGATCAGAGTTGGTCGGTATGGCTTGCTGGCTAGGATCCACTTGCGGCTGTTCGCAACCGGAGAGGGCAGGAAACAGCCCCAAGCTCATAGTCAATAACAGCACTTTGTTGAAACGGTTATCTAAACCCATCATCTGATACCTCCATATGAGCTGTGATAATTATTATCTTAATATATTGTATAGTCAGTGAAAAGTAATATTGACAAATTATGTAATGCGGGTATCAATTTTTCTTGCTTGCTGTGCCTACGCAGACAGAGGCTGCAAAAAATTTATACCCGCAGTACCGTAGCGTTTTTAGAGTATTTTGACTATATCTCACGATTATGTATATTTATTTATCGCCAAATGAAAGTGAGTGCCGTATCATCAATCGAAAAAAAGACCGAGCACCGTTAGGTGAACTCAGTCTTTATTAAGGTTTCGAACTTTATTAAGGTTTCGAATATTACCTGCTTAAACGCACAAATATTCAAATGCTACTGCTATTTATTTTCTTGCAGCTCAGACAACGAATGGGTAATATTATTATTATGAGTCACCACAATTGCCTCGTCAATAATGCGCTGGCTCACGCCTTTTTTGCGTAACGTCTCAATAAAAACCTCATCATAGGCAAGCGTATAGTCTTGGTGATCACGGTCAAGACCCTGACGAATATATAGTCGAATCAAACCTTGAATACGCTTAAACCCAAGCTCTGATGCCGTCGCCGTCAAAAGCTCAATCATCTCTTCAGATAGGCGAATACTGACAGGGCGCATGATTTTTTGCGGATAATCAGAGAACTTATTTTTTATACGTGTAGGTATCATAATAAACCATTACTATTAGTGAGTAGGAATAAAGCACTCAGGCAAAACTGACTTGGTCATATCTCCCCTTACCATACAACAAAAGTACCCAAAAGAACACCAGCGCTGTATTAATAGCCGTATTGCTAGGGTTCTAAACGTCAACCATAAAAAAACCTCCATCAAATAAGTGATGAAGGTTTTTTCGTATATGGCTCTCCAACCTGGGCTCGAACCAGGGACACACGGATTAACAGTCCGTTGCTCTACCAACTGAGCTATTGGAGAATAATTGGTAATAACCACAAGTTCTAAAAAGGCTTTAAGAGACCTAATTGCTTATCTTGTTTGCGTTATGTGGGGCACATTTTAGCCAAGTAGTCATAGGCTGTCAACCTTATTATGAGATTAATTATGAATCTAATCATAATTATCCAAATAACAACCATAACACCATTATATTGTCTACTTTAATAACAGCTAGCATGACTCAATAATAGAATAACCACTATCTATAGTCAAAATACTCTAAAAACGCTACGGTACTGCTGGTACAAATTTTTTGCAGCCTCTGTCTGCGTAGGCACAGCAAGCAAGAAAAATTGAAACCAGCAGTACATAATGTGTCGATATTACTTTTCATTGACTATATTTGAGCAAACTATTAAAGCAAAAAGCTATCCTTACCGTATAATTGATAGACAAAAATATGGCGCATAAAGATAAAGGACAAAAGCGGTGACCACCTTAAAATATATTGCTCATTATTCGGAGCAGATTCAAAGCCAAGCTGCCACGTTAATTAGCAGCGGCAAACTGGGCGATTATTTGGACAAAAACTATCCCCAGAGACACCAAATCCAAAACGACAAAGCGTTGTACCATTATATTAATGACATAAAAAATCAGTACATGCGCAAAAGCAATTCGCTGACCCAAGTGACTTATAATAGGAAGCTCACGGTGCTCAAACATGCGCTGGGCATTCATACTTATCAGTCTCGCGTGCAAGGGAGTAAGCTTAAAGCGCATAATAGTATTACGGTTGCAAGCTTATTCAAAGAGGCACCGCCTGAGTTTTTGCGGATGATTGTCGTCCATGAATTGGCGCACTTCAAAGAGCAGGAGCATAACAAAGCATTCTATCAGCTGTGCTGTCATATGGAGCCTGATTATCATCAGTTGGAGCTGGATACGCGTTTGTGGTTGCAATGGCACGAGTGCTAATTTATCGTGGTTGGCATAATAATGGATGAGTAGGATAGGCTATGGCGGCGTCAGCGCAACAAGGGACTTTGAGTAAAAGGCAAGCATGGCTCATTCCTCTGCTTTGTCTGCTCGCTGGCGGCGCTCTAATCGGCATCTCTACCAATTTGGCAAAATATGCAGGCGAGATTGGTCTGACGCCACTGGCATTTCTGTTTTGGTCCATTACCGGTGCCGCCGTTATTTTATCTATCTATGCGCTGCTGCGTCGTGAGCTACCGCCTTTAAACAAACCTATCCTCAGCTATTATTTTGTTGCAGCATTGGTCAGTGTTGCAGGTTCCAATTTAATATTTTTCTCAGCGATTCCACACGTTGGCGCAAGTTTTGTCGCTTTGATTATCTCCTTGCCGCCGCTGCTTACTTACCTTGCCGCAATCGTGTTGCGTATAGAGCCATTTACTAAGCTCCGAGCGCTTGGCGTGGTCGCGGCACTTGCGGGAGCGGGCGTATTGGCAGCGCGTAAGTTTTCTGCGCCAGATGCCAGTGTATTTTGGATCGTCTTGACGCTTTGTGGTCCTGTTTTGCTTGCCATTGGTAATATTTATCGGACGCTATATTGGCCAGCCAATCTCTCTGCTAGTGCGCTTGCGCCTGGTATGCTGATTGCGGCGTCAGGGTTACTGGCTCTGGTCAGTATCGTTCCTCATTACTCTTTAGCGGTCCCGATGACAGCGCTTTTACCACTTGGTTTAATTGTGCTACAAGCATTTGTGTTTGCTGCGCAGTTTTTACTGTTGTTTTTACTACAAAAAACAGGAGGTCCTGTGCTGCTGAGCTTATTAGGGGCAGTGGGGGCAGTAGTCGGTGTGCCAATAGCTATTTTTTTACAAAATGAAAGTCCACCAGAAGGGCTAATCTTAGGTGCTTCATTAATCGGACTTGGGGTGATGTTGGTCAGCTATGGTGGCGTAAAGATGTTGAGGGCAGAGAGAGGGTCAGTAAGTTAGGTTGTTTGATATTAGGCTAAAGTTAATGATATGCCAACGTGCCCGCATTGTTATCTGAATGTCATATTTTGTTAATGTCAGGGTATTAAGCGACTGACTGTCTTGATTGAGTATAAGTGTTCTTTGGTATAATACAAAAAATACATGAGATTGCATTATGAATGCCTTTACATCCGAGTCTAGCCCTACTTTTAAACGTCAGTCTTATAAACTCTTGCAAAGTGCAGTGTGCTTGGCTGCTCTATCAACCTTATTCGCCTGTAGTCAACCTGACGCCAGCGCGTCTGCTGCAAGCTCCTTACAAAATGACAAAGGCACGGCGGTCACAGCAAATGTCGCTGAATCAAACGTTGCTGAGTCAAACGCTCAAACGGCACCGCTCATATCGACAACAGCTAGCAATCCAGACCTATTAAAGAACGTCTCAGCAACGGTCTACAAAGATGCCAATTGCGGCTGCTGTAAAGACTGGATAAGCCATGCAGAAGATAATGGTCTGAGCGCTACTGCGCAAGATGTTACGGATTTGGCAGTATTTAAAGAGCGTTACGGCGTACCCGCTGAGATGCGCTCTTGCCATACTGCGGTCACAACCGACGGTTACGTCTTTGAAGGTCATGTACCATCGAAATATGTGGCGCAGTTTTTAGAAAACCCACCCGTACAAGCACTGGGTCTTGCGGTACCCGGTATGCCAGTTGGTAGCCCAGGTATGGAGTATCAAAACAAATTTGCCCCTTATCAGATTATGCAGCTTAATAAAGACGGCACTACTGAGGTCTATGCTGATATTGTCTCAACCGAGCAACAGCTATAAGTTGGCGCTTTTTTGCTTTGTAATACCTAAATTAAATCGTTATCAGCCAAGGCGGTACCATGAATAATAAATTAAGTACCTTTGTTCTCGCTACCAGTGTCTTATTGGCACTAAGCGCCTGTCAACCAACCAATGATAAGGTTGACTTGACCGCCACAGAAAATGCAGCATCGCAAGAAACCGTACAAGAAAATACTGCTGCAGCGGACCCGCATGCAGTTCATGACATGAGTGCAGGCGCTATGGTAGCAGACGGAACACCAATGACGGCTATGCTCAAAGAATACACTGACTCAATGACTAAAATGAATGAAGATATGATTGGTATGGATTATAACGATCCAGATGCGGCATTTGCTCAGGGCATGCTTGCTCATCATATTGGCGCGGTAGATATGGCAGAGATTGAGCTAAAATACGGCACCGATGCAGAGATGCGTAAGCTGGCGCAAGAAATCATCGACGCCCAGCAGTCTGAGATTGAGCAGATGAAGGCATGGTTCGCCAACAATCCTGATGCCAAAACGCCAACAGCGGATACCAAAGCCATGCAGCAAGCTTATGCTAAGGGTATGGATGCGATGCATGGTGACATGATGGCAGCCATTGCCGATCCAATACCAGATATGGCTTTTGCTCGTGGCATGTTACTTCATCATACTGGGGCAGTCGATATGGCAGAAACGCAGCTTAAATATGGTAAAAATTCTGAGATGCGTACACTGGCGCAAGAAATTATCGATGCACAGCAGCCTGAAATTGAGCAGATGAAGAGCTGGATTGCAGCAAATAAAGGTTAGATATGGTCATCATAAATTTAAACCTTCAACCTTAAGATAATAAATTTTAGAACCTTTATTTAACAAGTGTTTTGTCAATTTGAAACATACAAAAGCAGCATTCTAGAATAGATTCCTAGAGTGCTGCTTTTTAATTATCATTGGTACTGTATGGCTATAGACAGACCGTAAAGTTTAAAGTGATAACGCTTATTACTTTTCACCACACTCACAGCATTTCGAACATCGATCACATTTATCACAAGTTGATGGGGCGCTGCAGCCACACTTTGGGCAGGTACAGCCAGTATTATAATGTACCGTCGGTATCAATGAATGTACGCTATCTTTAAAAGTCGTTTTCATAATGCATCCTCGTCCTTGATCGTTTATTCAGTCTGGCAATAATCCATATAGCAATCAGTGGTTTTATTGTTAATGCTTTACAATAGATAGTGCTTTTGAACATAGGTGCTTTGCTGGAAAAACAGTAGAGATAAACTTGCTAAAACAAACACTCGTCAACTAAGCATATTGCGCACTTTATTGAGTGCTGCCAGAACACATAACTGGTTACAATTATCTAACGCCCCGCTTAGTATCTGCCGAAAAAAAGGAGTATAAGTATTCTGGTTATTCCTTTTCTGGATCTAGGCTATGTACGTGACCATACCGTATCGGTTATTGAATAAATTTATCGTTGTAATTAGCCTTATTGGTGTCGGTGTCGCCTTAATTGACAGTGGTTTTGAATTGTCAGTATGGCTACAACAACTGTTTCATCTGTTTTATATGAGTATCATTTTACTCAGTTTTGTTAATACAGTAAGACGTTATACGCGTCCAAAAGTACGTCTGACGGTCAATAAGGTGGTTGTTTTTGATTTGCTGATCAGCATTGCAATCTTAGTCTTGCTCGTCCTGCATTTTACTGAATTGTTTCAATCTGGGTTGTCTGCGCCCGCTGATGGCTTTATTGCTATCAAGATTGCCGTACTGGTCACGTTCATCCGCGAAATATCGGACAACAACTTCAGTCTCAACCGAGGTTTTTTGAACCCCGGTCAAATTTTCATCTTAAGTTTTTTATCGGTGATATTAATCGGATCATTGTTGCTAATGATGCCAAATGCTACGAATCAACCCATCTCCTTTATAGACGCATTATTCACTGCCACCAGCGCCGTCTGTGTAACGGGGCTCATTGTCGTCGATACCGCAACCCATTTTACGACCTTTGGTCAAGTGATTATTATAGGTCTCATCCAAATTGGCGGTCTTGGCATCCTAACTTTTGTGACTTATTTTAGCTACTTTTTTAAAGGGGGCATCAGTTATGAGACCCAGCTTAGTATCAGTGAGATGACTTACTCGTCACGTATGGGCGATATGGTAACAACCTTAAAGTCTATTTTATATGTCACCTTTGGTATCGAGGCACTGGCAGCAATCCTGATTTATATCAGTATTTATGACTTATCGGGAATGAGCGTACTTGAGCGTATATTCTTTTCAGTGTTTCATGCTATTTCGGCATTCTGTAATGCTGGATTCTCTACTTTTAGTGCAGGTTTATACGATGAGTCACTACGTTTCAACTATCCTTTACAGCTGATTATCAGTATCACCTTTTTATTTGGCGGTATGGGTTTTTTGATTGTTGTTAACTTGCTCCGCTATCTGCGTTACAGTATGCAAAGAGCGATGTGTCGTGATGGGCAGCGCTATGCCTACCAGCCATGGCTGCTGAGTATTAATAGTCGGATTACTTTGATCACGTCGGGCGCTTTACTGTTAGTAGGGCTTATTGGGGTTATGATGTTTGAATACCATGGTGTGTTGGCTGAGCACAGCAGCTGGTATGGCAAGCTGATAGCGGGTTTTTTTACTGCTGCGACACCGCGGACCGCAGGCTTTAATAATATCGACCTGACTGACTTGGCTTTTCCAACCATCATGCTGACCATTTTTTTGATGTGGATTGGAGCATCTCCAAACTCCACTGGTGGTGGTATTAAGACCAGCACTTTTGCCATTGCTGTGCTAAATACGTTTAGTTTGGCGCGTGGACAGACAAGGATTGAAGTGTTCAAACGAGAAATTGCAGATAACTCTATTCGTCGGGCGTTCTCTATTATGTGGCTGTCCTTATTGGTCATTGGCTTTGGTGTGACTTTGATCAGTTATGATCAGCCTGAGCTTGATTTGATTAAAGTGATATTTGAGTGTTTTTCAGCTTATAGCACGGTGGGCTTAAGCTTAAATCTGACCACTGAGCTGTCCACTTTTAGCAAAATTGTGGTCTCAGTCATTATGTTCGTTGGGCGCGTTAGTATGCTGACAATTTTTATTGCCTTACTCAAAAATAAAGATGAGCGTAACTACCGTTATCCAACAGAAGAGATTACTATCAACTAACCCGTCCCATCGCTACCACTCTAGTATAGAGATGAGTGAAAAGGAGTATTATGAAATTCATTATCGCAGGTTTGGGCAGTTTTGGGTCTTCGCTTGGTATGGCGCTGACCAGTCAAGGTCATGAGGTCATTGCTATTGATTGCAGTATGCAAAAGGTCGAAACTTATAAGACAGTGATTACCCATACCATCTGTATGGATGCGACCGATGAATATACGGTCAATGGTCTACCGATTAAAGACACCGATATTGTCGTGGTAGCCATTGGTGAAGACCAAGGTGCCAATGTTATGGCGACCGCCCTTTTTAAAACACTAAAAGCACGGCGTTTGATCAGTCGCAGTATCAATCCACTACACGAGAAAGTCCTACAGGCGATTGGGGTTGATGATATTTTTCATCCTGAGAAGGAGGCGGCAATGCGCTGGGCAAAACGGCTGTCATTGCGTTATTTTGTAGACTCGTTCGAATTGAGTGACAACTTTAGTATCGTTGAGATTAGTATTCCTAGCGATTTGATTGGTAAAACCATCGGCGAGCTACAGCTTGGACATCGATTTAGTATAAAGTTGCTCAGTACTATGCGTTATGAGCATTATAAAGACAGCTTTGGTCGTATGCAAACCAAGCCAAATATACAAGGTTTAGCAACACCTGAACAAGTGCTACAAGATGATGATGTGCTGGTCATTTATGGTGCTAATAAGCATATTAATAAGTTTCTACGGAGTGTTGGGGTTAAAGCTCATTAGATTAAGGAAAGAGGCCATGAGAAAATATCGAGTATCTATGCTATGTGTGACTGCCCTGATATTTTTTTCAGGTTGTGATCGGTCTATACAAGATCCAAATGTGGTGTTTTCAGAGAAGCATAAGGATCCAATTAAGGAGCTTGAAAAGACGTCAAAAGAAACGGATCATAGCCAGTTTGGCTATAAGCAAACGTTTTATGTGCCCATATATTCAGACATTTATACCGATAAAGACAATCGCAAAGTATTGCTTTCTGCAACCCTCAGCGTACGTAATACCACGTTAAAAAAATCACTATATATTAATAAAATTGATTATTACGATACTGGCGGCACACTGGTAAAGTCCTACTTAAGAGATCCTATTGAGCTGCCAGCGATGGCAACTCTAAATTATATTGTAGAAAAAGAAGAAGATAAGGGCGGCTCTGGTGCCAACTTTATTATTGAGGTAGAAGGGATAGACGATACCGTTACGCCTGTCATTGAGGCTGTCATGATCGGTAATTTTAGCAATAAAAGCTTTGCTTTTATGACTGAGGGTAAGCCTGTTGTACATTGATACCTGTTGTACATTGATAAATGTATGCCCAGCGTGAATGCTCATTAAGTGAGCCGTCCCAGTATGGTCGTAGACTCAACATTCTGAGAAAATACGACAACGAAAAAACGAAACCACACCCTCGAGATTAAAGCGCGCGCCGCTTGCACGCTGATTGAAGCATCAAACGACTCCTCCTTCTAACAGTGGATCAACTCTATTTTAAAATAATGCCTACCCTTTTTGTGCAAAATACAGTCAGTGAAAAGTAATATCGACACATGATGTACTGCGGGTATCAATTTTTCTTGCTTGCTGTGCCCATGCAGACAGAGGCTGTAAAAAATTTATACCAGCAGCATTGTAGCGTTTTTGAGATATTTTAAATATATCAGCAGTAGTATGGGTGGGCGACAGCAAACTTACAAAGACGGTGACGTCATCCGTGGTTAACATTTAGCCTATAGACTCGTGACAAGACCTACTCTAATATTTTATTACCTTTTGCCAGCGAGAAGCCAGCATGTCTAACTTAACGTTAACCATTAATCAGCAGGATTATGAGTTTGATAATCTTGATCCGCGAACGACATTACTGGATGTATGTCGTCACCATCTACATATCACCGGACCAAAAAAAGGCTGCGATCATGGGCAGTGCGGCGCTTGTACTATGCTTATTAATGGTCGGCGAATCAATTCTTGTTTGACATTAGCGGTCATGCATGATGGTGATGAGATTACCACCATTGAAGGTATCGGTATGCCTGAATCGCTATCAGAATTGCAACAAGCCTTTAAAGATCACGATGCGTTTCAATGTGGTTATTGTACGCCGGGACAGATTTGTTCAGCAACGGCATTGATAGAAGAAGTCAAGCAACAGTGGTCAAGTCATGTGACTACTGACTTGCAAAATCCTAATGGACTGCTTGTACAAGAAATTGCTGAGCGCATGAGTGGCAATATTTGTCGTTGTTCAGCGTATCCTAATATTATCAGAGCCATCTCACAGGTGCTCGAAAAGCAAGTGTCAAATTCCTCTTCAGTGAGCGACAATGCGCCTAATGATAAGGCGACCGATGTCACTATTAGCGGTATTTGGTCACCGCCGCCAAGCGAGGCACAAATTGGCAATCAGTCAATAATAAAGCCGACTGACTATGCTTCCAATGCTGCCAATGCTCAAGGAGAACGTTCATGAAACGCTTTGAATATATCCGTGCCCTTGAACCGCAACAAGCTGTGATGTTTGCCACGCCTAAAGACGCTTCATTTATAGCCGGTGGCACCAATTTATTGGACCTAATGAAGATTGAGATTGAGACTCCTCAAAAATTGGTTGATATTACGCGCTTAGCGCTGCAACAAATAGAGATTACCGCTGATGGTGGATTACGCATCGGCACGCTGGTGACGAATAGTGATTTGGCCGCGCACCCAGCGGTTACAGCAGGTTATCCCGTACTAGCGCGGGCAATGTTAGCAGGGGCGTCAGGGCAATTGCGTAATAAAGCAACGACGGGCGGCAATTTATTACAACGTACTCGCTGCTACTATTTTTATCAGACGGACAGTCCCTGCAACAAGCGCGAGCCGGGTTCTGGTTGTCCAGCTATCAATGGTGAAAACCGCCCACTTGCCATCTTAGGAACGAGTGACGATTGTATTGCACAGCACCCATCAGATATGGCAGTTGCTATGCGCTTACTCGATGCCACCATTGAGACTCTAAAAGCAGATGGCACTTCTCGCCAGATTGCGATTAAAGACTTTTATTGCTTGCCAAAAGATACGCCACATATCGAAACTGTTTTAGAGACAGGAGAGCTGATTACTCATATTATTCTCCCAGCTCCAATGAAAGGGATGCACACTTATGACAAAGTTCGTGATCGCGCCTCTTACGCCTTTGCTTTAGTATCATGTGCTGCAGTAATCAATGTTAATAATCAAAGAGAATTAGAAACCGTACGTTTGGCATTTGGTGGTATTGGCACTAAGCCTTGGCGTAATGAAGCGGTTGAAGCCTTACTCACAGGCACAGATGGTAATTTTGGCATTATTTCGCAAGCGGCAGATTTGTTATTAAAGGATGCTAGTGGTAGTGGTCAAAACGACTTTAAGATACCGCTGACGCGTCGCTTGTTAAAACAAGTCATTGAGCGCGCACTAACGGGTAAGGGAGCATAATCATGTCATTATTGGACGCAGTACTGCCATCAGAACCTACCAAAAAGATGACCATGGATGAGCCTGTTGAATCCTTGCTCAGTACGACGGCGAGCAAACTGGTTGGTAAGCCAATTAACCGTGTCGATGGCTCCTTGAAAGTCAGTGGACAAGCGACTTACAGCGCAGAATTTTATATTGAAGGACAGGTTTACGGCGTCTTAGTTGGTGCGACTATTGCTAAAGGCAAGGTTAAGCACATCGACAGTCGTGCAGTAGAGGCGCTTCCAGGCATTATTAAAGTGGTCACTGACCCCAAGCATTTTTTGCGTAATGCTCAGCAAGGCGGAGAGAAAAAAGCACCCACTCAAGGAGTCGCTGAGATTTTTTACCATGGTCAGCCAATAGCTGCCGTGATCGCTGAAACCTTTGAAGCGGCTACTGAAGGCGCAAAAGCGCTCAAGGTGACTTATCAAGACGAAACAGAAGATGCTGTGATAGATTTTGATTCAGCATTGACAGATGCGCATCCGGTTGATGAAAAGAAAGGCTCGGACAAAAATCATAAACAGGGCAACCCAGAGCAAGGACTTAAAGAGTCTGAGGTTTCGTTTGATCAGATTTATCATACGCCAAGCCAAAGTAATTCGCCTATGGAGCCACATGCTACATTGGCGTATTGGGAGGATGAAAAGTTAGTCTTGTATACGGCCAACCAGATGTTGTCTTCTTGCAAACAACAAGTGGCAGATGCCTTAAATTTGGATCCAAATAATGTGCAACTGATTGCTCGTTATGTTGGTGGCGGTTTTGGCAGCAAACTTGGTATTGCCCCCGAATCAATTGCCGCAGCCATTTCTGCAAAAGAGCTAAAGCGTCCGGTATTGATTGTGATGACTCGTCCGCAAGTCATGGAAACCACCATAAGGCGCTCAGATACGCGTCAACGTATCGGCATTGGCTGCGATAAAGAAGGTGTTATTAATACCTTTATTCATAATACCATCACCAGTAATTTACCCGGTGAGAGCTTCTTTGAGCCTACAGCGCTGTCTACTCACTATCTATACCGCGGTGAAAATCGTCAGGTCGACTATCAGATGGTTGATGTCAATAAAGTACTATCAGGTTCTATGCGTGCTCCTGGTGAGGCCGTTGGAATGATTGCCGTTGAATGCGCGATGGATGAATTGGCGATTCAATTAGATATGGATCCTATAGAGCTACGCCGCCGTAATGAGCCTGAGCAAGATCCTAGTCAAGAGATACCTTTTTCAACTCGGCAACTGATTGCCTGTATGGAAAAAGGGGCTGAGCAGTTTGGTTGGGAAAAACGCAATAAGATGCCTGCTAAGTGCTTAGAAGGAGACTGGTGGTTGGGGATTGGTATGGCTGCCTCTGCCCGTGGTAACAAGTTAAAGCTTTCTGAAGCACGAGCAACCCTACAAATCGATGGCTCAAAAACGCTTGGGGTCAAAGCCATTATTGAGACGGATATGACCGATATTGGTACGGGATCTTATACCGTATTTAGCCAAATTGCTGCTGATTTATTGGGTTTACCGGTTGACCATATTGAGATGAAACTTGGCGATACCAGTCTGCCGCCTGCCGTTGGTTCAGGCGGTAGCATGGGCGCGGCAAGCTCAGGTAGCAGTATTTATCTGGCTTGTCAGCAATTGCGTGAAATGCTAGCAGACAAAGTCGGGCTACATTCCGACACCATCCAATTAAATAACGGGCAGATAAGCAAAATAGGGGAGCAGGAAGCTACAGTAACAGAGACTATCATCGAATCTGGTAAAAATGTCGCCACCGAACTTGTAGAGAAGTTAGCAGAAAAGACGAGCGTGGCTATTCCTGACTCTGTATTAGACCTCTTGCCAGAAGAACAAAAGGCCAAGCAAAACAGATATGATTTTAGTCGCCATAAAAATTATTCACTAGCCGATATTATTGCGCAATATGACGACCAAAAGCTCAGTGCCAAAGGGGAGATTAAGCCGGGTAAAAATGAAAAAACCCATCGTCAATCTTCATTCGGTGCTAACTTTGCGGAAGTCGCTGTACACAGAGTGACGGGTGAGATTCGAGTCAAGCGTATGACGGGAGTATTTGCTGCAGGGCGTATCCTCAATCATAAAACTGCTACTTCACAGTGCTATGGCGGTATGGTTTTTGGTATAGGTTCAGCGTTGATGGAAGAGGTTATCCATGACAAGCATGACGGGCGCTTGTGTAATCATGATCTCTCTGAATACCATATTCCTGTTAATGCTGACGTACCGCAACTGGATGTCATTTTGTTAGAAGAAGATGATCGTTATACCAATCCAATGCATATCAAAGGGATTGGCGAAACAGCAATTTCAGGCGCTGCAGCAGCGATTGCAAATGCTATCTATAATGCGGTCGGTATCCGGGTTCGAGACTTTCCGATTACTCTAGATAAGCTTATTGACCAACTGCCAGATTGATTGTTATCAAATACTGTTTTGCTTAAAGAAACCCGATTAAACAGCGGGTTTTTTTAGCTTATTGCTAAGTCTATAAGGAATGTTATGAATCAAACTGCTGATATCCTTGACCTTGCTGCGCAAGCGATACAACAAGACATCGATGCCGTATTAGCCACCGTGGTTCGTACAGAAGGCTCGGCATATCGGCAACCGGGTGCGATGATGCTTATCTGCGCCGATGGACGTTCGGTGGGGATGATTAGTGGTGGCTGCCTTGAGCCGCATATTATCAAACGCGCGTTTTGGTTGACTCGAAACGGTGCGAATGTACAAGTCTATCAGACAGGCGATGACATTGGATATCGCAACAATGGCAATCCTGAGTCAACTGCTGTAGAAGACCCTACCGTCAAAGATGAGGATATGTCTGAAGACGATTTTTTGGAGGGTGATCTCAATTTTGGTTTGGGTTGTAATGGTCGGGTTCATGTATTGTTTGAGCGTTTAGCGACAGCAATACCGCTACTCGATTTAATCCGTCAGGTTCGTCATACTCAACAACCAGTAACGATTGCCACTCTTATTAGGTCTGATATTCCTAAAATTAAAGTGCCAGAAATGAAAGTTGGTACCCGTATTTATTTAGATGAGTATCTAAAAGCAGAAAGTCTGGCTGATGTATATTTGAAGCGAAATATGGCAAGCAACTCGAATACTGTCATAGATGATGTGTTGTTAAATGCGATTGAAAAATTATCAAAGTATAAGTTTCATAAAAAAAATGCTGAATATATTAAGTTAACGGGCGAATTAGAGTTACAAGCTATAGGTCATCGTCAGTATGAGACTGAATGGTTATTGCAGCGGATTTGCCCACAGACACGATTACTCATTTGCGGGGCAGGTAACGATGTTATACCGCTGGTGACAATGGCAAAGCTACAAGATTGGCATGTCACCGTCATAGACAGTCGACCCCAATATGCGACACGTTTGCGCTTTAGCCAAGCAGATTCAGTGTTGTGTTTAGCCTTGGATGATAGCGAAACATTGCTTAAGCTTAGTGCTGGCGCCGCCGTTGCTGTGATGTCTCATAGTCTGGCCCAAGACCGCGCTCGACTAGCCGTACTACTAGAACACGCTACTCACTGTCATTATCTTGGACAACTGGGACCTCGCTATCGTACTGAGCGTTTAATCAAAGAGATTAGTCAGACAAGTGCTAACCCGCATATTTTAGCAGATGGTATTCGTAAACTGCATTATCCTATCGGTTATAAATTGGGTGGGGAGGGACCTGAAGCATTGGCACTCAGTATCATGGCACAAATGAGCGCGGTGATTCACGGACACACGCCGCAAACAATACTGCCAAATAGCCAATATAATCTGCAAACCTCAGAGCAATCAGACGTCAATACCTATAAAAATGATTACGCCCATGACTAGCGACGTTGATACTAATCATTCTGTTTTAGCACCCAAAACGCCAATGCCTAGCAGTACAGAAAATAATGAAAAAGACCACGCTGTTATTATCTTGGCAAGCGGTCTGAGCCAGCGTCTTGGTCAATCTAAGCAACTGCTCAGCAAGCATGGCGAACCGCTCATCTGTTATATGACTAAAATAGCATTAGCCACAAAGCCTCTTGCCGTTATTGTGGTCATTCCGCAAGACCAACCAGAAATTGCTGATGTGATTCATGGGTTGGTCCGTCAAAATACAACAATCCATTCTGTGATTAATTTGATACCTAAAACGGGTATGGCACATAGCTTGTCTCTTGGTATTGATGCTTTGATTACCCCGAAGATCTCGTTAATGAATCGGGTGTTAATCATGGGCGTGGATCAAGTATTGTTAGATACTGATCATTTAACGGCGTTGTTTGCCGCTAAGAGCACAGTGGTCGCTAGTAGCTATCAATGTCTAGATGAAGCTTCTTCTACTGATACAAGTAAAAATAATATCGTCGGTCTGCCGATAGTCATTGATGTTGAGTGTCTCAAACAGTGGCAACCAGCACTGATAGGGGATAAAGGTCTGCGCCATTTGATTAGAGCCTTGCCGTCCAATCAATTAAGTACGGTCATAAACCATCAACTTAGCTATGATATCGATACGCCCAAGCAGCTTTTTTATGCCAGACAGCAGCGCTGGCTTGATTGACGCAATAGTATTTTTACCTGCACTCTAGCGTCATTTAAGCCAAAAATAATACTTTTATGATCAAAAAATGGTTATCTCATATTATTATTTAAGCTACTTTCTTATAGTTGAGACTGGTGTGCATTTTCTTTTCTTTTCTCTGCATCATATAAGGAGATTAACGTTCTAATCTCTGCATATAAGTGAGAAGAATATATAGACATAGTACTGCCAAATCTAACCTTTTTTTATGCGTTAATGATTTATTGAATAAACGAAATAGTGTTAATGCATCACAATAGATAGTGCTCTTGCACATAAGTCACACACAGCTCATAAAAAGCTTGAGCGGGTGGGGAGATGGTCTTATTAGCCAGTTTAAAGATACCGATTTGTCTGTTTAAAGAAGGGTCAAGCAAATTTAGCCAAACCAATTCGGGCTCATTAGAGGGAAAGGCAAGTTTCGGTAGGGTAGTAATACCAAGATCGTTTCTTAACAATGAGAACAATGAAGTGATGTTTTCTACCGTGTAGCGAGCTTTGCGATTGAGCACTTCGGCTGGCGTGTTCTCGAGTAATCGACAGGTGCCATTATAAATAAAAGGCTCTGCCATGAGTTGCTGCCATTTTAGCCCCTGAGATTGACTTGATTCATTATTTAGCTTATTACTTTTAAGACAAACTACCCCGATAGGGTCTGATATCAGTGGGGTAAAATCAATATCTGTTTGATTGATACTCGTACAATTACCTAACGCCAAATCCACCTCGCCCGTGAGCAGCCGATTTGCAACGCCAACCGCGTTATCATCTATCAAAACAATTTCAATGTCAGGGTATTTCTTTGAATAGGCGACCAGTACGCTAGGCAATAGCTTAGTCACCAGTGATGGCACGCTAGCAATTCTTATCTTCCCTTTATCGCCTGCTGCGGTCGCTCTTAAGTCCTCCTCAAATGCTTGATAAACACTGATGAACTGCTGAATCTTTGGCAAGCAACTTTCCCCAAACGGCGTCAGTGTTGCTTTATTGCCACTTTCAAATAAACGCTGATCCAGTGTTTTTTCCAGCTCTTTTATAGAGGCGGATAATGCGGCCTGTGTTCTATTAGCGCGGTTGGCTGCCACACGAAAACCCCCTTCTTCTACCACAAATAAAAAATGTCGTAACTGTTGTAGTTTCATAATCGTTAGTGCCTTTGTGCTTGCTGCCGTTGATCAGAAGCTATTCATTATAGCGATAGATTAAATCTATCATATTTAACATTTAATTAGTTAGATTTGTCATTATTTATTGCGTAGGATAATCAATAACACAGAAATTGCCAAACCATTCATTCAAAGGATATGACGATATGACGACTCCCTCAACCAAACAAGCGGTTCAGACTTCACTTTATGCCTCAAAAGCACCTCTTGAATGGGCGATTACAAGTAATGGCACATTATACACCGCGCAAATTCCTATTGATGAAAACGGTGATGTGGTCGCAGGTGGTATCGAAGCCCAAACTCGGCAAACCCTTGATAATTTAAAGCATACTTTAGAATGTGCCAATGTAGGCATGGACTCAGTCTTACAGGTACTCATTTATGTTACTGATCGTGAATATCTAAAAACGGTCAATCAAGTCTATGCGCAGTACTTTGCAGCACCATACCCAAATCGTGCAGCGTTAGTGATAGCAGGACTTGCTCGTGAAGAGATGTTGGTTGAGCTAGTCGTTTATGCAAACGTACCATAGTTTTTCCACTATATTTATACAACGCTTTCAATCATTTGAATTTTAATAAACTGAGGACGCCACTATGTCAGCTCAAAACATACACAAAGTATCACAGCAAGACCCACAGCAATCCCTTTATATCAATGGTGAATGGCAAGCGGGTAGCGATACCATTACTAATATTAATCCCTCTGATATCACTGAAACTATCGGCGAGTTCGCCCAAGCCAGTAGCGATCAAGTTAAGGATGCTATTGCTGCTGCCCGCCAAGCGCAGCCAAAGTGGGAGGCAACGCCGTTAGAGAAGAAGCAATCGATTCTGCAGGCGATTGGCGATGAAATGATTGCCCGCTGCGATGAATTAGGTACTTTGTTGTCACGTGAAGAAGGCAAGCCCTTTCTTGAGGGTCGCGGTGAGATTTATCGTGCAGGTCAGTTCTTTCATTATTACGCCGCTGAAGTATTACGCCAAATGGGCGATACTGCGGATTCAGTACGTCCAGGGGTCAAAGTGGAAGTGACTCGTGAGGCAGTCGGCGTCGTCGCCATTATCTCTCCTTGGAACTTCCCAACCGCAACTGCTGTGTGGAAAATCGCCCCAGCCTTAGCATTTGGCAATAGCGTCATTTGGAAGCCTGCCAATTTAACACCAGCCAGTGCGGTAGCATTAGCTGAAATCATTCACCGTCAAGGGTTGCCTGAAGGGACATTTAACTTAGTATTGGGCGGCGGCTCATCAGTCGGCGATGCGCTCATTCATTCAAAAGATATCGATGCGGTCAGCTTCACAGGTTCTGTGCCAACCGGTCGTAAAGTAGCTGCGGCAACCGCACCAAACTTTGTCCGTTGCCAGCTGGAGATGGGTAGTAAGAATGCTTTGGTCATCGCTGATGATGCTGATTTACAAGTCGCTATTGATGCTGCGGTCGCAGGTGCGTTTGGCGGTTCAGGACAAAAATGTACGGCATCTTCACGCTTGATTGTCATGGATGGTATTCATGATGCTTTCGTCGATGGTGTCATCGCAAAAATGAAAACCCTAAAAGTTGGTCATGCGCTTGATGAAGGTATCTTTATGGGTCCTGTGGTTGATGATAAGCAACTTGCTTCTAACCTAGACTGGATTGAAAAAGCCAAGCAAGCCGGTGCCAATTTAGCCTTTGGTGGCGAGCGTTTAGATATGCCACATGATGGCTATTATATGTCGCCAACCTTGTTTACCGAGACCGATAACAGCTGGGATATCAACCAAGAAGAGGTGTTTGCGCCATTAGCTTGTGTCATGCGCGTTAGCAGTTTAGAAGAAGCGATTGCGATGACCAACGATACTCGCTTTGGTCTAACTGGCGGCATTATTACCCAAAGCTTACGTAATAGCGCGATGTTCAAAGAGCAAGTACAAGCAGGTTGCGTCATGGTTAATTTGGCAACTGCTGGTACCGATTATCATGTGCCATTTGGTGGTCGTAAACAGTCCAGCTTCGGTCCACGCGAGCAGGGTTCGTATGCCAAAGAGTTTTATACCATTGTCAAAACGGCTTATCAAAAAGCGTATTAATCGTTGCTGTTTTAGAAAGTGTTTAGAGATGTAGTTAAGGCAGATTTAAGATTGTTACAGTATGGCTGGGAGAAATTTTCGAAGCCTCTGGAGTGGCGTAGCCACACAGCAAGCAAGAAAAATTTTTACCAGCTATACGAAAATATTTATAACTCTATTTTATTTAGTACTGACTATATCTATAAAGTATAAAAGGAATAAAAAATGTATCAAGACCATATCGTCATTGACGGCTTACAGTATAGCAACTGGGACCGTGACTATTTCAAAATGCTGCAAGCCAGCGGTATCAATGCGGTACATGCCACCTTGGTTTATCACGAGGATTCGCGGCAGACGATGACGCGCTTTGCAGAATGGCATGCACGCTTTGAGCAAAATAGCGATTTGATATTGCCTGTGTATTGTGTTGAAGATATTAAAATGGCAAAGCAGCAAGGTAAAGTTGGTATCCTTTTTGGCGCGCAAAATTGTTCACCGATTGATGATGAGATTGGTCTGATCAGCGTGATGCGCCGTTTAGGACTACTGATCATGCAGCTGACTTATAATAACCAAAGCTTACTAGCAACGGGTTGTTACGAGAACAATGACAGTGGTATTACGCGCTTTGGTCAGCAAGCGATAGCAGAGATGAATCGGGTTGGAATGATTATCGATATGTCGCACAGCGCAGAGCAATCAACGCTTGAGGCCATCGAGATATCGAGCCGTCCCATTTGTATCAGTCATGCCAATCCAACTGCTGCACACGATGCGCTACGTAATAAATCTGATGCGGTCATTAGTGCCTTAACCAAAGCGGGCGGGCTGTTGGGTTTTAGCTTATATCCATTTCATTTGCCGAATGGTAGCGCGTGCACGCTCAATGATTTTTGCAGCATGATTGCTGATTGTGCCGATAAATACGGTACTGAGCATTTGGCCATTGGCAGTGACTTGTGCCTAAACCAGCCGCAAGCGGTGCTTGAATGGATGCGCAATGGACGCTGGTCAAAGGCGATGGATTATGGCGAGGGCAATGCCAACAATTCTGGTTGGCCGGATACTTTGCCATGGTTTGCAGGCAAGGACGGAATGGAGAATATTTATAACGGTCTACTAAAACATGGTTTTGATGATACAGACGCTGGAAAAATCATTGGACAAAACTGGTTTGATTTTCTTGAGAGTGGCATTCAGCCTTTAGTATAAATGCTAGGCACCTAGATATAGTTGATCCACTTTTAAAAGAGTACAGAACTACTGAGGTTCCTTATTCGCAGCCTCTGTCTGCATAGGCACAGCAAGCAAGAAAAATTAATCCCAGTATTGATTGATAATATTTGTATTTCTTTTATTTAGGACTGACTATAGCTTTCTGAAAGACTGGCTAAAACTTAAAGTAACAAGCATTAAAGTCAATCATTAAAGTCCATCATTAAAGTATAGATAGGTAAGACGGTTTAGATAAAACGCCAATTTAAATGACGCAACATTATCATATGGAATCACATCATGGCTGATTTAAAAGGATTTAACAGTAAGCGACATGAGCAAGGACGCTCTCACGAAGCCGATAAGATAGCGGATAATTTAACGCAGGTACAAAGTTCTACCGATACTTTAGGACTCAAAAACCCCGCATTTTGGTACAGCGGCGGCTTTATTATTGCTTTTGTACTTATGGCAATCTTTGCTGAGGCACAGCTGGCTACCATCGTTAATGCAGGCTTTGTTTGGTCGGCTAAGATCTTTGGTCCGTTTTGGCAAATATTATTGTTAGCTACTTTTGTGATTGCTTTGGCGGTCGCTGCAGGGCGCACTGGGCAAGTTATTTTAGGTAATCTGCCTAAGCCTGAAATGGATGCCTTTAAGTGGATGGCCATTCTGTTTTGTACGCTACTTGCAGGTGGTGGCGTCTTTTGGGCTGCTGCTGAACCTATTGCCCATTTTGTGTCGGCACCGCCCTTGTATGGTGAATCCGCTGATATACAACAACGCGCTATTAACGCATTGTCGCAATCCTTTATGCATTGGGGTTTTTTGGCTTGGTCGATTGTCGGTAGCTTGACTGCTATTGTAGTGATGCATCTGCATTATGATAAAGGCTTGCCACTTAAGCCGCGTACGCTGCTATATCCTGTGTTTGGTGACCGTGTGCTCACAGGTCATACCGGAGCGATTATTGATGCTTGCTGCATTATCGCCGTTGCCGCCGGTACGATCGGTCCTATTGGCTTTTTGGGTCTACAAACCAGCTATGCGCTCAACACGCTATTTGGTATTCCTGATACTTTTGTCACTCAGCTTATTATTATTATATTTGCTATTGTTCTATACACCATTTCAGCGATCAGTGGCCTTGCTCGAGGTATGCAGCTGCTTAGTCGTTTTAATGTCATATTAGCCTTTGGTCTGATGGTCTTTATTCTGATGTTTGGTCCTACCAAATTTATTGTTAATGGTTACATACAAGGTGTTGGCACTATGGTGCAAAACTTTATCCCGATGGCAACATATCGCGGTGATGAAGGGTGGCTTGGTGGCTGGACGGTATTCTTTTGGGGCTGGTTCTTAGGTTATGGTCCGATGATGGCTATCTTTATTGCCCGTATCTCTCGTGGTCGCACTATTCGCCAATTGATTACGACGGTTTGTATCATTGCTCCATTGGTTACCTGCTTTTGGTTCACAGTCATCGGTGGTTCGGGTCTTGCATTTGAGATTGCTAACCCTGGTAGTGTCAGTACCGCATTTGAAGGCTTTAATCTTCCTGGCGCACTGCTTGCCATCACTCAGCAGCTACCATTTCCATTAATTACCTCGTTATTGTTTATTGTTTATTGTTTTGACCATGATCTTTATCGTGACTACAGGCGACTCGATGACCTATACCATCAGTGTCGTTATCAGTGGCGAGCACGAACCAAACGCTATGATTCGTAGCTTTTGGGGCGTTATGATGGGGGTTACGGCTATCGTTTTGATATCGCTTGGTTCAGGCGGGGTGACCGCTTTGCAATCCTTTATCGTGATTACTGCTGTTCCGGTGTCCTTTGTTCTTCTGCCGTCGTTATGGAACGGACCCAAAATTGCTCAGCAAATGGCGCGAGATCAAGACCTTTATCGTCCTAACCGAGTTGAGACCGATCATCGAATCGCTGAGGAAAAGCTTGCTAAAGAAACAACGGTCAAAAAAATCGACTGAGTGAGTTATTACTATAGCCAACACCTTGCTTGTATATTGACGTTGTCAGCTGACGTCAGTATACAAGTATCAAATGAGTTGCTGGTTTAATCTATTATTTAAGGTGATCGTTATATGGAACATAGCCTACTAATCAATGGTGACACAAGCAACGATAAGCTAGATGCAGTCAGCTTCCGTACACCCGACGTGGTGATGCATTCTGAACGACTGGGTGCCATGCACCAAACGCGTATCAGCTTCGTGCGTACGTTATTGCGTAAAATCGACAAAGAGCATTGGACATTAAGCAAGCACCTATGGGATTTAGATAACGACGGCTACGGACAGGTCATTTATCGCTTGCAAACCCCTGAGCATGTTTATCATCTGGTGGTGTTTTGCAATCAGATTGCCGATGAAGAGCGTAACGATCGCGTCATTGCGCAAAAATGGGATGTCACATTTGCCCTCGTCTATGGCGAAATAGGGGACGAGCTACTTGCCAATCTAAAAGCCAATGTGCCATTGCAAGAAGCGGGTCGTAACTCCAACATGGTAATGGTGCTGGCACGTGCAAATAAAAGCGTGCGGGTCTTTGACCATATCGTCTCATCCTTAGCTAAAGGTCAGCAGCCTGATTTGGACGTACTGGCGCAAGTGGGTTATATCCTGCGTACTACAGCAGTTTATGGCAACGGTAAATTCGGTATTTATGACTTTAAACCGCTGGATCACAGCGAGGATTTTAATCAATCTTTTCGAGCCCAGATGTGTGCGGTGTATCTCATTCGAGAGTTTAGCCTTGATTGGGTCGATTATTTGGCTCAAAAAAAGGGTGGCGCTAAAGCGGCCAGCTTGCATCCGGAGATTAAGCGGTATCTGGGCATAGGTAATGCGACTGGTCTTGGCATGGCGCCTTATTTGATCAATCATCCTTGTGTCGTTGATCAATGGCTGAGTGCTCGTGAAGGGGCGCTACAAGCGGTGTTGGTCTGTGATATTGAAGATGACAATAACAGCAATAACAATGACAATGACAATGACAATAACAACAATAACAATAATAAAATCCAGCAGCTCTCAAATTTAATAAAGCGCGCTATCCAGCATTTCTCTGAAGTGGTGACTATCAATGAGCCGCAAATTCTATTGAATAGTACCGTCGTTGATGAGCTGAATAAGCTACAAAATAACTTTATGAGCGAGATTGAAGGATGCGTTACGTGGGCTGATTTTTTACAGCGTCAGGCACACCTTAGTTTTGAGAGCCAAGAGGTCATTACTTCTTGCCTGATGGAGCTGTATCCTGAGCTTGTTGATGTGTTTGCAGGGCAAGCCAATGCTGATGAAACTATGTCACTACCTAGCGGCAAAGTCGTGCAAGATTTGATTGACGTATTAGAAGCGCGTTATCAGTGGGCGATCAGTATTGATTTTGAGGCAGAAGATAATGTCTATTGGTTCTGGTATCGCTCAGAAGATAAAGAAGAGCCAAGAATGGGTGTGCGCGGACAAGAGCGTGGTGATGATAAGGAGTTCCTATTAGATATTGGTAGGCAGGCGAATACATTATATCTGGCATTACAACAAGCGGATCCACAGCAACTGTTATCAGAATTTATCTTAAAACAACCAAAGTATCGCTCAATTGCTCGGCGCGTCTGGACAATGGGGCATAAAAAGATGGGCGATATTCAGATTAATGTGCTGCAAAAGACGGCATTACCAATGCATTTGTTACGTTGTAAATTGTCTATGTTTGGCGCGACCAAGTTCGATCCAAGATCAGATCGCTGGGTGCGTGTCACGCTATTCCAAGGTGCGCCTTTGTTTGCCGAAGTACACAGCGATGAGTGGCTGTTTCCTTTATTACCGGATTTATCTGTATCAGAAAGAGAGGTAACCCATGATCGTATCGCATAATGAAATAGTGACCATGGTGAATAAAGCTTTTTTGGGCATGCAACGTGAAGTAGGTGAAGCTGACCTTATTGCTTCCATGGTAGCTGAGCTACAAATGGCTGGTCTAAATGGTATTTTGCATTTCAATAATGCCAGTCCTTTTATTTTGTCTGAGCGTGATGTTGCGATTGATATCATCTATCAAGGCGAGGGTGAAGTCAGATTAGACTTGCATGGGAGCAGTTTGGTCTGTCATCTACCCGCAGTGATGGATTATGTGATTGAAAAGATGGGCAGTCGCGATCATTTTAAAGTATATTTGCAAAATTGTCATAACCGCTGGCTGGCTTATAGTGAGCTTGCAAAACTGGCGGCAAAAGGCATCGCTTGTTTGGCTAAATGGGACAATGGCAGCGCACCCAAACATACGATATTTACATTAGATAAAAGGTTTGTTTATCCTGATCTGTATTTTTTTAATGAGGCGCAGGCTAACTATAATACCGATACCGATACCGATACCAATACCAATACCAATACCAATACCAATGACATGGTCATTGAGCTATCAACAGCCAACTTTGATATTGAACAGGATATTCAGCACTTTGATTATAAAGTATCAACAGATGAGCTGTATGCAACCCATCAGCGGGCATGGAAAGAAGGCATTTATGTTGATGACGAGCAGTGGGCAGTTCTGAAAAAAAGCGCTACCGCAATATTGGTCGAAAACAGTGAGGCATCAAGTAAAGGGGCAGGAGGTATATAGGCTATAGAACAAGCACTCATTACGAAATTATAAAAGGAATTCTGTAATAGTGTGGTAAGGTAAAAAACCTTACGAGATTAAGGTAGTACACAGAAGGTATTGTTTTTCATTACTTTTTATTTTCAATTATTCTCTCTGTCTACGTAGGTGAACTCTGGATCAGATTTTCTATTCGAACATGATTTGGTCATTGTCTGCTGAATTTATCTCACAAACTCACTGAATAAAGAGACTTATATGATGATCTTTCGTACCCTTGCAACCAGCGTTGCCATTCTTGCTATGCCAGTTTTGAGTTTCGCCCATGATAACTCAGTACCGAATACCAATATTCCAACGGTCGTCCTAGAAAAAACCACACAACAGTTCATTGATAGCCTAAAAGGAACGACGCCGATCAATCAACTGCCTTATGCAAAAGCGCGTCAGGTCTTGATCGATACCCAAACCAAAGGTGTCACTGCTATGCCACCTGCAGATGTGAAAGAGATGACTTTTAAAGTCGGTATGGATGGTGAGTTCAAAGTCTATACGGTCCGTCCAGTGGGCACAAAAGGTAAGGCACTGCCGGGTGTGGTTTACTTCCACGGCGGCGGTTGGATACTGGGCGATTTTACCACTCATGAAAGGTTGATGCGTGATTTAGCGACCCAAGCAAATGCGGCGATGGTCTTTGTAGAGTATAGTCCTGCCCCTGAGAAAAAGCATCCCGTTCAGCTTAATCAGACCTATGCTGTACTGAAGTATGTATCATAGAATGCTGCTATGTTTGGTATTGATGCCAATCAGCTGTCTATCGCAGGGGATTCAGTCGGTGGTCAGATGGTCGCCATCAATGCTGTACGTGCCAAAAACGAAGGTCTGCCACTCGACTCAATGGTTCTGTTCTATCCGGTGACTACCGCAGACTTGACCAGTAATTCTTACAAGCTTTTTGCAAATGGTCCATGGCTTAGCAAGGCAAGTATGCAATGGTTCTGGAATGCGTATCTACCTAAAGGTGTCGACAGCTCCAATCCAGGCGTGTCGCCATTGAACTATAGCCAAAAAGATCTTGCAAACTTACCACCTGCGCTCGTGATTACGGATGCCAATGATGTGTTACGTGACGAGGGTGAAGCTTTTGCCTCTAAACTGACGCTAGCTGGCGTGAAGACGCAGAGCACGCGTTACGACTTTACAACCCATGATTTTGTGATGCTAAACCCATATGCACAAACGCCTGCGACGAAAACGGCAATTACGGAAGCGGCGAATTTCTTAAAAAATAACTTCACTAAATAATTATTTTATATAGTAGTTAGTAGGTTCTTGCTTCCAAATGACCAAAAAAGGGTAGGACTCAGTCCTACCCTTTTTTATGCGGCGTCCTAAACCCTATCTTTTATTCATTGGTGTAATGGTATAGTCAGGGAAAAGTAATATCGATACATCAAGTACTGCTGATATTCATTTTTCTTGCTTGCTGTGCTTACGCAGACAGAGGCTGCAAAAAATTAACCTCAGTAGTGATTGATAATATTTGTACTTGTTTTATTTAGGACTGACTATATGAGTCATAAGTCGTTAAATCGATAACTATCAGCATTTTTGCCTAATTGATAATGGTATAAGTTTCGTCAGTCTAAGTATTTTATAGGTCTACTATTAAATCATAAGTAACCAATATTAAGCGAGCATCAGGATAATGTTGAATTGACGAGGTTATGTTATAAGTTTGAGCAAAAATGTATTTTCAGGCAGAATTAGCGCGGTATTTATAGAGATATATTTTTTCTTTACCATATGCCGTTATCTGATAAATTATTGGCGAAGTTAAACTTTTTATTCAATCTTTATATTTTTCTCATAACTTAATACTTACCTCACTCTACAAAAGGCTTTTCACGATGACTCCAATCGACGTACTGTTTATTTTACTTGGTGCTATCATGATTTTGGCAATGCATGCAGGATTTGCCTTTTTAGAAGTAGGTACAGTACGTGAGAAGAATCAAGTCAATGCGCTTAGTAAAATCTTGGGTGATTTTGCCATCTCAACCATGGCCTACTTTTTTATTGGTTACTATGTAGCATATGATGTCAGTTTTTTCGTAAGCGCCAGCGAGCTGATCGAATCTAGTGGCTATGAGCTCGTTAAGTTTTTCTTTTTATTGACCTTTGCCGCTGCCATTCCCGCTATCATCTCAGGCGGTATCGCCGAACGTGCGAAACTCTGGCCACAGTTTATTGCCACATTCGTAATTGTCGCTTTGATCTATCCTACTTTTGAAGGCATCATCTGGAACGGTAACTTTGGCTTTCAAGACTGGCTTGAGGCTAGCTTTGGCGCGCCTTTCCATGATTTTGCAGGGTCAGTGGTTGTCCATGCTATGGGCGGTTGGATTGCTTTGAGCGCTGTAATATTGCTTGGTGCCAGACGTGGTCGTTACAAGGATGGTCGTGTCAATGCGCATCCACCGTCCTCTATTCCCTTTTTGGCACTAGGTTCTTGGATATTAATCGTTGGCTGGTTTGGCTTCAATGTAATGAGTGCGCAGCGAGTGGAGGGTATCTCAGGTTTAGTGGCGCTCAACTCATTGATGGCAATGGCAGGTGGCGTATTGGCAGCTACGGTCATCGGCAGAAACGATCCAGGGTTTATGCATAATGGGGCATTGGCGGGGTTAGTCGCTATTTGCGCAGGTTCTGATATAGTGCATCCGCTTGGAGCGCTCACCATTGGCGCAGTATCAGGCGCAATATTCGTCTATATGTTTACGATCACGCAAAACAAAATCAAAGTCGACGATGTCCTTGGTGTTTGGCCTTTGCATGGCATTTGCGGAATTTGGGGTGGTATCTCAGCAGGCATTTTTGGTAGCGCTGCATTGGGTGGCCTCGGTGGCGTCAGCTTAGTTTCACAGCTGATTGGCAGTGTCGCAGCTATACTTTTCGCTACTATAGGCGGGCTACTGGTTTATAGTATGTTGAAGTATACGATCGGTATTCGTCTAAGTGAAGAAGATGAGTTCGACGGTGCTGATTTAGCCATACACAAAGTGTCTGCGACGTATGGTGAAAATGGATTTTAGCCATCAAAATGGATATTTGTATGTTTATCTCTTTTGCTCTTATCGATCAAGCCAGCAACAGCTCGACACTGACTTGAAAGTAATACTCCTCTTTTATAGTAATACTGACTTTGCCATTATGGGCATTGGCGATAGCCTGCACGATGGATAAGCCTAAGCCTGTTCCCGAATGCATGGTATTCGTTCTATGATGACGATAAAAGCGCTCAAACAGTTTATCTGCCTCTACTTGAGTCAATGGCTGATCCAAGCGATTAGAGATCACTACTTTGAAAGAGGCGGGCTTTAACACAGAGGATTTTATGTTTTGCTTATCACTCGTGCCAGTATGAGTAACCGTTGATATCTCAATATTAGAGGCGTCAATCGTGATCATACTGTCACTAGCAGCATAGTAAATGGCATTTGACATGAGATTGGCGAACAGTCTTTGCAATAAGCTTTCATCTCCTAATACGGCTCTAAAGTTGCCCGTCTTTTCAAAAGTTATATTCCGATCTTCTGCGATCAGCTCATAGTAATCAATGAGCTTAGTGAACATTGACTCAGTATCAACCCGATTGAGCTGTGAGTCAGACAAGCCCTTTTGTGTCTTTGCCAGCAGCAGCATGTTATTAATCAGCGTAGATAACTGCTCAAGGGTGTCATGCTGATGGTGCAGCTGCTCCACATATTCATGGCTTTCTCTAGGCTTAGTCAACATCACTTGGGTTTGAGTGCCAAGCGTCGCCAGCGGAGTACGTAGCTCATGGGCAATATTGTCTGAGAAGCGTGATAATGATTCAAAATTACTTTCCAGCTTCTCCATCATTAAGTTATAAGACTCAGCCAATGGTCGTAGCTCTTGCGGCATGTTACCGACGACCACTCTTTCATCCAGCTGTTCAGGATCGATACCTTTCATCTTTTGGACAATAGTCGCTAGTGGCGCAAACCCCCAATAGACACTCAATGCGGCAATTGACACCAGTAATAGTGTGATCGCAATCAGTATCATAATCAGATGACGGTTAAACTGGATGAGATACTGATGATGAACATCGATAGGCAGTGCAATAAGCGCCAAAGCCTCTTGGTTTGCAATGACCATCGCTCGATAATGTCTACTACCTATTTTGATCATAAACTGCTGATCGCGATAGTTCTGCCGTAGGTGTAACAAGCTAAAACCTGCCGGTAAATCATGGATAAAACTACTGGGATCGCTAGACAATAAATTTCCGTTTTTGTCTGATATTAGCGTTTTTAAATCATAATCTAACCAAGAAGAATGCAGGTGATTGGCATCAATGAGTGATTGGGTCTTTGAAGCGGTTAATGGCTCTATTTTTTTGTCCAAGGCAATCATACGCTTGCGCAGATTAAACGCAGCATGAGTAATGATTTCTGAGTCCATTTGCTCAAAGTGCTCGTTAACAGAGCGCTGAACCCATATATAAATAATGACTTGAGAGATGACAACAAATATGGTCAATAAAAAGACAGTGCGCCATAACAGCGGCCAACGTCGATTCTTAAATTTATATCTCATTTTAGATCGTCTTTGTTACTGTCGGCCGCCAGCGCATCTAACCGATAGCCCATCCCGCGTACTGTATGAATCAGCTTAGTATCAAAGTCGTCATCGATTTTGATTCGTAAACGTCTGATAGCAACGTCAATGATATTCGTATCACTGTCAAAATTCATATCCCATACTTGCGAGGCGATGACAGAGCGCGGCAGTACCTCGCCTTGACGCTCTAAAAAGAATTGCAGTAGAGAGAACTCTTTTGCCGTTAGTTTAATAGCGACACTATTTCTGTGCACTATACGTTTGGTGATATCCATTTTTAGATCAGCGATATGTATGACCGTGCTTTTATAGTCCGATTGATTGGCACGTCGCAGCAAACTTTTTATTCTGACAATCAGCTCAGCGAAAGCAAAAGGCTTGGTCAGATAGTCATCGCCACCAATTTCAATACCTTTGATCCGATCGCTTAAATCATCTTTAGCCGTTAAAAATAAAACAGGCGTATGCTTTCCAGCGGCACGGTAGCGCTGTACCAGCTCAAAGCCACTGACGTCAGGTAGCATCACATCCATCAGCACCACACTGAATTCTTCAGTCATCAACGCATGATAGCCATCTAAACCTGTCATGTGATGATCCACGATGAAACCGGCCTCAGTTAAGCCTTTCTTAATATATTCGCCAAGTTTTTCCTCATCTTCTACTAACAGTACTTTCACCGCAGCTTTCCTTCATATCATTATAGTTGTCAATAGCATATCACTAAGGTGGTTAGCTTATCATTTGTACATTTCTGAAGAACCTGTGTTATCAAGAATCTGTGTTATAACGGTGCGCTCTGGATAAAAGTGGATGCTGGTATTTGGTTTTAATGACAATAAGATGACAATATTGTTTTGTTTCTAACAAACATGTCATGTTGGTGTCATCTAACTGTCAGCCACCATTTAGTATTCTAAATCAACGCCACATAGAGGCTTGTGTTTGATACAGACCGCTTCTATGAGTTAAGCGATTATCTTACTTACATAGTTTATTTATCTTAAAAGGGTTTTATATGAAAAATTATAGTTCATTAAAAAAAGCAGCGTTACTGTCAGTCTCAATGTCAGTATCGATGTTAGTCGGCATGTCAGCGGCCAATGCGCATACGACCAACTTAAGTACTTCAATTATTGATAACTGCGATGCGGTTACTGAATTTGCAAAAAACGCTGATCATAATGATGCTAAGATATCTGATGCTCAAATGAAAGGTTATATCGATGCTAGAGTGGCTTGTCAGGTTCAGCATCAAGATCAACATTTGCAATCTGAAAAGTATTTTGTGAAAAAATATGGTAGTGAGAAGTAATACTAAAAGATTATCTGCGATATTAAAATACAAAAGTAGAAGTCTGACAGCATTGTAATCTTATTGTCATCTACCAGTCAGAATGAATAAGGTATTATTTAAATCAATTTAACAGTCTTGACTTTAAACAGACTCAGGCGTTAATAACTTTCAATAAATAAATAGGAATTAATTATGTCAAAATTTAAATCACTGTCTAAATCAATCGCCCTTACTGCCATTGCTCTTGTTGTATCAACCTCAGCGATGGCTCATGACCCCAAAATGCATGCTGAAAAAGATCAAATGAACTGTGAAAAGATGCAAAAACATATGCAGATGATGGGAAAAATGGATCATAGCAAGATGGACATGGCTGATCCTGCCATGAAAGCCATGATGGCTAACATGAGTAAAATGAAGCAAATGTACCAAAAACATTGCGTGACTACTGACAGTAAATCTTAAAAATTTCAGCTCTGTTAAATCATAGCTCTTCTCTAGCAACAGAGAAAAATTAACGGAAATAAGTTTTTAGGAAAGTATATGAAATTTTTATTGGGTGCGCTCTTTACTGTATTTGTGGCAATCGTCGGCGTATTTGCGGTTGTTAGCAGCGGCGTTGTCAATGTGGGTGCCGACCAAGAGCATAACCCAATGATGTATAGTTTTTTAGAGACCGCGCGCAATCGTTCTATAAAAAACGCCAGTAAAGATATTGTGGTACCAGACTTAGAAAAGGTTGACATGATCAGCTCTGGTGGCGCGGATTATAAGGATATGTGTGCAGGCTGTCACTTGTCTCCGGGAGTGGCAAAAACTGACTTTAGCGAAAGCTTATATCCAAAGCCGCCTAACTTTACCAAGGCTGATATCGTCAAGCGTTATCAAACTGAGGATGGTGCAAAGCAAGGCTTTTGGGTAATCAAACACGGCATTATGGCGTCGGGAATGCCTGCATGGGGCGCCTCTCATGATGATGATAGAATGTGGGCAATGGTGGCTTTTATCAGATCGTTACCTGAATTAGATGAAGCTCAGTACACAATTCTAACCACTAGGATCAATGACGATATGATGGACATGTCATTTGATGGTGATATGAATATGTCGGATGATGGTATGGGCATGGATATGGATATGTCGGATGATGGATCTGGAATGCAGCATTAACCCTGTCTAGATATAAAAGCATCATCACTCGCGGGTGTCGTTATTAACAATGCAGTACTGAATGGTGCTGCATTTAACGTTTGTAGTTAAGTAGTTAAGTAGTTAAGGTCATAAATATAGGGTCTGATTTTTAGGATATCTAGCATAACAATAGACATTTAGAGGTGATTTAATGAGACATGACGCACACGTATTTTCTAATGGACATCACTGGTTATCCGGTCGTGTCCTTTTATTGATGGCGATAACGGCACTACCTCTCACATTAGCCGCTTGCAGCCAATCTAATACCAGCGCCTCTGATGCAAAGCCTGACCAGTCTGATGCTATTACCACACAAACAGTACAAGAAGCTAAAATTACTACTCAAGAAGTAAGAAAAGCTGAAGTTGCACCGATTATGACCCCCGTAACCACTCAGTCCACGTTACTCAAAAACGTCTCAGCGACGGTCTATAAAGATGCCAACTGTGGCTGCTGTAAAGAATGGGTAGGCTATGCAGAAGATAATGGATTAAGCGCAACCACGCACGATGTTGCAGATGTATCCTTATTCAAGGAGCGTTATGGTATGCCACAGAATATGCGCGCTTGTCACACTACGGTCACTACAGACGGTTATGTCTTTGAAGGTCATGTTCCGGCCAAACACATGGCACAGTTTTTAGCCAGCCCACCAAGTGATGCGATTGGGCTTGCCGTACCTGGTATGCCGGTCGGTAGTCCGGGTATGAAAAATGGAGACAAATTTACGCCTTATCAAGTGATGCAGATCAACAAGGATGGCAGCACAGAAGTGTATGCTGCTATTGAGTCTGTTCAGCAGCAACTATAGTGTTGGCTTAGCTATGAATAGATGCTGTTAAATATCGAAAATATGATAACTATAAGCTCATCATCTCTCAAATTAAATTAGGTCATCATTATGAATAAACAGAACATATTGAACCGCCGACGTTTTTTAACTGGGTCCTCTGTTGTCCTTGGCGCCTCCTTGCTGCCGACCATTGCCAGTAGTGCATTGGGACATTCGAGTCGCTCAGGCAGTCAGGGCGCTACTATCAACAGTGATCAAAACACGCATAAAGTACCGGTATTGACCGGTAAAGAGTTTGATTTATACGTCAGTAAACAGTCCGCTATTGTGAATGGTAAAAAGAGCATGGCAACGCTCATCAATGATTCACTGCCAGCACCGACGCTAAAGATGCGTGAGGGCGATACGGTGGTGATACGTGTTCATAATCAGATGGATGAATCAACCTCCATTCATTGGCATGGATTGTTGGTACCTTTTGAGATGGATGGAGTGCCGGGCATTAGCTTTGACGGTATTCCTGCGAACAGCACCTTTACTTATAAATTTAAGCTCAAACAATCAGGCACTTATTGGTATCACTCACACAGTGGCTTCCAAGAACAAACCGGTATGTTAGGTGCTATTGTGATTGAACCTAAAGGTCGTGAGCGCCATCCTATCGAAGAAGACCACGTAATCGTGCTTAGTGATTGGACCAGCCGCAACCCGCATAATCTATTAAAGCTGCTCAAACAGCGCTCAGATTTTGATAACTATCATCTACCAGACTTCAAAAAACTGCTTGCTGATATTGCCGAAACAGATATGAAAACCGCCTTTGATAAGCGCAAAATGTGGAATCAGATGCGCATGATGCCCACTGATTTTACGGACTTGTCGGGCGAAAATACCTTTACTTATCTGATGAATGGTAAAACAACCGCGGCTAATTGGGCGCAAATCGTCAAAGCAGGACAGCGCGTTAAGCTACGCTTTATCAATGCATCAGCGCAAACCATTTTTGATGTGCGTATTCCGGGTTTGAAGATGACAGTCGTCTCAACGGATGGCAACGATGTAGCGCCTGTAAGTGTTGATGATTTTCGTATTGGCGTGGCTGAAACCTATGATGTCATCGTCACCCCGACCAAAGAGGCACATACCATATTTGCCCAAAACATAGACCGTTCAGGCTATGTCGCAGCGACGCTTGCCACTAAAGAAGGCGCTCGTGCGGCAACGCCTGCCATGGACAAAATCGAATGGCTCACCATGGCAGATATGATGGGCGCTATGGGCGCTGATGGGTATAAAGCTAAACATGCCAAAACAGAATACGACTTCAAGAGCGATATGCGTGTGGACAGTCCACGTATGAACATTGATGATCCCGGTATCAACCTGCGCAATATTGATAGAAAAGTGTTGAATTATAGCCAGCTGCGTTCTGTCGATGAAGCCATATTTGCGGAGCAGCACAAGCCTACTAGAGAGATCGAGCTACATTTAACCGGTAACATGGAGCGCTATATCTGGGCGTTTGATGGGGTTAAGTTCAGTGAGGCGACACCGGTTAATATTAAGCCGGGTGAGCGCGTGCGCATTACTCTAGTCAATGACACGATGATGAACCATCCGATGCATTTACATGGGATGTGGAGCGATTTGCGCATGCCTAACGGTGAGTTTCAGGTGCGTAAGCATACTATGATGGTGCAACCGGCACAAAAAATCAGCTTTGATGTCACAGGAGAGGCTGGTCGATGGGCATGGCATTGTCATCTGCTCTATCACATGGAAGCTGGTATGTTTAGAGAAGTTGCCGTTGTTTAATAAACCTTTGAATGTGAGCCTTATTATGAAAAAATATAAAGTAGGTCTATCGTTTATTGGCATTTCATCTTTGCTACTACTAATGTCACCTTTAGCAAACGCTGCTGACCCTGCCACTGCTAAAAAAGATATAACTATGTCAGGTATGGACCATAGCAAAATGGATATGTCGGATATGGACCATAGCAATATGGACATGTCAGGTATAGATATGTCAGATATGGACCATAGCAGTATGGATATGTCAGGTATGAATCATAGCAAAATGGACATGTCGGGCATGGATATGTCGGATATGGACCATAGCAAAATGGATATGTCAGATATGGATATGTCGGATATGGATCATAGCAAAATGGACATGTCAGGTATGGACATGTCGGATATGGACCATAGCAAAATGGACATGTCAGGTATGGATCATGGCAGTATGGATATGTCAGGTATGCAAGGTGGTGAGGCTCCAGCTGATGCACGAAGTTCCGACTACTCAAACGGCGTTCCTTATGGACAGTATGGTAAGCCTATGATGATGGGTGACATGCCATTATGGGGTGTTTCTGTAGATGATTTAGGTTATCAGTTTGATGATGATCAGATTAATTATGAGGTTGATGCTTGGTATGGCGTAGATGAGCGCCGTCTATCTTTGCGTAGTGAAGGCAGTATACAGACTCAAGATGAGAAAGACATTGACAGCTTGAGCTCACTGGCTTACTGGAAGCCGTTGAGTATTTTTTGGAATGGTGAAGCAGGTGTCGCTTATGATACCAAGAATGATAAGCCTGCCCTTATGGCCGGTATTGTCGGTACCATGCCTTACTTTATTGAAACCGATGCTAGAGCTTATCTGTATTCTGATGGACAAGTCCGATTGGACCTTGGTGCAGAATATGAGTGGCGTTTGAGTCAGCGCTGGGTTGTGATACCGGAGTTAGAACTAACGGCATTTAGTAAAGAAGACAGCGACAATCATATTACTAAAGGCTTTAATGAATTAGATGCTGAAGTCAGGCTTACTTATGAGACATTAAGTCGCCAACTGGCACCTTACGTCGGTGTAAGTTATGAGACGGCTCTTGGCAGTGCTCGTGGTCAAAGACGTCAAGAAAATGAATCGGTTGATAGCAGTAGTTTGACGGCCGGGGTTAAATTCTGGTTCTAACATTATTAAATTGATAGGAGATACACTATGAATCCTTCAGATCAAAACAACATGAATCATCAAAGCCACCAACAGGGTATGAACCCTTATGTGAAATTCACTTTGATGATTCTGACGTCTACGATTGTAATGTTTATTATGATGTATTTTAATACCTATCAATTGGATCATGTTTATTTTAGTGAGACCCGAGCTTATATGGCGCTCTACATGGGCGCTGTGATGGCCATTATCATGCTCGCCTTTATGGGTAATATGTACAAAAAAACCAAGATAAACCTGATGGTTTATGGGGTTAGTGTGGTGTTATTTGCCTTTGGTCTATGGGGAGTGCGCTCACAACAAACAGTCGATCAAGTCGATTGGATGCAAGCAATGATACCGCATCACTCGATTGCTATTTTGACCAGTGAGCGTGCCAATATAGAAGACCCACGGGTAAGAGAGTTAGCGGATGGCATTATCGAAGCACAAAAGCGTGAAATCGGTGAGATGCAAGCGCTTATTGAAGAGCTCGAATAGACGGCTATCTATAGTGGTATGGCAAGATAAGAAATTGATTCTAAAAAAATGGTGATATGGTATCGGTGTCATAGTTTGCGTTGGTATCTTTATCTTAAAAGGACAGATTGCACAGATAATTAATGTGATTTTTTACCTATAGTCAAAATACTCTAAAAACGTTACGGTACTGCTGGTACAAATTTTTTGCACCCTCTGTCTGCATGGGCACAGCAAGCAAGAAAAATTGATACCAGCAGCACATAATGTGTCGATATTACTTTTCACTGACTATAACTTGTTCAACTGCTGCAACTGCGCTTTTTTTACTGCTGCTATTTCAAAACCTCTTATGCCTATGAAATGTTCAATAGCTATCGATTGCTATTCTTGAGTGATAGTAAGCATCTAAAAGTATACGCTCGCTCACCCCTGTTAATATTTGTGCTATGAATCCTGGAGAAATACTATGATGAACGGAACGATGATGCAGGGCATGGGCTGGATGATTCTCTGCCTGTTGTTTGCGCTACTATTTTTTGCTGTACTTGTGTTGGCAGTTATAGCATTTCTTAAATATCTACGTAAACCAGATAAAATCTCATAATAAACAACTGTATTTGGCAGTAGAGACACAATGATTGGGTATCAATTGCGCAGAGTCTAAATCTATATTCACTATATTGTAGGAGTAACTTTATGAAAAATAATGGACATGAACAAAGTGACATGGATGTTAATCATACAAGCTGCGAGGGTATGGAGAATAAAGATATAAGTTCTGTCAAAGGCGGCAAATACGACAAAGTGCCAGCTGATTATAATGGCACCGTTTATAGCTGTCCGATGCATCCAGAGGTGAGAGACATTGAGGATAGTGGCTGCCCAATATGCGGTATGTCCCTTAAACCTGAAGACACTGTTGCCCAAGAAAATGTTGCCGAAGACAATGTTGCCGAGATGGCAGCAATAAAAGATGATCATGCAAGCTGTCACAGCGTGACGAATACCGATGCCCATCCTACTAAAGATAGTAAGTATGACAAAGTACCACAAAACTATAGCGGTACGGTCTATATTTGTCCGATGCATCCCGAAGTGAGAGATGTTGAAAAAAGCGATTGCCCGATATGTGGTATGTTCCTCAAACCTGAAGACGAGGTTGCTGATAAGGACAGTCATTCACATTGTCATGGCAAAGATACTGACCGTACTAAGGTAAAGCCTGTCAAAGGCGGCAAGTACGACAAAGTGCCAGCTGACTATAATGGTACCGTTTATATTTGTCCGATGCATCCCGAAGTCAGGGACGTGAAGAATAGCGGCTGTCCGATATGCGGCATGGCACTTGAGCCAGAGACGGCTACCATTGGTGAGGAAGATACCTCAGAGCTCGACGATATGACACGCCGTTTTTGGATTTGTACGGTGCTCACCATACCGCTGTTTTTGTATGCAATGAGCCATATGGTAGGTCTAAACCTAGACAACCTTATTCAGGGTGATATCTCTGGACAGATCGCTCAGTGGATTCAGCTAGCGCTTGCAACACCCGTCGTGTTATGGGGAGGTGCACCGTTCTTTATTCGTGGCTGGCAATCAATAAAAAGCCGAAACCTGAATATGTTCACTCTGATAGCAGTGGGCGTAGGCGCCGCTTTTGGTTTCAGTCTGGTAGCAACCTTCCTTCCGGATATTTTTCCAGACAGCTTTAGGGACGCCACTGGCCAAGTAGGGGTGTACTACGAAGCGGCAGCGGTCATTGTGACATTGGTGCTATTGGGGCAGGTGTTAGAACTCAAGGCCCGAAGTCAGACCTCAGGCGCAATTCGAGCTTTACTTGAGTTAGCACCGCCGACAGCAAGACGTGTGGATGAAAACGGTACTGAGGTAGAGGTCGCTCTTGACGAAGTCATCAGCGGTGACACACTGCGAGTGAAGCCAGGAGAAAAGCTTCCGGTAGACGGTACGGTACTTGATGGTAGTAGCAGCATCGATGAATCGATGGTGACTGGTGAACCAATCCCAGTCTTAAAGGCACAAGGCGATACGGTTACTGGCGGTACGGTAAACGGTACGGGAACCCTATTGATTAAAGCGGTTGACGTTGGTGATGACACCGTATTATCCAAGATCGTCAAGATGGTTGCTGAAGCCCAACGTAGCCGTGCGCCCATACAGAAACTCGTTGATAAAGTAGCAGGTTGGTTCGTGCCCATCGTACTTATCTGCTCCGTCATTACTTTTATTGTCTGGGCAATGTTTGGACCTGCGCCTGCAATGGCTTTTGCGCTGGTCAATGCCATCGCAGTTTTAATTATCGCTTGCCCTTGTGCCTTGGGACTTGCTACGCCGATGTCAATCATGGTTGGTACTGGCAAAGGGGCGCAAAATGGCGTGCTTATCAAAAACGCTGAAGCATTAGAGAGCATGGAAAAAGTCGATACCATCGTTGTGGACAAAACAGGCACGTTGACCGCAGGTAAGCCAGAGCTTACTGCTATCGAAGCGCTTGGCGGCTTAGATGAAGATGAGCTCCTTGTGCTTGTCGCAGCGGTAGAGACTGCCAGCGAGCATCCTTTGGCAGAAGCTATCGTCAATGCTGCAAAGGCAAAATCTCTCGATATGGTTAAGGCAAGCGATTTTAGCTCAACTACGGGTGAAGGCGCGCAGGCGCTGGTGAATGGTAAGCAGGTCGCGGTAGGCAACTCAAAATTTATGCAACGCCTTAATAGCTTTGATAGTGAGCTCTCAAGCCGTGCTGACAAACGCAGAAAAGACGGCGAAACCGTCATGTTCGTCGCCGTAGATGGCCAAGCTGCTGGTCTAATCTCAGTCGCTGACCCGATCAAGTCAAGTACCAGTGAGGCCATATCTCTGCTGCACGAAGCTGGACTACGTGTCGTTATGCTGACAGGCGACAACGAAATAACGGCTAGAGCAGTTGCCAGTAAGCTGAACATCGATGAAGTACATGCTGATGTTTCGCCAGAGGACAAGAACCGAATTATCAAAGAGCTACAAAGCAGCGGCAAAGTCGTGGCTATGGCAGGTGACGGTATCAATGATGCGCCCGCGCTTGCGCAGGCAGATGTCGGTATAGCAATGGGTACTGGCACAGATGTGGCCATGGAAAGTGCTGGTATCACGCTAGTTAAGGGCGATCTAATGGGGATTGTGAGAGCACACAAATTAAGCCGCTCCACAATGCGCAATATCAGGCAGAATCTATTTTTTGCGTTTATCTACAATGCCCTTGGGGTACCGATTGCTGCTGGTGTGCTGTATCCGTTTTTCGGGCTATTACTCAGCCCAATGATAGCGGCGGCGGCGATGAGTCTCTCGTCAGTATCTGTCATTGGCAACGCGTTAAGATTGCGTCGTCTAAAGCTATGATATGCAGCCCTTGTTCAATGTTCAATGTTTAAGGGTTGCAAGTTATTCAGGATTGTCATGAATGAACTGGAGTAAAAGCTCTGCCAATTTTTCGCCTTGGTCTTCTTGCAAAAAATGCCCGCCGTTGACAATGGTTGTGTGGCTCTGACCTTGGGTTCCGGGAATGAGCTTTTGCATTACCCGATCGCCGCCAGCAGTGACCGGATCAGAATCACTGAACAGCGTAATGAAAGGCTTCGTCCATTTACTCAGCTCCACCCAAGCTGCGCGGTTTTTCTCTGAAGCAGGGTCATCTGGTGTCGTAGGTACGAGCAGAGGAAACTGTCTGGCACCTTCCTTATAAGACTCGTCAGGGAAGGGCGCGTTGTAGGCGTCGATCACCGCCTGTGGCAGCTCTGTAGTAGTACCGCTCTTGATTGCTCCTCCGACATTGAATGTCGGCGTTTCCTGTGAGAATTGCTGCCATTTACGAAAACCTTCCCCTGGATCGTGATCACCAGTAGGCAGCATAGTATTGCCAGCGGCTACTCGAGCAAACCGATCTGGATGCGCTGCAACCAAGCGCAGTCCGATTAGGCCGCCCCAGTCTTGACAAAATAGGGTGATGTTCTTCAAATCTAGCTGGTCGAGTACCGATTGCATCCAGTCGACATGGCGCTGGTAGGTGTAGTCAGTACGAGACATAGGTTTGTCTGAGCGTCCAAAACCGGGAAGGTCTGGGGCAATGACGCGGTGTCCTGCTGCGGTTAATATCGGGATTATTTTGCGATACAGATAGCACCATGAAGGCTCTCCATGCAGTAGCAATATTGGATCGGCATCTTTTGGGCCTTCATCGAGGTAATGTACTCGCAACTCACCCCCTTCGCTATCGTCGACCATTACATAGTGCGGCGCAAAATCGTAATCGGAAAGGTTCTCAAAACACGAATCAGGGGTTCTAAGCGTTTTCATATGTCATCCTTGTATTGGGTAAATAACCGCGCATTCTCACGCAGCTGCCGGAAAGCCGGCTTATCACTGAGGCAGTCGAACCAGATAGCTGAGGCTGACCAGTTCTCGCTCAGATTTATCAAATGCGAATCAAGATCAGAATTGGGGTGTACTCGGCTACAACTGTGTTTCAAGCCAGTTTCTGGCTGTGCAAGCAGCGACGCCTAGCACGACCGCAAACTCAACGGACGCATTTTCAAAAATATTCTCAATAAAGACTATAGCGCACAAACCTTGGTTCCTACAATAGAGCGATTACTGAAAATTTACGGCACTGCGACAATAAGAAAGCTGGACATAGGTCTTTATTCTGCTGTTTCACGGTCGCCGTGATAGCGTGTAAGTACCTATTGAGTTTTTATCTTAAGAAGATACTACTGACTATAGTCAATGAAAAGTAATATCGACACATTAGGTACTGCTGGTATCAATTTTTCTTGCTTGCTGTGCCTACGCAGATAGAGGCTGCGAATAATGAATCCCAGTAGTGTTGTGCTCTTTTAAAAGTGGATCAACGACACGTGGCTCAAAAGTAGTTAAATACAGGCACACGCATATTTACTGGAAAAGCATCAGGGCTAGATTACAATCCGGACTGATGATGACCCACTGAATCCTTTATTGATGATAGCTTTAATTATCTAGTTAGCGACGGGAGCCACATGGAAAATCTAAGCAGCAATAACCATAAAACGAATGATAGTCTCGCAGATCGACTAAACCAAAAATGCTATTGCATTACTCTTGATCGCAAAGCGCTCAATACAAGCCTCCAAAATCAATTGGCAGAAACTAGAAACAATCCAATAGGAGCGAATGAGCTTAATAAGCTTTTTTCTGCAACACCAGTGTTCGTTCCCAAAACAGAGATAGAGGCGATGGAACGGATCGTCAAAGCTATCGAGTCAGCTGCTAGATTGCCGCCTTATCAAGAGCGAGTGCTGTCGTGGGCACCAGAAATCGCTGCTTTCGATCCGGGTCCAATAGGGGCGCTTATGGGTTATGACTTTCACTTAGGTAGCGATGGTCCTCAGCTCATCGAAGTCAATACCAATGCTGGAGGCGCATTTTTAAACGTAGCACTTGCCCGCGCACAAAAACAATGCTGTCAGCCTTCCGAGCAAAGTTTCGTTACTACTAAAATGCTTGAGGGGTTTGAAGAAGCTGTTACTAATATGTTCATACAGGAATGGCAGCGACAATCTACTGTTGCTATGCCCAATCGGATAGCTATCGTGGATAATGATCCCAAAAGTCAGTTCATGTTTTTAGAGTTTGAGTTAGCCTGTCAACTGCTTCAAGCTAGGGGTATTGATACCGTAATACTTGATCCCTCTGAACTTGAGTATGTCGATGGTGCGTTAACAGCTCATGGTCAAAAAATTGATATGGTTTACAATCGGCTTGTCGATTTCGCATTTGAAGAACCTGACCATGTATTACTGAAGCAGGCTTATCTAGAGGGTGCTGTGGTAGTGACACCCAATCCCCATGTGCATGCCATGTTGGCCAATAAGCAAAACCTGACCTTGCTGTCAGACTCGCAAACACTACGCGATTGGGGTTTAGATGAGGCTGCAGTGGAGTGCCTCGAAAGGTCTGTACCAAGGACAAAAATCGTATCAAGAGACGATGCGGCAGAGTTGTGGCATACTCGAAGACAACTGTTTTTTAAGCCAGTTTCTGGCTATGGAAGCAAAGGCGTCTATCGCGGTAGCAAACTGACGCGCCGAGTCTTCGAAAACATTCTGGATGAGGATTATATCGCACAGACTTTTATTCCGGCAACAGAGCGATCCTTGAAAATAGATGACACTGTAGCAATAAGAAAGGTAGATATACGTCTTTATACATATGGCGGAAAACTGCTACTACCTGCGGCGCGTGTGTATCAGGGTCAGGCGACCAATTTCCGTACGTTAGGAGGCGGATTTGCACCTGTCTTTCAGGTGTGAGGTATACCTCTGATGGTATGCGACTCTTAGTACACTTTTAAAATACCCTGTTAATTCGGAAAAAGCGATGATTCAAACCGTTATCCATTATTTTCTACACTTTGGTATGCCGTTGATCATCGCCTGTATGTTTTTTCGTGACGACTATAAACGCGTATATTTGATTCTTTTAGCCACCATGCTAGTAGATTTAGATCATCTGCTGGCCACGCCTATTTTTGCGCCCAATCGCTGTAGTATTAACTTTCATCCACTGCATACTTACTATGCAATGGCAGCATATGCGGCTATGCTATTTCTACCTAAGCCCTATAAAATAATTGGTCTGGGGTTATTGCTACATATGCTAACCGATTTGAATGACTGCATAATGACTGCATAATGACCTATCTTAATTGTCCGCAGTGTTTGAGTGAGGCGCCTGCCCGTGAATTGGTAGAATGGCTTGCCAGAGCCACTAAGTTTTGATACGGCCGTGACCACATTCTTTTGCGCTTCTTTCATAAATCACTTATTCAATAACTCCAAAGGCGGCAACTGTGTTTTGATATACAATCCTAAATAAATCCCAGCAGCAGACCAAATATATTCTACTGCAAGGATCGGCGTGATTTGATTTTTTAATGCACGTTTGATAAGACAATTCAGTTTCTAAGTAGGCAACAGTAAGATCGCACTAACCACTATTTTTTTACATCGTTTTAATAGTGCTGTAATCGCCACGGGTACGTAAAACTACTTGAACATCTGAATCGCCGCGATTTCGCCAAAACCAGCCGTGATTGCCTGTAAAAGCAGCTTCTAGAACGCCTTCATCAGCGGCAACTCCGCGACCTTTTTCATAGCTGATGGCTTTGCCTAATGCATCGCCATGAGTATCAAAGTTGACATCACCGCCAGTCACGACCCAAGAGTATTCAGTCTTGCCACCTGAATCCATTTTCATTTTAATCTCTATTCCTTCCCCTGATGTCAAGGTGAATGGAATTTCATCGCGCCATTCACCACTAGCGACAGCAGTATCAGCAAGTGTGTCACTCATTGCTTGTTCGGTCACATTATTAATGTCTGTTGTTTCGGATGTCATCGTATCAGTTGCTAGTAAGCCAGCTGCATCTGCGGCAGCTTCTTCAGCCAATTGCTGCTTAACCTGTCCCATCTCTGTCAATTGCAGAATACTACCAACCCCAGTGGGGTCAATACCATATTCAGCGGGGAGAACCACCGTAAATAAAAGAACCACTGCTGAAATGGCAGCTAAAATAGTAGATTTTATAAGCTTCTGCGAAGAGGGAAGTTCAGCTTGTATTGGGGTATCACTGTTATACATATTAGAAATCCTTGAATTAAGAAGACATTAAATAGCCAGTGAGCTGCATGCCCACCAATATAAATCCTGCGCTCATCATGGCGACGTTGGCGGTGTAAGCGTTACGGATGAAACTTAGCGTACGACGCCAATAGCTCATACCGATTAGTATGATTGCTAGAGCCAGTAGCTGCCCAATCTCCACACCCACGTTAAATGCAAGCAAATTAGGTAGCAGGCCGTCAGGCGACATCTCATATTCAAGGAGCTTAGTTGATAACCCAAAGCCATGGAAAAGTCCAAATATAAGCACCGCTATTTTGGTATTTGGCTGAAACCCGAACCATCGCTGAAAAGCACCAATATTGTCTAAAGCTTTGTAAACAACAGAGAGGCCAATAATGGCATCAATCAGATAACTGTTCATACCGATATTAAAGTACACGCCTAAGATCATCGTTGTAGAATGACCTAACGCAAATAAACTCACATAGATGCCGATATGCTTCATACGGTAGAGAAAGAAGATAACCCCGAAGAGAAACAGGATGTGGTCATATCCCGTGATCATATGTTTAGCGCCCAAGTACATAAAGGGTAAAATATTAACCCCTGAAATTTCCTGAATGTAGCCTTTGTCCCCTGCGGTTACCGCGTGAGCCAAAGCTTCACTACTACCAATAAAAAGATAAATAAGAAGTGCTGAGAACAATAGTAGACGGGTCTGCCAAGTCGCCCATGGCGATCTTGGAAGCCTATTGTAGACATGGCTGTGCATTAGAATTCCTATGATGTGAAAATAGTGGATACGCGGTGTATGTAATACCATTAAAACTTCTGATATCAGTTAAAAAAGGCATTATGGTTTTCATGACTAAGTGCTTCTTTATAGAGTAATACTTAAAATCATAAAAATTTTGAATGCAAAACGAATAACTAAGGAGTATGATATTATCCCCTAGGGGGGGATAAGGTCAATGAAAAGTTTAAGTTTTTTATAAGGTATAATAATGCTCCCTAGAGGAAGGATATTTCCATTATGAAAAAACCACACATTCACGAGTCTCACCCAGCCGTTATCACACGCCTTAAAAAAGCTAATGGTCATCTAAGCAGTACGATAGAGATGTTAGTTGCAGGTCGAACTTGTCTTGATATAGCGCAGCAACTGCAAGCGGTAGAGAATGCCATTCATCAAGCAAAGAAAATTTTAATTCAAGACCATTTGGATCATTGCCTTGAAGACTTGCTAGGGTCTGTTGATAAAGATCAACAGGATTCTATCGAGGAGTTCAAGAAAATAACCCGTTACCTATAAGATCAATCGACTGACCTAAAGAGACAGCCCATGCTCAGTATCTTTGCAAACCGAACTTATCGCCATTTATTTGCCGCGCAAGTGATTGCCTTGATTGGCACAGGTTTAGCTACTGTGGCGCTTGGGCTTTTGGCGTTTGATTTAGCAGGTAATAACGCTGGAGTGGTTATGGGAACGGCATTGGCTATCAAGATGATTGCCTATGTTGGTATAGCCCCCATTGCAGCAGCATTCGCCGAACGGCTGCCCAAACGTACGATGCTGGTAACGCTGGATATGATACGAGCAGGTGTCGCCCTGCTTTTACCATTTGTCTCCCAAATTTGGGAAGTTTACGTGCTGATCTTTGTATTGCAAGCCGCCTCAGCAGCCTTTACGCCTACTTTTCAAGCCACTATTCCTGATGTTCTGCCTGATGAAGCGGATTACACTAAAGCTTTATCACTTTCACGCTTGGCATACGATATGGAAAGTCTGGTCAGTCCCATGTTAGCGGCGGCATTGCTGACAGTAATGAGCTTTCACAATCTGTTTACGGGGACGGTGCTGGGATTTTTAGCGTCTGCCATATTGGTGGTATCAGTCACGCTACCTGCGCATGCAATGCCCGCGCGCCGTAGCATTTATGATAGAACCACGCGCGGCATTCGAATCTATTTAGCCACCCCTCGACTGCGCGGATTACTCGCGGTCAATGTTGCTGTGTCCGCTGCTGCGTCTATGGTTTTTGTGAATACAGTGGTGATTATTCAGGGTGGCATGGGACTCACTCAGAGTGCAGTCGCATTAGCATTAGCGAGCTTCGGTGCTGGTTCTATGATTGCTGCCCTAGCTTTGCCAAGCTTATTGGTTAAGCTGACAGACCGTAGTGTGATGTTGAGCGGCGTGGGGTTGTTGGTAGTGGGGATGTTCGCTGGAACAGTGATGATGGGACAAAACTCGCTTATGATTTTATGGTTCGTGCTAGGTTTGGGTTATTCTGCTGCTCAAACCCCTTCTGGACGCTTGTTATGGCGATCCTCACATCAAGAAGATCGCCCTGCCTTATTTGCCGCTCAGTTTGCTTTGTCTCATGTCAGTTGGTTGGTGTTTTATCCCTTGGCGGGTTGGTTAGGTGCTCGCTACAGTATGACCGTAGCTTTTGCAGTACTAGGCGGTGCGGCTGCACTAGCGGTATGGGCGGCTTTTAGAGTCTGGCCATCTATTGATTTAAAAGAGATTGAACACGAGCATTCGGATTTGCCAGAAGGTCATGTCCATGCTACTGGATCTCCTACACCTAACGGCATACGCCATACCCATCCTTTTGTAGTCGATGACTATCATCCGCGTTGGCCAAGCTCTGGTCGTTGATATAGAGTCTGTACATGAAGAAATGCTATTTCATATTGAAAAGTACTCTGCTATGCAATAGTTGGTCCTAAATAAAAGAAGTACAAATGTTATAAATCACTATTGGTATCAATTTTTCTTGCTTGTTATACCCATGCAGACAGAGGCTGCAAGAAATTTGTACCAGCAGTACCGGAGCGTTTTTAGCATATTTTGACTATATGTTAAAGTAGGTCGACCAACCGCTGAAATATATCGTTATCTTATATATAGCCAGTCTTTTATAAATAAGATACAATTGCTTTAAAACAGGCAAAGCGATATAAATAATTATGACCTACTCTGCAGACTTTCGTGACCAAGTCGTTAAAAATATCAAACAGAAAGACATGAGCATTCGTCAAGCTTGTGTTTTTTACAATATCAGTAAAACCACTTTACAACGTTGGCTCAAAGATCCTAGTATCAAACTAACTCGCAATAAACCGCCAAGTAAAATACCTAATGAAGCGCTATTAAAAGACATTGAACAGTATCCAGACGACTACATGTACGAGCGAGCACAGCGTTTTAACTGTAGCAAGTCAGGCATCGAGGCCGCTCTAAAACGTCTTGGCATTTATTCCAAACCTCAAAACCAAGTGCGTGATTGTGATGGATAGGAGCGAGGATAAAGCAAAGCACTGCTTTGCCCGAGATCCTGATCTAAATCCCATAGAGAACAAGTGGGCACAAGCTAACTTTCTACGCCAAAGATGGATGGAAAATCATTTGAAAAAACCGTTCCATGATATGGAATGTATCTCTTTGTTTAAGGTTGACCATATAAATTAGCGTCCAAAATCTTAAAGACTCCAAAATCCTAAAGACTATAGTCGGTCCTAAATAAAAGAAAGACAAATATTATCAATCACTATTGGGGTTAATTTTTCTTGCTTGCGGTGCCTTTGCAGACAGAGGCTGCGAATCATTAACCCCAGTAGTTCTGTACCCTTTTAGAAGGGGATTAACTATAGAGCTATTTTATTATGAGCAATGCTGCCAGCAACTTTCATGCTACTTTAGGGTGCCGATATTTCAGGTTTAGACATTGAGCGCCACAACATACCGAATAAAACATCAAAATTTGCATTTAGCGGCGTATCTGCTTGACGGATATTCTGCATAATGCCAAGTCGACTGACGAATCCCATAAACACATCGAACAGAATATGCAGTGGCACTGTATCGACGAGCACCCCTCGCTTTTGACCATCCTCTAGTACACTCAAAAATGCATCAATAAGCTCTTTATTCTTATAAATAGCAATGTTGTGAAAACGCGCTATCGATACTTTAGATAGCACCATCACAGCATCAGGCTGAGTATCTACAAAATCAAGACATACCCATAATGTCTTACGTAAGCGATCCTCCACACTGTCGATACCTTGTAGATGATCCATCATTCTCGCCGCTAATCTTCCGAGTACCAAGTCCATAATAGTGTAGAGCACCGTTTGCTTATCACCAAAATATTTATAGAGTGTTTGCAGCGACACGTTTGCCGCATTTGCAATCTGTATCATAGTGATATCGCTTGCATCATGACCTGCAAATAATTGGCGCACTGCTTTTTCTATTTTGTCTAAAGTGGCGGGGCGCATCTCTGATAAAGGAGCTAAGGATAAGGGGTTACTCTGAGCCTCTTTTTTGGAGGCTGTACTATTGGTTTTACTATTAGTCTTAGCATGAGTCTTGCTAGCTCTGTGATTAGCGCCAGTATCAGCACTAAGTTGTGGTTTTGAGCGAGTGTTTTTCATACCTTATTGATCCTTTATGGTATTCGCTGTTGAATAGTTTTAGCGTTTATAATTAATTTATAAAGATAATATATATTACCATTATAAATTAATTTATTGCATAACTTGTATTAATTTTCTAATATAATAGCCATATAGATTAGTATTTAATGAGATTATAAGCATTATAGTTAAAGGTAATATATATTACCATTATTTTATAAATATAATATAGCTGTTATTTTCCAACTTTATTTATCATCTACAAAAAAGGATTTTTTATGACTGAGACTGCCTACATTTATGAGTCACTTCGCACACCACGTGGCAAAGGAAAAAAAGATGGCTCGCTTTATCAAGCAACGCCTATTTGGCTGGTTCGCACTTTGTTAAAAGAGATGCAGCAGCGTCATAGCTTAGACACCAGCTTAGTTGATGATGTGGTGCTTGGCTGTGTAACGCCCGTTGGCGAACAAGGTTCTGATATTGCCCGCATTGCGGTCATTGATGCCGGCTGGGATCAGAGTGTTGCAGGGGTGACGTTGTCACGTTACTGTGCCTCAGGCCTTGAGTCGATCAATCTTGCCGCTGCCAAAGTCATGTCAGGTATGGAGGATATGGTGGTCGCAGGTGGCGTTGAATCGATGAGTCGCGTACCGATGGGTTCTGATGGTGGGGCGTGGTACATGGATCCACGCGTCAACGAGGCGACACACTTTGTCCCGCAAGGGGTTGGTGCAGATACTATAGCAACGCTGAAAGGCTTTAGCCGTACGGATGTCGATGAGTTTGCCACTGAGTCGCACCGCCGTGCTGCTGCAGCGTGGGAGCAAGGCTACTATGATAAATCAGTCGTTCCTGTCACTGATATGAATGGCATGCTGCTGTTGGATAAAGATGAAACCATTCGTCCAAACACAGATGTGGCGACCTTAGCTGGACTTAACCCTTCGTTTATTATGCCGGGGAAAATGGGTTTTGATAGCGTTATCTTGGACAGATACACTACCATTGAAAACGTCAACCACGTCCATCACGCGGGTAACTCATCAGGCATCGTCGATGGCGCTGCGCTTTGCTTAATCGGTAGCGCTGCTGCTGGTAAGAAAGCTGGTCTAAAACCACGTGCGAAAATCACTATGGCCGCAGTCATCGGCTCAGAACCTGCCATCATGCTGACAGGTCCGACACCTGCCTGTCAAAAAGCCCTCGATAAAGCTGGCATGCAAGCCTCGGATATCGATCTTTGGGAGATCAACGAAGCTTTTGCAGCGGTACCAATGAATACGGCTAACGACTTTGGTATCTCACTTGATATCGTCAACGTCAATGGTGGCGCTATCGCAATGGGTCATCCTCTTGGCGCGACAGGCGCGATGCTTATGACGACCGTCCTAGATGAGCTTGAACGTCGCGACCTAAAAACAGCGATGATCACCTTGTGCGTCGGTGGTGGTATGGGCATTGCGACTATCATTGAGCGTGTCTAGCACTGATAGACAGCGCGGATATATTTTTAGTGATTGTCATTAGTTTTTAGTGATTAAAGCAAAATACAATAATATAAGAAGGATTTAATATGAGCACAAATAGCGTAGATGCCATCAATGCATTGAACCACTTTTCTGCCGAATCTAATAATGGAATTATCACCGTTACTATCGATCAAGCAGATCGAAAAATGAATGTCATCGGTGATGGATTCACAGAAGCCTTTGCCACCATGACCGATAGCTTTATCAACGATGCGTCCGTCAAAGGTTTGATTTTAACCTCTGGCAAAGAAACCTTTGTCGTCGGTGCCGATATTGACCAATTGGCAAGCATTCAAACCGCCGAACAAGCATTTGACTTAGTGGAAGATCTCAAAACTAGCTTACGTAAACTTGAAACATCAGGAAAACCTGTCGTCGCTGCAATGACGGGTACGGCACTCGGTGGTGGCTTAGAGCTGGCATTGGCTTGTCATTATCGTATCGCGATTGATTCGCCTAAAACCAAACTGGGTCTACCAGAGGTCAAATTGGGTCTGCTACCGGGCGGTGGCGGTACTCAGCGTTTACCGCGCTTGGTTGGTATTCAAGCGGCATTAGAGCTCATGACTCAAGGTAAAGAGCTGCGCCCTCAAGCGGCAAAAGATATCGGTCTGATTGATGCCGTTGCCACTGATAAAGCAGATATGATTGCGCAAGCCAAAGAGTGGATCAAAGCCAATCCAAATGCTCAGCAACCGTGGGATAAGAAAGGCTTTAAGATCCCAGGTGGTGATAGCAAAAATCCTAAAATAGTACCGATATTCTCTATTGCACCTGCGATGGCCAATCAAAAGTCACATGGCAACTATCCTGCGATCACGCACATTATGTCTTGCGTGTTTGAAGGTTGCATGGTCGATATCGATACCGGTCTTGAGGTCGAGTCACGCTACTTTGTCGCTTGTGTGTTGTCTGCTGAATCCAAAAATATGATTAACACCCTTTGGACACAGCTGAATAGCATCAAAAAAGGCCAATCACGACCTGATGGTTTTGAGCGTTATAAAACTAAAAAGGTCGGTATCCTCGGTGCTGGCATGATGGGCGCAGGTATCGCTTATGTCTCAGCCAAAGCGGGCATAGATGTGGTTCTTTTAGATACGGCTATCGAAGGCGCTGAAAAAGGCAAAAACTATTCTACTAAATTGTTAGATAAAGCGATCAGCCGTGGTCAATCAAACGAGGACAAAAAACAAGCGTTATTAGATAAAATCAAAACGACGGTGTCTTATGACGATCTAGAAGGCTGTGATTTAATTATCGAAGCGGTCTTTGAAGATGTAGACATTAAAGCAGAATGTACCCGTAAGTCTGAAGCAGTGATACCAAAAACTGCTGTTTATGCCTCAAATACATCGACGCTGCCTATTACTGAGCTTGCAAAAGCCAGCATACGTCCAAGCCAGTTCATTGGTCTGCATTTCTTCTCGCCAGTCGATAAGATGCCGTTGGTTGAGATTATCGTTGGTAAAGATACGGATGATGCAACCTTAGCCAAAGCTTTTGACTATGTCGGTAAAATCTCTAAGACGCCAATCGTCGTCAACGATAGCCGCGGTTTTTATACCTCTCGTGTGTTTGGCACTTATGTCTCAGAAGGTATTGCGATGCTCGGTGAAGGCATACATCCACGCAGCATCGAAGTGGCTGGTATGAAATCTGGCATGCCTATGCCGCCACTGGCGCTACAAGATGAAGTATCGCTCAGCCTGTCCTTACATGTCATGCAACAAGCCAAGCGCGCACTAGAAGCTGAAGGTAAAACGTTCACGCCACATCCTGCCATGCCAGTGGTTGAAAAAATGGTGAGTGAGCTTGGCCGAGAAGGTAAAAAAGTCGCTAAAGGCTTTTATGATTATCCTGAAAATGGTGAAAAACGCTTATGGCCCAAGCTCACTGAGCTATATCCAACCAAAGAGGAGCAACCATCGCAGCAAGACTTGGTAGACCGTTTATTATACGTTCAAGCGAATGAGACCGCGAAATGTTTCGAGGAAAATGTCGTACGTACTGTGGCGGATGCCAACATCGGCTCTATCTTTGGCTGGGGTTTTGCACCTAACCAAGGCGGTACATTGCAGTTCATTAACTCAGTAGGCGTTAAAAAGTTTGTTGAGCGTAGCCGCGAGCTTGCTAGCAAGTACGGCGCGCGTTTTGAGCCTGCTCAGATCTTAGTAGAAATGGCCGAAAAGGGTGAGGAGTTTGTCGATGGCTAATGTAGCTAATACTATGACAGATTGCTTGGATGGTTTGCGCGTCGTTGATCTGACGCGCAATCTCCCCGGACCTTTTGCCACCAGACTGCTTGCCGATTTGGGCGCAGAGATTATCAAGATTGAACCCAAAAATGGAGATCCTGCGCGCGCGTTGGGTGATTTGTTTAGCGCACTCAATCACGGCAAGACGATTGAGAAAGTTGACTTCCGTGATCCTCAAGGTATTGAGTCAATCAAAGCGCATCTTAAAGATGCCGATGTCATGCTTGATAGCTTTCGTCCTGAAGTGCTTGAAGGTATGGGACTGGATGCCAAAACCTTGCATGCTCTCAACCCCAAGCTGGTCATGGTATCGATTACTGGCTATGGCATGGCTGATAGTGATGACGTTACACATAATTGGGCTGACAAAGCTGGTCATGATATCAACTTTATGGCGATGAGCGGCGTGCTTGACCAGCTCAAGACTGCCGCTGGCGAGCAGGCCATGCCTAATATCCAGTTTGCAGACTTGGCAGGCGGTAGTGACACGGCAGTGATTGCACTTTTGGCCGCCGTGTTTTCAGCACAGCGTACCGGCCAAGGTCGTCACGTCGCGGTCAGCATGACGCACAGCTTATATCAGCATATGGTCATGCCAAAAGCGACTGGTAAGCTAGTAAAAAGCTTCTCTGGTAAAAATCCAAAGCCGCAGCATGACTTTTTAGGAGGCTTACTGCCTTGTTATCGTTTATATAAAACAGCCGACGATCGCTATATGGCAGTCGGTTCGCTAGAGTTAAAGTTCTGGCAAGGGTTGTGTGAAGTACTAGAATTGCCGGAGCTTAAGACCAAACACTGGCAAATGGGTGTCATGCCAAATACCAAAGACAGTCAAGAGGCGGCTCAAGTGGTCGCTGATACCTTTGCCAGTCATGATCTTGCGCATTGGCAGCAGATTTTTGAAACAGCGGATGTTTGTGTTACTCCGGTGTTGACGTTGGAGGAAGCCCGCGCGCATCCTTTATTTGCCCATCAAGATGAACACAGTGCAACACTAGGCTGGCAGTAAAACACAGTCAGTCCTATATAAATCAGATACGGTGTCAGGCTCGCTTAGTCTACTATTTGTAGTACTTTTATTCGCCTTCCTTATATCCAAATTATATTGAACCGACTATATAGTCAATGAAAAGTAATATCGACACATTATGTACTGCTAGTATCAATTTTTCTTGCTTGCTGTGCCTACGCAGACAGAGGCTGCAAAAAATTTGTACCAGCAGTACCGTAGTGTTTCTAGAGTATTTTGACTATAGCTCATCGAATTAACCATCAAGGATCAAAACCAAGGAGGGTTTGTTATGAAAAAGGTTTGGCTAGAGAATTATCCTAAAGGTGTCGTAGCTGATGTCTCAGCGACCAACCAATCCCTTTTAGAGCTATTTGAGAGCTCTTTTGCAAAATTTTCTCAAGATGAGCTGATCACCAATATGGGCGTAACTTATACCTACGCTCAAGTTGATGAGGCATCAAAAGCGGTTGCCGCTTGGCTGCAAGGCGTGGGTCTGAAGAAAGGGTCGGTGGTTGCCATCATGATGCCCAACGTCAATCAGTATCTACCTATTGTGATTGGTGCTCTGCGAGCAGGGCTGATCATTACCTTGGTCAATCCTCTATACACCGCACGAGAGCTTAGGCACCAACTTAATGACTCTGACTGTAAAGCCATATTTATTTTGACACCTTTTTGCGCAACGCTTGAAAAAATAATCGGTGAAACCGGTATAAAAACCGTTGTGTGTAGCGATATCGGCGATATGTTAGGTACTGTCAAAGGTAAAATCGTCGATTTGGCGGCCAAATATGTCAAAAAAGCGGTTCCAGCCCACACGCTCAAATCCAATAGCCAGTATAAAGTTCACTCTTACAAGTCTATTGTAAGAAAGGGTAAGGGTATGCGCTATACCCGACCGCAGATGAATGCTAAAGACGTAGCGCTGCTGACTTATACTGGTGGTACGACTGGCATGGCTAAAGGAATTATCGTCAGCCATCACAATGTGGAAATTGCAACCTCACAGTATGAGGCTTGGTTTCAACCTATTTATGATGGAATGACTAGTAAAGAGCAAATAAACACTATCGTTGCTTTGCCTCTGTACCATATCTTTGCTTTTGTAATCTCTATGGTAGGGATCAGAGTGGGACAGCACCTAACGCTGATTACCAATCCGCGTGATATAGATGGTTTTATCAAAACGCTTAAATCGCGTCCATTCCATCTTTTACCAGCAGTAAATACCCTGTTTCAGGCATTAATGGCGCACCCTCAGTTTAAAACAATTGATTTTTCAGCGTTTAAAATCGCGGTGGCTGGTGGTATGGCAGCAACGCCAGAAACCGCTAGGAAATGGCTTGAAGCAACGGGTCATCCTATCTTAGAAGGCTGGGGCATGTCAGAGACCATCGGCGTGGGCACCGCCAATCCTTTTACCAATAAAGAATTTAACGGTAGCATCGGCATGCCATTACCCGGTGTAGACATCAATATTCGTGATGAAAATGAAAATGTCCTAGAGATAGGGGAAGTCGGGGAGCTCTGTATCAAAGGCGATAATGTGATTTCCAGTTATCATAATATCGACAATACGGGTTTTTTCACCGCTGATGGTTACCTAAAGACAGGTGATATCGGCACTATGGATGACAAAGGCTACGTAAAAATATTCGATCGCAAAAAAGATATGATTATTGTGAGTGGTTTCAATGTGTATCCCAATGAAGTCGAAAATGTCATTGAGACCCATTCCAAAGTGGCTGAATGTTCGGTGGTCGGAGTTGATAGTGAATCACAAGGTCAGTCGGTAAAAGCCTACGTAGTAAAGTCAGATCCTAGTGTCACCGAGGAGGACATTAAAGCGTTTTGCAAAGAAGGCTTGGCAGGCTACAAGTGTCCTCGTGATATTGAGTTTATTGCTGAATTACCCAAGTCAACGGTTGGTAAGATACTCCGTCATGAACTGAGAAAACAAGCAAATCAGGCAGCTTAGACATTAAGGAATGTTATTTTATTCATGAGGCTAACAGTATCTCTATCTGTACCCGCCTCTAATACCAATGGTAATTTTGATTACTATTTGTAATTCAATTCAATTCATTTAATGCTTGACTACTATCGGAATATTGACAAATAATAGGGTATTAAGCAATATATTAAATATTAATAGTAATTTTTATTACCGTACATTTTTATTAATGAAGTCGTTTACTTTAATCATAAATCTCACAAATAAGTTTTGAGAAAACCCTGAATAATTTATAAGTTATTTTATAAATTATTTATTAACTTAAGATCAACACACAATCAAGGAAGACTTTATGGCTATCGCCTGTTTTAAACCGAAGTGGATTGACGAAGAGATTGAAATGCTGCACGAGAGTGCATTGAAGCTATTTAAAGATTGGGAGCAGCATGATGAAAAGTGGCGTGAAAGTGGCATGCTGGATCGGGAAGCATGGTTAGAAGCTGGCGAGATGGGCTTTTTATGTGCCTCTATTCCAGAAGAGTATGGCGGAGCAGGCGGTGACTTTCGTCACGAAGCAGCTTTGATTTATGCACAGGCAGAAGCCAACCAAGCAGGGTTTGGCGGCTTTTTGCATTCAGGAATCGTCGCACCTTATATCTTGCATCACGGAACAGAGGCGCAAAAGCAGAAATGGCTACCGAAGATGGCGACCGGTGAGCTTATTGGCGCTATTGCTATGACTGAGCCGGGTACAGGCTCTGATTTGCAAAACATCAAGACCTTTGCGGTCAAAGATGGTGATGACTATATTATCAATGGCTCAAAGACTTTTATTACTAATGGTCAACTAGGCAACTTAATCATCGTTGCTTGTAAAACGGATAGAGAGCAAGGTGCTAAAGGCGTTTCGCTAATTGTGGTAGAAACTGACAATGCGCCAGGATTTGAGCGCGGTAAAAAGCTGAAAAAGCTAGGTTTGGCTTCACAAGATACCTCAGAGCTATTCTTTAGCAATATGCGTGTTCCGCAAGCGAATTTGCTCGGTACGGTCGAAGGTATGGGCTTTATGCAGTTGATGCAAGAGTTGCCGCAGGAACGCTTGATCGTCGCACTTGCTGGTATTGGTGCTATGAAGTTAGCACTAGATTTGACCATTGACTATACCAAAGAGCGTACCGCTTTTGGCAAACCGGTATGGGGCTTTCAAAATACCCGCTTTAAATTAGCTGAGTGTAACAGTCATTATATTGCTGCAAGTGCGCTATGTGATGCCGCTATAGAAGCCTTGTTAGAGAAGAAGCTAACCATACAACACGCCGCGCTAATCAAATATTGGGTCACGCAAAAGCAGTGTGATGTGATGGATGAATGCGTGCAATTATTCGGTGGCTATGGCTATATGATGGAATATCCTATCGCCCGGTTATATGCTGATGCACGGGTACAAAAAATCTATGGCGGCACCAATGAGATTATGAAGGAGCTGGCGTCACGCTTTATGTAATCTTTAATTTATTAAATAAAGTATCAAAATAACTTTTTTGGGTGTTATCAATAGTAGCGTTTTCATTTCGGTTTATTAAACTTTTGATGAATTTGTTAGAGGAGGTAACACCCAACTTTTTAGAATAAAACTTTTTAGAACGAAACTTTCAAGGAGGAAAGTATGCTCGGACAAATGATGCAACGTCCATTATTGATTAGTCATCTAATTCAACATGCAGCCAAATATCATGGCGATACCCCAATCATCTCGCGTGAGACTGATGGTAGTACCACTCTGTCCGATTGGAAAACCATACATAGTAATAGTAAGCGTCTTGCAAATGCCTTAGCTAAGCTTGGCATGGAGCAAGGCGATCGCTTAGCGACTATCGCTTGGAATAACCGTCGCCATCTTGAGATCTGGTACGGGGTGTCTGGCGCTGGTATGGTATGCCATACGATCAACCCGCGTCTATTCCCACAGCAAATCATTTATGTTGTCAATGATGCCGAAGACCAAGTACTGTTTTTTGAAAAGACATTTTTACCGCTAGTAATGGGTGTCAAAGATCATCTAAAGACGGTCAAACATTTCGTTTGTATGACCGCGCCAGATGAAGAAGTCAGAGCGCAACTGCCCAACGTCATCTTCTATGATGATATCGTCGATGAAGAGTCGGATGAGTTTGAATGGCCTGAGCTTGATGAAAATGCACCAGCGTCATTATGCTATACCTCAGGCACGACGGGTAATCCTAAAGGGGTGCTATACACCAATCGTAGTACGGTGTTGCATAGCTTTGGTATTAGCTTACCCGATTCCATCAATCTATCGGCACAAGATGTTGTCCTACCCGTAGTACCGATGTTCCATGCCAATGCTTGGGGTCTGCCTTATGCCGCAGCGATGATTGGTGCCTCATTAGTGCTACCAGGACCAAATCTAGATGGGCACAGTTTGGCGAATATGATTGATGACTATAAGGTTAATGTCGCTGTTGGCGTACCGACTATTTGGCAAACCTTACTAGCCGCTGCTAAAGAGACGGGCACTAAGCTGCCTAGTCTGAAACGTAACGTGGTCGGTGGTTCAGCGTGTCCGTCCTCTATGATTAAGACTTTCCGTGATGAGTTCGGTTGTGAGACCCTGCATGCATGGGGTATGACTGAGACCAGTCCACTAGGGACAGCCAACCAGCTCAAAGCTAAGCATAGCGATTTATCAGAGGAAGATAAGCTGACTGTCCGTTTGTCACAGGGTCGCCCACCATTTGGCGTTGAGATTCGTATAGTGGATAGCGAGCAGAATAACAAACTGCTACCTAATGACGGTAAGACCTCGGGTAACGTACAAATCAGAGGGTATTGGATTGTCGATACTTACTTTAATAATGAACAGTCGGCGCTTGAGTCCGATGGTTGGTTTGATACGGGCGATATTGCAACGATCAACGAAGATGGTTATTTAAGAATTCGAGATCGTGCTAAAGACTTAATCAAGTCGGGTGGTGAGTGGATATCGTCAGTAGAGTTAGAAGATATTGCCATGTCGCATCCGGCAGTAGCGATGGCAGCGGTCATTGGCGCCGCACATCCAAAATGGGATGAGCGTCCAATTATCATTACCCAACTGGCGGTTGGCGAGCAGGTAAGTGAGGAAGCTCTCATCGCTCATTATGAAGGTAAGGTCGCAAAGTGGCAGCTTCCTAATGCTGTCATCTTCGTAGAAGCAGTGCCATTAAATGGTACGGGAAAAATGCTCAAAAAAGACTTACGCGAGCAGTATGGTAATCATCTTATCGAGCGCGGTTTGATCGACTGATTGAGCCATTATCAAAAACGATAATGGTTTTCATTTTAAACCTTGGTGATGACAATATCATTTAAAAGGTATCATTTAAAAGCTACCATTTATCGTTTAGCCCTACCTGCTGTGTCAGTCATAGCAGGTAGGGCTTTTTTGATTTATTCAGGGGAAAGGGGATTTTTGACTACTACACCCATTATTATAATTTTAAACCGTATACAGTCTCTATAGAATGCAAGTAATCCAGCATATTTGGAGACAGATTATTAAGCGGGTTTCCCTTAAGATTAATACAGTCTAAATTGGTTAACTGAGCAAGACTGTCAGGCAAGTTGTTAAGATTACAGTGAATCAGATCAAGCTTAGTTAGCTTAGTGAGTTGCCCGATACTATCAGGCAGATATTTAAGATCGCAATGGCTTATAAATAGCTCAGTAAGATTTTTAAGTTGTCCGATGCTATCAGGTAGGTTTTTAATATCGCCATGATTGATATAAAGCTTAGTTAAATTAGTCAGTTGCCCAATATCGTCAGGTAGATGTTTAAGCTCGCTATAGCTAATAAAAAGCTCAGCAAGATTGGTAAGTCGCCCAATGCTCTCAGGTAGCTCGTCAATCTCACAGTGAGTCAGATTAAGTACAGCAAGATGACTGAGTTGCCCAGTGCTGTCAGGCAAATACTTAAGCTGACAGTCAATAAGGTTCAGCTCAGCAAGGTTAGCAAGCTGCCCGATACTATTAGGTAATTCTTTAATCTCACAGTGAATAAGATCCAGTTTATTTAGGTTTAAGAGCTGTCCAATGTTAGTAGGGAGCTGTTGAAGAGGGCAATGACTAATAAAGAGCTCAGTTAAATTACGAAGTTGCCCGATACTCTCAGGGAGCTGTATAAGCTCACAATGATTAATATACAGCTTATCAAGATTAGTAAGTTTTCCGATGCTATCAGGTAGATATGTAAGATTACAGTGAATAAGATCAAATTCCGTAAGATTAGAGAGATGCCCAATGTCGGTAGGCAATTTCTTGAGTGGACAATAACTAATAAATAGCTTAGCAAGATTGGCGAGTTGCCCGATGCTGTCAGGCAGCTCGTCAAGACCACAATGAATGAGATCAAGTATCTTAAGGGTACTCATCTGTCCAATACTGTCAGGTAAGTATTGAAGCTGACAGCGACCGATGAACATTCTGTAAAGGTTAGTGAGTTGTCCGATACTATCAGGTAGCTTTTCAAGCTTACTTTCATCAATAAAGAGCTCAGTAAGGTTAGTGAGCTGTCCGATACTATCCGGTAATGTTACGAGGTTAGAATGCCTAATAGACAGTTTGGTTAGGTTAGTCAATTGACCTATATTCTGCGGTAAATAACTTGCATCAATACCACTAATATCTATTTCTGTGAGATTTATAAGGTTAGTGAGTTCGTCGGGTATATAGCCCACTCTATGGGCATCTCTAGAATGTTGTTCATCAAGCTCAGGCTCTAAAATTGCTAGCTTTTTCATGTCCAGTAATGCCTCTTTAGCACGAGGGACTTCAGAGTCAAGCAACTCAAACTCGTCTGCCCATGCCCATATTTTCTTAACCCAATTATCGTCTATATCTAACGTTTTGTTAGAAGTGTTAGAAGTTTCTTGATGAGAGTTATTATTAACTTGAAACATAGCCTTGCTCCTTAGCCTGCTTGATTGATTAGCATATTACGCAAGTTACCAATAGCTTTAGTGGGGTTTAAGCCCTTTGGACAATACAACACGCAATTTATAATGCCTCGGCAACGGAATAAACTAAATGGATCTTCTAGGCGTGCCAAACGCGCCCGAATGTCGGTATCACAGCTATCAACCGCAAAGCGATTAGCGTTTTCTACCATTGATATTCATACCATCAGAGCCACAAATACCTTCACAATCCGCTTTTTATAGAATTTATAGCTATACTTAACTATATACTAATTTCTCAGCCAATAGAGATCGCCATATATATAGTCAGGGAAAAGTAATATCGATACATCAAGTGCTGCTGATATTAATTTTTCTTGCTTGCTGTGCCTACGCAGACAGAGGCTGCAAAAAATTTATACCAGCAGCACTGTAGCGTTTTTGAGATATTTTAACTATAGATAGTACTAGATCAGTAACACTTTTAGCGGAGAAAATAAAGTTTAGAGAGAGAAGCATCAAATTTAAGAATAAGACTCTAAATATTGAGCGTAGCGTTATTCGGAAATATATTAATAACAATAGATGATGCTTTGGAATTTACAAAGTAGCGTCATATTCGCAACTGAAATCAGTGAAATCTCGTTTACAACGAAGGCGGTACTAAAGCGCTAGACATGACTGTTGAGTATGCACGAAATTAAATTAAATTAAGACTGAACCTAATGATTAAATCAATGATACAATAAGGGCTATATTTAAGTTAATCTAAAGATATTTTATAGATTTCTGTGATTTTCAAAATATCAGAGATATTATTCTTAACTCAAAAGAAGCAATTCGTATGATGGGATGAGTATTGGAACCATGCGTCATATCGACAGCAGCGGGTTTCAATCGTTTTCAGCGTCATTTTATAATGCATTATAGGTGTTATAGTATCCTTAAAGATTCATTTAAAATATATCTTTAAGTTATTATCTGCCTTTGTTTCGCAATAGGAGCGGCAAATGGGTGAGTACAAAAAATACTGGTTTGGCTTAGTAGCTATTATTCTCGTCACTTTTACCTTATTAGGTTGGGGCGGGGTCGAGATTTATCGTACGGCACCTCCTATTCCTGAGCAGTTTATTGATACTAATGGTCAAGTCATTCTTACCAAAGACGATATCTTAGACGGTCAGTCTGCTTGGCAACGTACGGGTGGTCAGCAGTTGGGGTCTGTGCTTGGTCATGGTGCCTATCAAGCACCTGACTGGACAGCCGACTGGCTACATCGCGAGCTCGTCGCTTGGCTTGATATCAGAGGGCAAGAACTCTATGGCAGTGATTTTGAGTCTCTCAATGATGACCAGCAAGCCGTATTGAACGCTCAGCTAAAAAAAGAATATCGAAAAAGCACCGTCAACGATAAAGCTCAAGTGGTTTTGTCAGCGACTCGTATCGCTGCGATGACTAAAATTGCGCCTTACTATATAGGTCTATATGGTAACGAGCCATCATTGCAAACATCGCGTGAAAGCTTTGCAATGAAAAATAACACCATGCCAGATCTAGAAGACAGACAGAAACTCACCAATTTCTTTTTTTGGACCACTTGGATTGCATCCACAGAACGCCCGGGTACTGAAGCAACGTATACCAACAATTGGCCTCATGAACCCCTTATTGATAATGTGCCTACCACTGAAAATATCATGTGGTCTATTGCTAGTGTGGTTTTTTTAATCGCCGGTGTGGGCTTCTTAATTTGGGGTTGGGCATTCTTGCATAAAGACGAAGACATCAATCTCCTCACGCCTGACGCTGATCCATTGACCAAAATTGCACTGACGCCCTCACAAAAAGCACTCGCAAAATATGGCATATTGGTCATGGCTTTATTTGTATTTCAGGTTTTCATCGGTGGTTTTGTGGCTCACTATACTATTGAGGGTCAGAACTTCTATGGTATTCCGGTCTCTGACTATTTCCCCTATGCACTGGTACGGACATGGCATATTCAATCAGCGCTATTCTGGATTGCCACTGCGTTCTTAATGACGGGTCTGTTTTTAAGCCCAATCATCAACGGTGGTAAAGATCCTAAATACCAAAAGCTTGGGGTTGATATACTTTGGGTCGCATTAATTGTGGTCGTCGTGGGCTCTTTTGCGGGTCAGTATTTTGCTTTGGCAGATATCTTGCCAGCTAAGTACAACTTTTGGTTCGGTCATCAAGGTTACGAGTTCATTGACCTTGGTCGTTTTTGGCAAATTCTTAAGTGGATCGGCATACTCTTTTGGCTCGTATTAATGATGCGTGGCTGTGTTAATGGCTTTAAGCAACACGGTGATAAAAACTTACTCACCATCTTCGTAGCTTCTGTTCTTTGTGTGGGTTTGTTCTACGGGGCAGGTTTATTCTATGGTGAGCGCACGCATCTTACTATTATGGAATACTGGCGCTGGTGGGTCGTGCATTTATGGGTTGAAGGCTTCTTTGAGGTTTTCGCCACTGTATCTCTGGCCTTTATCTTCTATAACTTAGGCTTGGTGAGCAAGCGCATTGCTACCGCATCGTCCATTGCGTCTGCTGCCTTATTTTTATTAGGTGGCGTGCCTGGTACTTTTCATCACTTGTACTACTCAGGTACGAACACGCCTATCATGGCTATTGGGGCCTCATTCAGTGCATTAGAAGTCGTACCGCTAGTAGTATTAGGCTATGAAGGCTATAAGCATTGGTCTATGCAGCGTCAAGCCATTTGGATGGAGAAGCTCAAGTGGCCTATCATGTGCTTCGTAGCCGTCGCCTTTTGGAATATGTTAGGGGCGGGTGTTTTTGGCTTTATGATTAACCCACCTGTATCTTTGTTTTATTTACAAGGTCTGAACACCACGGCAACGCATTCTCATGCCGCCTTGTTTGGGGTATATGGATTCTTATCGATCGGATTTGTTCTACTGGTCATGCGATATATCCGCCCAGATTATGTGTTCAGTGAAAAGCTAATGAAAACTGGCTTTTGGGCACTTAATATCGGTTTGGTACTAATGATATCTACCAGTTTACTTCCTATCGGAATTTATCAGGCTCAGGCTTCTTTGACTGAAGGCTTGTGGTATGCCCGTAGTGAAGGGTTCATGCAACAAGACTTCCTACAGAGGCTGCGTTGGATTCGTACCTTTGGCGACGTGATTTTTATCATCGGTGCATTATGTGTGGCATTACAAACGGCTAAGTTAGCATTTGCAAGACCATCACACGCCAACTATAAGCCAAGTAAAAAGTAGATTTTAATAATTATAAGAATAAAAAAATCTCTGCTTTAAGCAGGGATTTTTTATGGATATAGAGAGTATTACAGAAACGGCGAATTACAAATGAGATCGCTACGTGAAAAGCTAAGTGCTATAGTTAATCCACTTTTAAAAGGATACAGAGTTACTAGGGTTAATTATTTGCAGCCTCTGTCTGCGTAGGCCCAGCAAGCAAGAAAAATTGATAGCAGCAGTAACTTGTAATATTTGTATTTCTTTTATTTAGGACTGACTATGTTGAAACACATACTATATATAGCGGCCTGTTATAAATGACAACCGTGTTTAATAAGTTACAGAACACACGTCAAATAGCACACTCTGGTCACTAGATTTTTACTGTGGCTATGGCACACTTCTTATTAAATTCAATGGCTTAATATTCGCCTTCTTATAGGTCCATATTAAAAACCGCAACGGCTTTTGATAGGCGAATTATTTCAAATGTAGAGCATATTTGTCTGAAATATGACGCTATATTAAAAAGGAAGCAACGTGACTTCAGGAAGAAGCCCCAGCATAAATAGGCGACCTATCTATATCCCGCCAAAAAACTTTGCTGACTATTTATCCTATCAGCAAGAGTACTGTTTGTTTTTAGATATAGATGGCACGTTAGCTGACTTTACAATGAATCCTAAAGACAGTGTCATTCCAGATTCAACCTTAATACTTTTACAAAAAATACAAAGTCATGGCATAAAAATCGCTGTCGTGACAGGACGTAGTCTGGCTGAAGCAAGGCAAATGCTGTCTCCTTTGATATTACCGATTGCAGCAACGCATGGACTAGAAATAGCCTTTGATGATAGTAGCGATACTAACCAGACAAACGTTGTATCTGTTGACACCATGGAACTCGCTGTAATCAAGCAGTCTATTATTCAATCTTGTATTCCTTTCGATGACTTCACTGTAGAAAATAAACCTTATTCTGTTGCGCTCCATTTCCGGAAAAATCCTGCTTTGGCTGATGAGGCGTATGCCATTATGGCAGAAACCTTAAAAACTCATAATAATTGGTCATTGAAATCCGGTAAATATGTGTGGGAGGTGGTGCCAAAAGGGGTGAATAAAGGTACAGCCATTCTAACCTTATTAGAAAAAATGCAAAGTAGTGAGAGCCTTTGTCCTATTTTTATGGGTGATGATATTACCGATGAAGCAGGGTTTGTGGCTGTGCAAGGTGAAAGTAAATCGCTAGAAGACGATTCACAGTTAATAAAAGGGATGGGGATTAAGGTCGGTTGTGAGCCCACGCATGCCGATTATTATGTTCGTAATACTCATGAGGTGACTGTTTTACTGAATAGCTTTTTAAGCTTTTGCCAAAAACATACTGCGCCAGTAGAAGCAACCGTGAGAGTGAGAGGGAGGCGCGTGATATGAGCCGCCTAATCGTCTTATCTAATCGGGTTAAAATTCCCGATGACAAACCAATGGCAGGTGGACTTGCAATAGCACTGCAAGACGTATTAAATGGAAAATCAGTCATTTGGATGGGCTGGAATGGTGAAATTGTCGAACACTATAATGATGATTATACTAATGAATTTAGTAGTATCAAACAAACTGCTTTAGCAGACGCTGACGGGTCGTGTGCGCATACATTCATCACTTATATGACCACTGCACTTACTACTGAGCAGTATCAGCAGTTTTACTGCGGCTTTGCCAACAATGTACTGTGGCCACTACTACACGAGCGAGTTGATTTAATCAGTCAAGCGCCAGAGGATTACGCAGGCTATCAAACGGTAAACCACCTCTTTGCTAAGCAATTAAAGAAGATTATTGAGCCTGATGATGTGATTTGGGTGCATGATTATCATTTTTTAAGTGTGGCGTATCATTGTAGGCAATTAGGAGTTCATAATCGTATCGGCTTTTTTTTCCACATCCCCTTTGTCTCATTACCATTTTGGCAATCGCTTGATAAAAGCGGTGAGCTCATTACGCATCTTGCCCATTACGATGTACTTGGCACACAAACCCAGCAAGATAGAGCCAACTGTATTTTTGTTTGCCAATATTATTTAAAAGATTCGCTAATAAACGTCTTATATGCCCCGCAAGGTTTTAGCACCTCTACCCAGTCAAAAAATACGCAGATTATGCTTAACTTAGGTCTAAATCATCCTCACTATTTGCGGATTGATGCATATCCAATAGGCATAAATGTGACAAGAATACAGCAGCAAATTAGCCACTTATCCTTGCAATATGACAAAGCCAATCAGAATAAAAAGACTATAAAATCTGCTGCCCAGCAGATTATTGCGGTGGATAGAATCGATTATTCAAAAGGGTTGTTAAAGCGTTTTTCAGCATACCGCAATTTTTTACAGCAAAATCCTTTATATCAGAATCAGCTGACATTATTGCAAATTGCCTGTCCTAGTCGCCTAAATGTGCCTGCTTATCAGCGTCTCTATGATGACGTTAAATATACTATCAACGATATTAATCAGCAGTTCTTACTTAGCACGTGTAGAAATGATATTTCTGAAAATGAGAATACTATAAATAGTTGGCAAGCTATCAACTATTGCGAAAGCGTCATAAGCCATGAGACATTAATGACCCTATTTTGGCAGAGTGATATCGGCTGGGTCAATTCGCTTAAAGATGGTATGAATTTGGTTGCCAAAGAATATATTGCCGCGCAAAACCCTGACAATCCTGGCGTGTTATTGCTCTCACGTTATGCAGGGGCAGCCGAGCAAATGCAAGCCGCGGTTATTATCGATCCACATAAGCCAAAAAGCATGATAGAGGGTTTAAGCATTGCTTTGACGATGCCGTTAAGTGAGCGGCAGTCGCGCTATCAGTCGTTACTGCAAGGACTACAGCAAGATAACTTACAGGCTTGGCAGCAACGTTTTTTGGAAGGTCTGTATGATGGCAAAAAACGTCAAACAGATAACTTGAAACCTGCCGCAGTCCAAATGTCCGACTCATAAGAATAATTAGGAGACTTCATGCTACTGTTAAATACAAAAAATCCTTTATTATCAGAGATAAAAGCCAGTATAGAAAATATCATACGTGCTGATAATCAAACCAGTAGGACGCTTAGCTTAACTGACAAATTACGTCATGATATTTTAAAAACCTTAATCACTTATAGCGAGCAAATCCCGCATCCCGCAAGTGGTATTGCCAATGCAGATGATGCAAGCTCAGGCACATTAATACGTTGGCAGGTTTTGGCTTATGTTGCCAGCATTGATTTAACAATTGCAAAATGGTTTGAGTCGCACTTGGATGCGCTAAGCATTTTATATGAAGTGGGTTATGATAAAGCGGATCAAGGGTTGTGGGCAGTTTGGGCAGCAGAAGGTCATCCCGATCCTATACGCTATGAACAAGGAAAAGTCAGTGGTACCAAAGCGTGGTGTTCAGGGGCTAGTGTGGTTGATCATGGGCTCATAACATATCGTAATACTGATGGTCACGCGCAACTGCTTATAGTAGATATGCACCAACCTGGTATTGAGAGTGACAATAGTGAATGGCAAGCGGTGGGGATGCAAGCCACTGATACGGCTACTATACAGTTCCATGAGGTCACGGTCAGTCAAGTTGGTGCCGCAAATATCTATCTAGAACGGGCAGGATTTTGGCATGGGGCGGCAGGGGTTGCTGCTTGCTGGTATGGAGCAACGGCTTACCTAGCAGACTATTTAATCAGCGCCTATCAGCAAAAACCAAACGATTATAAAGCCCTGTATCTGGGTCAAGTTAGTACGGCATTGGCAGTCACTCAGCAGTATTTTTATCATGTTGCTGATTTAATAGATAGTCAGCCACAGCTCAGCCATGAACTTGCCATACGTCAGTTGAGATCACAAGTTGAAAAAGTCGCTCGCCAAGTAATGGAAGTTGTCGGGCAGGCATTGGGGGCAGCGCCATTTTGCCGCAATGCCCATTTTGCAAGATTATCAGCAGATCTGCCCGTGTTTATCCGCCAAAGCCATGGCGCTTTTGACTTACAGAAAATCGGCGAATTATCTAGCGTTGTAGCCAATGACTTAACCGATGGGCAGGAGAATATATGGCAACTATAATATCTAGTAAGACTATAAAGCTTACAGTCAAAGATGACGCTGTCACGCATGCTGCTACCTTTGAAGGTAATGAAGGTAATGAAGGACACCATCCGATTGTGGGTGATCGTGTTATCAAAGGCGATGGTACCAGTCAAGAGGCTTGGAAAAATTGGTCAGGACTGCAAGACATGCCTCGATTTGACATTACAAAAAGCTTTGCCCCGCATCAGCGTGTCTGCATCTTCGCCCCGCATCCTGATGATGAAATCATAGGCTGTGGCGGTCTGTTGCAACAACTTACGGCGAATGGCAATCCTATCGTTCTTATTCACGTGACGAACGGCACGCAAAGTCATCCAAACTCGACAATCTATACACAAGAAAAACTTAATACCATTCGTCCGCAAGAGAGTATGCAAGCATTAGAGATACTGGGTGTGGCTCATCAGGTCACGACTGTTGCTTTAAACTTAGCAGATGGCGAAGTTTTTACCCAACAAGAGCAATTTCAGCAAAAATTAACCTCTATTATCCAAGCTGACGATATTTTAATAACCACTTTTATGCGCGATGGGCATCCCGACCACGAGGCAACCGGGCAAGTGGTTGCCTCATTTGCTAAGCAGCATCATTTAGCCTGTTATCAAGTATTAATTTGGGCATGGCATTGGGCAAAACCTGCTGATAGCCGTATTCCTTGGCACCAAGCTATAAGACTTGATTTAACTAACGAGCAGTTAAGACGTAAGATTGCAGCCATCTCGTGCTTTGAGAGTCAAATTACTATTGATGAAAGTACGGGCAGCCCACCGATTTTATCCGCGCAAGCGATTGCTAGAATCAGCCAACCTTGGGAGGTTTATTTATATGAGTCACACCCCTAAACCTAAGCCACCAATAGATACCGGTAACTTAGTCGATAGTTTAGAGTATTCTAAAACTGTCTCAGCTGGCGGTACTGCTATTAGTAACCAATCAGCTGCTTATTTAGAATCTTATTTTGATGCGTTATATAATGGCAATAGCGACCCATGGCAGTATCAAACTCGTTGGTATGAAAAACGAAAACGTGATATGTGTCTAGCGATACTGCCGCAATCTCAATATAAGTATGGTATTGAGTTAGGCTGCGGTAACGGTATGCTGAGTGAACTATTGGCTCAACGTTGTCAGGCTTTGGTCAGTATTGATGGCAATCATCAGGCGGTGCAACTTGCCAAAGCGCGCTTGTCAGGATTACCTCATGTTAAGGTCATTCAAGGTGTGATCCCTAATAGATTATTGACTTTAGAAAATGCCCTTTTGGACACTTATCCTTTATCGAGTGATACGCCTACTAGAGAGTCGCCCTTTGATTTAATTGTCATTAGTGAGATTTTATATTATTTATCACCCAATGATATTGACACGGTAATCACTTGGACTCAGCAAAACCTTGCTATAGGCGGTACATTACTGTGCTGTCATTGGCGCTATGCTATTGATGACTTTTCCATGACAGGTGAGACCGTGCATCAGCGCTTATACCATGCTTTTAATGCCGAAAATAATGACAAGCGTCAAATTGCGTTCACTCATCAAAGCCAACTGATAGACAGAGATTTCCTATTAGACACTTGGCAACGTTCTACAGATTCAGTCGCTATGCAAGAAAACCTGATATGAAAATCGGTATTGTGATTCCAGCTCATAACGAGGCGATGACTATCGCTCAGTGCTTGGCATCAGTGCAGACCGCTATCGAGCAATTACCCTTAACGATTAAGGCATCTATATTAGTGGTGTTGGATAGCTGCACCGATGATACGCAGTCCATCGTCAAAGCCGAGGGTGTTGACTACCTATGCTGTGACTATCATTGTGTGGGACAAGTGAGAGACATGGGCATTCGTCATGCGATTACAAATGGTGTAACATGGCTTGCCTGTACAGACGCTGACTCAACAGTTCCTATGGATTGGTTGTTACAGCAGATTGAACATATTTCCCAGCAGCCGATTGATATGATTTGCGGCGTGGTAGACGTTGATAGCTGGGCTCATTTGACGCCGCAAACGCGCGAAGATTATATTGCTCATTACCAAGATAGAATGGGACATCGTCATATTCATGGGGCAAATTTAAGCTTTAGCAGTGCAGCTTATCTGGCTGTTGACGGCTTTGCGCATTTGCCATGCCATGAAGATGTGGATTTGGTTAAAAGGTTTGAAGATCAAGGCTATGCCATCACTTGGAGCAATCGCGTTCGTGTACAGACCAGTAGCCGCTTGCAAGCTCGGGCGACAAAAGGTTTTGCAGCGTTTTTAGCGAATCTAGAAAATAATCATTTAAAGTAGCATTTTAAGGTAAAGTATTAGCTGTTAAGCCTTCAATATACTACGACTGAATAAATCGTGATACTAGTAACCAGCAGATCCATCACAATCGATGTGAATCACTGGTCAGAGCAGATCATAATGACACTAAGCAGCGCTATGGTGCTTCTTAGCGATTGCTTGCTTATCTTTCAGAGCAAGATCATCACATCAGTCGATACAGGGTCAGACGCATTACACAATATGGCATTCAATGCCGTTGTCATAAGCGCTTTTAAGTCACCATCAGCTCAAATCATCATAAGCATATCTACCCAAACCTGCAAGACTAGCCGTTTGCTGCGAATCGCTCTAACGAGGCGTGGTTCAGTGACATTATTAAATACAGTGAGCTTAAGTATAGCGAGGAGCGATTAGCAAAGCACTGCTTTGCAGCGACATAAGATAAGATCTATGCTCGAGTGGGATTAGAATTCAGAAGGGTTTACGCTATAAAATGCTAAGGCAGATGTGGTTTGACTTTTATCGTTAGGTTGCTCAATTGAAATCTTCCAAGCTTATGTGAATGGATTTGAGGGCAGGGGTCACTATACAGGCATCGAACTGTATCCTTTTTCTATTCTCTGTAAAATATAAGGAGATTAATGTTTTAATCTCTGCATATAATTGAGAAAAATATGAAGCATATTACCTATATTCATGAACATTCAGACTGGACTGAGTGGCGATGGTCAGATAAAAAACTGCTGCCATTGGTCAGTCGTGTGCGGATACTACAGGGTCGTTTGCTTGGAAAGTTGCAAACCTTTGAATTCGATCTCAAAGTTGACAGGGATATCACTGATTGGCTGGTCTTGTTTTTATAAATTCTAGAGCAAGCTCTGATCGCTTCTTAAAAGACTACGGATATATTAACAATGAAGCCAGTTTCTGACAGACACATTCATAGCACGTTTTGAATGATCGACAAGTAACAATACTGAATATCTTACTCATTAACTTTTCAAGCTGACCACTGAAGAATGACAAGTTATGACTAAATGTTCTATAAACACAGGGCTACGTGATAGCAAGGTAGTTTTCTACCCAGATCAATGGATATTCTACAAATCTAAAGCTATTCAATCATTTATATTCAAGTTTTTCAGCGATTTTTTGACGATATTTTACTCATAGTTTTGATTAAAAATTACTGATAGCTCATTAGCTGCCTCTTGCATAAGAGGCACGTAACTGAGCAACTCTTCTAAAGTTTTTCTAACTGTCGGACCGTGGGTAAACACCGTAGCAAATGCTTGTTGGTCATTATTAGGAATCATCACAGCACAGGCTACCATACCTGGAATAAACTCCTCGTTATCTACCCCAACTTCAGTATCGCGTGTTGTTGTAATCGTTTGCATCAGTTGCTTTTTATCTGTTTGCGTATTGGTCGTTAGCGCATGTATCGACATTTTCTCAACGATACGCTTGCATTTTTCATCAGATAATTGTGCTAATAATAATTTACCACTGGCACTGGCCCAGACGGGAACATGAGTGCCAGAAGGTAGAAATATTTGCAACGGCCAATCCGACATGACGCGATCGATATAAACCACATCTAAGTCTTGTAAAATCGCAATACCTACCGTCTCTCCTATTTTTGCTGACAACTCATTCAGTATGGCTAGCCTTTCATTTTTGAAATCACTGTTTTGCAATAAGTTCATGGCAAGCTTATACATGCGTTTTCCGCAGGTGACCTTCCCTGGCAAATCTAACTGCACGAAGCCAAGACCGTGCAGTTGATCCAATAACCGATACATACTGGGCACAGGCACTTCTAACGTTTCTGCTAGATCACTGACACTCATCGGCCTTTGTGAACTGGCTAACACTTCTACTATCTGTAAAACGCGCTCAACGCTTGAACCCTTCTTTTTGGTATTAATCATTTCCTACTCTAAACCTCTAGCTGACTCTCAGCGAATAAATTTATCCATTATAACGATAAAATTTATCTTTTTGCGTCTTGCTATTACAAAAATATTCTGTTAAATTTCACATATCGATAGGATTTTTATCGTTATGTGAAATTTATTAATACAAGGATGAGTAACTATGTCACACAGTATCCTTCTGCCAAGGACAATGGAAATTGGACGCGATGCCTGCCAAAAGCTACCAGAAATATTAGCCAGCTTAGGTGTAAAAAAGCCACTTATCATTACTGACGAGATGATGGTGAAACTCGGCTACGTTGATAATGTGCAAACCATCTTGAAAAAGGTGAACATTACTGCAGATGTATTCTCAGATACCGTACCCGAACCCACTGAAAGCTCTATCGAGGCTGGAGTATCTCAGGTAAAAGCTCAAGACTACGATGGCCTAATTGCCCTAGGTGGCGGCAGTCCTATTGATAGTGCTAAAGCTATTTCTATCTTGGGTAAGTTTGGTGGCGTCATTCGTGACTATAAATTTCCCCGTCAAGTCGATGAAACAGGCCTACCTATCATCGCCATACCGACGACAGCTGGTACAGGATCAGAGGTTACACGTTTCACCATCATTACTGACGAAGCTAATAATGAAAAGCTGTTGTGTGTTGGGATGGGATTCATGCCCATAGCGGCAATTATCGATTACAGTCTGACGATGAGCGTACCACCGCGTACGACCGCAGACACCGGCATCGATGCCATGACCCATGCTATTGAAGCGTATATCAGTCCTAAACGTAATGCTTATAGCGATCAACAGGCGCTCGCAGCCTTACGCTTAATTGGGCCTAATATCCAAACCGCTTATCATAATGGAAAAGACGAAATAGCCCGTGAGGCGATGATGCTAGGCTCTACCTTAGCAGGCATTGCCTTCTGCAATTCCTCAGTCGCCTTAGTACATGGTATGAGCCGTCCAATCGGTGCCTTTTTTCACGTACCGCACGGATTGTCGAACGCGATGCTACTGCCAACCATTACAGAGTTTGGTATCTCTAGTGCACCCGATCGTTATGCTGATTGCGCGCGCGCATTAGGAATATCGGATCACAGTGAATCAGATGATCAAGCAAACGCCAGTTTGGTTAAGTATCTAAAAAGTCTCAATAAAGAACTACAAGTTCCCACACTGGCAGAATTTGGCGTTCAAAAAGCAGATTTTGATGCGCTCATCGATACGATGTGTGAGCAAGCATTCGCCTCAGGTTCCCCTAATAACAATCCTCGAATACCCAGTCTAGAAGAGATGATTCAGCTGTATACCTTGCTATGGGATGGTCATAGTACCGCTGACGTCTCACCAAGTTGATAACCTTTTGATTCGCTACTAACTTAACCTTAATCCAAACGCTATAAAAGGAAAAATATTATGCAAACTATCGGACATTTAATTAACGGCAGCATGTCAAATAATGACAGCCAAACTCAAGATATTTACAACCCCTCAACGGGTGAAGTGAGTAAGCAAGTGGCTTTGGGTGGTGAAAAAACTATCGGTGAAGCAGTCGCTGCGGCTAAAGCTGCTTTTCCAGCATGGAGCAAAACGTCACCATTAAAACGCGCGCGCGTCATGTTCAAATTCAAAGAATTATTAGAGCAAAATGCTGATGAGATATGCAGATTAGTCGGTGAGGAGCATGGAAAAATCGTTCATGATGCCGCCGGTGAGCTACAGCGTGGTATTGAAAATGTCGAATATGCTTGTGGAGCGCCTGAGCTATTAAAGGGTGAGCACAGTCGTAATGTTGCTACCGATATAGACTCTTGGAGTGAGTTTCATCCATTGGGCATAGTCGCTGGTATCACCCCCTTTAACTTCCCTGTGATGGTGCCGCTGTGGATGTTCCCTATGGCTATCGTTTGCGGCAATACCTTTATATTAAAACCGTCTGAGCGTGATCCAAGCGCCACACTCTTTATTGCACAACTCTTGCAGCAAGCAGGCTTACCTGATGGTGTTATTAATGTGGTGAATGGTGGCAAAGAAGCTGTCGATGCTATTTTACATCATCCTGATGTCAAAGCCGTTAGCTTCGTAGGCTCCACTCCTATTGCTGAATACATCTATACGACAGCCGCCGCACAAGGTAAACGCTGTCAGGCGCTCGGCGGTGCAAAAAATCATGCGATCGTCATGCCAGATGCGGACTTAGACAATGTGGTTACTTCACTATTAGGGGCAGCTTTCGGCTCATCAGGAGAGCGTTGTATGGCGCTATCTGTCGCAGTTGCGGTCGGTGATGAGACTGCTGACAAGATGATTGCGGCACTGCAGCCTGCTATTCAAGGGCTAAAACTGGGTGTTCATTCAGATAAAAGTAACGACTTTGGCCCTGTTATTACTCAGGCACACAAATCTAAGATATTAGAGCACATCAAAAGCGCTACCGATCAAGGTGCAAAACTGGTCATCGATGGCTCTGATGCTGCACCAGAAGGCTACGAGCAAGGATTTTTCGTGGGTCCTACTTTGATTGATCATGTCACCAAAGAGATGCACAGTTACGAGGCAGAGATCTTTGGGCCAGTCTTACAGGTTATGCGTGTGCAGACCATGAGCGAGGCAGTACAGCTCATAAACGATCATGAGTATGGCAATGGTACTTGTATTTATACAAGAGACGGTGAAGCGGCTCGTCATTTTATCGATAACATCGAAGTAGGTATGGTTGGTGTGAATATTCCACTACCCGTACCTGTAGCTTCTCAAAGCTTTGGCGGATGGAAGCGTTCACTATTTGGTGACTTAGCTATGTATGGACCAGACGGTGTGAGATTTTTTACTAAACGCAAAACAATCACGCAACGCTGGCCTAGCGCAGTGTTACGAGAAGAAAAGCAGTTCTCTATGCCTACTTAACCATCCAATTTTTGAGCACAACCTCTTTTATGGGCAGTGCCTTTATAGTATCTGTGAAATAGAAGAGTCCAATAACACCGTATCGAATTTTGCAATACATACCTCGGTACAGTGTTATTGATACGTTTACATTTCGGACGCAGATGTATGCGTGAAGTGAGGCTGATTATAGTTTGATAGCTACCTACGGCTATGCTGTCGCCTCTCATTAAATTCTAATTTTTCATAGTAGTACAATAAAATTCTAAGGATGGATAGCTATGCGAGAAACTTCTGAATTACCACTCACAGGTGTCAAAGTCATTGATTTTGGTCAATATATTGCAGGTCCCGCTGTAGGCATGATGCTTGGCGACTTAGGCGCAACAGTAGTTCATATAGATCCACCGTCAGGTCCAAAATGGGATAGTCCGGCTAACGCCGTATTAAATCGCAATAAATTGATGTTAAAACTCGATCTTAAGACTGATGAAGGATTGGCACAGGCTAAAAAATTAATTTTAGAAAGCGACATCGTTATCGAAGGCTTTCGCCCTGGAAAAATGGCAGAAATGGGGTTAGATTTGGTAAAGCTGCGTAAAGAACGTCCGCAGCTGATTACGCTATCAATTCCTGGATTTGCCTCGAATGATGAAAAGCGCCGTGAGCTACGTGCCTATGAAAGTATTGTATCAGCGAGCTCAGGCGTTTTTACTGACATGGGTTTAAATCGTGTACTAATGGGCATTAATCCATCGTTCTCACCCCTTCCACTTCCCTCTGCTTATGGTGCAATGCTAGCAGGTTCTTCAGTAGTTTTTGCTCTACAAGCACGGGAAAACACTGGCGTTGGCGATGCTATTGAAGTTCCTCTTGCAGCAGCTGTAATGGAAGGTCTTTGTTACAATTCAATAGAAATTGAAAACTTACCTGAACGTTATTTGACCCAACGTGAAGTTGAAATTCAACGCCGCCGCGTTGAAGGTATTCCAATGAATATGGACTACGAAGAATTACAAGAACTGCTAGATCCTTTTTACCGCAGTTATATGTGTAAAGATGGGCGTATGTTTTACGTGGTGTGTCCTAGTCACAAACATCATGCTAAACGTTGTTTAGAAGTATTAGGGTTATACGATGAATTAATTGAGGAAGGATTGACTGAAGAGGAAGACACTTATTTGCCTTCTAGTCAGTGGAAATCTGATACATCGCTTGGTGTTTATCCCATGCCAAAACATTGGGCAGATCGTATCGCTGAGAAAATGAAAGCTGCTTTTCTAATACGTACCTCAAAAGAGTGGCAAAAGATTTTTGGTAAACGCGGTATACCTGGAGCGCCACAGCGTTGGTTACAAGAATGGATCCATGATGATCATGCTGAAACTGCAGGGCTAATGATTGAAGTCGAAGATCCAACTTATGGCAAGATGATTCAACCAGGCCCGATTGTTTGGTTAGAAGAGTGTGGTGAGTTGATGTTGCAACCGAAACCGCCGCAACCTATTGACTTTGATGGCGCATTAAAAGAATTAAAGAATATCAAAACCAAGTTACCTTTAGTCAGTAATAACGATGAAAAACGTGGTTGGTTAGACGGTATTAAGGTACTTGATCTTTGTAATGTCATTGCAGGGCCACATTCGGCGTGCTATTTAGCACGTTTTGGTGCAGAAGTGATTAAGCTTGATTCTGCATCTCCATTGTACGATAGCTGGAATACTGTCATTTATGGTATGTCTCAAATGGTAGGTAAACGATCAATTCTTGCTGATATTGGTAAGGGTAAAGGACGAGAAGTATTTGAGAAATTGGTTCGTTCGGTGGACGTTATTGTTTGGAATGCGACAGATACACAAATTAAGAAAATGGGGTTGGATGCTGAAGGCTTAAAAGCATTAAATCCTGACGCTATATTTTGCAAGCTTGATTGTTTTAGTGGTGTGCGTAAGGGTCCGAGTAGTGATTTCATAGGCTATGACGATGTGGTACAGGCTTCTACTGGCATCATGTTGCGTTGCGGAGGAGCTATGGACACTCCTGAAGAACACGCACACGTTGGTACCATTGATGTCATGTGTGGCTTTGGTGGAGCAATGAGTATTGGCGTGGCGCTATATCAAAAATATCGTACAGGCCGTATTGGACGCGGTCGTACTTCATTAGTAGCGAATAGTGCATTACTGCAAATTCCATATTGTTATGACTTCGAAAAACGTGGGTTATTTGATGAGCCATCAGGTCGTGAAACGAACGGCCATGATGAATTGACGCGCTTTTACTATACCTCTTCAGGGAATTACTTGTTATTAAACGCTTCTGAAATCGATGTGAAAAAGTTTGAAAACGTTGAGGGATTAAAAGGTTTTAGCCAGTTAGATGAAAATGACCGTTCTACATTTTTGTCTAATGCATTTCAAAAAATTCCTGCTCATGATTGGGTTAAACGCTTACAAGCTGCTGATATTGCTGCTGTAATTTGTGCGGATATTAATGCTTTACGTACTGAATATAGTCACATAGCGGATGATAAACCAGGTACTGATCGTGGTAGTTATTCTTTTTCGATTTATGAGAACCATCCAAGTGGTCATAAAGTTACCCAACTTGATCCTTATGCTGTTCGACCATCGCATAGCGCCGTATACGCGCTTTCTCGACCTGAAAAGTTTGGGCAATCAACCCGTCAAATAATGCTGGAACTTGGCTATAGTGTGGTGGAAATTGATGCCAGTATCGCCAGTGGGGATTTGAGCGATAGCTGGAGTAGTGAGTATTTACCAAGTTAAACCAAATGATAGGTATCAAGCTACCCGAAGGATTGGGTAGCTTGATACTGAGGTAAACCAATGAAAGACTATCTAAAGGAATAGACATGAAGCCTGAAAAAAGAAAACCTTTAACTAGACTGCCGATCAAAGTTGCAAGCAAAGGCTTTTATGAGGGTTTTAATAAAGACGTTACTGTTACTGCAAAGATTTTACTGGGCTTGTTCATTTTATGGGCAGTCGTGTTCCCCGAAAACTCAACGGCTATGCTAGGTGCAATCAATAGCTTCTTACTCAATCAATTCTCGACATGGTATATATTATCCGTCGCTTTTTTCTTGATTTTAGCTTTGATACTGGCCGTTATTCCGCGCTATGGAAAGCTGATTTTGGGGGATCAAGGAGATAAACCTGAGTTTTCTAACTTTTCATGGTTTTCTATGATCTTCGGCGCTGGTATCGGTGTGGGTATGTTAACATTTGCGACCGCAGAGCCAATGTATCACTTTGCCAATAATCCTGAAGTCATTCAGGGTATGGCAACAGGCTCTGCTGCAGATAATGTACGATATGCCTATAAATGGGCCTTTCTACATTGGGGATTTAGTGCGTGGATTTGCTACTCCTTAGTCGGATTGTCTATGGCGTATTTCTCATTTCGTCGTAAGCTACCTCTGACTATTCGCTCGGGTCTTGCGCCACTATTTGGTAAAAAGCTATCTGGTAATCTCGGTAATGCGATCGATATTGTCGCTGTTATTGCCACTATCTTGGGCGTTGCACAGACACTAGGATTTGGGGTTGAGCAGTTTGTTTCTAGCATGCATCGAGTTGGATTAGGCGATTGGTTACTCAATGCTGATGGCACATCGTCAACGGCAGCGATTATCGTTGCACTTGTAGTTATCGTTGGGATAGCAACACTGTCTGCGCTTTCTGGGCTTGGTAAAGGGGTCAAATGGCTGTCTAATATTAACATGGGCTTAAGCTTTGTTCTCTTTGCATTCTTCTTAATATTCGGTTCGACCTTCTTTGGTCTAACTGCATTTTTTGTAGGCTTGTTCGACTACGTAGTCGCGCTCCCTGAGCTACTCGTTACCGTTTGGCAGCCAGATGGTACGCCCGTTGGCGATACTCTTGCCACATGGCAAAAAGACTGGTCAGTGTTCTACTGGGCATGGTGGATTGCTTTTGGTCCCTTCGTTGGTGTGTTTTTTGCTCGCATTTCACGGGGTCGTAGTATCCGTACTTATCTATTTGGTACCGTTATCCTACCTGCTCTTATGTGCTTTATTTGGTTTTCAGTGGTAGGCGGAACAGCGATTGACTTAACGCTCAGTGGTGCGGCCGGTGACGCTATTTCGGGTGTGGGACAAGAGGCTCAATTACTCGCTATGCTAGATGTAATGCTGTCCTCAGGTTTCGCTTGGGTAATGGCAATTTTAGTGTTGGTTCTACTATTGACCTACTTAGTTACCACGTTAGATTCGGCAATTTTGGTTATCAACATTATCAATTCAGGCGGTAACGAAGGTCCAAAAGGTCGCCCACATATTATATTTTGGGGTGTCATCTTAGCCTCAGTTGTTGGCGTTCTGCTTATCAGTGGAGGACTTGGCGCCATTAAAACAGCTATGGTTATTGGTGCACTGCCTTTTAGCTTTGTGATGGTGCTTATGGGAATATCCTTAGTTAAGGCCATTCTTTATGATACAAATCCTGCTAATGCAGATAATATAAATTCCTTAAACGATCAATAACTTAGGTTAACACAACAAGTATAACAATAGACTATCTAGTACTTGAATATTTGTTTTTTACCTTACTCGTTTCTTAGGGCGTGTTGAACATTCATAATTTCAACCAAAGATAAGCACAAGCCAAAGCTACAGTATTTTCATAACTTTGTTTGAGCTTATCAAATCTGGTTGCAACTGCTCTGTAATTTTTTAGCTTAGCGAAAGCGTTTTCTACTAAGTGGCGAGCCTTGTAAAAGTGCCAGTCTATATAATCGTGTAGTGGTCAACTAATTCAGGACACCTAATATGAACCGCTCTTGGATTGTCGTATTCTCTCAGAATGTTGAGTCTCCGACAATCCAAGGGCGGTTCAGGTTAATTATTCGCAGCCTTTGGAGTGTGAAGCGCACAGCAAGCGAGAGAAATTTATACCAGCATAATGCTATTCTGAGCGTAACTCTTTTATATTGAACTCACTATAGTGATATTATCAGTAATCAAGAAAATTTATCAGATATCGTTCATTTCGGTTATAAAAGCATATTTTTATATGCAATTTGTATAAACAGAGATTACATCTGTTTTGTTTATTGAAATAACTTCACGACTAATAAACCTAAAATCTTTTTGGTCTGTCATGATGATTTTGTAGATCGTAATGACTGTAAAAGCTCCATGGTTATTAAGTACAAACAACCATAGAGCGTCCAAATATAGGTAATGTTACTAACCCACGCCTCGTGATGATGTGCGTCAAATTTCTGATCAATCAGGTTTGGATAGATTGGATATTAACGTCTCAAAATACTAGCGTCATACTCAATCCTTTATTATCCTTGCGACTTGACTCTGTCAATATAGAACCATGCATAAAAACGTCAATACCTGCTTGCTCACAGATTGACTTGACGATTGACAGCCCTAGTCCTGTTCCCTCTGTCTCACCAGTTTTCTTGTCCACACTATCAGAACGCAACCCATTATCAGAATTTTCTGGCAGTTTATCTGACGCTTTAGTCGTCTGACTCAGCCTGACAAATGGCTCAAATACGTTTATATACTCATCAGGGTGAATGCCTTCTCCTGAATCTATTATTTGCAAGGCCAGTCTGCCAGCAAGCTGCTGAGGTAGGACTTTTGTATTTGTAAGCCCGACTACATGGACACCAAGGCTACTTAGTAAAGTAGAATTATGACGCTCTATTTCTTTGGCAGTTGCGCCAAATCGTAACAGTTTAACCGTTACCTGACCGTTATCTGAGGTATAAATAATGGCGTTCTGGATAAGGTTTTTAACAAGTATTAACAAGGCCGTCTCGTCCATATTCACTTTGTCTTCAGTCGATAACTGGACGGTCAATTCTATATTCTTATGATCAGCAATTGGGATAAGCAAACCAATGACTTGTTCAACAATAACTTTGACAGACACAGGCTCATGCTTGGCATTATTTGTAATATTAATGTTCCCAGCACGCGCGAGCGTTAACAGTTGTTCGACCAATCGTTGGTTGCGTTTGAGGCGAATGGCAAGCTTGTCTAAACCTGCAGTCATCACCTCATCATCAGTGAGACGCTGTAATCGTTGCAGCTGTAATGAGATAGCGGTGAGCGGTGAGCGCAGCTCGTGAGCGGCATCAGCAATAAAGCGTTGCTGCCGTTCAATACTAATCTTCACCAGTGCCAGCAATCGGTTTAGAGACTGTGCTAATGGCAAGAGCTCAGTCGGTAAATTGCTGACAGGTAAGGCACTCAAATCACTTTCATGGCGCTGACCGATGTCAGTCTGTAGTTGACGGACAGGTTTGAGCATCCGCCACATAATAAAGGGTAGCAGCACTATTAAAAACGCCATACCAACGATTAAAGGTAAAAAAGACTGCAGCGCACTAGACGTAGCAATATCTTCTTGGAACTCGGTACGCTGCCTGACGATGATAACTTTACCCGTGCCATCACTACGATAGACACGCCATACTTTATCATCTATCGTCTGCGTGCTGATACCAGTTGGGATTGAGGAGAGATGCTTTAAATCAAGATGGTCAAAGTCGTCATCGTTTTGATGCTTTGAGGTACTATCTTGATCGGAGTCTTTATCAGATGAGCTATAGGTTAGGGGTGCGGTCATCGCTGTATTGATGACATCGACAGTGATACTACCATCGTCCTCATCGGTCTCGAAGTGCGTACTGTTCTTATCCGACGGGTTAGCGCTAGATGCTTTAATATCAATCGTTTGTTCAAGTAGCGCTGACATACTCTTAAGGTTGTCATCTTGAAATTCATTGATTTCTTCATAGCTGTACCAAAAGCCATAGCCACCTGCAACGATCGCTAATAGTAGTAACGCTAACATGGACCAAAAAATCAGCTGAAACTGCATGGATTTAAAGAGTTGGCGAATGAACATCATTGGTTACGCCTTATTGTTACTGACATACCAACCAAGTCCTCGGACATTCTTAATTCGGTGTTGTCCCAGCTTTTTTCTTAGACTATGAATTAAGAACTCAATCGCGTTGCTTTCAACCTCACCGCCCCAACCATATAACGAATCTTCAAGTTCCGTTTTGGACATGACTTTTTCTGGGGATTGCATAAAGGTAGCAAGCAACATGTATTCTTTAGCCGTCAAGTCAACAGGAGCGTCATCCATAATGACGCGCTTATGCGAGGTATCTAGATGTAAATTACCAACACTCAGCTGATTGTCCGCCTTGCCTTGAGCACGGCGAATAAGCACCCGCATCCGTGCAAAGACTTCCGCGAGTTCAAAGGGTTTGACCACATAATCATCTGCCCCTGAGTCAAGCCCTGCAATACGGTCTTTGACATCATCACGAGCGGTAATAATGAGTACAGGCGTGTCAATCTTAGCGTCTCGGATAACGGTCAATACGCCCATACCATCAATCTCAGGCAAGCCTAAATCCAATAAAATAATATCATAAGGTTGTACTTTTAAAGTTAGGATGGCTTGGCGGCCATCTTTTGCCCAATCGACTGTATAAGCCTCATCTTGCAACGCCTCGCTCAGGCTCTCACCAATCATTAAATCGTCTTCGACCAGTAGCACGCGCATGAGCCTTCCTTTATTGGTAATGGCAGCTTTAAACCAAAACGCTCTAAGCGACATTATAATAATATCGCTTAGAGCCATTCAGAAATCATTAGATATGATAGGTTAATTTACTATCTTAGCACTTACTCGCCGTACTATTAATCATCACTGTCAGCGGCTTCTACTTGGCTACGAATAATCTGTCCAGTCATGCTATCGATAACCACTTTATGTACTTGAGTTCCTTTGACAATCTCAATCTTATAGGCAGGCTTGCCAAAATCTATATCAAACCCTGCTTCAATGACTTTTCCTTTCACACTTTGGTTAGCCTTTTTTATCGCTTGGTTGAGACTGGTTTTAGACTTTTTCATGGCGTTATATTCTGCTATATCTTCTTTATCAAGCTTATCTTGCTTATTGCTTAAAATTTTACCGCTATTTGCATCAATCTTTACTTCATATTCGGTATTATTGTTGACAATGTTAACTTCATAATTGCCACCTGCTGAATGGTCATGTTGATCAAAGTCAGCGCTAACAATCTCACCTTTCATGGTTTTTTTAGCAATAATAATGGCTTGCTCAAGACTGATCTTGCTTTGTACCGCTGCTACGGCTTCACTGACTTCGGTTTTTGTAGTGGTGCTTTGCCCTACAGCGATAGCAGCGGTGCTGACACCTGCAATACTCAGTACCATAATGATAGATTTGCTTAGGGTTGATAAGTTTTTCATGATGTTATCCTTTGTCTTTGAGTATTTTTTATGACAGATGGGCTATCCCGTATACTGTATTTATCATTTCAGTATACGGGATAAAACATAGGAGAGACTTAGCGCTGACTAAGAGTTACATTAGTCGTATTTTATTTAGAGAGGTCGTTTAAATTTGGAAGATCAATAAATGAGTTTTGTATTAAACATTATTACTATTGTGCTGATCAGACAGTCGACCTTTAATGAACCAAACAATAATAATGACTATAGCAAGCAACAAGAACACCTTAGAGTAAGGCGCTAGCATAGTCGCAATGACCTCGTAGTTTTTGCCCAAGTAAAACCCTGCTAGGGTCAATATTGTCGTCCAAATGCTTGCCCCCAAAGCCGTTAATATTAGAAAAGAGACCAGTGGCATTCTATTCATCCCCGCAGGGATGGAGATCAATGAACGAATACCAGGCACCATGCGACCAAAAAAAACCGCTTTCTTACCATGTTTATCGAACCAAGCATTGGACGACAAAACATCCTCAGACTTAATAAACACGTATTTGCCGTACTTTTCAGTAAATACTGTTAGGCGCTCTTTATTGAACAAAGTTCCCAAATAATAGAGAGGCAAGGCCCCTAAAACGCTGCCAAACGTACCCGCTACTATGACCAACAGTATATTTAAATCACCCCTAGCTGCCGCAAAACCTGCTGCTGGCATAATAAGCTCAGACGGTATAGGTGGAAAAACATTTTCGGCAAACATAGCAAATATAATGCCGAGATAGCCAAACTTTGCCATGATAGTCAGCACCCATTCACTCATTTGATGCATTGATTTACCTTATATTGTTGGTGATTGATTTATTTCTTATTGTAGTAGAGTAAAGCTGAAATGCGTTCACAATTTTCTATAGAAGATTTTTCAAAAATACTTTATATTCCATTAAAAATCACACATAGAAAAGTGGCTAGCAATAGCCACTTTTTTTATACCACATATCTTTAGCAGATACACTTAGCTTTACGCAACCAGACAGGATGTGTCATGAGACATTTTTATTTAGACTTCATCTTTACAGCTATCGCATTGATGATAGCTGCATGGTGGGGATATTCACATGGCGGTATGGGCGGTTTGATAACCACCCTTTCTATTACTGCTATTTTGGCCGTCATGGAGATTTCATTATCATTCGATAATGCGGTGGTCAACGCCTCAGTCCTTAAGGGCTGGGATGAATTTTGGAAAAAGATATTTTTAACAGTTGGTATTCTAATCGCTGTATTCGGTATGCGCTTGGTGTTCCCGATTGTCATCGTTGCCGTGACTGCCGACCTTGGTATGATGCAAGTTATAGATTTGGCATTGAACGACCCTAAAGAATACTCAGCCAGATTATTGGCGCATCATGCTGAAATTTCAGCGTTCGGTGGTATTTTCTTATTGCTCGTCTTCTTAAACTTTATCTTTGATGAAAAAGAAGTGCATTGGTTTAACTGGTTAGAGAGCCGTTTGGCGAAATTAGGCAAAGTTGATGCCATGAGCGTATTTGTCGCACTTATCGTCTTGATGATTGCCGTATCATTTGCTAACCCTGAACAATCAGCTGCTGTCCTAATCGCTGGCGTATGGGGTATCTTGATTTACCTTGGCGTACAAGTGGTTTCTGGTATGCTTGAGGGTGATCTCGAAGAAGACTTAGAAAACAAAGAGAATGGCTCAGGTACCGCAGCGACCAGCGCCATTATGAAAGGCGGTATTATCGGCTTCTTATACTTAGAAGTCCTTGATGCCTCATTCAGTTTCGATGGCGTGATTGGCGCATTTGCGATTACCAACGACGTGATCGTGATTATGTTAGGTCTTGCCATTGGTGCGATGTTTGTACGTTCGATGACCATCTTTTTGGTCGACAAAGGCACGCTTGATGAGTTCATTTATCTTGAGCATGGTGCGCACTATGCCATTGGTGCTTTAGCTATCATCATGCTGCTATCAGTGAAATTCCATGTACCAGAGATTATTACTGGTTTGATTGGTATTGCCTTTATTGGTTGGGCATTGCTTGCTTCACTCAAGCATCGCAAGCAACAAGCAAAGTCGATTACCTAGTGTTTATATAACAGGGTGTATAGACAACATAACGTAAAAAGATTTTGTCTTAAAGCGTTATTAATGACAGGTTATATCAAGCAATTGGTATGACCTGTTTCCTGCCACGCATTACTTTTTATCATCTAAAGTCAACGTCTCCCCTTATGACTCATATTGCCAGAAACAAGAGATATACATGCTAAAGAAAGCTGAACACACATTAGAGAAAACCATATTTAATAGTCGCTGGTTACTAGCTCCATTTTATTTGGGATTAGTGCTTGGTATTATTTTACTGTTTATCAAATTTTTCCAAGAGCTGTGGCATATGATTACCCATGTGTTTACTGCTTCTGAAGCCGATATCATCGTCGGTACATTGGCTCTTATCGATATGTCATTGGTTGCAAGCTTATTGCTCATTATCATCTTTAGTGGCTATGAGATTTTTGTCTCAAAGATTGATACCGGTGATCATGAGGATCGTCCTGAATGGATGGGAAAAATTGATTTCTCTGGTCTGAAACTTAAAGTCATCGGTGCTATTGTCGCCATTTCTGCCATTGATCTTCTCAAATCATTTATGGATATACCGAAAGACATGAGCGATAGTGATGCTAATGTATTGATGTGGAAAGTGATTATCCATATGACGTTTGTATTCTCTGGCTTGTTATTTGCTTTGATGGATAAGATTGTCGGTGATACCAAAAAACATTAGAAAAACTTCAATAAAAAATCCATTCATTGATTTATAAAAATAGACGCTAAGGAGCGCACATGGCAGGGGCCAGTTTATTAACCTTACTTGATGACATCAGTGTGATACTAGATGATGTGTCAATCATGACCAAGGTTGCCGTTAAAAAAACGGCGGGTGTATTGGGCGATGATTTAGCACTTAATGCAGAGCAAGTTTCAGGGGTTAAAGCAGACCGCGAGCTGCCAGTAGTTTGGGCAGTCGCCAAAGGCTCATTCGTTAACAAGCTTATTTTAGTGCCATTAGCGCTGCTTATTAGTGCCATTTATCCCCCTTTAGTTACCTTTTTACTCATGTGTGGAGGTGTATATTTGGCTTATGAGGGCGCTGAAAAAATCATTCATAAATTCTGGCCACATATTTTACCTCATGATGAAGACCAAATCGCTCGCCTACGCGCCAATGCTGATGAGACGATTGATTTGGTTGCTTTTGAAAAAGAGAAAATTAAAGGCGCGGTGCGTACAGACTTTATTCTGTCGGCTGAGATTATTGTGATTGCGCTAGGCTCGGCAGTTGGAGCGACGCTTTTAGAGAAAAGCTTGGTGCTGTCCATTATTGCCATTGGTATCACAGTGGGTGTTTATGGCTTGGTAGCAGGTATCGTCAAAATGGATGATTTGGGTCTTTATCTAATGAAGCAGACGAGTAATGCAAAACAGAAAATAGGCGGCTTTTTATTGTCTGCAGCACCAAAGCTGATGAAGTTTTTATCGATTGCTGGGACATTAGCGATGTTTCTAGTGGGCGGCGGTATCTTGGTGCATGGGATTGATTTTTTGCATCATGAAGTGGAAGATTTAGCGCACCTAACAGGCATATTTGAAAGCATAATAACGATGCTATTAAATGCGTTAGTAGGCTTAGTCGTCGGTATCATCGTCGTGGCTATTGTTACCATGATTGGTAAAGTACGCGGTAATAAACCCTCTTCTGCGCATTAGACATAACGATTATTTTTATTCATTTAACCTTCTTTTCAAGAGCGTAATAAGCCATGTTTGAATTTGATTTAAGGTAAGCATCCGACCATCCCCTATTGCGGTGGCACCCAGCGATGAGGCAACAACTCATCCAGATCATCTTGAATAGGCAGGCGTCTTAGCACGTCTGTCAAATAGGCAGACACATCCAAGCCGTTTAA
>NZ_CAJGZK010000003.1 GCF_904846215.1 Psychrobacter glacincola | reverse complement strand
CTATGAAGCTCTTTAAAGAAGCTTCTAAACTTGGCTCATCTAATCTGGCAAAATCGCTAAAAATTATGTTCGTAATGAATTAACTTTGAGTTTTTCTGCTGTCTTAAATGATAATTTTTATAGTTAGAATCCTATCGAAAAGATAGTCAACCAACTTTATTTTTTAGCATTCTGAATCAGCAAAAATCCACACAAGTTGTTCTTTAGTTTAAGCTTTTAAATAGTTGTCATCACTGTCGTCCAGTAGATGATTATCCGCTAAATAAGGGTAAGCTATTTGCTTATCTTGTTTAGCGAGCTGACTAGTATATCATTAAATATAAGTCTGTCAACCCTTTGTTCTAATTCGTTTCAACGGGTTATCTGGGTTATAAGTTTGTTAACTTATTTGCCAGCTTCCCTTTGCTGAGGTGCGTATTATAGACGCTTTTAATTCGGTGTCAAGGGTTAAATTATTTTAACTCAAAAGTAATTTATCAAGTTTGATTGTTTCAGTAGTAAGCTACTTCATCAGTAAGCTACTTCATCAGTAAGCTACTTCATCATCGCACTTTCCCTTTCGACTGGGGCGCATTATACGTAGTTTTAAGAGAGGGTCAAGGGGTTTCTAGGGGTTTTTCAAGATTAATAGCTTTGTGGCAACAAAGATTTTAATTAGGTGGACTGTCATGCAAAGCATAACTGTTTTGAGTTAACTACCTGTATTAAGGAGTTCAAACTTCTTATTATGGGCATGATACTTATTAATAAGCTCTTTTGTTGTATCTCTGCCTTTATATATCATCCTTGATATTTATACAGACAGCACTTATATATAGAAGCTGACTACTCCCTTGCTATCTAGTGTTTATAGACGGTTTTTGCTATAATAGCCGCTTTTATAACATTACTTAATAGCAGTTCTGCTATCTTTATATAGAAGGTGGTTCGTTTTCCTTTATAGTAAATCGATTGTAGCTTGTTAAATAGCTATAAATCGCGATGCTATATATGCCTGAAATCAATGCTTTTAAGTAGTGTATATCTCTTACAACATATCATAGTGGTTGGATATAATTGACGCAGTCTTAAGGTTATATGATTGATGGTTGCAATCATCACTGCCAACGGACGCAAAAAGGTGAATAGATTATGGTAGCGATTACTTTACCCGATGGTAGCGTAAAAAACTTCGAAGGCAATACATCCGTCATGGAAGTGGCGCAAAGTATTGGGCCAGGACTTGCCAAAGCAACCGTTGCTGGGCGCGTGAATGGGCATTTAGTAGATGCTAGCGATCCTATCGCCCATGATGCTAAAGTCGAAATCGTTACTGCAAAAGATGATGACGGTGTCGATATCATTCGTCACTCATGTGCGCATCTATTAGGTCATGCGGTCAAGCAATTATATCCTGATGTGAAAATGGTGATTGGTCCCGTTATCGACGACGGTTTTTATTATGATATCTATAGTGAGACACCGTTTACGCCTGAGCATATGGCAGCCATTGAAAAACGTATGATGGAACTTATCAAGCAAGATTATGACGTCATCAAAAAAATAACGCCACGTGCTGAAGTCATTAAGATTTTTGAAGAACGTGGTGAAGACTATAAGCTTAAGCTGATTAATGATATGCCAGGTGAAGAAGCTTTTGGTCTGTATCATCATCAAGAATATGTGGATATGTGCCGTGGTCCGCACGTGCCAAACACGCGCTTTTTGAAAGTATTCAAACTAACTAAAATGTCTGGCGCTTATTGGCGCGGTGATGCTAAAAATGAGCAGCTACAACGTATCTATGGCACAGCTTGGGCGGATAAAAAAGATTTAAAAGCTTATATCCAGCGTATTGAAGAAGCCGAAAAACGTGACCACCGTAAAATTGGCAAAGCCTTAAATCTATTTCATATGCAAGAGCAAGCGCCCGGTATGGTGTTTTGGCATGCCAATGGTTGGACCATTTATCAAGTACTTGAGCAATATATGCGTAAAGTACAACATGATAATGGCTATGAAGAGATTAAAACGCCGCAAATCGTCGACCGTAGTTTGTGGGAGCGTTCTGGACATTGGGGTAACTATGCCACCAATATGTTTACCACCTCGAGTGAAAACCGAGATTATGCGGTAAAACCAATGAACTGCCCGTGCCACGTGCAAGTCTTTAACCAAGGCTTAAAATCTTACCGTGATTTGCCACTACGTATGGCAGAGTTTGGCTCATGTCACCGTAATGAACCTTCAGGCTCGTTACATGGTCTCATGCGCGTTCGTGGTTTTACCCAAGATGACGCCCATATCTTTTGTACGCAAGCTCAGATTCAGCAAGAAGTCGCTGACTTTATTAAGCTGACCCTTGCTGTTTATGAAGACTTTGGTTTTGATAATATCATTATGAAACTCTCGACCCGTCCTGAAAAACGAGTCGGCAGCGACGAATCTTGGGATTTTGCAGAAAAAGCGCTAGCGGATGCGTTAGATAGTTCCGGTCTTGATTGGGCTTATCTACCAGGTGAAGGCGCTTTTTACGGTCCAAAAATTGAGTTCAGTTTGAAGGATTCATTAGGTCGCGTGTGGCAATGCGGTACGATTCAGGTTGACCCGAATATGCCAGAGCGTCTTGATGCTGAATTCGTCAATGAACAAAATGAGCGTGAAGTACCTATTATGTTGCACCGTGCAATCTTAGGTTCATTTGAGCGCTTCATCGGTATATTGATTGAAAACTATGCTGGTTGGATGCCAGTATGGCTGGCACCGCAGCAAGTTGTTGTAATGAACATCACCGATAAACAGGCGGATGCTTGTGAAAATGTCGTCAGTGAGTTGAAAAAATCAGGCTTACGCGCCATTAGTGACTTGCGTAACGAAAAGATTGGATTTAAGATACGAGAGAAAACATTAGAACGTATTCCCTATATGCTAGTATTAGGGGATAAAGAAGTCGAATCAGGCAGCGTCAACGTTAGGACTCGCGAAGGCGAAAATCTGGGCGTGATGAGTGTCGCTGAATTTATCACATTAGTAGAAACAGCTGTTGCCGAAAAAGGCCGACAGATCCCAAAAATAGATCAGGAGTAATACCTATTAAACAGTCAAACCGTTTGAACATCAATGAAGATATCAGTGCCAAAGAAGTCCGTCTGGTCAAAGAAGACGGTGAACAAATGGGCGTGGTCGATATCGACACCGCGATGAAAGCGGCACGTGAAGACAGTCTAGATTTAGTCGAGTTGGTTCCCGAAGCCAAACCGCCAGTATGTAAGATCATGGATTATAAGCACTTCCTCTATGATCAAAAGCAAAAGGCGAAAGAAGCTAAAAAGAACCAAAAGCAGACTCAGCTAAAAGAGATGAAGCTACGTCCTAGCACCGAAGAAGCCGATTATCAGGTTAAACTGAGAAAAATCGTTAGCTTCTTAGAAGATCAGGATAAAGTTAAAATTAGCATCCGTTTCCGCGGACGTGAAATGGCGCACCAAGAGATTGGTCGCAAGCAACTTGATCGTATCATTGAAGATACGGCTGATATCTCAAACGTTGAACAGTATCCTAAGATGGAAGGTCGTCAAATGGGTATGTTACTCGGACCTACTAAGAAGAAATAGAATTTTTAACCATCTATTTTTAGTAGTGGCTGTATTTATATAGATATTCATGATTTCTGACCACCAATATGCTACGGCGTATTGGTGGTTTTTAATATGTGGCACTTAATAAGTATATCTATAGTTCATTCTGACACTGACACCTCTTTGACCATCGTTACTTTAAATATATGAAGTCGACAGTGCTTTACAAAACCCATCTTCTCAACCTTTTCATTACACGGTAATCTAAAGACCTATTCTGTTCTTATTAATAAAAATTCCAATAAAAAAGGTTCAGTCGATAAAAATAATCCATACCGCGACTATGAAGGTCGCTGATAGAAAATATAACCTCTTTTAGATATCATAGGAAGCATTATGCAAGAATTAACCCCACCTGCTAACACCTCTACACCAGCGATTACTCTAACTGCGCCAGAACCTGTCAAAGAGATACAAAAGAGCGAAGCCGATCAGATGGTAAAATTGGATGAAAGCGATATTCCAGAGCTTGATGCCAAAGTTGATGCTTTTGTCGATCATGTTATTAATAACTCCGTACACAGCGCTGAATTTCAACAAAACGTCCAATCTATTCATAACTTGGGTAATAAAGAAATCCGTGAATCGGCGCAAGTGTCTAACCGTATGTTAGAGCTACCTGCTAAAAGCCTCAGTGATAGCTTATTTGATAACTCCCCTATTGCAAAATCATTGACGGAGCTGCGCGGTATCGTCGAAGATTTAGACCCTAGCAAAAAAGAGTTGACCAGCTCACGTAAGCTGTTTGGTTTGATTCCATTTGGTAATAAAGTACAGGATTACTTTCGCCAATATGAATCAGCGCAATCTCATATCAATGCCGTAGTAACGAGCTTATATAATGGTAAAGATGAGCTACTCAAAGACAATGCTATGATTGAGCAAGAAAAAATCAACATGTGGGAGCTGATGCAATCGATTCGCCAATATATCTATGTGGGTAAAAAAATTGACGAGCAGCTCGAGCAAAAAGTTTATGCGATAGAAGCGACTGACCCTGAAAAAGCACGTATTATTAAAGAAGAGATGCTGTTTTATGTGCGCCAAAAAAACACCGATTTTTTGACACAATTGGCCGTCAATATTCAAGGTTATCTAGCACTCGATACGATCCGCAAAAATAACTTAGAGCTGATTAAAGGGGTAGATCGTGCCACAACTACCACTATCTCAGCGCTACGTACAGCAGTCGTGGTTGCGCAAGCCATGACCAATCAAAAACTGGTACTTGACCAAATTACTGCTTTGAATAAAACGACCAGTAGCTTGATTGAATCGACTTCGGCAATGCTAAAACGTCAATCGCTTGAGATTCATGAGCAAGCGACCAGCAGTACCATTGAGCTTGATAAATTGCAAAATGCCTTCAATAATGTCTATGACACCATGGATATGATCAGCAATTATAAAATTGAAGCGCTTGAGAATATGAAGCAAACGGTCAATACCTTGACCACTGAGGTTGATAAAGCCCAAAAATACCTCGATAAATCCAATCAGACCACGGTATTAGAAGTGTCAAAAGAGTTGAACATGAAGAAAATAACCAATCAATCAAATACGGTCGATATCGATATTTGATTGATATAAGCGGTCGCTTTTAATAAAGCTTGGCAGCTAACAACCACGCGCTATCAAATACAGATAAGACAATTGACCTAAGATATTGAGTCGTTGTTCGTGTTAAGATAGTCATTATTAATAATTTAAAAATAGATACGGTAATTTATGAGTTGGAATGATCCAAACGCCTCAGATGAGGCACAAAAATATGACAACCCGATTCCTAGTCGCGAGCTTATATCGAGCACGATTAATGAGCACGGTGAAATCACCCATCAGCAACTGGCAAAAGCCTTTAATATTGCTGATCCTGATCAGTTTGACGCTTTGGGCAATCGCCTAAAAGCGATGGCACGCGATGGGCAAGTTAATCGTGATGGTCGCCCTTATCGCTATCGCACGGTTACTCAACAAGATATCGTAACCGGCACTGTATCAGCGCACCCTAAAGGTTTTGGTTTTGTACTATTAGCTGATATGCCTGACCTATTCTTGCATGAAAAACAAATGCGCTGGGTCTTTAACGGCGATACGGTAGAAGCCGTTGGCACTTCAACAGACAATCGCGGTCGTACTGAAGGTCGCATCGTGGATGTCGTTGAACGTCGTCAAAATCATTTTATTGGCACACTTGCTCATGATGAAGACGGTTACTGCGTCGAGCTTGGTAGTCCAAACAACCATCAGCCGATTACGGTCACAGAAGACAACGTACAGGCGTTCAATGCCAAGCAAGGCTCGCCGGTAAAAGTTGATATTATTGATTGGCCAAATCAGCATGAATTTGCCACTGGCAAAATCACTGAAGTGTTGTCTGATGACAATGATCGTGAACTCATCATTGAGACCACGTTACTTAATTATGATATTCCATCAGAGTTCAGTGAAGCGGCGCTCACTCAAGCAAATGATTATAAAGAGCCCATTGAAAAAGATCTAAAAGGTCGTGTCGACTTACGCGATTTACCATTAGTGACGATCGATGGCGAAGATGCACGTGATTTTGATGATGCGGTGTTTGCAGAAAAGCGTTCTGGTGGTAATTATCGCGTCTTGGTAGCGATTGCAGATGTCAGTTATTATGTGACACCGAACTCGCCACTTGATCAAAATGCTTATGAGCGTGGTACGTCAGTATATTTCCCGCATCAGGTGATTCCGATGTTGCCTGAAGTACTGTCTAATGGTCTCTGTTCACTGAACCCTAATCTTGATCGCCTCTGTATGGTTGCCGATATTAAGATATCACGTGCTGGTAAAATCACCAGTTATGAGTTTTATCCTGGCGTCATGCACTCGCAAGCGCGCTTGACTTATAATCAAGTGAACGCTTATCTTGAGAATCCGAAGGACAGCAGCGTTCCAGAATCGTTGACAGAAAATAAAGATGTCAAAAAATCTGTCGATACTTTGTACCAATTGTATGAATTATTGCTTAAAAAGCGTGAAGAACGTCATGCAATGGAATTTGAGACCGTTGAAACTTATATTAAGTTCAATGAAAAAGGCGGCATCGAAGCAATCTTGCCTCGTACCCGCGGCGATGCTCAAAAGCTGATTGAAGAATGTATGCTGCTTGCCAATACTTGCGCGGCAAACTTTGCCCTGCAAAATGAGCTACCAGTTTTATATCGTAATCATGATAAGCCTGATGGCGAAAAGTCGATGCGTATTCACGAATATGCGAAAAACTTCGGTCTGAGTTTCCCAGAAGAAAATCCAACCCAAGCGGATTATCAGCGTATTATTGAAGCCACCAAAGAGCGCCCTGATGCGATCAGCATTCATAGCATGCTACTACGCTCAATGATGCAAGCGAACTATTCGCCAGACAACATCGGTCACTTTGGTCTGGCTTATGATGAGTATAGTCATTTTACCTCGCCGATTCGTCGGTATCCTGACTTGATGTTGCATCGCGCGATTAAAGCAAAAGTGACAAATAGTAAGCAACCTGTAATGGACTTCTCTCTTGAAGGTGCTGGCATGCAAACGTCTGATACAGAGCGCCGTGCTGAAAAAGCATCACGCTACGTAGAATCATGGCTCAAATGTCATTATATGAAAGATCATGTCGGCGAAGAGTTCGATGGTGTCGTAACTACCGTGACAAACTTTGGTTTATTTATCACCTTAACAGATCTGTATATCGATGGTTTGGTGCATATCTCAAACGTTGGTGATGATTTCTTTGTCTATGATGAGCAACAGCAACAGCTTATCGGTAAAGATAAAGGTACAATATTTGGACTGGGTGATTTGGTCAAGGTAAAAGTAGCAGGCGTCAATATGGATCTGTTACAAATTGACTTTGGTTTACAGGCAAAGCTGCAATCTAGTAAAATGAATCAAACTAAAAAAGATCATTCGAACCCTAGTCAGCCAAACCGCAGTCCCACAAGCAAAGATCAGCCAAAGAAATCACCTGCGACGAGAAATGGCAGTCGTGGTGGTAGAGCCGGTAGCAAAAAAAGCTAGGGCTGCTTTACTCTCTCATTAAAAAAGGCTAACGTTATCGTTAGCCTTTTTTATGTCCTCAGTTTTATAAAAATCAATTAATCACTTCTGTGCGATCAATCATTCCTGTGCAAGGCTCATCTGCTTTAAACGCTCTGCTTCTACTTGCTGCGCTTGATCTATTTTGCTGGTAGCATCATCGAGTATGGCTTTTGGCTGCTGTCCTAATGGCTGGCTTGCAATATCTGATGTATCGCTGCCATTAGCATTGCTCGTATTAGAGCCCTTGTTTTCAGATACGGCTGCATCAGTGAGTTCTGCCTGACTACTCGCTATTATAGCTTCTCTATTTTTTTCACGTTGATTGCCACTCATAATATTAAACCCAAGTAGCACAACCATACCAACGACCGCGAATATAATCAGATGTTTCATTTGCATAAAGAATGTCTCGTCTATTTAAATAAAATATATATAGACGTTTCACTGCATTTTTTATGCCCATTTTTATATAGTTAAAATATCTCAAAAACGCTACAGTGCTGCTGGTATAAATTTTTTGCAGCCTCTGTCTGCATAGGCACAGCAAGCAAGAAAAATGAATATCAGCAGTACTTGATGTATCGATATTACTTTTCCCTGACTATAGTTAATATTCAACGCTATTCTTGCGGGCTACTATTACTCAATAAATCCGTCTCATCTGAGTTTTCTGCAATTTCCTGCTCAACCTTTTCCATCAGTTTTTCGTCGGGACGAGCATCAAGCACCTCATCAGCATTACGACCTTGCAAGATATGTTTCGCTCGCGCCTTTGCTTGCCTTTTATCTTTATCCTCAACCACCGTTTCAGTAGCTTGAGAGTTGTTAGACATTTTATAGTTGTTAGACGTTTTATAGTTGTTAGACATTTTAGAGGTATTCAAAGTATTGGGTGTCACGGTTAACTTTGCGTTATCATCACTAATTTGACCGTTCTGAAAATGCTCAAATGCTTTTTCTAGTTTATGGTTAAAGCGTAGCTGGTAGATGGGCTCAGGTAAACTAAAGCCTTCATCCTCTAACGCATGCTTGGTTTCTCGAATGGCGATACTGCGGGCTTTATAAAAATCAGCTTCTGATTGATTGACCCATACTTGAAACTGCAAAATAATGTTCGAGTCGCCCACTTCCTTGATAACTGCCGTAACTTTTGGCTTATCTAAAGCAAAACCTAATTGAGAAATCGCATCGATACCCACTTTGATAGCAGCAAGTGGATCATCATTGGCATCAACGCCTAATTCAAAGGTGAAACGGCGCTCAGGATTTTTGGTGTAATTTAAAATCGTGGCTTTAAAGACTTCGGCATTAGGGATACGTAACTGGTTGCCGTCTAATGTCATCAAAATAGTCGCGCGTGACGTCAGACGCACCACAATTCCCTCTTGATCGTTAATCAAAATATGATCACGGGCGCGAAACGGCTGGCGAATACTGAGCATTAAAGAGGCAATATAATTTTCAATGGTATCCTTCACCGCGAAACCAACGGCAATACCAATGACACCGGCGCCGCCAAGCAAAGTACCTAAAATTGTCTCCGCGCCAATCAAACTTAGCGTTAATATAAGTCCCAGAATAATAAAGATGACTTTGACGGTCTGCGATAATAATTCTGCGACAAAAGGATTGGGTGTTAAACGTTGCCACATTTTTTGCCGATTGGACAACCAACTGCCAAACCAAGTCACCATAGCAAACAAAACAATCCCGACCAATAATAATGGCACTGCTTTAACAAGGTTTTTTATTTGTACTTTGATACTTTGATAAACCGTCGTGACATTATCTTGCACATCAAGCGTTCGGTTAATTTTATCCTCGACTGTGACGACATCTGTTAAGCGATTGGTGAGATTAATGGCTTGTTGGGCTTTTTTTTCATTGGCTGTCTCACCGGTTAGGGTGACAACGCCTTGGGTGACGCCGACATTGATTGCTTGTAAGCCTTCAATTTCTGAAAAGATACCACTGATACGTTGACGGATGTCATTATCATGTTGCGCGGTTTGAGCGGTCTCAATTTGAGTATTATTACTGCTTTCGCCGTTGATAGCAGGTACAGGCTCAATAGAAATGGGTATTGGCAGAGTTGGTGCAGTTGGCGTTTGAGCAGGCAAAATACTGCTATCAGAAATATTACTAGGAAGAGGGGTGGTATTAATGTCATTAGCGGTATTAGGTAATGCACTGCTATCAAGCGCAGGCTTGGCAGCACTATTATCTAATACAGTAGGATTAACGGTCTCGCTTTCTTGAGCGGCGTAAGTTGGCAAATTTAATAGGATGCTGAATAGCAGCAGTTGACCCCACACTTTTAGGCACTTGCGCAATATCATGTGGTCAAAATAAGCGGCCATAAGCATCCTTGATTATGCCTTATTGATCCTAAATTTAATCAGTGTATTTCTCGATATTACTTACCGTCCAAATAAAGTTGTGCCTCGCCCAAATCTAACGTACCTTCATAAATAGCACGGCCGGTAATGATACCTTCGATACAATCACCATAAGGTTTTAACAGCTCGATGTCTTTCATATCGGTGACGCCACCTGACGCAATCACTGGCAATCCACCTTCGCGTGCTAAATTGACGGTTTGCTCGACATTAACGCCTTGCATCATGCCATCACGGGCAATATCGGTATAGACGATAGAAGAAACGCCAACATCGGCAAAACGCTTAGCAAGCTCAGTGGCTTTGGTATCAGTGACATTTGCCCAACCATGGGTTGCGACCATACCATCTTTGACATCGATACCAACGATAATATGTCCAGCAAACTCACGGCATGCCTCGGCAACAAAATTCGGATCTTCAACCGCTTTGGTACCAATAATGATATAGGTCAGACCGGCAGCAATATATTGCTCAATGGTTTGCATATTGCGCACACCGCCGCCCAATTGAATCGGCAGCTTAGGGAAGGCTTTTGCAATATCATGCACCACTTGCTTATGCACAGGAATCCCATCAAAAGCCCCATTTAGATCGACCAAATGTAGACGGCGCGCGCCTTCTTTTACCCAACGTGCCGCCATCGCAACAGGGTCATCAGAAAACACCGTATCATCTTCCATACGACCTTGTTTTAAGCGCACACACTTGCCATCTTTTAGATCGATAGCAGGGATAATGACAGGGACAGCGCACATATAGGATTCCTTATAAAACGATATTAATAATCAAAACTTGGAGGTAGGTTACAGGCTTACAAAAGCCATTTAAACACAAACTTAATATAAAATGTCTAGAACTGCCAATTTAAACAGACCACGATACAGTCAATTCACTACGAAAGATGCATAAGCGTGATCATGATTTGAAAATGATGTAAGTACTCCAGTCATAAAATCAACTAAAGTTTTCTCTCTAGTGCAGCAGAAAACAGACAGTCATAACCATAAGTTTTAGCACAAAGGACGACTGGCAACATTGGGTAAATTCGCTTACCAACTGGCAATTTTAGGTCAGTTTAGCGTATAATCCTAGGTAAATTTGTATTTGTGTAAAAAACCCGATCATCTGCTACCGGCAGATGATTTCGATAAGCATAAGATGGATGACAGCGCGGTATTGATACGCTTTCAAACGTTTCGCTTAGCAACGGCTGTTACTGAGTCTTACTATAGTTAATCCACTTTTAAAAAGGTACAGAACTAATGGGCTTAATTATTCGCAGCCTCTGTCTGCGTAGGCACAGCAAGCAAGGAAAATTAACCCCATTAGTTCTTTATAACATTTGTACTTCTTTTATTTAGGATCGACTATATTTACCCTATAATCCTAGGTCATTCAATAGCGCTTAGATAGCTTCTACTCAGTATCATAAGTCATGTATCTCTCATTTGTATTTAACCACATGAATAGTGCTGCTTAAATCTCACAAATAGTATGAATTTTAAGGTTTTAATAAATCGTATGGTAAAACTGTATTTTGTCTAACATTATTTCTTTTTGAGATGAGAATTAGATGGCAGTGTTTTAGTATACACCTTGGTAGCCAGTCGCCACTTTGGTCATTCGAATAAGACATTAACGTGTTGTTAAGGAGTCTAAGGTCAGCGTTAATACTCTTATAATAGTAGTCATGAAGTGTCATTTTTAGAACTCCTTATCGCCGTCTTGTTATAGGATATGATTTGGTTGTTTTAGTGATGACGTTACCTTTCATGCTGCCGATATACCACACAGGACGTCTGGTATCGTTTTAGACTATGGACTAAGTTTTCGCTTATGATTACCATCAAGAAAGGTTTGGATTTACCCATCACTGGTGAACCCTCCCGCGAGATATCTGAGCACAGACCTGCCCATGTGGCACTTATTGGCTATGATTACGTTGGCATGAAGCCGACGATGAATGTTAAAGAAGGCGACATCGTAGCAAAAGGTCAACCCGTTTTTGAAGACAAAAAACGGGCTGGCGTTATCTACACTGCGCCTGCTGCTGGTAAGGTCATCGCCATTAAACGCGGTGAACGTCGTGTGTTTGAAAGTCTTGTAATTGCGGTCGACCCAAATGGTGCGGAAGTAGAATTTCAGCGCTATGACTCCCAGCAACTTGCTGACCTAGATTCTGAAGTCGTTGAAACCCAACTGCTTGCCTCTGGTGAATGGACAGCGTTCCGTACGCGCCCCTTTAGCCGTGCTCCTGAAATCGGTGCTCGTCCTCATGCTATCTTCGTCACAGCCATGGATACCAATCCATTGGCATTTGACCCGATGTTGCTTATCAATGAGCAACTGCAGGCGTTCAATGATGGACTTGCCGTATTATCGACCCTCAGCCCAAAGACCTTTGTCTGCCATCATGGCGATAGTCAGTTGACGCCCGTTGCAAAAACGGCGGCGAATAATGTCACTGAGTATCATAGCTTTGCAGGTAAACATCCTGCTGGTCTTGCAGGCACGCACATTCATTTCTTGCACCCTATCATGCGCGGTACAAGCGTTTGGACGATTGGTTATCAAGATGTGATTGCGATTGGTAAGTTATTCACGAGCGGGCATTTATATACGCGTCGTTTGCTTAGCTTAGCTGGTCCTGCTGTCAGTAACCCGCATATCATTGCCACCGAGCGCGGTGCTGATATTGCTGCCCTGACCAAAGGTCATTTGGCGGTTGGCGAGAACCGTGTGATTTCAGGTTCAGTGCTGTCTGGGCGTCAAGTATTCGGCAATATTGCCTATCTTGGTCGTTTTGATAATCAAGTCAGTGTGCTGGCAGAAGGTCGTGAGCGTCCAGCGTTCCACTTCTTTACACCCGGCGCAAACCGTTTCTCTAAACTGCCTATCTATATCTCCCAGTTTTTTGGTGGCAAAAAATATAACTTCACTACCACAAGCAACGGCTCACCTAGAGCGATGGTGCCAATCGGTGTCTACGAAGAGGTCATGCCACAAGACTATCTGCCAACGCAATTACTACGTGCTTTGATTGTCGAAGACATCATCACTGCCGTAGATTTGGGCGTACTTGAATTGGACGAAGAAGATTTAGCATTATGCACCTTCGTATCTCCTGGCAAATATGAATTCGGCGATATTTTGCGTGATAACTTAACGCGCATTGAGCTGGAGGGCTAACCACGATGAAATTTTTATACAATATGTTCGATCGTATGCAGCCGTCTTTCACCAAGGGTGGCAAACACACAAAATACTATGCCATCTTTGAGATGTTTGATACGTTTTTGCGTCAACCAGGCTCAACGACATACGCCTCATCACACGTACGCGACGGTATTGACCTTAAGCGTATTATGATCACTGTATGGTTATGTACCTTTCCAGCGATGTTTTGGGGTATGTACAATATCGGTCATCAAGCATTGACTGCCATCGATAAACTTGGCTTGCAGCCTGAAGGCTGGCGTACCATTATTACTAGTATGGCGGGCTATAACCCAGACAGTATTTGGGCAAGCTTTGTCTACGGAGCGATGCAGTTCTTACCGATTTATATCGTCACCTTTGCGGTCGGTATTTTCTGTGAGATTGTCTTTGCCGTCGTCCGTGGTCATGAAGTCAACGAAGGTTTCTTTGTTACCTCTGTACTGTTTGCGCTATGTCTGCCACCAGATATTCCATTATGGCAAGTTGCCTTAGGTATTATCTTTGGTGTGGTTGTGGCAAAAGAAGTATTCGGCGGTACGGGTAAAAACTTCCTTAACCCTGCCCTATCAGGTCGTGCTTTCTTATATTTTGCGTATCCTGCTTATATGTCTGGCGACTCAGTATGGACCGCGGTTGATGGTTTCTCAGGTGCCACGCCACTTGGTCTTGCCGCACTTGGCGTCGTCCCACAAGATTTTGTCGATGTTTATGGCAATGCTATCACGTGGAGTGATGCGTTCTTAGGCAACATGCAAGGCAGTATCGGTGAAGTATCAACCTTGGCAATCCTCATGGGTGCTGCTGTCCTACTTTGGACGCGTATCGCTTCATGGCGCATTATGCTAGGTTGTGTGGTTGGTTTGGTTGCCACATCGCTTATCTTTAATATGATTGGCTCTGAAGACAATATGATGATGAGCTTGCCATTTTACTGGCATTTAGTGATCGGCGGATTCGCCTTTGGTGCCGTATTTATGGCAACTGATCCTGTATCAGCAGCCCATACCAACAAAGGTCGCTGGGCTTACGGTATCTTGATTGGTTTTATGACGGTATTGATTCGCGTCATCAATCCAGCCTTCCCAGAAGGCATCATGCTTGCCATCCTATTTGCTAACTTATTTGCGCCATTGTTTGACTATTTTGTCACCCAAGCAAATATTAAACGCCAAACAGCACGGAGGCTTCGCCATGTCCAAGCCCAAAAGTAACCTTAAGCCTAAAAGCAATAATATGAAAACCATCATCGTAGCGTTGACGCTATGCTTGGTGTGTTCAGTATTGGTTGCAGCAGCAGCCGTTGGCTTGAAGCCAGCGCAAGTTGAGAATGCTAAATTGGATCGCAATAAGAACATCTTGGTCGCGGCTGGCATGTTTGATCCAGAAACTGATACCAATGAAGATGTGGCTGAGCGTTTCAAAGACTTTAATGTTGAAATTGTCGATTTAAATAAAGGCAATTACTTAGATGATGAGGCCTTAAAAGCCGTTGGTATTGCTGATCGTAATACTTATGATGCCAGTCAAGCCACTAAGAATAAAGCATTGAGCGACGACTTAGGGGCTAATGACCCTGCAAGTATTGGTCGTAAGCCTAAATACGCGAAAGTCTATGTCAAAAACGACGATGCTGGTAAACCCGAAATAATCGTGTTACCGATTCAAGGCTATGGTCTTTGGGGCACCATCTACGGCTTCTTAACACTTGAAGGCGATATGAATACCATCAAAGGCATCAGCTTTTATGAGCATAAAGAAACCCCAGGCTTAGGTGCTCGTATCGAAGAGCCAAAATGGCGTGCGATGTGGACTGGTATTCATTCTTATGATGAAAACGGTGCGGTTGCCACTGGTGTTGCCACGTCAGGTCCCAAAGAAAATTGGGTCGATGGTATCAGTGGTGCAACTTTGACCAGTCGTGGCGTCAGTAACATGATTCAGTTTTGGCTAGGTGAGCAAGGTTATAAGCCTTATTTAGACTCTCTACGTAAAGAAAGCGGTCAAACCATTGAGAGCTCTGATAAGCAAGCGAGTCAAAAGCTTATTCAACAAGAGACGCATCCCGTAACCGAGCTGGCATCGATAGCACCAGCAGCACACGGCAAGGAGGCTTAACATGGCTGATACAAAAAGTATTTTAGTTTCCCCTATTTTTGATAACAATCCTATTGGTTTGCAAATTTTAGGTATTTGTTCCGCTCTAGCAGTAACGACTACCGTCGCTAATGCATTGGTCATGAGTGTGGCGTTGACCTTGGTAACGGCATTTTCAAGCTTCTTTATCTCTACTATTCGTAAGCAAATCCCATCAAGCATTCGTATTATTGTACAGATGACGATTATTGCCTCGTTGGTTATTGTGGTCGATCAGATATTAAAAGCCGTCGCTTATGATGTCAGTAAAGGTTTATCAGTATTCGTTGGTTTGATTATCACCAACTGTATCGTCATGGGTCGTGCTGAAGCGTTTGCCATGAGCAATCCGCCTATTCCAAGTTTCTTGGATGGTATCGGTAACGGTCTGGGTTATTCAGCTGTACTATTATTTGTTGCCAGTATCCGTGAGATTTTGGGCGCAGGCAGCTGGTTCGGTATGACGTTATTGCAACCAGCAACTGATGGTGGTTGGTATGTACCAAATGGTCTATTGCTATTACCGCCGTCAGCATTCTTTATCATTGCCTTGTTTATCGTCATTATCCGTACATGGAAACCAGAACAGGTTGAAGATGCTGAATTTGTAATGAAGCCGCAGTCTAAAGGCATGGCTCAAGGGGGCGGTCACTAATGGGACATTATGTTAGTTTATTTATAACCTCAGTCTTTATTGAAAACATGGCGCTGGCCTATTTCTTAGGCATGTGTACCTTTTTAGCGGTATCAAAAAAGGTCTCTACTGCTATTGGTCTTGGAGTCGCTGTCGTTTTCGTTATGGCGCTTACTGTACCGCTGAACAATTTATTGTTTCAGTTCATTCTTAAAGATGGTGCGCTCGCTTGGGCAGGTTTCCCTGATATTGATTTAAGCTTTTTAGGTCTACTCAGTTATATTGGTCTCATTGCGGCCGTCGTCCAAATTCTAGAGATGTTCTTGGATAAGTTTGTGCCAAGTCTATACAACGCGCTTGGGATATTCTTACCACTGATTACGGTCAACTGTGCCATCTTAGGTGGTGTGCTATTTATGGTTGAGCGTGATTACAACTTTGGTGAATCGATGGTATATGGTCTTGGTGCTGGTTTTGGCTGGGCACTCGCCATTACCGTATTGGCCGGTATCCGTGAAAAACTTAAATACTCAGACATTCCAGCGCCGCTACAAGGCCTTGGTATTACCTTTATTACGGTTGGTCTGATGTCGCTTGGCTTTATGTCATTCGGTGGCATGTCGATTTAAGCGCTTGTTTATTTCAGCCTTTATGAGTAAAACCATAATTGGCTATTTGACCTATTTAATTCATTTATTAGGTAGGGGTTCGGGACAAAACGCACTGACGTATGCCCGCACCCCTGCCCCATAGATTAAGGATACCTACCATGGATTATGCTACGGCGATTGGTGGCGTTGCTATGTTTACCTTGATCATCATGGGCTTGGTTGTCATTATTTTGGCGGCGCGCTCAAGACTGGTCAGTTCAGGCGATGTGACCATTCACATCAATGATAATCCCGACAATGATGTGATAACAGCAGCAGGTGGCAAGCTACTACAAACGCTGGCTGGTGAAGGTATATTTTTATCTTCAGCCTGCGGTGGTGGTGGTACTTGTGCCCAATGTCGCTGCCGCGTTATTGAAGGGGGCGGTTCTATCCTGCCCACCGAAGAAGGCTATTTTACTCAAGGTGAGATTCGCAATCACATGCGTCTTGCCTGTCAGGTAGCCGTTAAGCAAGACATGAAAATTGAGATTGATCCTGAATTCTTTGATGTACAAAAGTGGGAATGTGAGGTTATCTCTAATGATAACGTTGCCACTTTTATTAAAGAATTGGTACTTAAAATCCCAGAAGGCGAAGAAGTAAACTTCCGCGCTGGTGGTTATGTACAGTTAGAGGCGCCAGCGCACGAAGTGCATTATAAAGACTTTGATATTGCAGAAGAATATCAAGACGACTGGAATAACTTTGGCATCTTTAAATACGTCTCGAAAGTCGATGAGCCTGTTATCCGTGCCTATTCAATGGCCAACTATCCGGATGAAAAAGGGTTAATCAAATTTAACATTCGTATTGCTTCTCCGCCGCCGCGCGGTCCTGATGGTATTCCGCCAGGCAAAATGTCTTCTTGGACCTTTAGCCTAAAACCTGGCGATAAAGTCACCGTATCTGGTCCTTATGGTGAGTTCTTCGCCAAAAAGACGGAAGCTGAGATGATATTTGTCGGTGGTGGTGCTGGTATGGCACCGATGCGCTCGCACATTTTCGATCAGCTTAAGCGTCTAAACTCCGATCGTAAGATTAGTTTTTGGTATGGCGCCCGCTCTATTCGTGAGATGTTCTACGTTGAAGATTACGATCAGCTAGAAGAAGAGTTTGCTAACTTTGAGTGGCATGTGGCATTGTCTGACCCATTACCAGAAGACAACTGGGATGGCTATACAGGCTTTATCCATAACGTCTTACTGGAAGAATACCTAAAAGACCATCCAAGCCCAGAAGACTGTGAATACTACATGTGTGGGCCACCGATGATGAATGCGGCGGTAATCGACATGTTGCATAGTTTAGGCGTGGAAGACGAAAACATCATGCTTGATGACTTTGGTGGTTAAAAAAGTTGATTAATCTGGTTGGTTAAGCGCAATCGTTAAGCAACCACAATGAACAGAATAATATATGCTAAATTAAGAGTCTCAATTGAGGCTCTTTTTTATGGGCGAAACGAAAAGGATTGCTATGAAAACCAACTATAAAGATTTGACCATTTGGATAACAGGCGCGTCAAGCGGTATCGGCGAAGCATTAACCATCGCCTTTGCCAAACGCGGCGCCCGTATTATTTTAAGTGGACGTGATAAAGAAAAATTGGCCATGGTAAAAAGCCGCTGTAAAAACAGCAAACACCATATCGTTATTCCTTTTGATGTAACCGATGCCGAGCAAGCAAAAGAAGCCTATGATTCTGCTATCGCTCAAGCAGGAAAAATCAATTGGCTGATTAATAATGCAGGCATCAGTCAACGATCGTTAATCATAGATACTAGCGAAGACGTCGAGCGACAAATCATGGAGATAGACTATTTTGCACAAACGCGTCTAAGCAGATTGGTATTGCCAGATATGCTTGCACAAGGTGGCGGCAAAATAGTGATGATATCAAGTGTCGCAGGCCTACTCGGCACACAATATCGCGGTTCTTATGGTGCAGCCAAAGCAGCCCTGCATATGTGGGCGAACAGTTTGCGGGCTGAGCTATATGATCAAGGGATAGAAGTGGCAACGATATTTCCAGGGTTTATTCAAACCAACGTTTCTATCAACGCTTTAACGGGCGACGGTAGTGCGCAAGGGTCAATGGATGAAGCGACCAGTAATGGCCTAACAGCAGCTGATTTTGCCAAGCAAGTCGTCAAGGCACTCACCAAAGGTGAAGAATATATTATCATTGGTGGCAAACAAGAAAAACTGGCTACAAGGGTCAATCGATTATCACCGCCAAAGCTCTATAAGTTGATACGCAAGTCACAAGTGAAATAACAAGTATGAATACATTAGGGTGCACTTATGAATGTTCGACACACCCTAAGTATTTATTCATACGCTCGCTGAACTTTGCAATTTTATAGTTATTGGCGTTATGAGCACTAAGGGGTGTAAAATAGGCAATGCTTGGCTAAAGCCCCACTCACCCCTTGATGCTATAGAAAAGAGTTTATGAAAAATTTAATGTCTTCCTTGTCTGCCAATAAAAATAATACTACCGCCCTATATGGCATTATTGGTCTTGTCGGTACGCTGAGCCTCACTGCTTGCCAGCAAACGCCAGATTATAATAATCTGAGCGGTGAGACGATGGGTACCAGCTACCATATTAGCTATCAGTTGCCTAAAGGCGCTGATGAAGCAGCCATACAAGCAGCCATCGATAAGCGTCTGCAAGATATCAATGACAGTATGTCCACTTATCAAGCCGACTCTACCATCTCTAAATTTAATCAATTAGGCAAAGATGAGCCTATTACCATCGATGCAGATTTTAGTCATGTTTTGGCTGCCTCAAGACAAGTGTATCAGTTATCAGGTGGTGCTTTTGACCCTACAGTGATGCCATTAGTAGATATTTGGGGCTTTGGTAGCACGATGACCGTTGAGCGTTTACAACGCCCACCTACCGCATTGGAGATTGCGCAAGCCAAAGCCTTGGTCGACTTTGACAGTGTCATTCAAAAAGATAAGACCATCTATAAAGCCAAAGATGGCATCGAGCTTGATTTTTCAGCAGTGGCTAAAGGCTACGGTGTCGATGTCATCGCTGATGTGCTAAAAAACAATTACCAAATTCGCAACTACATGGTTGAGATTGGCGGTGAGGTGGCAACCGCTGGCGTCAGTGCGCAACAGCAACCATGGAAAATTGCGATTGATGCCCCGATTGAGGGTAGTACGGTCAGCGAGCGGCAAACGATGGCAGTGATTCGCCAACCAATGAATATCAGTAATAATATGCATCTAGCGACCTCTGGCAACTATCGTAATTCAGTCATCTTTGCTGGTAAGCACTACAGTCATACCATTGACCCGACCACAGGAGAACCGATTGTAGGTGGTGCGCCATCGGTAACGGTCGCAGCAGAAACCGTCGCGCTGGCTGATGCTTGGGCAACTGCCTTGACCGCGATGCCCTATAAAAAAGCATTGAGCGTTGCCAAAGAGCAAAACATAGCGGCACTGTTTGTCGTATTGGCAGATGGTGTGGGTATAGAAGCAGCCGCAGACAGCATTGATGATTGGCAAGTGGTGCAAACACCTGCTATGCAAGCATTACGTGCTGATAAAAAATCTAGCTAAATCTAAAAACACTAATAGAAGCTAATTCGGTATATTTCTTAAATTGTCTTACTAAGCTGAGAAGCTCAAACGGACAAGATGAATTTTTGCTATACTATTAAGAGGTTATCACACAGATAACCGTCCTATTTTTAATGCGAGGTTTCCTCTATGCTTAGCCAACTGCTTCCCATGCTTGCTATCACCTTTACCGTATTCATGCTGTTTTTTATCTTTATGGGTATCGGTTATATGGTTAGTAAAAAGCCGCTTAGAGGGTCTTGTGGCGGTGTTGTCAAATTGATGGGCAATGAAAAATGCTCATACTGTGGTGATGACCCTAATAAATGCGATTCTCTCATCGCCGAACAACAAGAAAACGCTTTAAAAGCGGCTCAATTGGGCAAATCGGTGTAAATAGCCTGCTTGTTACCATACGCTGGTAGTATTTAGTCATTCTTTGTTCTTATAATAGCGTTAAGCCTTATAAAAAAAGGGCTGGCGCTATTTTTTATGGCGCAGTGTTATTGCTCCACATCGTTACTTATGTATATTCATATTGCCTTACCCGTTAAGGCAGCAAGTTCATATGAATTGCTTTCTGCCAATATTTCGACATTCTATTTTTTTGTCTCACTCATCTTCTTTGTGAGATTTTTCTGGTGTTATTTTGCAAGCGACGACTCTTCGGCGCTGTTTAATGACGTGTCCTTTTTCTTATTCTAATAATAGTCGTGCTGCTATGTCTACCTCTCCTAATGTGCAAAATGATTTGCCTTTACCCTCTCAGACGGATACTCCTGCACCGTTTCAGCTGCCCTCTTCGCGCTTTACGTTTTGGCTGGTGTTATGTGCCATGATTCTATTGGCGACCAATATGCGCTCGCCGATTGTGGCACTAGGTTCTATTGCGCCGGTGGTTCAAGGAGCGCTCCATATCTCCGAAACCCAAATCGGCTGGCTTGGCGCAGTGCCGATGCTGACTTTTGCACTTGGGGCGTTTATTGCACCAGCGATAGGTAAGCGTTTTGGGCTTGAAAACACTTTAATTTCGATGATTAGCCTCTTAACAATGGGCATGATTGTTCGTAGCCTTATTCCTACTTGGATGGGTTTTTTGGGCGGTACATTACTGCTGACGTTGGCGATTGGTTTTGCCAATACCCTTGCGGCGCCTGTTATCAAGCAACGTACGCCCAATCATATTCCTTTAATTACTGGATTATTCAGTCTCACCATGACCGTGTCGGCAGGGATTGTCGCAGGCGTGGTCTTGCCATTATCTGAGCAAGTAGGCTGGCAATGGGCGCTTGGTGGTTGGTCAATTTTGGGTGTGTTTGCCATCGTTATTTGGGTGTTTTTACGACTGCGTTTAGGCTCGTCGAGCGACCAGATTGTGCCTATCGCTACGCAAGGTTCCTCTGATATTTCTATGTGGCGTACCAGCTTTGCTTGGCAAATTGCCATATTCATGGGCTTACAATCGTTGCTTTTTTATACAGCTGCCAGTTTTTTACCGTCGATTTGGCTTAGTAAAGGCTTGTCAGCGGTAAGCGCAGGACAGATGAACTCGGTATTTCAGTTTATGGCACCTGTAGCGATTTTAAGCTTAACGTGGCTGGTCAATCGTGGACGACCTATTCAGGCACTGGCAGTATTTGCAGCGGTTTTAAATGTGCTTGGTATCTTAGGAGTCAGCTATTTATCTGCTGATTTGGCATGGTTGTGGTCGGCGCTAATGGGCATTGGTTGTTCAGCGATTTTTACTTTAAGTATGATGCTGTTTTCGATGCGTACTTATACCGCCAATCAATCAAGTGAGCTGTCGGGTATGGCGCAAGCGGTCGGTTATTTGATTGCGTTTTTTGGTCCATTAGGGACTGGTTGGTTACATGAAGCAACGGACAGCTGGGATTTACCCTTATTTATTATGCTGATATTGATGGTGGTAAACGTAGGATTTGCGTGGATGGTCAGCCGTCCGGTAATGGTCGATGGTAAGAAGATTTAGTTTTTATCATGAATCAATTAACTTTTGCACCATATTGCTGCTTATCTGATTCTGCTAGACTGATGCCATCGCATATAGGACAGCAGAATTATGATAAACAGACCTTTTCGCTTACCGCAGCACGTGCTCACGGTCACTGCATTGACGATAGCAATCGCCATCAGCGGTTGTCAAAAAACGCCTGATGCTAATGAAGCTCAGAGAGATACTGGCACTCAAGACAGCAGTCAAAACAGCAGTCAAATTTCCGATACCCAACTGTCTCAAACCGCATCTACGACCAACCCTGCTGAACAACCAGCGTCTTTGACCATATTGGCATTAGGCGACTCGTTAACAGAAGGGCTTGGGGTCGATAATAATGCCAATTACCCTGCCCAGCTACAAACACGCTTGCAGGAGCTTGGTTATAAAGATATTAAAGTTATCAATTCAGGATTGAGCGGCGAGACCAGTACGGGCTTGGTCAATCGATTGGATTGGGTATTGCAGACCAAACCTGATGTTACTATTTTGACCATTGGTGCCAATGATGCTATTCGTGGTATTGATGTGGCGACGGTTGAGGCCAATATTCGTACTGCCGTAAAGCGGCTACAGGACAATGACAGCGTGGTCATCCTAGGTGGTATGCAGATCTATGACAACCTTGGTTCTGATTATGTAAAATCCTTTGCAGCTATATATCCAAGAGTGGCAAAAGACATGAACGTGACGCTTATTCCTTTCTTTTTAGACGGTGTAGGCGGCGACCCTAAGCTCAATCAAGCCGATGCCATTCATCCGACCAAAGAAGGTTATACGCTGATCGTTAATAACAATATCTTGCCGATATTGCAGCCTGAGCTTAAAAAAATAAATCCGTCGAATGTGACCAACACGCCTACTGAGACTGCACAATGACATCAGCATTACCTACCTCGCAAGCAGCGCTGCTCACTGCCACTAAGCTAAATAAAACCGTACACGTTGGCGACCAGTCTTTATCTATTATTAAAGATGTCGACATTCATGTTAATGCTGGCGAGTTTGTGGTGATCATGGGTAAATCTGGCTCTGGCAAATCTACTTTGTTGGGTTTATTAGCGGCATTAGATTATCCTGATAGCGGCGACGTTGAGCTGGCAGGTCAAGCCTTAAGCCGATTAAATGAAGATGCCTTGGCAGTTATTCGTCAGCGTGATATGGGTTTTGTCTTTCAGTCTTTTCATCTGCTACCAACGCTAACCGTTGCTGAAAATATTGCCTTTCCATTGGACATCGCCCGTCGTCCAGATGCGGCGCGTGTCGATGAATTGATTGAGGCGGTTGATTTGGGTCATAGGCGTCATAGCTTGCCAAATCAACTATCCGGTGGCGAGCAGCAGCGTACGGCGGTTGCACGCGCATTGGTATCACGCCCAAAGATTGTCTTTGCTGATGAGCCTACCGGCAACTTAGATGAACAAAATGCCAATCAAGTGATGCAGCTATTACTGGATTTGCGTCAGAAAACTGGCTCGGCGCTGGTGGTCGTGACCCATGATTCAGCCCTTGCTGACATGGCAGATCGCGTCATTACCATGCATGATGGGCGGATTGTATCGTGATGGATAATAAGAATATAGAAGACACTTCATCGACTGATAATACCGGCAGCATGGCTGAAGAGTCAGACGCTAGTGGCGGTATCGTACGCCAGCTATTGACTAGTACCCTTGGTTTACAAAAATCAGGCTTACAAGGATTGGGCGCGCAAGCACTCAGCCGCAGCTGGTGGCAGCGCTGGATATATCCCGTATTATTTTTACTGACTTTGACGCTGTCACTTGCGACCTACCTCACGCTTGACTCTATTCAGCAGTCAGTTGACACCTATATCAATGACAATCAGCGTGCTCTGGTCGGTGGCGATTTAATCTTAAACAGTAAGCAAGACTGGCCAAGCGAAGTATTAACGCAGATTGATACCCTTGCCGAGACACAAACGGTCTTTGATTATCAGTTTATTGCGATGGTCGTCACTGATGAGCAGACTTTGCTTGCCAGCATAAAAGCGGTCTCCCAATCCTACCCATTATATGGTGACGTCGAGCTGGCATCAGGACAGCCATTATGGCAGCAGCTCACAGCCAATAATGTGGTCGTTGCCCCCGAAGTACTCGAAAGCTTAAACGCTGATATTGGTGACCAAATCACTATTGGTGATGCGCAATTTACCATTAGTGATGTGCTGACAAAAGAGCCTGATCGTCCGCTGAGCGCCTTTGGCTTTGGTGGGCGTATTTTGATGCCCCAGCAGGCGTTAGAGGCGACCAATCTATTGGGACAGCGTAGCCGTATTAATTATCGTATTGAGCTTGCCGGTAATGCAGAATTGATGGCAACCCAGCGCGATAAACTGACGCAAATATTGACCAATTATCCTGATATCGAGCTCTCTGACGCTGAGTCTGCAGACACTTCCGTGTCGCGCATCTCTGACAATGTACTAATGTTTTTAAAGCTTTTGGTCATTGCTGTATTGTTATTGTCCGCAGTGGCTATGTATGGCGTCATCACAGCCTTTGTGACCAAGCAGCAGTCAAGCAATGCAATACGTTTGGCACTGGGTGAGCCGCTTAAGTCGCTGAAACGCAGCTACTATCGGCTCCTCATTATTACCGCTATCATCGCTTGTATCGCAGCGATTTTAGTTAGCTTTGGCTTACTCAAAGTCGGTCAGCCTTATCTTGTGGCTATCTTGCCAGCGGATGTCAGCTTGGCTATTAACCCTATCAGTGCCATCAAAACCACCATCATAGCCTTGGTGCTCACGCTACTCATCGCCCAACGTGGCTTGAGCACATTGAATACCACCAAACCTGCTACCTTGCTCAATCAAGGTGCAAGCTTAGCTGTACAACACCTGCCTTGGTATAAACGTTTACCGCTAGCTTGGTATGGGTTAATGCTGGCTGGTCTATATGTGTTTTTTGTTTATGAAGTAGGTGGGTGGTTATTTGGCGCGCAGTTATTAATCGGTTTAATTGGCTTTGTGAGTATATTTTGGCTATTGGCACGCGGCTGGCTGTGGTTACTGGCACGTATCGCAAGTAACGCTAAAATCGGCTGGATGCAGCGTGTTGCGATTCATAACCTTGCGCGTAAAGGCAACCAATCGGCATTATTTTTCGTCACCTTATCATTATCGGTAGCCGTACTGACCCTCATTACAACGCTTAATCACAGTATCAACGCCCAGTTTATTAACGCTTATCCTGAAGATGCACCCAATTTGTTTTTGTTAGATATTCAGAGCGATCAGCATGATGAGATTGATAGCATTATTGGCGCACCAGTGAGCTACTACCCTGTTATTCGCGCTCGAGTAGTGACTGCCAATAATATACCGGTACAGGATATCGAGCCTGCTGATGGCTTTGATGACCCTGCACGTGTCTTCAATCTAAGCTATGCAGATAAGGTCATGAACACTGAATTTATTACGGATGCTGTAGCAGACAATCAGCTGTACGCGCCCATTAACACTGAAAATAAAGATACAGTATCAACCGTTGCGCCTTTATCTATTTTGGATACTGCTGCCAGCTTACTGAATGTTGGTATGGGTGATGAGGTGCTTTTTAATATTCAAGGGATTGAAATCGTCGGGCAGATTACCAGTATCCGCTCGCGTTTCGAGCAAGGTCCCAGTCCTTATTTCTACTTTTTATTTGAACCAGCCGTTCTCTCTGCTGCCCCGCAAATTCAATTTGCCACCGCTCATGTAAACGCTGATGATATTCCAGACCTGCAAGGAAAAATGGTCCGACAATTCCCTGCAGTGACAACGATAGACGGAACCGCAATCGCTCAGCAAATCCAAGAGCTTGTGGTACAAATGAGCCGTTTGGTCTACGTCTTTACGCTACTCGCCTTACTGACTGGTGTTATGGTCTTGATCAGCTCGTTATTATCTACTTCACAAGACCGTCTGCAAGAAAGCGCGTCATTTAGACTGCTAGGGATGCAAAAACGCGACTTGTATATGCTGAACATACTAGAGCTTGGGGTATTGGGAATTAGTGCGGCGACATTTGCGATCATTATCGCCAGCGTTGGCGCATGGGCTGCCCTCACCCAATGGTTTGATCTACGCTTTAGTGTGCCGTGGGCAAGCCTGAGTATCGGTAGTATAGCGTTAATCGTATTGCTATTTGCCATTGCCATTATTTATGTAAGATTGGTGATTGGGCGTGGGATTATGGCTAGGGTTCGGGCGATGATTTAATATCATCTTATTGTGCGATTCCAACTCGTTTAGAACTGACGATTTGCTATACTAACGCCCATATTATCAGTAGGGGTATGCACTTCTATACCCCATTAATAACCCTCTATAATACGCGGTAGCCTTATGAAATTCTCAAAATTTGGTCAAAAATTTACCCAGCCCACTGGTATCTCGCAATTGATGGACGATTTGGGTGACGCGCTAAAAAGCGATCAGCCTATCAATATGCTGGGCGGTGGTAATCCTGCCAAAATTGATGCCGTTAATGAGTTGTTTTTGGAGACTTATAAAGCACTGGGTGCTGATAATGATACCGGTGAGGCCAACAGTAGCGCGATTATTAGTATGGCGAATTACTCTAATCCGCAAGGTGATTCGGCCTTTATTGACGCCTTAGTTGGCTTCTTTAACCGTCATTATGACTGGAATCTAACGTCAGAAAATATCGCCCTTACCAATGGCTCACAGAATGCGTTTTTCTATCTGTTTAATCTATTCGGCGGTGCCTTCATTGATGAAAATAAAGGATATGTCGACAAGTCGATTCTTCTGCCATTGACCCCTGAGTATATCGGCTATAGCGACGTGCATGTCGAAGGTCAGCATTTCGCAGCGGTACTACCGCATATCGATGAAGTGACGCATGATGGCGAGGAAGGCTTTTTTAAATATCGCGTCGACTTTGACGCACTAGAGAACTTGCCAGCATTAAAGGAAGGTCGTATCGGTGCGATTTGCTGCTCACGTCCTACCAACCCGACGGGCAATGTCTTAACGGATGAGGAAATGGCACATTTGGCCAAGATTGCCAAACAGTATGACATACCGCTGATTATTGATAATGCCTACGGTATGCCCTTCCCGAATATCATCTATACGGACGCGCATCTGAATTGGGATAACAATACAATTCTTTGCTTTAGCCTGTCTAAAATTGGCCTACCCGGTATGCGTACGGGTATTATCGTTGCCGATGCCAAAGTGATCGAAGCAGTCAGCGCGATGAATGCGGTAGTGAATCTAGCGCCCACGCGTTTTGGTGCAGCCATTGCCACGCCATTGGTAGAAAACGATCGTATCAAGCAATTATCTGATAATGAAATTAAGCCGTTTTATCAAAAGCAGGCGAACCTCGCTGTGAAGCTGTTAAAAGAAGCGTTGGGTGATTATCCACTGATGATCCATAAGCCTGAAGGCGCGATTTTCCTATGGTTGTGGTTTAAAGACTTGCCGATTAGTACGCTTGAGCTGTACGAGTGCCTCAAAGAAAAAGGCACCCTTATTGTACCAAGTGAGTATTTCTTCCCCGGTGTCGATGTTAGCGATTATCAGCATGCGCACGAGTGTATTCGTATGAGTATCGCGGCTGACGAGCAGACGCTAACTGATGGTATCAAGGTGATTGGAGAGGTGGTACGCGAGCTTTATGACAAGGCTAAATAAAAACCTTTTATCTTAAAAACAAAAAACGGACTCATTAAGAGTCCATTTTTTTCTGCCGCTTAGTCATTGATTGAGGTCTATTGGTTGGATGAAAAATGGTCGTCCACTTATTCAACGCATAAAGCACGTAAGGTATCAGGCAAGTATTGATCAGGTCATGTAGGCTTGCCTTTATGTCTACCATTCCTAATGCAAAAAAGCCTCTAGGTCTAATGATATGGCGGTTGTCTAAATATTCACCCAATAAAGCAATGCAAGTCACGACGATTAAAGCCATGAATGACCTAATACCTTGCTTTTTAATGACAGGAAATAGCACAATTAGACAAAGCAGATAAACGCCGACGCCAACATAGATATGCAAAGCATCTTTTGCCAGTCCAGTTATTTCAATAATATCGATTTTAAAGACGGTAAAATCCACTTGTGTTTCCGTACATAATAGCTAGTAACAGCTTAAATAATAAAAAAGTGAGTGACGCTTTTGCCAACCCACCTTACCTTTTAATTCAGTATTTTAGTTATAGTTAAAATATCTCAAAAACGCTACAGTGCTGCTGGTATAAATTTTTCGCAGCCTCTGTCTGCGTAGGCACAGCAAGCAAGAAAAATTAATATCAGCAGTACTTGATTTATCGATATTACTTTTCTCTGACTATATATCTACTAAATATCCCAATCTACAAAATTCTTTAATAGCTGCAAGCCTGCGGTATGGCTTTTTTCTGGATGAAATTGGGTGGCAAATAAGTTGTCTTGCAAAATACTGGCACAAAACGGCTGACCATAATCGCAAATAGCAGCCACTTGTGAGCTATCGGCAGGCTCGCAGTAATAGCTGTGCACAAAATAAAAGTGCGAGTTGTCCTCGATGCCGTTCCATAATGGGTGAGCAAAATCCATACCACTAATAGTATTCCAGCCCATATGCGGTACTTTTATCTGTGCGCCTTTTTCATCTTTCCATGCTGGATCAAAAGCGGGTACTGTACCATCTAAGATACTCAAACAGGGCGTGCCACCATTTTCAGCAGACTGCTCAAACAACGCCTGCATGCCAACACAGATAGCCATAACAGGCTTATTAAATATTGCCTGACGTATGACATCATCAATACCTGCCTCATGCATGCCAGCGATACAATCACGCATGGCACCAACACCTGGGAAGAAAATCTTATCGGCAGCGGCAACGACTTTTGGATCATTGGTGATAGAGACTTCCGCCCCGACCGCTGACAATGCTTTGCTGGCTGAGTGCAAATTACCCATACCATAATCTAATAGTGCAATTTTTGTGGCACGACTCATCTAAAACGCCTCTTTGGTCGACGGCAAGGTATTTAGCGCGCGCTCATCGTATTCACATGCCATACGTAGCGCACGCGCAAAGGCTTTAAAAGTAGATTCTATTTGGTGATGACTGTTTTTGCCTTTTAGATTATCCAAATGCACGGTCATCCACGAATGATTGACGAAACCGTAGAAAAATTCACTGAATAAATCGACATCAAACGTTCCAACATGCGAGCGCGTAAAAGGAATGTCCATATGCAGACCTGGACGACCGGATAAATCAACAACCGCACGCGTCAATGCTTCGTCTAGTGGCGCATAAAAATGCCCATAACGACGGATACCTTTTTTATCACCTAATGCTTTGTTAAATGCTTGACCAAGCGTAATGCCGGTATCTTCGACACTGTGATGATCATCGATAAAAGTATCGCCCGTACATTTGATGTCTAAGTTAAACAATCCGTGACGCTTGATTTGGTCAATCATGTGATCCAAAAACGGCACGCCAGTGTCCACAGTACCTTGACCCGTACCATCAAGATTGACCGTACAGATCACTTGGGTCTCAGCAGTAATACGCTCAACAGTCGCGATACGTTCAGGGCGACCATGTAAATTTAGTTTTTGCGTAGGATGTTGCTCAGCTGTATTGGGTGTATTGGCTGTCGTCATTAAATTGGCGGTCATGGCTACTCTCTATTCATTAAAAGCGGTCAATAAAATAGGGCAAAAAAGCGCCCAATACCTGTTCATTAGCATCTAAATCGTTTTATAACAGAAAAAACTATAGTCAGTTCAAAATAAAAGCGATACGATTGTAATAACGTCCTATTGGCTATAATTTTTTCTTGCTTGCTGTTCGCAGGCGTGACAGAGGCTGCAAAAAATTTATAGCCAATAGCACTGTATCGTTCTTAAAATGAATCGACTATATAAGCAGGGGCAGTGTTTATGTCAAATATCAGAGACCAAAACATTGGTTTTACACTTTGAGGACACGGCCTCGTCTCATCATAGCAAACCCTACCATTTACTGCCATGACCAAGCAGTAAACCACGCACAAAATTATCTCATTCTGCTAAAATAATCGCTTCAGTTTTATCAATCATGACCTTTGCTGATTCTATTATGCCTTGCTGTATCAAATTATAGGAATTGAACATGCCTTTAGAAGCCATTGCCATCAATAGTTTGGATGCGCCGCTTATCAAAAAGCCTGCTCGTGAAAACGAATTAGCCGAGCGCTTAGAGGCGCTCTATGACACCGATGATAGCCAGCCTAATGGTGCTGAGGTATTGGCTATTATTGAACAAGGGTTTAAACGTGGTCAAACGCTATATGTCGGGATGTTTAATGACAAACCTATTGCCGCAGTTGGCTGCTTTGATGATGGGCAAACCGATACCAAACGCTTGCAATACCTCACCGTACATCTACAAAATCGTGGTCGCGCGATTGACGCCAAATTTATCAAACTGGTCTATGATGCTGAAGTTAAAAAAGGCGTACGTGCATTTGTTCCGGTCGATGCCGATATCCATCGTATTATGAGCGAGTACGAGCTACTGCGCGTCAAGGATTAATTTTAGCCTAAATAGGCTTATTTCGATGAATCGTTCATTATTTTTGCTCTTTTATCACCTATAATGCAAAAACCTCTTGACAGTAAGCGCTATATTTAGTTTAATAGCGCCTCAACGAAGACGGCTCGATAGCTCAGTCGGTAGAGCAACGGATTGAAAATCCGTGTGTCGGCAGTTCGAACCTGCCTCGAGCCACCATTCGTTTAAAGCATTCTAAAAAGCCTCAAACATTTATGTTTGGGGCTTTTTTTATGGCTCATTAATGGCTCACTTCTATTAATACTCACTTTCACCGATCTATAACATATCTATGCTACATTTAAATCGTGTAGTCTCTTTATACTAAGGCATCTATGGACAGCCGATAGGTAAAATAATGAGAGAATTTGATTATGACTTGGATTATAAGAATCTAGATTTGCGTATGCAGCCTGAGCTGTACCGTGTCGGTCGCGGTGAACAAGGTGTATTATTGGTAGAGCCTTATAAGTCTGAGATATTGCCGCACTGGCGCTTTGCTACTCCAGAGATTGCGCTTGAGAGTAGCGATACCATTTATCAGATGTTTTTGGATTATCTGGCAGCAGATGACTTTGTCGGAGCCGATATGGCACGCAAATTTATCCAGATGGGTTTTACCCGCGCCCGCCGCTATGCCAATCATAAAGGCGGTAAAAAATATAAAGGGGCCGTCCCTACTGATAAAAAAGGTCAAAGCGGTGCGCATGGACGTGAAGAGCTGCCACGGCAAACCGAGGATCCTATCAAAGCAGAGTCGGCACGTATTTTTAAAGAAAAATGGGACTTGTGCCGTGAAAATAAAGATTATTTAGCGATGAAAGCTGAACACCGCGAGCGTTACAAAGAGATTGAATAGGCGAGTAGAATTAAGACTTGCTGATTGCTTATGTTATGGTAATCACCATTAAGCGAATACTAATAAAAAATGCAGCACATTTAACGGGCGGAAATAATGGATAAGCAACTTTTAATTTTTGATTTCGACGGCACTCTTATTGATAGCGTACCAGATTTGGCTGATGCAACCAATGCAATGCTAACGACCCTTGGCAAAACGCCCTATCCTCTCGACAGCATTCGTAACTGGGTTGGTAATGGCTCAAGAATGCTTGTTGAGCGCGCTTTGGTAGGTAAGATAGAGGTTTTAGAGGGTGAATTAGCCAAAGAAGCCGTCGACCATGCTGAGCAAGTGTTTTTTGATGCTTATAGCAAAATGGGCGGCAGTAAAACCGTCGCCTATCCAAACGTGGATAGTGGGCTAAAAAAACTACAAGCCGCAGGGTATAAGCTGGCATTGGTCACCAACAAGCCGATTCGTTTTGTGCCAAAAATACTACAATCCTTTGGCTGGCAAGATTTATTTATTGAAGTACTGGGCGGTGATAGCTTGCCTAGCAAAAAACCAGACCCTGCGCCGTTATTGCATGTCTGTAAAGCGTTGAATATTAATCCAGAACAAACAGTGATGATTGGTGATTCAAGAAACGATATCTTAGCAGGGCAAAATGCCAATATGGATACCCTTGGGTTGTCTTATGGCTATAACTATGGGCAAGATATTCGTGAGCTTAATCCTACCGAAGCCTTCGATGACTTTGCGTCTTTGGTGGACTATCTTTTAAAGAGTTAGCCTGCAAATATAGTCAGTCTTAAATAAAAGAAGTACAAAAATTATAAGGTGCTACTGGTATCAATTTTTCTTGCTTACTGTGCCTACGCAGACAAAGGCTGCGAATAATGAACCCCAGTAGCACTGTATTCTTTTAAAAGTGTATCTATTATATTGGATCTCAAAACTATTATTTGCTACGATAACTCAGCGCTTCAGATAAATGAACGCTGGTAATATCGACACTGTCGGCAAGGTCTGCAATCGTTCGTGCAACGCGTAATACTCGATGATAGCCGCGAGCAGATAAATTTAGGCGTTGCTGAGCAAGCTGTAATAGTTGTTGCTCGCCTTCTCCTAGCTGAATATATTTATCAATCTCACTAGGATTGAGCTCATTATTGACCTTGTTTTGCCGTATTAACTGACGATTATGTGCTGCAGATACTCGAGTACGTACTTGCTCGGAGGTTTCTCCCGCCTGAGCATTTTGTAGATCCGCAATCGGCAATGCCGGTACGGTAATATGTAAATCAATACGATCAAGTAGTGGTCCTGATAATTTATCTTGATAGCGTTTAATCTGCTCCGGTCGGCAGCGACAACGCCCAGAGCCATCGCCATCATAGCCACACGGGCACGGGTTCATCGCCGCCACCAGTTGAAAATTTGCCGGAAAAGTCATCTGCGAGTTGGCACGGCTAATGGTAATCTGCTTTGCCTCTAATGGCTGTCTTAAGACTTCCAATACCGTACGATCAAATTCAGGTAATTCATCAAGAAATAATACGCCCTTATTGGCAAGGGTAATCTCACCCGGTTTCGGGCGCGAACCCCCACCGACCAATGCCACCGCTGATATGGTGTGATGAACTTGCCTAAAAGGGCGTGTGCCATAATCATAATCACTATCGGCAACCGAATACGTACTGGCAACCTCTAGCGCATCTTCTGCACTCAAATCTGGCAAAATCGTTGGCAGGCGTGATGCCATTAAAGTCTTACCCGAACCCGGTGGTCCTGTAAATAACAGCGAATGACCACCTGCTGCGGCAATCTCTAAGGCACGACGCGCATGATGTTGACCCTTTACATCCGCCAAATCTACTTGATAGCCTATATGCTGCTGGGTAGGGCTTGGCTCTACTGCCGCTAAGCGCTCATCCGAAAGACTGCTATCGGTAAGTGACTGCAAGTGATTGCATACAGCTTTTAAATTTGTCGCGGCCAATACGGTGATGCCATCGACGCGACTTGCTTCTGCCCCGTTGATAGTTGGGACAATCAATTGCCTTTTGACTGATATCACCTGCTTATTACCTTCTAAAATTTGCTCTGCCAACACCTCAGCTTTTATTGCCCGTGCGACCGCTAAGCTACCGCTCACTTGGCGCAGCTCACCATTGAGTGCCAACTCACCAATAAACTCAAATCCTGCTAGCACCTCTGGATCTAACTGATCACTGGCTGCCAAAATACCGATGGCTATAGGCAAATCAAGACGAGCACCGTCTTTAGGTAAATCGGCGGGCGCTAAATTAATCGTCAAGCGTCTATTAGGAAACTGAAATCCAGAATTGAGTATCGCTGAGCGCACTCTATCCTTACTCTCACGTACCGCCGCTTCAGGTAAACCTACAATGGTCAATGCCGGCAACCCTTGTGACAGATGTACTTCAATAATCACCTTGGGTGCATGTAGTCCGACGACTGAACGAGTATAGACTTGAGCAAATGACATGAGCCCTTCCTAATATAGATATTTATCGATAATAGAGCATTATCAATAAGTGCGCAAATGTTGCGTATTTATTTGTTTGGTTTATTCACTAGCGTAGACGTTTGAAATTGTTATATGATTGAGAAATGCTTTTTGTTTATCTTATTCATCAAATTTCTATAGGTTTTACGTATATTTTGATGTTTTAATTGACATCATGATTAACCATTGAAAAGCCTGACGATTAATAAACCTAAACAATAAAAAAGCATGAGCAATAAAAGGAATTTATTGATCGTTTAAAGCATGTTGGATGATTCTCTGCTACAGCTTTAAATAATACCAATTAACCATGGATGGGTAAGCTTATGAGCATCAAAGTGCTTAATCGGCGTGTGTATACACTTACGCTATTAACGGCGGCAGTCTCTCTAGGACTGCTCAGCTGTTCAGATAGTAATAATAGTTTCAACGATCAAGTCGTCATTCCTCCGGAAGTTACTCCTCCTGAATATGCTGCAGACATTCAACGTACTGAGTTCGGTATTCCTCATATCACTGCCAAAGACTATAAAGGCTTGGGCTACGGTGTAGGTTATGCCTTTGCCGAAGATAATTTTTGTTCACTAGCGCGTGAAGTTGTCGTTGCTAGAGGTGAAAGCCTGCTTTATTTAGGTGCTCAAGGTAACGAAGGAAGTGACGTTTTTTACACGTGGTATAACACTCCCGCTAGGCGTGCTGAATTTTTAGCAGCGCAAGACCCTGAAACTATCGATGCGGTCACAGGCTATGCTGCAGGATTTAGCCGTTATCTACGTGATACAGGTGTGGCTAATATTGATCCTGCTTGTGCCAATGCCGAATGGGTACGTGAGATCACGCTAGATGATTTGTTGACGGTTTATGGCAAAGCCAACTTACGTGGTGGACTCTCTAACTTCGTCAGACAAATCGTAGACACAGCTCCCCCAGTGTCAGGTATCGTCATGGGTAGCTCTAGAATGAGTAGCCCTGAACCTATAGCAGAGTCGGATGAAAAATTCGATATGACGACTATCAATGTATTAGATGGCGGTAGTAACGCTTATGCCTTTGGTAGTGAAGTAACAGGTACTGATAGTGGCGTGATGTATGGCAATCCGCATGAACCATGGGAAGGCGTACAGCGTTTTTATGAGTTCCATACCACAATACCAGGTGAGCTTGACGTTATGGGTTCGGCTCAGCAAGGGCAACCTTTTATCAATATCGGCTTTAATAAAGACGTGGCTTGGAGCCATACGGTATCGACTGCTAAGCGCTTTACGCTTTATCAGCTTAGTCTAGTCAAGGGTAATCCTTTTAAATACAACTATGTCAACAGCGCAGGTGTGGTTGAACAACGTGACATTGAAACAGTTCCAGTCACTATTAAGATGCCAAACAATCAAACAATGACTCGAAACATATATGTTTCACAATATGGACCAATCTTAAACGCTAAACTACTCAATGGTGGTTTACCAGCATGGGGTGATGCTAATAACGTCGTTTATACTATCCGTGACGCGGCCTCTGAAAACCCAAGAGCACTTAATCAGTGGCGCAGTATGAATATGGCCACCAGCGTTGAGGATCTCGTCGATAGAATGCAAAACATTCTAGGCCTAGGGTTTGTCAATACCATTGCTACTGATCGTAACGGTAAAGCGCTTTATGCTGATATTTCAACCGTACCTAATGTCACTAGAGAAAAGTTAGCAGCTTGTAGTGCTAACGCTGGAGCTGCTCTTCCTCTGCTGATTGCCTCAGACTTACCTGCACTTAATGGTAGTACTGCTGCCTGTGAATGGGGTAATGATGCTGACTCTCCGCAAGCGGGGATTTTTGGTGGTTCAAACTTACCATTCATAATACGTGATGATTATGCCCTTAATTCTAACGACAGTTATTGGCTCAGTAATGCAGAACAACCATTAACTGGATTCTCACCACTACTACAACGTAATTTAGTATCTTTCGCTGGAGTATCAACTCCTGAAGCCACTCCCTTGTCATTGCGAACTCGCATGGCGTTTACGCAAATCTTGGATCGATTAGATAATAAAGATGGTTTAGGTGGAACTACTTTTAACATAAAAAATATGGAAGAAGTTGTCTATGGTAATCGTAGTTATGCGGCTGAACTGGTACTCAATGATGTAATAGATAATTGTAAAGAACTTCCTATATTACCTCTGACTGGCGGTAGTACTATTGATGCCACTCAAGCATGCAATGTCTTAGCTACTTGGGATCGTCGTAATAACCTTGATAGCAAAGGCGCTCATATCTTTAGAAAATTTTGGACCAACCTTCGTGTTAGTGGACTTACTAATGCAGGATTCAGAACTCCTTTTAACGAAGCCGATCCAGTGAATACACCACGTGATCTAATCATTAATGAGAACACGCGTAGAGCATTAGGTGATTCAATTGCTTACTTTAATAGTAAAAATATCGCGCTTGATGCCCCATTAGGCAGCTTGCAGTTCGTTATTGATGCGGGCAAAAACGGTGAGAAAATTCCTATGCATGGTGGCTTTGGTCCTGAAGGTGTCTTCAACGTCGCAAGCTCAAGTCAAAACAGCGATGGCACTTATGGTCCAGTGACCAATGGTCCAACTTATATGCAATCAGTAACATTTGATAATAAAGGACCAGTAGTAGAAGCGCTGTTGGCTTATTCACAAGCCTCAGATACGACGCGCCCTTACCACCGTGATCAGACGCGCCGCTACTCAGCTAAGGACTGGATTCGTCTGCCTTTCAGCGCTGGTGAAATCTCTAAACAAGCCGTTGGCAATAAGATTCAATTAAGAGAATAGCAGCAGCGAGATTTATAACAATAGTAAAAAAGACTTTAGGGCAACCCTAAAGTCTTTTTTACTACCTAACCATACAACCTTATGGGTATAGTCAGAGAAAAGTAATCTCGATACATCAAGTACTGCTGATATTAATTTTTCTTGCTTGCTGTGCCTATGCAGACAGAGGCTACAAAAAATTTATACCAGCAGCACTGTAGCGTTTTTGAGATATTTTAACCATATATACCAAAGTCATTGTCCATGCCACTATAAGCTGTGATTTGTTATACTAGCCATTACTTATTTCAATCGCTTTTTTATTGGCTTTCTTGAGAAATATAGCTATTAGCAAAGCCATATACTTGTTGAGCAAAATGGCGATTGATACAGTCAAACGAGGAATCTCGCATGTCAGAACAACTTGATATCAATAGCACACCTGAGCACGCCATCAATGCAAGCGAGCAGCCTACCACGGTGCGTCCTGTTATGCAGCCGGACAATCCCTATGCCAGTACTCGTGGCAGCATCACCAGCAAACAGCTGCCAGCATTCGATCAAGATATCATTAATAAGTATAATCGTTCCGGACCGCGCTATACCTCCTATCCAACTGCTTTAGAGTTTTCTCCGTTACCAGAAGGGCTTGAAACAAAAATCCTCCAAGAGCGCGAAGCCCATGCGCCGTTATCGCTTTATTTCCATATTCCATTTTGTCGTCACCTTTGCTATTACTGTGCTTGCAATAAAATCATCATCAAAAAGAACAGCGATGCGGGCGATTACTTAGCGTATTTGATGGCTGAAATTAAGCACAAACGCAGCTTATTGACGTTACCAGAAAACAGCAAAAAACCCTTGGTTAAACAGCTACATTTTGGTGGTGGCACCCCAACTTTCCTGCAAGATAATGAGTTGATACAACTGTGGGATTTTTTGCAGACCCAGTTCGAGTTTTTGCCGGAAGACCAAGGTGATTACTCTATCGAAATTGACCCACGGGAGCTCAGTGGTGAGACGTTAAAAGTATTGCGCAACCTTGGCTTTAACCGCATCAGCTTAGGCGTACAGGATTTAGACGAGACTGTACAAATCGCGGTCAATCGTGTCCATTCAGCAGAGCTTATTGAAAATGTATTAAATGAGGCGCGCGAATTAGGCTTTCATTCTATCAATGTCGATCTAATTTATGGTTTACCACATCAAACGCCAGAAACCTTTGATAAAACCATACGCCGTATTATCGAGATGTCACCAGATCGCTTGTCGGTATTTAATTATGCTCATCTGCCTGAACGCTTTAAGTCTCAACGTCAAATCAAAGAGGACGATTTACCTACTCCATCTGCTAAGCTCACGATGCTCGGTAATACCATCAACACTTTAACTGAAGCCGGTTATCAATATATTGGTATTGACCATTTTGCCAAACCTGATGACGAGCTTGCCGTTGCCCAACGTGAGGGCAAGTTGCATCGTAATTTTCAGGGTTATACCATCATGGGCGATTGTGATTTATTGGGCTTTGGTGTGTCTTCTATCAGTCAAATTGCCAATGCTAATAACAGCTATATCCTACAAAATCACACCGATTTGCAAGTATATAAAGACACTATCGATTTGGCACGTAATAATCCTACTATCATGCCAGCGGTTAACGTGATTAAAACCTCCATCAAAGATCGCTTACGTAAGTACGTGATTATGAATTTATTATGTCATGATTATATGGATTTTAGAGACATCAATCAGAAATTCGGTATCGATGCCATTACCTACTTTATTCATGAGATTCAACAGCTTGGTGAAATGCAAGAAGACCGCTTGATTGATATGGATGCTGCTGGCATTCGTGTGTTACCAAGAGGTCGCTTATTGGGTCGCAACGTCGCCATGATATTCGATGAATATCTGGATAAAAAACATAAAGACCGCTTCTCAAAAGTTATTTGAATAATGAAATTATAGGCTAAGATTTTCAACATTAAAAAAGACCTCGATTGAGGTCTTTTTTTGGTCAGCGATAAATATTATAACTTATAAATCATTATCCATATCTATTCAGTCGGCATCACAAGATACAGTCGATTGGCATCCTCTATGGTTTTTTCTTTATCTAGGTATTTTTGCTCAACGGTGCTTGTTGCATTGATTATCTCTGTATCTGTTATCGCAAAATCATCATCATTGAGCAAACCTAACGAGCCATCTTGCCGTAACCATAATCCTTCAAGCTTATCATGTGGATAATCTAGCGTAGCAAGCACATCGACGACCAAGGTTTTTTTAACAGGCTTGATAGTCATAGTTTCAAGTAGTTGCCAGTTTGCATCATTTTCTGCTATCAATTGCTCAAGCGTTTGACCATCAATAGTCAAACCAAAAGTGTCATTTTGTTGGATGATATGTGGATTATCAGCACTGGTAATGGTTTCAATATCTGTCGCCTGAGAGATATCTATTTTATAAATGAGTTTTTTTGCAGAGTCATCCTGTAGTGGAAACTTGCGGTCATGCTCAATAAGATAAAATTCATGCTCATTGATAGCGACTATCCCTGACGCCACGTGCTCTGCAATATCAAGACGATATAAATATTGTGCTATCTGACCTGAGATTAGGTTAATAGCAACGATACGCACCAAACTAGAGCCACGACCCGATTTGTCGGGATTGTCCATAGAAGATTCCATGATACCTACAAGCGTAGTCTGGTCAGGCGTAATGGTTAATGCTTCCATGCCACGATTGGCGCGGCGCTTGGTAAACTCCGTCGGTAATAATACCTGCTTACCATTAATAATCACGTTATTGCGTTCATCATGGGCAAAAGGATTGATACGGGCAATCTCTACCCCATCCGCGTCATAGTGAACGAGATGTGGACCATATTCATCACTGATCCAAAAGCTGCCATCTTTGAGCGCGGCAAGTCCTTCGGGATCTAAGCCATTGATATCGCTTTTAACAGGATTGGTCACTTCATCAAAAGGTAAATCTGGGTTCACCGTCATCGGTTGAGCATTAATATCATAAGGTACTTCATTGGTGCCGCCAAAGGCTTTTGGATTCGGTAGTCCAGAGATAAGATTGCCATTGCTATCTTTAAGCAATATCTCTTTTACCTTGATGATTTTTCCGTCAGCTTGCAACTCAAACAAGCCAATAGACGGCGTATAATCGGGCACTAAAAACTGCTTACCTTTACCAGCAATACCGTCAAAGTCGGCATTGGGACCTCGATCGGTAAGCACGTAGAATTGAGTGGCATTGCTTGGATGCGCTGCGGCGTCCGAGCCATAACCACCACCGCGAATCTCTAATTTCTGCTCAGGATAGGCGGCATTGATGTGCGTCGCATCAAGCACGCTATACGGTAACGGGCAACCTTGTGGGAAATCCTCTATTGAGATTATTCCTGTATTTAGCTTTTGCTCAGTCATGATCGTTGACATTGTTATTTTCCTTATTTATAGTCAAAATACTCTAAAAACGCTACGGTGCTGCGGGTATAAATTTTTTGCAGCCTCTGTCTGCGTAGGCACAGCAAGCAAGAAAAATTGATACCCGTAATACATAATGTGTCGATATTACTTTTCACTGACTATAGGTATTTTTATTGCTTAGAAAACGATATTTCACGCGAAAAGAATCATCAAAAAAAGTATGAGTAAATTCGGTTCCAAAAAATAGCCAGCGCGTTAGATACTCACTGACTATTTTTAAGCATTAAATTTATAGCATATGATTAAAGGGTGGTGATTTAAACCTTGAGCTTATCACCGACCATGCCTTTTACTGTACTTAGAATGTCAGCGGGTAATACCACCATTTTTGAGTTATCGGACTCAGCCAGCTGACGAATCGCTTTAATATACTGCTCGCCCAGTAAGTAGACAATCGGCATCTCTTCCGTACCCATCGCAGCAGTAATCAGACGGATAGATTCTTCTGAGCCTTTTGCCAGTACCACCTGCGCCTCAGCGTCACGGCGTGAGGCTTCTAAACGCCCATCTGCTTCTAAGATAGCTGCTTGTTTTTGACCATCAGCACGGGTCACTGTCGCTCGGCGTAGTCGCTCGGCGGCAGCCTGTTCTTCCATTGACGCTTGCATCGTCTGCGAGGGGTTAATATCTTGAATCTCTACTGTCTTTAGCGTGATACCCCAATCGGCAATATCTTCTGAGATGGCATGCTTTAGCTTCATTTTTATTTCATCACGGTTAGATAAGGCACTATCAAGATCCATCTCACCGATGATTGAACGTAAAGACGTCTGTACCAGATTACGGATACCATACTCATAATCTTCGATGCCATATACTGCTTTATCAGGGCGGATAATATTAATATAAGCCACAGCATTAGCGATAATAACGACGTTATCTCGGGTAATGACTTCTTGTGAGGGAATATCAAGGACGATGTCTTTAGTCGTGACTTTGTAAGAAACATCATCGACATAAGGGATGATAAGATTTAGACCTGGCTCTAACGTTTGGCTATATTTACCTAAACGCTGTACCACCCATTTGTACCCTTGTGGCACGATTCGCACACCTTTAAATACGGTAAATACGACCAGTGCAACCAAAACCACCATGACAATACTAAAGCTTTCCATAATTCATCCTTATTATTATACGTGCGTATTTTGGTTCACAGCTGCCTTCGATGTCATACTACTCACAATCAGCTCGTTACCAACGATATCTGTTACCACCACTCGATCACCGACTGCCACTTGCTCACCTCGGGTACGGCACATCCATTCAGCGGCACCCACAATAGGCACACTAAAGCGCACCATGCCCGCTCTATCTGGCTGCGGCTGCACAATAATCATACCCGTTTCACCAACGATCACACTGCCGCCAAGTCCAGCTTTGGTACGATCAACGGATAAAGGCTTAATAAACTTAAACCATGCCAACAAAAATATAGCGGAAAGGAGTAACCAGATAATAATTTGTACCGATACCGAAACAGGCAGCAACCATGCAAGCGCAGCCACTATGATAGCAGCGGCACCAAACCAAAGGCTTGCAAAGGTTGGCACAAACATCTCGACAATCAGTAGCAAAAAGCCCAATACCAACCAATGCCAAGGCTCAATCATCCAAAGCATCTCCATCATCGCTATATTCCCTATTTTTGCTATTCTAACTTCCAATGTAGCACATTTCCTTACCTGAAAACGCTCTAAAAACAATATCTTGAAAACAATGCTTTAAGAGCAATGCTATAAAAACCGTTTTCTTAAATTAACCCTACACCTTCACTCTCAGCTTAATAAAAATGCCAATGCGTTATTATTCTATAAATATTTAAAACAAAAAAAACGACCACATTAAGTGATCGTTTTTTATTTTATGACTTCATAGCGATAATTTTAGAATTTAAAATGTGCACCTAATGTGACGCCGCTTGCATCAAAGTCATCACCATCGCCTAAATCGATTGATGGATAAAAGTTATACATAGCTTCTGCAGAGACCATAGGAGTAAAGTTATAACCTAAACCTAAACCGCCTGCTACACCTGTATCAGATTCACTGAAACTTTCATTAAGGCTAGAAGAGATTTTATTAGTTACATCTACATTTACTTCATTTTTTGCAAAACCTAAACGACCTTTAGCATATAAGGCAGTCGTTGGAAAGGCATAATCGTATGTCGCATAAAGACCTAAAACATCAGCACTATATTCTGCTTTCTCAACAGCATCTTCAAATACATCTGTGTCGCTGGTTGTTAAATACTCAGCTTCTACTCCAAACTCTGGTGTAAACTTATAACCACCATAAACACCATAAGAGGTCGCGTCATCAATGTCATCAGCATCATCAATGTCAGGGCTGTACTGACCAACTTTTGCACCGATATATGGCTGTCCGGCGTAGTTAACTGCTGCTTGAGCACTAACACTTAATAAAGAAGCAGTTGCTAACGCTAATACTGTGGTTTGTAACATTTTCATTGGATTCCCCAAATTTGTTTAGTTGGTACTGAGCTTGTATGTAGACTATTTTTCACCAAAAATCATCTCGCCTACAGATGACGGCGGTATAGTAACAGTATTATCTGTTATAGAAAACAATTGTTTTGTATAACAGATAATACTGTAAAAAAACGACCACTGAAGTGATCGTTTTTTTATCTAAAGAACTTAGCTACTAATTCTATTATTAGATAGCAGTCAACCTATACTGGTAAACTTAGAATTTTAAGTGCGCGCCAACTGTAAGTAGTTTGGCATCAACATCACTATCCATCATGGCATATTCGCCTTCGATACTCATGTTAGGATTAACCATGTAGCCTAGTCCAACGCCGCCAGCGATGCCTGTGTCACTAGTAGAATCTGATACTCTAACTGTACCAACAGTATAATCACCTTCTACTTCAGTTTTGGCAACGCCTAGTTTACCTTTGGCATAAAGTGCGGTGTTTGGAAACTGATAACGGTACGTACCGTATGCCCCGTAAGTTTTTGCGTCAAGGTCGCCGCCTCTGTAATCGGCGTCATCTGAACCGACATACTCAGCTTCAATACCAAAGTTAGGATCAAAATTGTAGCCTGCATATACGCCATATGCGGTTGGATCATCAGCGCCGTCAACGTCTAAATCAAATTGACCGACTTTAGCACCAACGTATGGTTGACCAGTATAGCCGTTACCATAAGAAACGGCAGCTTGTGCACCAACGCTTAGTAATGAACCGGCTGCTAATGCAATTAGAGTTTTCTGTAGAGTTTTCATGTGTATCTCCTTAAAATCACTGTGGACAAACAAGTTATGTATTTATGTGGACTTTTTAGTCATATCGCCTTGTTTGCTAACGATGTATACATAGTAACAAATCATGTCAAAAACTCTGTCAGTGTTTAATGGTAAGAAAGTTAAGTTTTGCAAGTGTTTATCAGTGTTCAAGTTACAAATACCGATATATGAAATCTTTTGTTACAACCACTCAGTTTGTGCAATAATCCGTACTTATTCCAAAGCTTATTTATAGAATCATTAAACTTAATTAGCGAAAATAGCTCTTAAATAAAAGGATAGCAATGACTGCTCTTATTATCAATCATCTGCAAGAGTCGCTCAACGCGCTAGTGACAGCAAATCAATATCGTCAAATACCTGATTTACAACATCATGGACGATACGTGCTTAGTGAAGGGGCGCGATTACTCAATATCGCTAGCAACGACTATCTAGGTTTGGGCAGTAATAAGCAACTACAAAGCGAGTTCCTTAATCAACTAAGTCAATCGCCGGTCGATAATATTCCTAGAATGAGCGCCACCTCCTCTAGGCTCTTGACAGGTAACGATGAACATCTGCAAGCATTAGAGTCCGAACTACAAGACTGGTATCAAAACGCTGTAGAAAAGCAAAATCTATCTTCATCAAAATCGGTATTGGTATTCAACAGCGGCTACCATGCCAATATAGGTATTTTGCCCGCACTAACGACATTGCCAATCAAAACTTTAATTTTGGCAGACAAATTGGTGCACGCTAGTATTATCGACGGCATACGCCTAAGCCAAAGTAAGCTGGTCAGTTATCGTCGTTACCGTCACAACGACTATGAACATTTAGCCAAATTTATTGAGCAAGCAGACTTGAGCTTTGAGCGCATTATTATTGTCACCGAAAGTATTTTTAGTATGGATGGTGACTGTGCTGACTTGGCTCAATTGGTACAACTAAAAGCAAAAGATGCTCGTATTGAGCTATATGTCGATGAAGCCCATGCCATCGGCATCTTAGGTAATACAGGTTTGGGTTTGGCAGAGGAAACCCAAACACTGGCTGACATTGATTATCTGGTCGGGACTTTTGGTAAAGCTTTTGCCTCCATTGGCGCTTATATCATGTGTGATGAAGTCGTCAAACAATGGCTGATTAATCAGATGCGTCCTCTTATTTTTAGCACCGCCTTGCCACCCATCAATCACGCATGGACACGTTTTATTTTAGCGAAAATACCAAGCTTAACGGAGCAGCGTCTTCATCTCGCGCAGTTGTCTACGATGATAAGTACTGCTATTCCAGAACCCTATCGTATCTCAGCAACCAATCAAAGTTCAGCTTATCACTCTCCTATCGTGCCTTACATATTAGGTGATAATGCACTCACTATCGCAAAGTCAAAGCAGCTACAAGCAGCAGGGTTTTATGCCTTGCCTGTCAGACCGCCAACCGTCCCTGCCAATACTGCTCGTATCCGCTTGGTGATGAATGCAGCACTGAGCTCTGATGACTGTCAGCGACTGATAGCGCACTTATAATGCTATTATTCTTTAATGAATGATTCATTCTAGCGATAATCGACTTATTTGGATTTAATAAACAATATGAAAGCTCCTACTCTACCTGATACCTCTAGCGCAAGAAAACAAGCCATCGCACGGCATTTTGCTACTGCTGACGATTATGACCAGCATGCCAAGATTCAACAGCAAGTCTGCCACCACTTACTAGACAATATCGCTCATACCGAGCAGAAAAGCGTATTAGAAATCGGTGCCGGCACAGGTCAGATGACACGCTTATTGGCAGCAAATATTCAAAGTCAGCACTGGATTATTAATGAGCTATGTTCTGAACGGAAAGCGATATTACAATCGATAGTACCGACCGCCAAGATACTGATTGGTGATGCTGAAAGCATTCAATTATCCACAGATTTTAACTCAATAAACCCCAACCTGATAGAGCATAGCCTAATAGTCAGTGCCAATGCGGTACAGTGGTTTGATAAGCCTTTGAAATTTATAACGCAATCAGCCCAGTATTTACAAGCAGGTGGGCAATTAGTCTTTAATACTTTTACGCCAGATAATTTTTTGCAAATTAAGCAACTAACGAGTCAAGGGCTGCACTATCCAGCTATCAGTGAGTGGCAATCAGCATTAGAAGACGCTGGGTTCGAGAAGATTGAACTGTCGACCCAACGCTTTGATGTACCTTTTGCCAATCCCTACGCCGTCCTTACGCATATGAAACTGACTGGGGTATCAACCAATCAAACGCAAGAGCAATCAAATAATGGTAAGCCTTTTACATGGACCAAGGCACGCCTAAAACAATTTGAGCAAGACTATTGGCATCACTTCTCAGAATCAGATAACAATGAGCAGTACCATGTTAATTTAACTTATGATGTGCTGATCGTGAGTGCTTTTAAAGCATAAAAAAACGCACCCCGAAGGATGCGTTTTTTATTTAACCACTTAACTTAATAGCTTAGCAGTAGAATTATTTTTTATCGTCTTCTACTTCCGTGAACTCAGCATCGACCACATCGTCGTCTGCTTGGTTGCTCTCGCCTGCATTATCCGCACCTTGTTGGAACTGGTTTGGATCCATACCCTCGCTACCCGCGCCTGCATCAGCATAAATCTTCTGGCTAACTGGTAAGAAGGCATTGTCTAATGCTTCAAGCTTGGCTTTGATCTCTTCATGATCATCTTCTTTCGCCGCTGCTTCAAGCTCAGAGATGGCCGTTTCTACTGATGATTTTTCATCATCAGATACTTTATCTGCGGCATCTTTTAACGCTTTTTGTACGGCATGGATACGACCATCTGCTTCGTTACGCACTTGCGCTAAATTGGCGAACTTCTCATCTTCAGCCGCATTGGCTTCAGCATCACGAATCATTTGTTCAACTTCTTCATCAGACAAACCAGAATCCGCTTTAATTTGGATACTTTGTGCTTTACCAGTACCTTTGTCAGTCGCTGAGATATTCATGATACCGTCAGCGTTGATGTCAAAGCTTACTTCAATTTGTGGCAAACCACGTGGTGCTGGTGGAATGTCCGTTAAATCAAAACGACCCAGCTGTTTATTTTGGTTTGCAATTTTACGCTCGCCTTGATAAACCTGAATGCTAACCGCTGGCTGGTTGTCTTCAGCCGTTGAGAATACTTGTGATTTCTTAGTCGGAATCATGGTGTTTTTCTCAATGATTGGCGTCAAGATGCCACCCATGGTTTCGATACCTAGCGTCAATGGTGTCACATCAAGTAGCAATACGTCGGTTTTTTCACCAGACAATACCGCGCCTTGAATCGCTGCACCGGCTGCTACTGCTTCATCAGGGTTCACGTCTTTACGTGGCTCTTGACCAAAGAACTCTTGTACTTTTTGCTGCACTAAAGGCATACGAGTCTGACCACCAACTAAGATGACATCATCAATATCGCCGATTTTTATGCCTGCATCTTCAAGGGCAATCTTACAAGGACCCATCGTACGTTGTACTAGCTCTTCAGTTAAGCTCTCAAGTTTTGAGCGGCTGATAGTGACCACCAAATGCTTAGGACCAGTACTATCAGCAGTGATATACGGCAAGTTCACTTCAGTACTTTGGGCACTTGATAACTCAATCTTCGCTTTTTCTGCCGCTTCTTTTAGACGCTGCATCGCAAGAGAGTCGCCTTTTAGGTTGACGTCTTGGTCTTTTTTGAATTCAGCAACTAAGAAATCAATGAGCGCTGAGTCAAAATCTTCACCACCAAGGAATGTATCACCATTGGTCGCAAGCACTTCAAACTGCTGCTCGCCATCGACATCAGCAATTTCGATGATGGATACGTCAAAGGTACCACCACCTAAGTCATATACAGCAACGGTGCTATCGCCTTGCTTTTTATCCATACCATAAGCAAGAGCGGCGGCAGTTGGTTCGTTGATGATACGTTTTACATCAAGACCGGCAATTTTACCCGCGTCTTTTGTTGCTTGACGCTGTGAATCGTTAAAGTAAGCAGGTACGGTTACGACGGCTTCAGTAACCGTTTCACCAAGATAGTCTTCTGCTGTTTTTTTCATCTTTTTCAAAATTTCAGCAGAAACCTGTGGTGGTGCTAGTTTTTTACCGTTAATTTCTACCCATGCATCACCGTTATCGGCTTTGGCGATTTTATAAGGCACCATACCGATGTCTTTTTGCACAACTTTGTCATCAAAACGACGACCAATCAAACGCTTGATAGCAAAAAGCGTATTATTTGGGTTAGTAACCGCTTGACGCTTGGCTGACTGACCGACAAGGATCTCGTCATCTTTATAAGCGACAATTGAAGGGGTGGTACGCGTACCTTCAGCATTTTCGATGATTTTAACTTTATCACCTTCCATTACTGCGACACATGAGTTGGTTGTACCTAAATCAATACCAATGACTTTACCCATACTGAATTGCTCCTAATTTATTTTTAAATAAAATTTTATTGCATCAGACCGTCGATCACTAGATCGTAGTCGGTCACTTGTTGCTTTATATCGGTTTGCTTATGTATTTTTTCAAGTCGCTAACCATGCAAATAATGCCTTTTGTGTGATTTTTTGTCAAAATCCCCACTAATAATAAGGTTTAGCACAGTTAAAGACTGAATATCTTTTGCCTATATACTCGATGACCATTTAGGACTACGTTGGCGACGTTATATGCTTAACATACTATCGCTTTAACGGCTGTCCTACTACTGACCGACACGTACCATCGCCGGACGTAATAAACGTCCATTTAAGCTGTAGCCTTTTTGTAAGACTGTACCCACCGTATCAGCTGGGGCATCAGCGTCGATACCGACCGCTTCATGAAAATCAGCGTTGAATTTCTCGCCTTGTGGCTCAACCACTTCGACGCCGTTTTTGTTCAGCACATCTATTAATGCTTTATGTGTCAGTCTCACGCCTTCAGTAACAGGATCGTCTGCATTGGCGTTCTCAATCGCACGCTCCAAGTTATCGACCACTGCTAACAACTCTTTGGCAAATTTCTGTAGTGCAAAACGTTTGCTCTTATCCGCCTCTTGCTCTATGCGCTTTTGCGCGTTATAGGTTTCGGCATTGGCGCGGGCGGTATTTTCTTTGGCTTGTTTAACTTCGCCTTCTAGCTCGGCGATACGGGCTTTAAAAGTATCAATATCAATGTCATTTTCGATGACACTTTCTTCGCCAGCGTTATTTTGTGGGTCAAACTCTTTTAAGGTTTCTTCTAAGATACTCTCATCGTGTGAAACATTGTCATGTGAAACATTTTTCTCAATCGATTCATGGTTGTTATTTTGCTCGCTCATGATAGCTCCTTGATAGCGTCATAGTTTAATCGTGTCATAGTTTAATAGTTTAATAGCGTCATAATGATGATGGAATATAGCACACAAAAAATTGGCGCATCGCTCGCCACTGTGTGTTTATTACTAATGCATTTACTCACGATTCATAGGCTTATACTGCCTACTTCACCTTTATTACTGGTTTTTTATATAACTATATGTAATCACCGCTCAATAGCTGCTTGATAAAGGTTATGAAGGCAAATTTCAAGCCTAATATAAAGAATTTTTCTCACCAATGAGAAACCCTAGCTAAATAAAGGATAAAAAGCCCGATATTCATCTAGTCTGTATACATACTGTTGGTCTTTATTGACTGTAAATATGCAGTTACGCCAACAAAAGGTACAAAAAGTCGTCATTTATTCCCAATCATTTACGCTTTGTACCCAAACTATTACCAAAGCATACTCAACTTAATTGCTAATTATTTTATGATTACTATAACTACAATTGGTTAAATAATAGTCAACACGCATTTGCCAAATATCAGCAACATACTAACAGTGAGTATTGACAACTAATAAATACTCACCATGATTTCTAAGAGGTGTTATGTCTCATTCAACAGTATTATCAGTCAACACCTTACTAAATAAAGCGGTGAAGACCCTAAACCTTATGTCATTTGGACAAGATAAGGGCCATAAAAGCACTGATATTAATACATCAGATGAAATGATTGATATTGATATTGACGATTTTACTTCGCAAGATAGTCGCGACGACAAATGCTTATCGATCAAAGAAAAGATACTCGATCACCATCTGATGACCAACTATCAGCCGCATCTACTGCACTATGCCATAAAGAGCTTTGGCTGCTTACCTACGCCTGTCCTAGAGAGCTTGATAAAGTACTTAGATGGTCCTACTGCAAAGCAATATTTGCAAGTCGATGCTCATCTGCGCTTGATACTTGCAGTTAATAGCAAGCTAAAAATACCTTTACAGCTGATAGAGATGACTGAGCTGCGTAAACGCTTTGCAACAGATGCGGTCGCCTTGCAATCTCCAAAAGTATGGCAGCAGAATTCTGATAGTTTTTTTAGCAATTTGAAGCAGTTTCATAAGAACGGGGATGGTGCTATCAGTTGGCAAGACAAAACGATTGCCAATGCCGACGACGGTGATATGACCATTCGCTGTTATCAAAATGAGACATCTGATAACGGTTTTGGCTTTAAAAAAGAGCAAAATAACAATCCTGATGAGACCGTGTTACTGTTCTTTCATGGTGGGGGGTTTTGTATTGGTGACCTCGATACCCATCATGAATTTTGTCATACTCTTTGTGAACAGACGGGCTGGCCTGTCGTCAGTGTTGATTATCGCTTAGCACCTGAACACCCTGCCCCTACTGCTGTAAGAGACTGTATCGCGGCTTATGCATGGTTGGCCGAACACTGTGAAGAATTTGGTGCTTTGCCATCACGTATCGTATTGGCAGGTGATAGTGCAGGTGGTGGATTATCTACGTTGATGGCTCAACAAATTATTAGCCCAAATGAAAACGCTTGGTTAGATCTAGGTGATATCGGTCAACAGACCTATGATTTATTGCAATGCTTGCCACATCCTATGGCACAAATGCCTTTATATCCTGTGACCGATGTCGAGACCGATTATCCAAGCTGGGCGTTATATGGTGAAGGCTTATTACTCGACCATGCCGACGTTGCCGTTTTTGATGCCGCTTGTTTAGATAACAGTCCGTTACCGCGCCAGCATATTCTGACATCACCGATGCTTGGAGACAATCGACACGTTTGTCCCAGTTATATCGTCGCTGCAGAACTGGATGTCTTGCGTGACGAAGCGTTTGCTTATGCCAATCAACTAAAGAGTTATGGCGTAGCGGTACAGACTCATACAGTCCTTGGCGCACCGCATGGCTTTATTCACTTTATGAGTGTTCATCAAAGACTGGAGCAAGAAACTCAGCATATCATCACAGGCTTTGCTAGCTTTGTGCGTGAAATCATAAAAACACGGGCACTATTGAGCGCATAATTGCATCTTTACTGTTTCAATGCTTATTGATATCAGATTTGAGTACCTATATTAGTACCTATAAGATTGATTATCCAAATCTCAGAACGGGATCCTAGTCGAAACGGTATCCCCCAAAACCCATAGCCTGAGGACACCACAAAATGTCCTTCGCCGATGGCTTCATAACCATAACCCAAACGGTTAATCGCGTTGACGATAAAATTTACGGGAAATATTTGACCATTATGGGTATGTCCTGATACTTGTAAATCTATTGGCAGCTGACTGTGTTCGAGGATAGCGCTGGGTCTGTGATCTAAAAGAATCACGGGCTCAGCGCTAGTCACTTGTGCTAGCAGCTCACTTGTTGCGACGCGCTGATGCTTGTGATTATCGAAGCGTCCCATCAGCCAGACCACTTCTCCTTGATGGTTTAAGTGCGTTACTTCATCATTTAATAACTGCACGCCCGCCGCGCGTAAAGAGTCGCTGATGGGCTGCTCATGACCATATAAATCATGATTGCCCAACGTTGCATAGACACCGTATGGCAAGCTGGCGACAAGTTTTGCCAAGCTGTCTTTCATATTATAAGTGTTAAATGCCTGTGTATTGTCATCCATGATATCGCCCGGCATCAATAAGATATCGGCTTGGTGCTTGCTCAGCATGATACGCAGCCGCTCAATAGCCTTATTACCAAATAGTCGACCTAAATGTAAATCACTGGCGACCGCAATCCGCAGTGGGTTTTTTAAAGGCTTATGAATCGTAATAGAAAGCTCACGCACCACGGGAATATAAGCGCTATATAGAGAATATACAAACAGCGCTATAAAAAACAGCAGCGCAAAAGTACGTAAGCCAATAGCAATCATCTCTGAGTGATCAATCGTGCTATCAAGCAGGGGTATTAAAAGCCAAAACCCTCCATATATTACACCGGTCGCTACCGCGGTCAGCATGATGAAGTGCATCACCAACATCCAACCGCTCATCCAGCGATAGCTATTAGCAAGTAGCTTGGTGATGCTCAGCAACAATAAAACATGGGTGATTAAAAACACCCCTATCCATACCGCAACCGATGTAGTCGTCGAACCTATCCAAGGCTGCAGCCACCACTGCAAGCTAAGTGCGGCGCCCATACTAAAAAGCTCTAGCAGTGCAATAATGGTGAGAATAAAGGCGTAACGCATGAGGATATCCTTGAGCAAGATTTGGGCACTAGTTAACTGCTATCTTTTCTATTTTGAGTTAATCTACTTAATAACAATGCATTAAAACTTATTAGGTCGATTGCAAAGTAATCAGCCAAATCTCAGAACGTGTCCCAAGCCTAAATGGCACCGCCCCGATACCATACCCTGACGTGACCAAAAACTGGCTGCCATTTACCTCTTTAAAGCCATAAATCAAAGGTGTAAACCATTTTAATAACACGGTCAAAGGGAATATTTGTCCGCCATGGGTATGCCCTGATAAATGTAAATCAACAGGTAAACCTTTTATTTCCTCTAAAGCGTCAGGGCTGTGCTCCAAAAACAGCACAGGTTTATCAGTTTGAATGTCACTCATCAAATCTGCTGCTGCAGGACGCTTAGGGTCTGTCGCATCTGAACGCCCAACCAATAATACCGCATCATTTAGCCAGATACTTTTATTATCAATCACTTGTATGCCGGCGCGCTCAATCGCTTTGGCAATCGCAACTTCATTACCAGAGTAATCATGATTACCCAAAGTTGCATAGACGCCAAGCGGCGCTTTCAATTTTGATAAATGCTGATGCATATTGGTTTTATCATAGGCATCCGTAGAGTCGTTCATCACATCACCGGCGATAAGCACCACATCAGGACTTTGCTCATCTATTAGCGCAACCATTTTATCTATTTGCCGATTACCAAACCATCTGCCCAAATGGGTATCAGAAACTAAGGCGATTTTCATCGGTTTAGCTAAGTTTTTGTTCGTTTTTACTGCCAAATGATGGACGACTGGAGCATAGGCATTAAATACTGCCAAGCTTATAATCCCTATGTAAACAGCGAATGCAAACCCACGAATGGCTACGTTATTGAGTTTCCGTTTAAAAAACCGAGTATAAATAATGGCAATGATAGCGGTGACCAAGCCAGCATAAAGCATAAAGCCTTGCAAAATACTGATAACCAGATAGACATGAAAACGCTCGCGCCAGAACTCACTCAGCCCGTAAATAAGAAAAATATTATTAATCACAAAAATACTGAGGATTAAGCTGATACGACTAAAGCGCTGTTTTGGGTTGATTAACCACCAGAATATCATGCTACTTATAACCGAGAGTAGTTGCGTACCTATTATAAAAAACAACATAATAAAATTTAACCAGCCAAAGACGCACGTATATTACGTCAATATTCTTACCTATTAAAGACAGAGTCTTTGTTTATTGAAACCTGACGACATTTATAGTCAGAGAAAAGTAATATCGATACATCAAGTACTGCTGATATTAATTTTCCTTGCTTGCTGTGCCTAGGCAGACAGAGGCTGCAAAAAATTCATACCAGCAGTACTGGAGCGTTTTTGAGATATTTTAACTATATGTACTTATGCTTTTATATAAATCGAAAAAGCGGATTGTTTCACATGAAACAATCCGCTGCCTTAATTTAAAAAGTGACTACAAACAGTTTTTTTATAAAGCCTGATTTGATAATATTTATTTTTCGGCTGTTTGCTGCTCCAAGGCTTGTTTAAGCGTTTGATGTTTAAACTCAAAGCCAGCATCAAGCAAGGCTTGCGGCAATACCTTTTGACCATCAATAAGTAGCGTCGACATTTCACCAAATATTAGCTTAAGGAAAAAAGCTGGTAAGGTAAAAAAGGTTGGACGATGTAGCCAAGCGCCCAATGCTTTGGTAAAAGTATGATTGGTCACAGGGTTTGGCGCGGTGAGATTATAAACTTTCGCGACTTTATTGCTTGGTGTATGGCGAGCAGTCCGCGTATCTTCATTAACCTGATAAGCGCTATCGTTAAGCTGCTGCTCTATAATAAATATCACCGCGGCGACCCAATCATCACGGCTGATCCAACTCATGATTTGCTTGCCATTACCTAATTGCCCACCGACGCCCATTCTAAAAGGGGTCAACAGCTTACTCAGCATACCGCCCTTAGGATGGATCACCACACCCGTACGCACAATCGCCACAGGTACGCCAAAATCAGTCGCTTGTAGCGCCAACTTCTCCCATTTATCACATAACTTATGAGCAAAATCTTCCTGAAAACCACTGCCTTCGGTCAAAGATTTATCACCTTGATTACCATACCAACCAATCGCTGAACCACTAATGAGTAGTTTAGGCTTCGTGTTGCCACGGGCAATAAATGCCAATAGTGCTTGTGTAGGTTTAAGGCGACTATTAAGCAATTGCTCTTTGCGAGCGTCACTCCAGCGCGCATCAGCAATCCCAGCCCCAGCTAGATTCAAAATCACATCAAAGTATGTATCTGAATTTGCAAGCTCATCATAAGTCATCATCGTGATATCACTAGGATGTGCTTGATGACTATCACGGGTCAGCCAAGTAATATGCACAGGTTTTTTCTGTAGCCGATAACGTGCCATTATCTCTTTACTAAACGTGCTCCCTAAGAACCCTGAACCACCGCTGATTAGAATATTCATTGCTTATTATCCTTATTATTGATTATATGACAATCAGTGTGACAAAAAGCACACTATAAAAACAAGGTGACAAGTGTAGAAGTCAGGACTTAGTAACGAGAAGCAGAGATAGTTATACAAAATTTTGACTGTCAAACTATCGAATGATTTTTCCTGTTAATGCATCGCCTATTTGGCTTGGTAAATGATAACCCAGCGTTTCCCCTTTAAGATACCCAACGCACTCATTTAAGTTTGCATGGTGACCTAAGAAATAACCTTGTGCTTCGCTGAGTGACAGCGCAGGAGATTGACCTGACGGATTGCAGCTTGTCGAGACGACAAACCCATAAGGATTGCTCGCTGACGCCATCTGCGCGCATAGTTGCTTGACTAATGGATGGTCAATCACACGCACGGCAACACTATTATGAGCACCCGTAATCCACGCTGGTATAGCGATAGACAGCTTTTTTGAGACAGGCAATAACCAGGTATGCGCCTGTTTGGCAGTAGTGTCTTTCGAATCAGTTTGCCAACTATCAAGCACCCTTTGATGTTGGGTAACACTTAAACCTTCTAGCAGAGCCGTAATGCGACTTGTGCTATCAGTGACCACAATCACCCCCTTCTCTATCGGGCGCTGTTTGATATCCAGTAGCTGCATCACAGCCTGCTTATTGAATGGGTCACAGCCGATGCCCCACACGCTTTCGGTTGGGTAAGCAAGTAATTGGCCTTTTTTAAGCCAAGTAGCGGCTTCAATAGTGGAGTCAGTAATGAGAGGCGCAGATAAGGACATAAGATAAGGACTTTAAGATAAAGATAGTTAAAAGAGTTACTGTGAATAGATATCGTGAATTTATTTTACAAGAAATGTAGAAACATGAGCACTTTTAAAACTATAAGTACTTTTAAATACGTAAATAGCGCCCACCTTGGACAGTAACTGTACCCAATAGCTCAAGCTCCATTAATTGTCCAATCAATTGCGCGGGCGTAAGATCAGTCGCAAGGATGAGTGCATCCAAATCTTGACCATGCCAATCTAACTTTTCAAACAGTGTGGTTAGATGCTCAGGTATGGTCATGCTAGGTGCTGGCTTTGTTTTCTGAGGCTTTGTTTGCTGAGGTTTTGTTGTTTTACTAGTAGCGGGCGAGCTAAATACTGACTTATCAAGGCTTTGTGCTTTTGAGCTATTATCAAGCTGATGCTGCTGAGACTGGCTTGGCAATTGCACACTGATATCATCCAATACTTGCTGAGGATGGTAAACCAAGGTCGCGCCCTCACGTATTAAATGATGGCAACCTTCAGCATTGCTATTGTCTATATGACTTGGAATCGCAAAGACTTGCTTACCTTGCTCAGAAGTTAAGCGCGCAGTAATTAGCGAGCCACTTTTGATGGTTGCCTCAGTCACGATGGTCGCAAGGCTCAACCCTGCAACCAATCGATTGCGGCGTGGAAAAGTATGCTTGTGTGGTAGCGTATGCGGTAGCAGCTCACTGATGATACAGCCACCTTGCTTAATGATTTGGCCAAACAGATGATCGTGGTGATTGGGATAATTAACATCAATACCTGTACCCATGACGCCTACTGTGCGACCTTGGCACGCTACATCGGTCTGTGCCAACGCACCAAGATGGGCGCGCTTATCCACGCCAATGGCAAGTCCACTGGTAATGACGTATCCTGCTTGTGCAAGATACTGCGCCATATCAAAGGTGGCTTTTTGCGCGTGTGGGGTCGGCTTGCGACTGCCAACGATAGCGATTTGCGCCCAACGCAATAATTCACGATTACCACGGTAAAATAATAACGGCGGTGGATCGTAGATTTCTAATAATTGAGCAGGATAATCAGGCTGGTCGGCAAATAATAGACCGTACTTTTCTGCTATTAATGCCTGTTGAATATTGTCGATACTAGCGCGCGTTTGCTCTGGCTGTCCGTGGCGTACCAAATGAGTATGATGAATACCTAACTGACGCCACGACTCTACGCCAGCTTGCCATGCCAGCTGCGCACTGCCATAGGTATGGATAAGTTTATGATAAGACGATAATGACGCGTTTAGCTCAAACCACAGCGCCAGTATGGCGCGCTGCTCGTCTGATAAAGTAAAAGTAGCTACTGTCATCATCGTACGACTCGTATAGGCTTATTTAAAATCTGCTCACTAAAACCTGATGCAAGATTACAAATAAGGAGGTGGTAACAGCTGATCACCAACACTCAATGGCAGCTCAGACTCAAGCACATAAGCATAGCTGATATTATCAAAACTATTGAATACCATCACCATACCGCTTGGCTCGCTCGGCAAGCGTACTGGTGTATCATTGTCCTTGATATCGCGTATCACTGCGCCCTTTTGATAAACGGTCAACACATCGCCCGGCTTAGCGCCTTGTACACGACCTAAATTGATAGCAACCACACTACCTTTAGCAGCTGAGCTGATAGAATCCATAACGCGGACGATCGTACCACCGCGATTGACGGTTGCAGGTGTCGGATAAAAGACTGGCGGGATTGCATTGTCTAATTCAACAAATACTCGATCGCCTTCACGCACTTCTTTACCGTAACTGTCGATAAGCTGTAAGCTCGTCACGCCATTGGTTGCTGTAGAAGTAACCAGCCCCGTCGCCACTTGTGTGACTTCTAAGCCAATAACTTTTTGTGTTCTTGGCTCGATATACATCTCGCCTTCACGGTAGACACCATAACGTTGACCTACAAGCAGTGGTACGCCTTTGGCATAAACTTTGTCACCACTAGCAGTGATTAAGTTGCCTTTTTTTGAGGCCAAAATATAAGGCGTGGTATTAAAGTCTGCTGGATTGACAATCAGTGTCTTATCAAGCCAATGCTGAATGGCAGACCATGGAATGGGTGCAATACTATTGACAGCAGAGGTAACAGCGACCGTCGTAGTGACCACATTGCCTGTTAATTGCTTTTCAATCCCTGCACAGCCCTCACCCGTATCAACGCCGATCAAAGTCTTACCTTGAATGACACATAGAATCAAAACATCATTAGGATAAATAAGGTTGGGGTTTTTGATCTGCTTATTGGTCGCCCAAATCTCTTTCCAGCGCCATGGGCTGTCCAAATAGCGCCCTGAGATATCCCATAAAGTATCGCCTTTTTTGACAATATAGCGATTGGGCGCATCCGCTTTGATGGTCGGCGGCGGATTGTTAGCGTGGGCTGTGCTCATCAGCATGGCACCACTAAAGGTCGTAACCAATAGCGCTTTTGCTATATTTTTTAAGCTCATCTTCATGGTTATATCCACAATATGTAAGGCTGGTAGCAACGCCATAATTAAGGCTATTTAAGTTGGCTTACTTTGCTTCTCTTCAAGAATAACAACAAAGAATTAAGGAAAATAAAGACTCATAGTACCTTATCATAACGTTTATAGAGCAGCTATTCAGTGTTAGTGACTGATATGAGTGACAGGTATGATTTCTAAAAAAACGTCTGGTAAAACGATGACTTACCGACGCGATTTCTAATATTACAATTATATCCACCATAACACAATCATAAACACTTTATTACAATGGCGTAACCTTAAACTGGATGTCTATTTTAAAACTCGTTCAGAAAATGATCCTATTACACAGGGTTCGGCGTGACATGCTGACGGATTTGTTCAGCGACCAATTCAGCATCATTATCAAGCACCACCACATTTTGTGGTAACGCTTCTAAGCCTTCGGTGTGAGCAGGACGAGCGATATCTATTTGACCAATGGCCTCAATAATAGTCTCGGCAAATTTAACAGGTAACGCTGTCTCTGCACAGACAATCACCTCGCCCTCACGCTGCAATTCTTTGGCAACCTTAATACCATCAGCTGTATGCGGATCGACCAGCTCACCATGCTGCTCATAAAGCGCCTTAATGGTTTGCAGTCGGTCACTATGAGCAGATTTACCCGCAGCAAAACCATAACGGCTGTTGACCGCTTCCATCAAGTCAGACAAATCAAAACCTTGACCAGATTTCACCCCGTCAAACAACTCATGAACGCGTGCGCTGTCTTTATCAAGGAGTAGATAAACAAAACGCTCAAAGTTAGAGGCTTTGGAGATATCCATTGAGGGGCTTGAGGTGATATAAGTTTTGGCAGTCGGACGCGGCTGATAGGCGCCTTGATTAAAGAAATCATTAAGCACATCGTTTTCATTGGTCGCGACGATTAAACGCTCAACTGGTAAGCCCATTTCGCGTGCAATATGACCGGCGCAAACATTACCAAAGTTACCTGATGGCACGCTAAAGCTGATTTTTTCATCGTTGCTCGTAGTCACGGCAAAGTAAGCTTTAAAGTAATAAACAATCTGCGCTAGGATACGACCCCAGTTAATCGAGTTTACGGTACCTAAGTTATAAGCCGCTTTAAATTCTGCATCCTGTTGTAATGCTTTAACAATATCTTGGCAATCATCAAACATACCGTCGATGGCAATATTATGGATATTTTTATCAGTCAGGCTATACATCTGTGCGCGCTGAAATTCGCTCATTTTGCCATGTGGTGATAGCATAAAGACTTCGATATTTTCTTTACCACGTAGGGCATATTCTGCCGCACTACCGGTATCGCCACTTGTGGCACCAATGATGGTAATACGAGCGTCTTTTCTTTTAAGCACGTATTCAAAAGCATTGCCCAAAAACTGCATGGCAACGTCTTTAAATGCCAAGGTCGGACCGTTCGACAAGCCTAAAATATATAAATTGTCTTCAAGTTTACGGACAGGAACAATCTCATCAGAGCCAAATACCTCAGCGGTATAAGTGCGCTCAATAATATCTTGCAAATCAGCGGCAGGAATATCGGTCGCAAAGCGCTGCATAATCGCCATCGCAAGCTGTGGGTAGCTCAGCGCGCGCCATTCAGTCAGTGTCGCACTATCAATATTCGGATAATGTTCAGGCAGCATCAAACCACCGTCTGGCGCAAGACCCATTAATAACACATCACTAAAATCCATCGGCGCTGTCTGACCACGGGTACTGATATATTTCATTAGATTGTCCTGTCTACAATGAGATGATTGATTAAAACAGTTTATTCAGCAGTTTTTTGCAGCAAGGCATAATAAAAGCCATCGCCGCTCTCGCTATCAATGGGTAAGCACTGGCGACCGATCGCTTGTTCGATACCCCAACTGCAATCGTCGCTAAATTCAACGGCTACTACATTATTATAGTAAGTCATGAAATCCTGCATCTGCTCGACGTTTTCTTGCTTTAGGATAGAGCAAGTGACATATAACAGATAACCGCCAACTTTAAGCTGTGGCCATAGGTTATGCAAGATATCGGCTTGTAACAATGCCGTTTGCTCGACGTCTTCTTCGGTACGCAATAAGCTAATATCAGGATGGCGACGAATCACGCCAGTCGCCGTACAAGGTGAATCTAGCAATATAGCGTCAAATACGAGCTTGCTCTTTTTCTTACCAGCCCCTTGCCATGTGGTTGCGTCCGCACAAACAATATTGAGCTCGATATTTTTTTCAGCTTGCTGCAAGTCGTGCTGACTTAAATTTAAGCGCTGTAAATTGGTATGAATGCGCTCGATACGTGGTGCTTCATTATCTATCGCAGTAATCTTCACTTTCGAAATCACAGGCGACGTTTCAGCATTGTCTTGTTTCACGTGAAACAACGAAGACTCATTTGAGCTAATTAATTCTAACCAATGAGCAAGCTTACCACCCGGCGCTGCACAAGCATCTAAAATACGAATCTCATTGTTATTGGTATTCGTATCCGTATCGACATCTGCATCATCGTTTTTAATACTCAGCTTATTGAGCAGAGCACTATGGATCAGCGGCGCTGCAAGCTGCGCGTGCATATCTTGTACACTAGCAGCCCCTTCAGCGAATTGCGGTAAGGCATTCACTGCCGTGCTTTGATGTAATCTCAAACCTTTGGTTAATATACTATTAGATGTCGCTGTATCCGACGAGTTCTCAAGTTGTAAACCACTCGTAAGCTCAACCAAATCTGCTTCAACTTCAAATTCTACTAATGCTTGTTGATAATCCTCTATCGAAGTAACCGCTGTATTCACGCGCAAAAACATCGGCGCAGGTTGACGTAAACCCTGCATCAGATCATCATACTCCTCACTCCAATCTTGCTTAAGCTGATAAGCAAGCCAATTCGGTAAGCTGTGCTTTTTATCACACTTTTTACGGAACTTACTTGGGTTCTTAGCGACTTTACGCAAGATAGCATTGATTAAACCCGTTGCATGCGCAAATTCGATTTCTTTTGCCGCTTCGACTGTTTCATGAATCGCCGCATGGTCAGCCACTTCTAAATACAGCAGCTGCACCAAACCCACTTGAATCGTCGTACGTACTTCAACCTCATCAATAGGATTATCCGCCAGCGTATCGAGCAAACGTGAGAGTGCATACCACTGGCGCAATGTCGTCAGTAACAACGCGTGAGCAAACCCTCTATCGCCATCGTGCATACTGTTCAATAACGGGTCAAGAACACTTGCGAGCGACTTACCGTTTTGAATAGCCAGTAAAGTGCGAATGACGCGGACGCGGACGCTACCATTCATAATAAGGTTGCTTGACGGTTTGAGCTTATTGTTTCTTGGCGCAGTGCTGGTTTGTCTCATTCAGTTTTATTTCCTTGACGTATTATCGATGACGTCTTGTGCAAGTGAGGTTGCTTATCAATAGATTATTTATAGATAAGCGACTTATTATTAAATTAATATCAAATTAGATGCGGTTAAATTAGGTTGTTTCACCAGTAAATTTCTCACCATCGTTTAGCTGATTACCGTGGCAAACTTGCTCAGCTGACATCGGCTTACCGCCAGCAAACTGCAAGTGTGTAATAGCCAAAGTACTGGCTAATTGCTCAGTGTTTTCTGCTTTATTAGCTTGTTTGATATCAGCTTGTTTGGTATCAGCTTCTTTGCCACAAGCGACTAAGATTGCCTTGCGCCCAACGCTAATGATCGTGCCTGCCGATTTATCGGTTGGCTGTGATGCATTCACCGGCAAGCTGGCTAGTATTTTAACGCGCTGCCCTGCCAAAAAAGTATAAGCACCTGGCCATGGCGTCAATCCGCGAATTTGGCGTTCAATATCAGCAGCAGACTGTGTCCAGTTAATCTCGCCTTCCGTTTTAACCAGCTTTTCGGCATAGTTCGCTTGGCTATCATCTTGAGCGATAGCCTGCGCTTGATAATGTCGTAAATCCTGTAGCACGGTAGTAATAGCAGTCGCACCAAGCGCAGCCATCTTATCATGTAGGCTGGCAGCCGTATCGTCTGACTCAATAGGCGCGCTGACTTTATAGAGCATGTCACCGGTATCAAGCCCTTTATCCATCTGCATAATGGTAATGCCTGTCTCACTATCGCCCGCCAGCAATGCGCGGTGAATCGGCGCTGCACCGCGCCAACGTGGTAATAATGAGGCGTGAATATTTAGGCAACCATAAGTCGGCGTATTCAAGACACCAATCGGAAGAATCAGACCATAAGCGGCGACAATCATCACGTCTGGCTGATAGTCTTGCAAAGTTTGCCTTGCTACTAGGCCTTCATGACTAGATTTTTTAAAGGTTTCAGGCTGCTCAACAGCAATATCATGTGCCAATGCTACTTGCTTGACCGCCGATGCTGCAAGCTTTTGCCCGCGTCCCGCTTTACGATCAGGCTGACTATAGACCGCCACAATAGTGATATTCAACGCTTGTTGCTGCTTGATTAATACCTCAAGGCTTATCGCTGCAAACTCAGGCGTACCAGCAAACACCACTCTCAATGGCGCAGTACGCTTCGGTTCATCAATGGTATTAGCGGTATCAGTAGTAAGGGATACATCAGGAGCACAAGCAAGTGTCGTCATAGTTAGGCAGTATTGATGAGTAATGCAGCTATTATAGGTGAGTTTGTAGCGCAGTGCCATGATTGTAGTGCAGTGCCATGATTGTAACAGCCACAATCAAGCGCTATTAATGCGCCTATTTATCTTTATAATAGCACTAAGACTCAGTCTCATTTTTTACATTGTCATATAATGGCTAGCTCTCGATATTTTTTATTGCTTTATCGTAGGCTAACAATAAAAAAGATAGCCATTAAATCTCACGAAATCATCTTAAATTCACTGTGTATTATCATGCCGACTTAGGGTCATGCCTTTATGCCACAATTTCAGTCTCTGCAGCGCTTACTGGCTTTCTATACTTTGACATTACTTGCCATGTTGTCATTATATTACTTCATCATGTTTCACGAGATGAAGAATGACAGCAAGCAGCACAGTGTAGAGATTTTTCATACCCTGCAATATCAGATTTCTGAGCTTAGTAATCCTATAAACCCTGCTGTTAAAAAAATAGTAGAAAAGCCTTTTTTGGCAGGGATCAGTTATCAGCTGATTTTTATGATGCCCTCCGGTCAAACTTATATTTACAATCACACCGAAGCTGATGAGCGTGCATTTAACGGTATCATGTTTCCAAGCATTGAGACTTCGCTGTTATCAAATAGGAATACTCATAGCACTTATACGTTATCCACCGACAAACTGGTGGGAACCATTGAGCTTAAAAGCGGTCATAAGTTTTATACCATGTTGCGCCATAAGCCGCTCGATATTAATTGGGTATCTTATCGCTATTGGCTACCTTTAATGACAGCCATTATGTTTTTTACTTTGGCACTACTTTATACCTTAAAACGCCGTGCCAATTGGGAACAGTTACTGCTTTATACCGACAACTTGAGCAGTCATGCAAAAGAGGCTTATACACCGCCGCCGTTTGTTAGCAAAAAATCCACGGCTGAATTTTTGCATTTAGGTCATGCACTTAGTCGTATTCATTATCAGCTACATAACAATCATCGCCATATTACCACTCTAAAGCATCGCCTAGAGCGTTTGGTTGATCACGCCCCGCTACCAATGCTAATGATTATGAGACAGGGTCAAATTAGCTTTTTTAATCAACGTTTTGAGCAAGTATTTTCGACTGCCTTTCAAAATGACAGTAACTATCAATTAACAGATTTTGTCTTTGCTGAAGATGAGTCAACCCAATTACTATTACAACATCTGGTAAATCTTCGTGTTACGCGTACGCTTACGGTATACGGATTGGCTAATAAAAAAGCCTATCAGCTGCATGTGACCCCGTGGTTCGGTGAACACGGTCAAGTTCACGGTTTTACCGTACTCCTAAACAGCATCAATGATTTGGTGAGCCAGAACACACAGTTACAACAACAAAATATAGAAATACAGCGACAACTTGATGAATTTAACGCGCTCAAGTCGACTATGGGTCATGACTTACGCCTACCACTAGAAGCGATGATTGATACTTTGGAGCCGATTGATACTAGCGTTTTGACTGTCAAAGAGAATCAGATTGTCAATACGTTGATTGAAACCAGTCATTCTATGCTCATTATGCTCAATGAGATGCTCGATATAGGCGAGATAGAGGTTCGAAAAACCCGTTTGAGTATTGAAACTGTCGACATCTATAAAACAGGGCAACAAGTCAGTCATTTAGTCACAAAAGATGCAAGACAGCATGGGCTTGAACTGCTGTACTTTTTTGCTGCTGATTGCCCTCGCCTCATCGATACCGACCATAGACGTCTGCAAATAATCTTACGTAACTTACTGGATAACGCCATTAGATATACCAGCTCAGGCTACGTTGCGCTGACGATCGAAGCGCTGAGTGCTGAACAACTATCAGCCGAAAACACCATTTTGGTTAATGCTTCAGTCAGCGGTGCAACGAATGACTTAGTGGCTGATAATACCAACAAAGAAGCAAACCATACGCATGACTGGGTTCTCTTTAGCATCCAAGATAATGGCATTGGCTTAGAGACAACCCAAAGAGATAAGTTGCACACTTATTTTAAAGAAATGGCTCAACTAGAAAACACGCAAGCAGACCAGTCGAGTTACTCGCAAAAAACCAGTCAAATACATACGCAAATCACTCAAGCAGACGTAGGACTGACGACCGCTTATAGTTTTGCTAAATTATTAGGCGGTTTTATAGAGTTGCATAGCACACCTGATGTTGGGAGCACCTTTGATCTTTATCTGCCTTGTCAAAATCCAAACTATCAGCCAATCTACCATCTCAATCAGCAGTTAACGCGCTTGCATCTTATTGCCATCATCAATCAGCCCCTTACCGCTGAGCACCTAAAACGCTTATGTGACCATTTAGCCATCACACTCACTATTTTTACGTCTACTGATAGCGTGACCCTACAGCATCTCAGCGACGAATTGATGCAAAATCAACAAACCCTTGCTCCGATATTACTGCTCGATTACGATTATTACGAAAGCATTACGCTTGCTTTATCCAATCAATCAGAAATAAAAGATGACAAAAGTACCGATGCCAATATGATAGAGGAACAAATAAAAGAAGAATATTTGCAAGATAAAGTACTTAGTAATATTGATAGGCAGTATGCATTAGATCACTTATTGGCTAATGCGTCGTTACCAAAGATATTACTGAGTATGAAATCTGAGCGCAGCATTGCCGCAATGCTATTGGATAAATGTGATGGATTTTTGACCAAACCGCTAGATGCAAACTTATTGCTATCTGAGCTCCTACGCTTAACGCTCCCTACCAGACAGACGCTCATACCAGAGGCAGAGGTTAAACATAACGATAGCGACATAGCAACAGCGAACAGTATGGTCCATGAAACCGAAACCATCTCGCCTCTGATTTTGGTAGTAGAAGACAGTCCTACCAATCAAAAAATTGCCTGCAAAATGCTCGCCAAACTTGGTTATCGTAGTGTGGTGGCAGAAGACGGTCAGCAAGCATTAGATGTACTACAAGCAAATCGACAAGAGATTGATCTTATTCTAATGGATTGCCGGATGCCGGTGATGGATGGATTACAAGCCACCCAATTTATCCGAGCGCAAGGCGATGATATTCCTATCGTTGCTCTGACAGCAAATAATACCGAAGAAGACCGCTCAGCGTGCTTAGAGGTAGGGATGGATGAGTTTTTAGCCAAACCTATCAATAAGGATAAACTACAAGAAGTGTTGGCATCATTTATTAAAACCTAATCAACAATGCTTGCCACCTCTTGTATTTAATAATAAATGATATCTATTTCATAAAGCCATTATCTGCTAAAAAAGCTTCGGTGATATTACTTTTCGGGCTATTACTTTGCGGGCTATTACTTGCCGTATCTCCCTGCGACTTATTCAATAAACGCTCCAAGTAGCGAGCCACGATATCGACTTCTACATTGACCTTGTCTCCTACTAACCAATGCTGTGCAATATTGGTCACTTGGGCTGTATGCGGAATGATATTGAGAGAAACAATATTATCGCGTACTAGGTTGGTCGTGAGGCTAATACCATCAAGGGTAATAGAGCCTTTAGTCGCTGTATAATGCGCCAGCTCTTTTGGTATCTCGATTTCGATATAAATTGAGCGCGCATCTTTTTGTAGCTTCCTGACTATCCCTATCCCATCGACATGACCTGCGACAATATGCCCACCAAAACGTGTGGTCGGTAGCATCGCCTTTTCTAAATTTACGATATACCCCGGTTTTAAATCCTCTAACGCCGTACGGGCAATAGTTTCACGTGAAACGTCGACAGAGTAATAATTACTACCAAAATCCACAACCGTCAGGCAAATACCATTAGAAGCAATTGAATCACCCAGCTTTACATCACTAAAATCTAGCCCATCTGACTCTACAGTGAGGCGAATATCACCGCCCGTAGGCTGCATCGATTTAACTTTCCCAACACTCTCTATGATTCCAGTAAACATATCGACCTCTTTTCATTATTGTATAGTTGATCCACTTTTAAAGGAGTACAGCACTACTAGGGTTAATTATTCGCAGCCTCTGTCTTCGTAGACACAGCAAGTAAGAAAAATTAGCCTCAGTAGTGATTGATAATATTTGTATTTCTTTTATTTAGGATTGACTATATTGTCATTATAGACAGTGTTCCTCGTTTGAACGTATCGGTATTTCTAAGCAATGGTCTGAGCTTTATTAATAACACATAGGATAAGTTGTGGATAAATAGTGAGCAGCGCTTTAAAAAAGCATATAAAACCTTGATTATTAATAAGTTATCCACAATAGCTTTGATTTATACTCATGGTTTAAAGTAATAATAAAATCCGCTTAAGTAATTGATTAATAACAACTTATTTTATAATTTGAACGCTAGGTTAGATTAAGCGTTCCATGTGAAACAAAGTTATACACAGTTTCATGTGAAACGTAAAATAAAATTTTTTATCTATCCCCAACTAAGATATAGTTGTTCTACTTTTTAAAGAGCACAGCGCTACTAAGGTTAATTATTTGCAGCCTATATCTGCGTAGGCCCAGCAAGCAAAAAAAAACAACCTCAGTAGTGATTGATAACAAGCAGTTATACTGGCAATAAAGTCAATTTTAAATCCGAACCAAGCTGCTCATGACATTCAATATTAAAGCGTAACTGCTGAGCTAATGATAAAGGATTGATATTAACCATCGCACGCGCTTGCTGTCCCAACAGACATGGCGCTTGATACACAATCAGCTCATCTACCAGTTGTTGTTGTAAGAAGCTACCAGCCACACTGGCACCCGCTTCTATTAACACGTCATAACACTGATATTCACTGACTAACAGCGTTAATAACTCCGTTAAATCATCATCACACCAATAAAGGGTATCGGTACGACGGCACAACTGGTAATCAGATTCTGGGTCATGCTTTAAACGACCTCGCCTATCAAGTATTACAACCTTAGGACGTGGAACCTCCTCAAACGCTATACCCAGTTGGTGTGAGCGTACATTTAATTGTGGATTATCTATGATGACCGTTTCGCTGCCGGTGATGATAGCACCACTTTGTGCCCGTAGCTTTTGTACGTCTTCACGAGCGGCAGTACCTGTAATCCACTTTGATTGCCCATTTGCCATCGCAGTACGACCATCAAGACTGGTGGCAATCTTAAGTCGTACATAAGGCATCTGCATACGCATGGCTTTTAGAAAACCTTTATTTAAGGCTTCTGCCTGTGCGGTAAGTATACCAACTGTCACATCAATGCCTGCTTGCTCCAGTAATCTCACCCCGCGACCCGCCACCTGTGGGTTTGGATCTAGCCCAGCGACAACGACCCGTTTTACGCCAGATTCTACAAGAGCCTGCGCACAAGGCGGTGTGCGCCCCATATGACTACAAGGCTCTAACGTCACATAAGCAGTAGCACCTAATGCTTTTGTACCTGCGTCTTTTAATGCGAAAACTTCAGCATGCGGTTGACCGGCTTTGGCATGAAACCCTTGACCGATTACCTCCTCTGCTTGAACAATGACACAACCTACGGCAGGGTTTGGTCTTGTGCTATACAAACCAAGCTTTGCCTGTTCAATAGCCAGCATCATAAAGTAACGGTCTTTTGCATCTTGAGAGTGATCTGGATTTGACATAAAGGTTTACTTAATCAATGATTGGTCACGATTGTTGAGAGACTGAACTGATAAAATAGCAGTGAGAAGCTAAAAAACACCAAAGCTTTGATTTTATATTACTTATCAATAGGACGGATATTAGCAATTTCTTGATGGAAGGCATCAATATCTTGAAAATCACGATAAACACTAGCAAAGCGCACATAAGCGACATCATCCAGTGTCTTAAGCTCGCTCATGATGATTTCACCTAAGACTTTACTGCTGACCTCACGCTCACCCATTTGCCGTACGCGCTTTTCAACTCGACTAATCATTGCCTCTTGTTCATCTATAGTAATAGGTCGTTTTTGTAATGGCAGTAAAATCGAGCGACGCAGCTTGTCATTATCATAAGGTTCAATCTTACCGCTTGATTTAATGATACGCGGCATGACCACTTCAACCACCTCAAAAGTAGTAAAGCGTTCTTGGCAACTATTACATGAACGGCGGCGACGTACTTGCGCGCCTTCAGCAGCAAGACGTGAGTCGATTACCTTAGTCTCTGACGCATTACAATAAGGGCAATGCATACGGCTTTCCTTGTCTTTATATAAATCACTATTAAACGAGTGACAATCCTATCTGTACAGCCACATCATGAAATTTTATAACCGTAAGCAAGATTACTTACCAATACAAAAACTGCCAAAAATCTTGCCAAGCAAATCATCTGCGCTGAACTCGCCCGTAATCTCGCCCAGACTATGTTGAGCTTGACGCAAACTTTCAGCGACTAACTCCCCCGCTTTAAAAACGGTCAGCTGCTCATGAGCTTCTGCAAGATATTCAGCCGTTCTTCTTAACGCATCTAAATGACGCGTACGAGCGATCAAGCTGTTTTCTGGTGGATGGAAGCCCACTTTAGCGCACAAGGTTTCGATTAAATCGTCAATACCAGCACCTGTTTCACATGAAACATTGACCTGCTCATAGCTTTGATTACTCATTTCTAAATGAGCATTAGAAGTAACTTTCTGGCTATCGTCAGCGTTTATTAAGTCGCTTTTATTAGCGATAATCAATAAGCGCTTGGCTTCCGGCAGCTCATCAAATAGCTGTTCAGCGAGCTGTAATGGGGTAATCTGTTCTTCAAGATCACGGGTGACATCATAAACCATCAGCAATATATCAGCCTGAGTAATCGCCGTACGTGCACGCTCGATACCGATACGCTCTACCGTATCTTGCGTTTCACGCAAACCTGCTGTATCGGTTAAATGCAAAGTCAAGCCGTTTAACACCACGGTTTCTTGTAAAGTATCTCGCGTCGTACCGGCTACATCAGTGACAATAGCACGTTCTTGACCTGCTAGCCGATTGAGTAAGCTTGATTTACCGGCATTGGGTCTGCCTGCCAACACCACATGAATACCGTCACGTAATAACTGTCCTTGCTTTGCAGTCGCTAGTACTTGCTGTATTTTTTCTTGTGTCTGCTCAAGTTTACTTTGTATGACCCCATCTGATAAAAAATCAACGTCTTCTTCATCAGGAAAATCAATAGCAGCTTCAACATGAAGTCTAAGATGAATCAGTTGCTCAAGTAGCTGGTTAATCTTTTTTGAAAATTCGCCGCTGAGTGAGCGGATAGCACTACTAGCAGCGGCAGCACTGGTAGCATCAATCGCATCTGCAATGGCTTCAGCTTGCACCAAATCCAACTTATCATTATCAAAAGCACGGTAAGAGAACTCTCCAGCGCCTGCTTGTTTTGCGCCCAACTCAAACACACGCGCCAGTAGCTGATTCTGTAAAATCATACCACCATGACCTTGCAGCTCAATCACATCCTCGCCGGTAAACGAGTGCGGACCCTTAAAATACAGCACCAACCCTTCATCAATAACCGTGCCATCTGCTTGATAAAATCGGCAGAAGCTCGCCATACGGGGTTTAAATTCCAACTTACCTGTCAGCATGCAAGCAATGCTATACGCACGTGTACCAGACAGACGAATAACCCCGACCCCACCTCGTCCAAGCGGTGTGGCAATCGCTGCAATAGTAGGGAGGCTCGAAAAATTAGAACTTTCTGATGAAGTAGGGTCAGCTAACACCATCTCTTGGGAATTCACAAGCGCTCTCAATGACTAAAAACTCTATTATAGACGCCTTAGCGCATACTGACAAAGCAATCTTTAAAGAGCGCTATATCCTCATTGTAATTACTTTGGGATATCATCTAGCTTGTCTGAAGCAACTATGGCGTAATCTTAAATAAGTATAGTCAGAGAAAAGTAATATCGATACATCACGTGCCGCTGATATCAATTTTTCTTGCTTGCTGTAGCTACGCTAGCAGAGGCTGCAAAAAATTGATACCAGCAGTACATAATGTGTTGATATAGTCAGATGAAAATAAAAATGTTATGGAAATTTAAACGCGCTATTGGTATAAATTTTACTGGCTTGCTGCGTTCCCAGAGGCTGCGTAAAATTCATACCAATAGCGCTATAACACTTTTGTAATAAACTCACTATATTACTTTTCATTGACTATATATGGCGTAATCTTAAATGAGTATTCATGCCAGATATGATATTAAGCACATAAAAAAACCACCGCCGTAGCGATGGTTTTTTTGAAATTTTAAGCCATTAAATGATTAATCGAGTACTTTAACCGTACGAAGCTTTTGCTCTTCTTCTACTTTTTTATTGACAATATATTGATGCGTCATACTGAATAAATTATTCACTGTCCAGTATAGTACCAGACCTGCTGGGAAGAACAGCATGAATGCGGTGAAAATAATCGGTAAGAACTTCATGACTTTTGCTTGCATTGGATCAGCTGGCTGCGGATTAAGCTGCTGCTGTACAAACATCGATGCACCCATCAATAATGGCAAGATAAACCACGGATCCATCGCTGATAAATCCTGAATCCATAGGATCCACGGTGCATGACGTAGCTCAACACTTTCAACCAGCACCCAATATAACGCTAAGAAAATCGGCATTTGCATCAAGATTGGCAGACAACCCGCCATTGGATTGACTTTCTCTTCTTTGTACATTGCCATCATTTCTTGCGACATTTTCATGCGATCGTCGCCATGCTCTTCTTTTAATGCAGCAAGACGTGGTGCGATGGCACGCATTTTTGCCATTGAGTAGTAGCTCTTGTTTGAGAACCACATCAATGCCAATTTTACTAAGATAGTCAATAAAATAATTGACCAGCCCCAGTTGCCGATGACCTTATGAATGCCATCTAAGATAGCAAATAGTATCTTTGAAATCGGCCATAATAGACCATAATCGACCGTCTGATTTAATCCTGCTGCCACATCTTTAAGCTCAGATTGTACCTTTGGACCTGCATATAGCGTCGCATTTAAGGTTACTTGCTTATTTGGCGCAACATTGACAGGCTGACTATTAAAACCAATGAAATAATCATCGCCCGTTTCACGGCTAAAGAATTTACCAGTAAAATTTTCAGGCGTCCATGCTGATACAAAGTAATGTTGTACGATGCCAACCCAACCTTTATCACTGGTCGTGGTCAATTCACCATCATTAAAATTACCAAATTTCAGCTTATTATACGGATCATCAGGTGTACCCCAAGCGCCGCCCAAATAGGTCGCCATACTGAGCGCACCTTTATCAGACATCCCAGGATCTTTACTATCATCACGCTTTAGCTGGGCAAACATCTGACCTTGCCACGCCGCTGTAGAAGCATTTTGAATCTTATAGCTGATATCAATAGGGTATTTATCGTGAGTAAAGGTAAAGGTCTTGGTAACTGTCACGCCATCTTTTTGATAAGTGAGCGGCACTGATAACGTTTGCTGACCTTTTTCCATCACGTAATTGTTAGCGGTATGGCTGTACTTGGCACGACCTTCTGCGGTATCGATACCATTTTGACCAATCAGACCAGACTGAGCAACATAGACACGGTTACTGTTGTTTTCTAGCAATACAAAAGGCTTATCGCTATCAAGGGTCGCATCATACTGCTTTAGCGCAGCATAAACGATGTCACCGCCTTCTGGATTGATTTTGATGTCATAGCGATCAGTAGTGACTGTGATTAGTCCTGCATCAGTAGCAGGTGTAGCGGTCACAGTGCCATCAACTGCACCATTATCGACAGGTAGCGTCTGTACTGGAATATCACCTGCCGCACCGCTAGTAGAAGGAATATCAGCTCCTACTGAAGTTGCAGTTTCTGGCACCGTGTCTACAGCTGGGGCATCTGCATAATCATCACGCCATGCCAAAATCAGCAGATAAGCGGTGATTAACATCGCAATGATGATCATCACCCGAAATATCTTTTGCATAAACCTTTCCTAGATTAAAAAATTAGGGAATAAAAAACTAGGGCATGTGTCATGGCTGCGAACAGCATTAACCCATATAGTGAGCAGTAGTGTCAGCAGTCAATCACATAAAATGTTCATCATTTTACTAAAAAACGACTCTAAATGATACCAACAGTGTGGATAACTTGTGGGTAACTAGGTAGATATGCTGAAACGCTTTATAGAGCCTACGTCTTAGGTGAATGTCATCATATGATTTAGGCGCGAAACATAGCTATTATTATCTCGATAAACATACAAACCTTGAGCCTTCATACAAGTTGATATAGTTAAAGACACATATTGATAATGATAAGAGGCTAAGGGTAGCGGTACAAAATCAATGCCGTGTCCACCTAAAGGATGACAGCGACCAATACGTTTTAATAAAAGCAAACTACCACTCCAAACACCATGCCAAGCCAGAGCTTGCTTACCGTAGTTTGAACAGGTTGGATAATATCGACAGCGAGCAGGTAATATAGGACTTATTATTTTTTGATAAAAAATAATAAAACTATAAATAATTTTATATAAATATTTATTTATAGTTTTCACAAAAGAAAACATATTACTTTTTTTCTATCTTTTTAAAAATATTATTTATTTCTGTTTTTATTTCTTTATTACTCAATCCTTTAACAGAATTTTTAACAATGAAAACAATGTCTTTGTTTTCTAAACCAAAAGCTTTGACTCGAAACTGTTCGCGTATTTGACGTTTGATCAGATTTCGTGCAACTGCCGTAGGTACTTTGCGCTTGGTAATCGCCATACCGACTCGTGGTTGCTGATGAGTGTTAGTACGCACAAACGCCATCAGATGGCTCTGATGTAGCTTACGCTCAGGGGCATCAAAGACCTCACGGAAGGCTGCAGGCGTGAGTAAGCGCTGCTCTTTGGTAAAGCAAGCATGAGGTGTCGTTGGAGGGGTATTGGACATAGTACAACCTAGTATAAGAGCTAATAACGATAGCAGAAATAATAGTAAAATATAGATAAAAAAAAAGCGCCGATGTGGGCGCTTTTAATATATGGCTAAGTGTCAGTTGTGATGATTGACTATCGCAATCTATAAATAATAGAAACACAACAAGCACTATGAGCCATGCTTATCGCAATCTACTGATTATACAGTAAGGCGATGACGTCCTTTAGCGCGGCGACGAGCTAAGACCTGACGGCCTTTTTTAGTTGCCATACGAGCACGGAAACCGTGAGTACGTTTACGCTTGATCACGCTTGGTTGGAATGTACGTTTCATAACTCACCTATCAAAATAATGGACTAAATTCGTAATAACGGAGGATTATATCATCGCATGGGATGTGGGTCAATAAACTATTCACGATGTTTTAGAGCAGCGTGATATTGCTCTTCGCTTTTTTTGCTATTCGTAAAGCGTTCATGGCGTTTAAAAATTTATTTAAGAAGTTAGGTAGCCTCTGTGGATTTGATAAATTCTTTACTGTAATTCCTATTATCTAGTCCAAAAACAACTCGTATTATGAGCGATAATTTTTAAGTTATCCACAATTTGCATCGAATCTTATAATAATTAATTGATTAATATATATAGATATTGTTGTTATTGGGATACTGTTTTTCTGTGGTTAAGTCTTAAATTTCTTTTATAATCAAAATTATAGACTATGGGTAAACTTGTGTATAACCTGTGGGTGGAATATGGATAACTCACGATCGTTACTTATCCACAAAACTATCCACAGTCTTATCCCCAAAAAACAAGGTTTTATCCACAGGCTATTTGTGGTAGATTATCCTCCTATACGATATGGGTGGTTAGGTGGCTTTGTAATAGGTTGTTTGACGTAAGCTTTAACGCCTTTTTTAGATCTGATTTGATTGATTCTTACAATAAAAAATACTAATACTTTGAATTATAGGGCTACTGATATTCATGATAGATACAGCAAGTATTTGGGATAAATGCCTAAACGACCTACGTTATCATGTTAAAGATAACGTGTTTACCATGTGGTTAAGACCACTGTCCGCTCATCAAGAAAATAGCACTTTGATTATTCTTGCACCTAATGATTACTTTGTAACATACATCAAAAAGAATCATTTAGAGGACATTCAACAGCTGGTCACTAAGCATAGTCAGAGCAGTATTGAAGAGGTTGTTGTACGTGTTGATAATGCTGGTCGTGATACTGATGATAGTAGTTCGCTACAATCGGGGTCATTATTCTCAGAAGACAACGTCTCCCCTACCCCTGCAAATCATGATTTTGAAACCATTCATCATAATAATGCCAAAGCAGATATCGATGCCAATATGCGTGACGCAGAACTGGTTGAATCTGCTGATGCAAAGTCTTTAAGTTATTTAAACCCCGATTTTACCTTTGAAACCTTTGTCACAGGTAAGTCTAATAACTTGGCTTATAAGGCTTGTTATGAGCTTGGCAAGCGTCAATCAAAAAATCGTCATAATCCTTTATTTATATACGGACCTTCTGGTTTGGGAAAAACGCATTTAATGCATTCTGTCGCTCATCGCTATTTAAAAAATAATCAAACTTTTTATTATTTCACTTCTGAAAAATTTATTAATCAATTGGTTTATTCATTAAGAAACAATAAAATAGAAGATTTTAAAAAGAAAATTAAAAAAGTAGATTTATTAATTGTAGATGACATTCATGTATTAGCTGGAAAGACTAAAAGTAGTAATGAGTTTTTAACGTTGTTTGCAGATTTCACCAGTGGTGATAAACAATTGATTTTAGCTTCAGATCGGCATCCATCACAGATGACCGAATTTGACGAACGCTTTAGATCGCGTTTTTCTTGGGGTTTGACAGTTGCTGTGGATCCACCTGAGATTGATACACGGGTACAAATTCTACAGAGAAAAGCTGCCTCTTATGGCATGAGTCTGCCCAAAGAATGTGCATTATTCATTGCGCAAAACGTTGTCTCTAACGTAAGACGTCTAGAAGGTGCATTGAACCAAGTATTTGCCAATGCCAACCTAACAGGTGCCCCAATCACGCTTGAGATGGTGCAATATGCGCTAAAAGATATCGTTGCCATGCGCGTACAAGCCGTTAATATGGATAATATCCGTAAAGTAGTCGCTGAATATTATGATGTGACGATTAAAGATATGCTGGGACGCAAACGCACGCGTAGTATTGCCAGACCACGTCAAATAGCGATGGCACTATCAAGAGAGTTGACTAGTGATAGCTTTCCTGAGATCGGACAATCCTTTGGGGGACGCGACCATACGACAGTGATGCATGCTTGCGACAAGGTCAACGAACTGCGAGCAGCAGATCCAGCGTTTGACAAGGATTACAAGACGCTAGCATTGATGTTGCAAGCCGGTTAGAAGGCTTTGCTATCACTATGTTTTAGTGGATAGATATGCTTTATAATATTGAAAATAAGCGCCCCCAGACCGCTAATGGATTATTGTCAGTAGACAAGGTATTATGAAGTCATTATTTTATATTTTTATAAAAAATCATTTAAATAAGAGTAACTAAGCATGCAATTATCGATTAATCGAGAGTCGTTACTAAAAGCTATTAACTTGATCGCCAAGGCTGCTGATAAACGCCACAATATGGTGATCTTGGGTAATATCAAGTTGCAATTGTCTGAGTCAGAGCTTGTTTTGACCGCTTCTGATTTAGAAGTAGAGCTGACATCGACGTTGAAATTGCCTACTGGTGCTTGTGTTCAAGCAGGTACAACGACGTTACCGGCGACCAAACTAAGAGATATTTGTAAATCATTACCTGCTCAAGCACAAATCAACCTTGCCACTCAAGAAAACGAGCGCTGTTTATTGACCAGTGGTAAAAGCCGCTTTACTCTAGGGACATTGCCAAGTGAAGACTATCCAAGCTTAGGTAACCCTGAAAATATCACGCCCTTAACGATTAGCCGTAGCCGTCTTATTGATTTGATTCATAAGACCCAGTTTGCCATGGCAATCCAAGATGTACGTTATTATCTGACCGGTATGCTGTTTGATGTATCACAGCAACAGCTAACGACAGTTGCGACTGATGGGCATAGATTGGCACTGGCACGTAGCGTGATCGACGTGGATGCAGATTTGAATATGCAGGCTATTTTGCCACGTAAAGCGGTGATTGAGCTTGAGCGTTTGGCCTCTGAGCTTGGCAAAATGCTGGGTGATCAAGATAATGCAGTGACCTTGAGTTTTGGTCGTGAATTCTTGCAAGTCAGCTTGCCGTTTGGCGATGTAGATAGTGCAGGGCAGGTGAGTCAAAACCTGATGGTAACTTTCACCGCGCGTCTGATTGATGGTAAGTTCCCTGACTATCGCCGCGTCATGCCAAGCAATACGGACAAACTTGCTCTATTTAATCAAGAAAAAATGATGGATGTGCTGCGCCGCGTAGCGATTTTGAGTAATGAAAAATCTCGCGGCGTGGTATTCAATTTTGCCAGCGATGGTATGGTAGAAGTACGAGCCAATAATGCTGAGCAAGATGAAGCGGTTGAGATGATACAAGCCAAGTATCAAGGTGAGCCAATGGAGTTGTCCTTTAATGCCGCCTACCTACAAGATGTGCTAGGTGTCATCCAAGGTGACTTACAAATGCACATGAGCCAATCAAATGCGTCCGTATTGGTGAATCAGTTAAATGATGAGTTTCATCAGTATGTCGTTATGCCAATGCGTATCTAGTTTTTTTCAAACGTTAGATAATTAAGGTTAAAACCCATGGATAATACGGGTTTTAACCTTAATTTATATTGATCAGTTTAAGGTTTCAAAGCCTGAAATTCTGGATTTTAATTAAACTTTTGCCTGCTTTTAAGTGGGTGGTAAAATAGGCGGCTGTCGATATCATGATTGAACGTCTACAAATATCATACCTGCGTAACCTCAATCAAGTCAATCTGTCTGCTACTGCTTGCAACGTTATTATTGGTGCTAATGGTAGTGGTAAAACCTCGCTACTTGAAGCCATATTCTTGCTATCAAGAGGCAAAAGTTTTCGTCATCACCAGCCTAAACGTTATATTCAACATCATCAAAATGCCGCAACCGTGCATGCTAAACTTAGTGATAGCTGTAGCTTGGCTATTCAAAAGCAAGCAGATGCGACGACGATACTACGTCTCAATCAAAGCACTGTCTACAATCAAAGTATTTTAACGGAACAGCTTCCTACATTGCTTATAGATCCATCGACGATGGACATGTTAGAGCAGGGTAGTGCCAGTCGTCGGCAGCTGTTGGATTGGCTAGTGTTTCACATGAAACAAGGGTTTCATCCACAATGGGTTGCTTATCAACGCTTGTTAAAACAGCGCAATAGTTTGCTAAAACAAAAACGATATCTCAGCCAAGTGCAGCTTACTGAGTTAAAATCTTGGGATAAAGGGCTTGCTAGTCATGCAGCGTTGATTCATCACTACCGTGAGTCTATATTTGAAGCTTGGCAACCTTATTTTTCTGAGAGTATTGCGCAGTTACTGCCTGCTTATGCCAAGCAATTAAGCTTAAGCTATAATGCCGGCTATGATACCGATGTGGCGCTCGATATTCAGCTTAATGAACGTTTAGAGCAGGATTTACAGTTGGGTTATACCCGTATCGGCAATCACCGCGCTGACATTCATGTACATTGGCGCTCTAGCGAGTCGTCAGCCATACAGGATGGGCAGGCGACTAGAAGCACGACAGCAGAAGGCGACGTGCAAACTAAGTTGCCAGTTTTAAAAGAGCAGGCCGCTAATGTGTTATCGCGCGGTGAAAAGAAGCTATTAATCACCGCATTGCGCTTATCACAGCTACCACTTTTGCTTAAAGCTGACAATGATCTAGCATCATCTATAAATGACGCTAAGTTAAGCGTTACACCAGTGGTATTATTAGATGATATTACTGCAGAGCTAGATGATAGGGCGATAGAGATCTTATTATCAACCTTAGCACAGTTGCCATGTCAGGTATTTATGACCAGTTTGACTGATAGTGTTTTACCTTTAGTGTATAAGTATTGGTCAAACCCTAACGTGTTTCACATGAAACAAGGTAATATTTTTCTATAGTCGATTCATTTTAAAAACGATACAGTGCTGTTGGCTATAAATTTTTTGCAGCCGCTGTCACGCTTGCTAACAGCAAGCAAGAAAAAATTATAGCCAATAGTACGTTATTACAATCGTATCGCTTTTATTTTGAACTGACTATAGTCTAATAGCTTTTATTGGGGTCATGATATCTCAGTTATTAATTTCTATTTTACATTCTTAAGCGACCATATCTTCTCATATTTATCCTCAATTCAACCCACACTCTATTACTCATAAAACGGTCCTTAAACAGTGACTTACAGGCAAAAAAATGCTAAAATAGAGCTTTATTTTTGTCCTATTCTCAGCAAGTTATCTTACCGTTTTATCTAGACGTTTATTATTGGTTGTGAGAACTTAAGTTATTGATAACTATAAATTTAATTTTATTTTTTAAGTTTGATGGTTTTGAAAATAATCGCAACAGGGATTAAATAGAGATGGCTAACCTGACGTATTTTTTAATCTGGTTTTTTGCCTTTATACCCTAGTCTAAAAAGCTTAAGCCAACCGTAATAAAGACAGAATCTGACGACAAAACGATATTATAGATAGCATCATTAAGTATCACCACTGTGGTGAGCTGATGATAAATAGCTGATAATGGCTAGATCAAGGAATGCACATGAGTGATTCATTACCTACCGACCACCAGCAACTAACGTCAGACAGCGTAGTTGAGACTATTGCTACTGCTGTCGTTCCTGAGGTATTACCCTCTGATTACAGCTCGAAAGACATTCGAGTACTTCGCGGATTAGAAGCGGTGCGCGTACGTCCTGGTATGTATATCGGTGATACCGATGATGGTACCGGCTTGCATCATATGGTCTTTGAGGTGGTGGATAACTCTATCGATGAAGCGCTTGCGGGTCACTGTGATCAAATTGATATCATTATCCACGAAGATGAATCTGTCAGCGTGATGGATAATGGTCGCGGTGTCCCGGTCGACATTCATCCAGAAGAGGGTGTGTCTGCCGCACAGGTTATTATGACGGTACTGCATGCTGGTGGTAAGTTTGATGATAACAGCTATAAAGTCTCAGGGGGTCTGCATGGCGTTGGCGTTTCAGTCGTTAATGCATTGTCCAAAAAGCTTGAGATGAATATCTGGCGTGAAGGCTATCATTACCATCAGACTTATACTGATGGTGTGCCCGATGGCGATATTCAGCAAATGGAAGCGACCGACCAAACTGGCACGCAAATCCGTTTTTACCCTAGCAATGACGTATTTACCGGTACTGTTTTTGAATATGATATTTTAGCCAAACGCTTACGTGAGCTATCGTTTCTAAACTCAGGTGTACGTATTGTTTTGACCGATGAGCGTATTGATAAGCGTCATGAGTTTGAACACAAAGGTGGCTTGTCAGAGTTTGTCAGCTATATTAATGCTGGTAAAGATGGCATCAATGATGTGTTCCATTTTATCAGTAATCAAGATGATGGTATCAGTGTTGAAGTGGCGTTGCAGTGGACAGATACTTATAACGAAAAGGTGTTTTGTTTCACCAATAATATCCCGCAAAGAGACGGTGGCACGCATTTATCTGGTTTTCGTTCAGCACTCACGCGTTGTTTGAATACCTATATGGATCGCGAAAACCTCTTTAAAAAAGAGAAAGTCGTTGCGACTGGCGATGATGCACGTGAAGGTTTAACGGCTATCGTGTCTGTTAAAGTGCCAGATCCTAAGTTTTCAAGTCAGACCAAAGATAAGCTGGTTTCAAGCGAAGTAAAATCTGCCGTCGAATCAGCAATGCACGATAAGTTTAATGATTATCTACAAGAAAATCCAAGTGCTGGTAAATTAATTGCCGGTAAAATCATTGATGCTGCTCGTGCTCGTGATGCTGCTCGTAAAGCGCGTGAGATGACTCGCCGTAAGACTACGTTAGATATCGCAGGTCTGCCAGGTAAATTGGCGGATTGCCAAGAAAAAGATCCAGCATTATCAGAGCTATATATCGTGGAAGGGGACTCTGCTGGCGGTTCAGCCAAGCAAGGTCGCAGCCGTAAAACACAGGCAATTTTACCGCTAAAAGGTAAAATTCTAAACGTTGAGCGTGCGCGTTTTGATAAGATGTTATCGTCACAAGAAGTCGGTAATTTGATTACTGCGCTTGGCTGTGGTATTGGTCCTGATGAATATAATCCTGATAAAGTACGCTATCATAAAATTATCATCATGACCGATGCCGACGTTGATGGCTCACACATTCGTACTTTGCTATTAACCTTTTTCTTCCGTCAAACGCCTGAGCTGATTGAGCGTGGTTATATTTATATTGCCCAGCCACCGCTTTATAAAGTCAAAAAAGGTCGTCAAGAGCTATATCTAAAAGATGACGAAGCCTTAAAAGCATATTTATTATCATCAACGATTGATAATACCAAGCTACATATTAGTGCGGATGCGCCAGCGATTACAGGTCAAGCGTTAGAGACGCTACTAAATGATTATAACCAAACCCAGCTAATCAAAGCGCGTTTGCAGATTCGTTATCCAGCCGTATTGTTAGACGCATTGACGCATACGCCGAAACTCAGTACTGATATGACGTATGATAAAGACGCAATGCAAGCTTGGAAAGACACGCTACAGACGCAGCTTGAGCACTTTGGTAGTGACTTAAATCCTGAAATTGAGCTGGTTAATATCCATGCACCGCAACCTAAAAATATGGACGCCGCCGCTGCAGATTTATTGGGTATGAAGCCTGTGGTTGAAGTTGAGAAAGGGGATAGCTCTGACGCTGAAGCAGTCGTCGCCAAAGCACAATGGTTGCCACGCATCACGGTTTATGTGCATCAGCTAGCTCATCATTATCTGCTGGATGCCAGCTTTATCAATTCAGGCGAATATACCAAGTTGCTACGCTTATCAAGCGAATGGAATACGTTGCTTGAGGAGGATGCTTTTATCCGCCGTGACGCCAGTGCGGGTACGACCAAAGATATTCTAGTGCGTGATTTTGATTATCTATGGCAACAAATGATGCTTGATGCGCGCCGTGGTTTAGCCATTCAGCGCTATAAAGGGCTAGGGGAGATGAACGCCGATCAGCTTTGGGATACTACTATGGATCCTGAAAACCGCCGTATGTTACGTGTCAATATCGAAGATGCCATCGCTGCGGATCATATGTTTACCTGTCTCATGGGTGATCACGTTGAGCCGCGCCGTATCTTTATCGAAGAGAATGCGTTGACGGTATCAAACCTAGATATATAATTTGATATTTAACATTTGAAATTCAGCTACTAATTCTATAAAGTCATCCTGTTAGCAGGGTGACTTTTTTGTTTCACATGAAACACTATAATAATAAAATATTAGCAGGAAACGATCATGTTAAATTCAGAACAAAAACAGCTTTTAGCGCAATTATCAAACACAACGCTCGTTAACTTTGTGGCTGATATCTATGGTGTAGATAAAATATTAGATAAAAAAATTGAGCGTTTATTGTTACAGTCAGACAAACCTAAGCTCATAAAAAAACTGACCACAACACTAAAAGGTCTCAAAAGACGGCGTAAATTTATTGATTATTGGGAGTCGAGTGAGTTCGCCACTGAGCTGCATCATTTAGCTAGCGATGTCATGAGCCTTTATCCGCAGCAACCAAGTCAATGTTTAGAATTAATAGAGCTGTTTATTTCATCGACCAATAGCAGTCTGCAGCGTTGTGATGATTCTAATGGTGAGGTCGGTGGCGTATATAGTGATTTAACACAATCTTGGTTGACGGTTGCTAGCACTTGTTATGAGCAAGAAAAAAGCAGTTTGCCCATTGATGAGCAAGACATACTCAGCCATGCTTGGGTAAAGAAAGTAAAAGCGCTGGCTGACGATAATGATTATGGTACTAAAGATAATTTATTAAAAGATATTGATCAGCTGTTATCTGAGCCTGAGATACGTGGATTGATCGCTGATTATCAACAAGAGCGTGAGATTATTCAAACAAAAAAAGCAAATGAAGATACGCTGAGTGAAAGGCAAAACAGCCCTTTAAGCGATGGTGCTTTTTCAATTAACTATGAAAAAATGGTAATCGAGATCGCCATAAAAAATCTAACAAGGGCGCTAGGTGATGTGGGTTTTTTTGAAGCGGTTTTTTTTGAGATGCAAGAGATTAGACCGGTTCATCCTCGAAGATTAGAAGAGTTGCTAACATTTTTACTCGATCAAGGGGCTTATGATAAGGCGCTACACTACTTAAATGAAGAATGGCAAAGCGATGGTTTGATGGATAAAATCAGACGCTTGGATTGGTTGAGTAACATATACCACATGCAAAAAGATACCGATGCGCTCATGGAAGTGCTAGGCGAGGTATTTGAGCTACAATCAACACCTACGCGACTAAAATCTATCATGGCTGTGGCCAGTCCTGCTCAGCAAGCTCAGTGGCGAAAAAGAGCCTATGAGCTTGCAGAACAACAAGAAAGTGTCTTTATGGCGACATCGCTACTGCTTGAGATCGGAGAAATTGAGCTTGCCAATCAGGTCGCAGTTGCTCGTCAAGCCCAGTTTGCTGATGTGCATTATACGGCTCTAACAGGCATGTTAAAAGAACTACCAGCGGGTACTGATTTGATTCAAGTAATCATTTATCGCAGTTTAATGAGTGATATTTTGGACAGCGCCCGTAGCAAGGCATACGGTCATGCGGCGCGTTATTACAATCATCTAGTCAAGTTAGATAAGTTGGTTGACCGATTAGATGAGAGTTATAGTGGAATTGATGACCATCTCAAGTTCGTGTCTGCCCTCAAAGATAAGCACGGTAAAAAACGCAGTTTTTGGGAGCGATTAGATGATTGAAGTTATTTTATTGGCTATTGCGCTAGCGATGGATGCATTTGCTGTTGCGATTGGGCTAGGTGCTAAGTCGCAAAAACAGAGTAAACAATATGTCGCGCGTTTGGCTATGTATGCCGCGCTGTACTTTGGTATCGCGCAGGGTGTGATGCCGCTGATTGGTTATTTATTGGGTGCAGTATTGCTAGGCTGGTTGGCTGCTGCTGCACCTTGGATTGGCGGCATGATACTTATCGGTCTCGGTGGTAAAATGCTTTATGAGGTGTTTACTAGCGATGGGGAAGATGCGGTAGATAGTGCGCTTCATCTAAAAGCCGACACTAAGGATGCCGTTGCTATCATAAATAATGCAAACAACCGCATCAATCACCGTACTATGTTGACGCTGGCTATTGCTACGAGTATTGATGCAATGGCAGCAGGGTTTACCCTGAATTTATTGGCATTGAATGCATGGTTGGCTTGTTTAATCATCGCGGTAGTGACGGCTGGATTCAGCTTTTTTGGGGTTTATTTGGGCAGAAAATCAGGGACGTGGTTAGAAGATAAAGCTGAGGCATTAGGTGGAATAGTGCTGATTGCTATAGGTATTAAAGTTATGTTCTTTAGTTGATTTGGCGTCATAAGTCTTATTAAAAACACCGCTTTGAATATCAAAGCGGTTTTTTTGTTTCACGTGGAACTTTTATCACTAATAACAGTATAGTCAGGGAAAAGTAATATCGATACATCAAGTACTGCGGGTATCAATTTTTCTTGCTTGCTGTGGCTAGCAGACAGAGGCTGCAAAAAATTTATACCAGCAGCACTGTAGCGTTTTTGAGATATTTTAACTATAGTTGCTACTCTTCGTCAGTATTAAAGCGCCATGCGAGTATACGAGTGCTTTTCTGACCCTGACTCATCTCAATAATACGCATTTGCGCGACACCGAGTTGCGTTAACAATAGCTGCAACGGCTTAATGTTTTCAGACTTTGACACTAAGCTGGTAAACCAACCGACGTGCTCTGCAAAGTCTTGACTCTCTTTTGCCATTTTGGTCAAAAAGGCAATCTCGCCGCCTTCACTCCATAACTCTTTATGCTGACCACCAAAGTTTAGATTCTGTGCCGCATTACCAGATTTCGTTGAGCTACGGCTGATTTGTTCGTTTTCATTTTTACCGCGATGTCGTTGCAAATTATGTTGCTTACGGCTATTGGCTTCCATTGCTTCTTCTAATGAGGCATGAAACGGCGGGTTGCAAACGACCACATCAAAGTAATCTTGGCGACCAATGATGTTTTTAAAGATAAATTTAGGCTCAGGTTGCAGCTTTACTTTAACCGCGCTCTTTAGCTTGGGATTGGTTTCACAAATAAGCGCGGCAGTATTGACCGAAATAGGGTCGATATCTGAGGCGGTAAAGCGCCAGCCATAGCTTTGGCTACCAACAATGGGATAAATCGCGCTGGCACCGGTACCAATATCAAGGGCGTGGATTTCTTTGCCAGTTGGTGGCGTATTATCTTTATTCACATGAGTCGTTTGCGCGAGCAAGTCGGCGATATAATGAATATAATCGGCACGTCCCGGAATCGGCGGGCACAAGTAACCTTCCGGAATGTCCCAAAATTTAACACCATAATAATGAGCCAGCAGTGCCTGATTAAGCACGCGAACGGCGGCACTGTCAGAGAAATTAATCGTCGACTCGCCCTTAGGATTGATAATGGTATGCTCAGCAAGCTCAGGCAAAGCACGAGTCAATACTTCAAAGTCATAGCGACCTTGATGCGGATTGCGCGGATGTAGCTTACCGAGTTTTTTGGCAGTCTCAGGCGAGCGATTTCGATGATTATTGGCGGTCGGGCGGCGGGTAATAGGCTTGCTTGTCATAGTATCAGGCTTTGATATGTGAATATAATGCGCCATTTTAGCAGGTTTCATGAGTAACGAATGTCTTATCGGCTACGTAAAATGAGATTTAACCCTAATACTATCATCGCTGACCCTAATACGCGGTCTATCCAATGCTCAAAGCGCTGAAAGCGGCGATTGATAGCAGGGATGGATAGCAACATCACCACGGTGCTAAACCATGCCAGCTGCAAGACCATCATCCATACGCCATAGATTGCCAACTGCCAAAGTGGTATATCTGGTGATAATACGAGAGTAAATATCGCCACAAAATACACCGGTGCTTTGGGATTAAAGACATTGCAGAAGAAGCCTCGACGTAAGGTAGCAACCGTTGATTCGGTATTAGTAGGCAGTTTTTTAGTGGAATACTTTTTAGTGGCAATGGCTTTATCAGAAAGCTCGGCATGATTGGTAGACGTCGTTTGCTTGGCAAGTGCCTCTTGCGAAACGCTAACGACTGAATCGGTTGCGTCTGCTGAATTTTCTGAGTCTAGTGGCTTTTTAGCTTTGGCTTGAATACCTTGCCATCCCAGATAAATAAGATAACTACCGCCCAACCATTTGATAGCGGTCAATAATGGCTGCGAATGGGCGATTAGCGTCGCCAGTCCCAGCACGGAATAAATAATGTGAATGGACAAACCTAAGGTAATACCGACACTACAAATTAAACCCGTGCGTCGACCTTTTGCTAAAGTCTGCTGCGAGACCAATACAAAATCAGGGCCAGGTGAAGCGGCAGCGAGTAGGTGAACGCTGGTGATAAGCAAAAAACCGTGCCAAAATTCCATAACGTGCTCTGAATAATACTGTGATTTGCATAATAGTTTCACTTATCGCAAACGAGGTCAACTTATATTGATGTTGCTTCTCATATGATGCTTGCGTTGTGGTAGACGGATGTCTATATTAAAAGTAAGTAGAATTTTAACCTTAAGCGCTATAATCAGTGAAAAGTAATATCGATACATCACGTACTACTGGTATAAATTTTTCTTGCTTGCTATGCCTACGCAGACAGAGGCTGCAAAAAATTTATATCAGCAGTACGGTCACCTTGTTAAGGTATTTTTACTTCATCAATTTGGCACAGGTGTACCCTATAAACGACCGTTCTAAAAAGGATAAGACCATGACTACGGAAAGCCAGAATAGCAATAACACTAGCAATGATAATCGCATCACTTATGACATCCAAGGTACTATCTGCTTGATTGGATTAAATCGCGTGGATAAACGCAATGCCTTTGACAGCCATATGATAAAACAGCTCTCTGAAGCACTCACTAACTATGAAAACGATGCCAATCTCCGCTGTGCATTAATATTTGCCCATGGTGAGCACTTTACCGCCGGACTCGATTTGATGGAGCTACAAGATAAATGGGATAAAGGCGCGTTTGAGTTTACTGCTGATGAAATCGACCCTTGGGGCATTGGCGGTAAATTGCGGTCTAAACCTATAGTCGTCGCCGTTCAAGGCACTTGCTTTACCGCGGGTATTGAGCTGATGCTCAATAGCGATGTGGTTATCGCCAGTAGCAATTGCAACTTTGCGCAAATGGAAGTTCAGCGCGGCATTATGCCGTTCGGCGGCGCGACCGTCCGCTTTGTCGCGGCAGCGGGCTGGCAAAAAGCTATGCCGTATTTACTAACAGGCAAGCCGTTCGATGCACAAACCGCTGATCGACTAAATCTAATCAGTGAAGTGATCGAAAATGGCGAAGAATATGAGCGTGCGCTGACTATCGCCAAAGAGATTTGCAAAGCCGCACCACTTGGCGTGCAAGGATTGCTGTCGTCAGCACAAGATGCCAGCCGTAATGGTGAAAAAGCGGCACTAGCCAATATTCATGGCTATCTGCCGCATTTGTTTCATTCAGAAGATGCGAAAGAGGGCGCGATGGCGATGGTTGAAAGAAGGGCGGCTGATTTTAAGGGTAGGTAGTTTTTTTCAAAACTCAATTTATAAGGCATTAAGAAATGTACATATCAAAAATAAAAATAGAAAATTTTAGGAATTTTAAAGAAAATGAAATTGAGTTTAACGATGGTATAAACGTTATTATTGGGCATAATAATGCTGGGAAATCTAATCTGATTAAGGCTTTAGGTTTGGTCTTAAGCCCAAACTTAAAAAAGCGTTTAACTGTTAACGATTTTAATAAGCATGTTTCTTGGGATGAGTTAAGACAGCACTCTCCAAAAGTATCTATTACCATAACAATCTCTAAAGGCAAGACTTCTAATAATGATGATTTAGTTACGGTTAGCGAGTGGTTAACGTCACTTACTGAAGATTATGAGGCGAAGCTTACCTATGAGTTCTTTCTGCCTGAGAAATATGAGCAGAAATATTTAGAAGAAATGGAGCAGATAGATTTATTAAGTGAACAGGGAACTCAAATAGAGTTAGTAAGTAAAGCTTTCAGAACTATTGATAATGAGTTTCTACGGCTTTATACCCATAAAATATGGGGAGGTGAAGTCACTAACCAAAATCAAGCAGATAGTGAGTTATTACAGAGGTTCGATTTTCAGTTTCTTGATGCTATTAGAGATGTTGAAAGAGATCTAGTTTCTGGTCGTAATGTAATGCTAAAAGAAGTACTGCATTTCTTTTTAGATTACGAGATTAAAAGTTCAACCGATAAAGCCTTAGACAAAAACAAAGAAATAAAAGATAAGTCAAAACAATTTTCTGAGGATTCTTCAAGATTGATTGAGGTCTTAGATAAAAGAATGGAAAGTGGTAAAGAAGCAATATTATCTTATGCCAATCAAACAGGTGCTTCTTTAAAATCCACACCTAATTTTGAGGGTGAGACATCAGATATAGAAATGTTGAGCTTTCTAAGACTCATTGTCGAGGAAGCAGGATTCAAAATTCCTGCTTCACATAATGGATTGGGTTATAACAATCTTATCTATATCTCAATACTTCTAGCAAAGATGCAAGCTAACGCAGATGAGGAATACTTTGGAGGTAATTCTAAAGTGTTTCCAATGCTTGTCATTGAGGAACCTGAAGCGCATTTACATCCATCAATGCAAGATAAGTTTCTTAAGTTTCTAAAAACCAATATTAGCAACGATACTGTTAGACAAATCTTTATTACCTCACATTCAACTCATGTAACGTCAGCAACAGAATTAGAAGAGATAATATGTTTACATAATGATATTGAAGGTAACGCAAACGTAGGCTACCTAGCAAAAGTTTTTGATAATAGTACTGATGATCTAAAATCTCTGAAATACGTTAAAAGATTTCTAGATGCTACTAAATCAAATATGCTGTTCGCAGAAAAAATTATTCTTGTGGAAGGGTTAGCAGAGCAGTTACTAATGGGTATATTTGCAGAAAGCTTGGGAAATCCTCTCGAAAATCATCATGTATCTGTAATTAACATAGGTGGTAGATATTTTAACCATTTTTTGAAGCTATTTGATACGGAACAAAGTGCCTCAGCAATTTTTAAGAAAGTAGTTTGTATAACAGACAGAGACCCTACTAGAAGAGAGAAAATAGAAGACGAGGAACAAAATCAGAACAGTTATGAGAAATGTTATCCATTTGAGTACGGATTAGATAGTGATAAATATGAATACAAAGATCATCCATCTCAGTTAATTGAGAAATATAAGAACCATAAGAATATAAGATTTTTTAGTCAAGAAGATAAAAGGGGCAAGACTTTTGAATATGATTTAGCTTTACACAATCCGAATTGTAAGCTTTTAATAACTCATAGCATGTCTAACAGATCTGAAATCCAGAAAATGATGGATTTAGATGAGAGCAGAACTTTGAATAATTGCTTAGCTTTATTGGGCAACAGAAAAGACCCTAGCAAAGAACTTAGTAAAGAAAATGAAAGGATTAAGCAGGCTATTGAAGCGTTAAATGATAGTTGGACTGATGAAGAAAAAAAACATGCAGTAATTGCCTCAAGATATTTAAATTCGATTGGTAAAGGTGAAAATGCACTAGAGCTAGCCTATGCTCTTGAGGAAAATCTAACTGATAATATCGAAAATTTTGTTGTACCTAAGTATATTAGGGAGGCTCTAGAATGGATATGTCACTAGAGACTGTAGGAATTGATTCAGGTGATAAGCTTGATGACATCGAACATCATTTTAGAGTGTTAGCTGGACCTGGTGCAGGTAAAACGTATTGGCTCGTTAATCATATTAAAGAAGTTTTACATAACTCTAAACGATTAGATAAAAGTAGAAAAGTCGCCTGTATTACCTATACTAATACAGCAGTAGAGATAATTCGCGATAGGCTAGGTTCATCATCCAATCAAGTAGAAGTTTCAACAATTCATAGCTTTTTATATAGACATATTATAAAACCATATCTGCATTTTATCGCAGATGATTATGGTTTTAATATCTCTAGGTTGGATGGTCATGATGATATATTGATAAGCCGTAGTATGACTAGAGATTGGTTGAACCAACATACTAATCAATCGTCTTTAAAGAACCCTTATAGTTTGAAACAATTGAGAGATTTTCCAGAAAATTTATTAAGAGTAACTAGCTGGCTCTCTTCTATTCGTTATAACCTTGATGTTAATAACGAATTAGTTACAACAGCTGATAGAACTAAGTCTCTTATAAACGGAAGACCTTTATCAAAAGTATGTCTTGAGCTTCTAGAAATAGACTTAGAGGCTTTCAAAAGACTGCATTGGAATAAAGGTCTCTTACACCATGATGATGTATTGTTTTTTAGTTTTCAAATAATCAAAAACCATCCTTTTGTCTTGGATGTATTAAGAACTAAGTTTCCCTACTTTCTTATAGATGAGTTTCAAGATAGCAGCCCTATCCAAGTTGAATTACTTCGTCTTATTGGGGAGAAAGAAACTATAGTAGGAATTATTGGTGATAAGGCACAGTCAATTTTTAGCTTTCAAGGTGCTGATCCGAGTCAATTTGAATCATTTGAGTTAGAAGGAATAAAAGATTACTGGATCAATACTAATAGGCGTAGTACACAAGAAGTTATTAATCTCTTAAATCATATAAGGTGTGACTTTAAGCAGCAGGGACAAGACGGTTTTAATGGGAGTAAGCCTATTATTTACATTGGCGATAGATTAGAAGTTTTGCATAAAATTAATAACGAACTATCGGGAAAGTGTTTAATAACGCTATCTTGGCAGAATATAACTGCTAATGCTTTGAAAAAAGATGTTGAGGGAGTAGATTTAAATTATAAACTTTTTGATGATTTAAAAAAAATAGATAGTTCTAATAACTCTAGCCGTCCTAGGTTGATAATACCTTGCATTAAAGCAGTAGAGCTATGTCGTGAAAAGAAGATAAAAGAAGCTTTGAATGAGCTTAAGAGGTATTTTGGAAGAAGTAACAAAGGTAAAAGGGATGCACTAGATTTACTTTTTTTATTAAATAGTAGGTACGATGAATACTGTAATAAACCCTTAATGACTCTCTATAATATATTACAAACAGATTCAGGGATTGATGGGCTTAGTAATTTTAGGGCTGGAAATCCTAAGACTTTTTATGACAACACTAACTATAAAGGCTTAGCTTTATGTGTAAATATTATTGAAGATACTAGTAATAATATAACCATACATAAATCAAAAGGTGCTGAATTTGATAATGTTTTACTTACCTTAAATAGTGAAAAAGAACTAGATTTTATAACTGTTCCTAACCTAGATGAATCAGAAGAACATCGGCTCAAGTATGTTGCTATAAGTAGGGCTATACAGAATTTATTTATTACAGTGCCAGAGCTGAGTAAGAAAAAAGCTGAATTAATTGAAAATTTGGGATTGGTAGATATCATCAGGCTTGATGATTCGTTAACCCATTCTACAGCTCTTAACTAATTTTCGATATATCTATAGAGATTGCCCTAAAAAGCGTTTTAGCCCTGACAGTAGCGGCTATCCTGCTGACGACAATGGCGATGCGGACTGTGGCTGGGAATGGTGTCGAGACAACAGCAACACTACCAGCTACCTTAGTCCGCACGCCATTGGATAAGCAGATAATAGCGGATGGCAGGATTGGCTACTCACACACTTAACTCTAATCAAATCGTTAAACCTCCTTTCTAGTATTTCACAGCATCAATCTTCTAGCGTTAGTCTCATAGTGCATCTATGCAAACGCCATAAAGCGATTGGCGATGACGCCATTCATGTTGTACCCTAAACCATTATTTTTTCTGATTCTGGAGAATACGGTGTTGTACAACTTTGATGAGATAATCGACAGACGTCATACTGGGTCGCTTAAATGGCATTATAGCGATGATACCATTGCGCTTTGGGTGGCGGATATGGATTTTAGAGCGGCACAGCCCATCCTAAACACCATTGAACGAGTAGGGCATCATGGTGTATTGGGCTATACCAAACCCACTGCGGCTTTATATCAAGCGATTATTAACTGGCATGGCAGTCGTTATGGGTTGGCACTGGATAAACAACACATCTTGTTTTCCCACGGCGTGATACCAAGTTTGGCGCTGATGCTGAGAGTATTTACGGAAGCGGGCGAGGCAATACTGGTCAACGATCCCATCTATACGCCTTTTATGACTAAGGTTCGAGATAATGGTCGACGGCTTATCCTCTCGCCATTAACAGAAGCTGAAGGACGTTATCATCTAGATTTGGTCGATATCGAAGCTAAGATCGTCGAACATGAGGTGAAGCTTTATTTGTTGTGTAATCCGCATAACCCCGGCGGACGGGTGTGGACGGCAGATGAGCTTGAGGCCTTGCTTGTGATCTGCAAAAAGCACGATGTCGCAATTGTCAGCGATGAGATTCATCAAGATTTAACTTTGAGTGGTCACGAGTTTATTCCTTTTTTACAATTAGCAAAAGGCTATGAGCACAAAGTAGTGAGCATCACCTCAATGACCAAAACCTTCAATGTGGCGGGCATTAAAGGGGCGATGATCTTTGCTAAAGATGAGGCGTTGATTAAACAAATTAACCAACAACAGCGCTTAAGAGACGAGCATGATCTGAACTTATTTGCTTATGAAGTGATGGCTAGTGCTTATGAGAAAGGCGGTGAGTGGCTTGAGCAAGTACTGGCTTATATCGAAGCCAATATCGACTTGGTCTGCGATTTTTTAGAAAAACACCTGCCCAATATCACAGTCATGCGCCCAGATGCTTCATATTTAATATGGCTTGATTGCTCGGCATATGGTCAAGACGATCAAACGCTTTATAATCAGTTTAGAGACGCTAAGGTTGAGTTAAGTGGGGGTATTCAATACGGTAATGAGGGGCATCTTAAAATGCGCCTTAACGTCGCCTGTCCTCAAGTGATATTGATAGAAGGGTTAAATCGTATTCACACAGCCTTAAGTGATATGAGCCAGCCCTTATAAAATGAGATGAGATTCGCTTGTTTTAAAGGTTTACTTGACCCAAATTTTCTAAATCGACAAATTCCTTTTTGCCATGAATATTGTACATTTTGCGCTCAATGTCTGGATAGTTGGTGATATCAATGGGTGGTCTGCTACCGCCCATAAGATAGACGGCATCGCTATCGCTGTCGTTACGCATAGAATGCGCCGCTCCATGTGCTGGGAAGCCGACGAAATCACCAGTATTTAATAAATAAGTGTCATCGCCATAACGTAGCGTAAGCTTACCAGATAGCATATAAATGAACTCGTCCGATTCTTCATGATAGTGATGCTGGGTCGTCTCATCACCCGATTCAACACGTACGAGATGCAAACCAAATTTGGTTAAACCAATGATGTCGCTCAATGAGACCGTATGGCGAATAGCTTGCTCGTTAAATTGGTGCACGTGTCTGGTTTTAGGAATGCTGTCAATATCAGACTTGATTAGGACGTAACTTTGGGTGTTTTTAAGCTCAGGCTGTGATGTCATGGTCATTAAGTAATCCCCATTGTTATTATTTTAATCTTATAACAGCCGTAATGAGTGAAGCCCAAGGTTTGCATTACTTAGCTGGGTAACCGGTGATATCTTGAATGCTGTGATACAAAGGCTGCAAGCGCTCATACATTTTCAGGTAGACTTCATTATATAAGCGTTTGTAGAGCTGAACATTGGCCTCAATGGGCAAGAACTCATCGCCCAAATGGGTCATTGCCTTAGTCGCTGTTAAGTGGTCGGGATAGATGCCAAGACCAACCGCACAGTTGATAGCCGCACCTAGTCCTGAGGCTTCAAAGGTGTGCGGACGGTAAGCGGGCATGCCAAAGATATCTGCCGTCAGCTGCATGGCTGAGTCGCTTTGTGAGCCACCACCAGAGACGCGTAAGTGTTTGATGGGTTTGCCCGTGCGTTTTTCAATGGTATCAAAACCAAGTTTAAGCTCATAGGCAAGCCCCTCTAAGATAGCGCGGTAAACGTGCGCCCGCGTATGCACGTCACCAAAGCCAATGAGCGCACCTTTGCCTTCAAGACCCGGATGACGAACACCGGGCGACCAATATGGCTGCATCATTAATCCCATACAGCCTGCCGGAATGTCTTTGACTGCATTGTCGAGTAGCTTTTCGGTATCAATACCCTGAGTCTTTGCCAGTTGCTGCTCATACTGGGCAAATTGCTCTTTGAACCAGCTGACCATCCAAAATCCGCGATAAATCATATATTCATGATTGTAGTAGTTTGGCGCGGCTGCCGTATAGGAAGGCATATGCTTGAGTATCTCGACGTAATTCGTTGAGGTGGTGTTAATCGTTGCAGTGGTGCCAAAGCTTAAGCAAGCGGTATCGGCCGCGAGACCCGCAGAGCCCAAGGCTTCGCAAGCCTTATCGCTGGCAGCTGCTATCATTGGCGTGCCCTCAAGAATACCTGTGGCTGCGGCGGCTTTTGCGCTAATGCTGCCGAGCTGCTGCCCTGGTGGAATGAGCTTGGGCATCTGTTCTAGTCGGCAACTGAATAACCGCCATTTGATATTGCTCGGCTTAAACCATGCTTGCGCCTTGTAATCATAAGGCAGGTAGCCTAAAGCATGACCGGTGGAATCGATAAGTTCATCAACGAGCTGATAGGTCAGGTACGCTGACAAATTAACATAATGCGCCGTTTTTGCCCAAAGCTCTGGCTCATGATAGGCAAGCCAGTTACAACGTGCTTTTTGCTGCGCTTCATTGACGAGCTCGCCCATACCGATTAGCTTAGTAAGAGGAGCGAGCATACCTAAGTCATTAGGCTCTCCTTGGCGAAAATCCATCCAAACAATGGCTGGGCGTAGCGGCTGTTTGTCTTTATCCAAACATATCATGGTATAGCGCTGGGTCGCTAGACTGATACCGGCAATTTGCGCTGGGGTGATATCGCAGGTTTGCCACAATTGCTGGCAGACCTCGCTTAACTTTTGCCAATAATAATCGGCATGCTGCTCAGCAAAATTAGGCTCAGTTGAAAAATAGGGCTCGATAGGCACGCGGGCTTTGGCAATCTCCTCGCCAAATTGATCAAAGATGAGCGCCCTAACACTTTGGGTGCCATTGTCGATCGCTAGGAAATAAATAGGGGTATCAAAGTTGTTGGTCATAGTAGTCCTTTACTATGTGGAAATAGATATATAGCTCACTAAAAATACTATGATTATAACGTGCTACTGGTATAAGTGTTCCTTGCTTGCTGTGCCTACGCAGACAGAGGCTGCGGAAAACTTATACCAGTAGCACTTGTTTATTAATATCGTATAAAAAAGTGCTAGGCCGCAGGCAGATGATAGTAGCGTTGCCATAATTGTGTATAACGGTCAGCCTCTTGCTGCCATTTTTGCTCATCCCAGCCCAGCTCTTGCTGACATATTTGCTTAACTCGATGACTGATAAGCGGTGTCATCGCACCATTAGGTAATATAAGACCCAAGCGCGTACGTCGCAATAATAAATCATCTAAATGAATGACTTGCTCATAGCGAGTAGCAAAGCGAATCTCTGCCCAGATGGTATTGCTATCAGTCACATAAGCCAAGTCATCGTCATGCGCCAGCTCAAGTAAGCTATCCAGTTGCCTGCCATAAAATCCTTGCAAGCGCTGTTGTAGCGATGCGGGTAGGGTAGCAAACTTGGCATTGGTTGGCGTTTGATTACTAAAAACTTGGCTGCTATATGACACATTATCTTGAGTAGCTGACTCATCAAGCTCGAGCACTTTTTGACAAACCTTTAGCACATCAAGTGCGATTAGACGAAAGGTGGTTAGCTTGCCGCCACTGACGGTCACTAAGTTATTATCGAGCCAAACGCTATGGTCGCGTTTTTCTTTGCTAGGACTGACGCGCTTGCCATCGCCACCTTCTGAAATCAGTGGACGCACGCCCGCCCAAGTACTGATAACATCCTCTCTGTTGAGGTTAGCATCATCAAAGAGGTTATTGGTCGCCGCTAATAGATAATCCACCTCTTCGTTCGTTATACCGACCTCACTATCATCTAAGGTTGGATGATCCAAATCGGTGGTGCCAAGGACGGTACGATTTTCCCATGGGAAAACAAACACTGCTCTTTTATCGACAGGGTGCAAAGAAGTATAGGCTTGTGTAAGAGGCAGACGCTCTTGACTAACCACCAAATGGCTACCGCGCGACGGACGAATCTGCTTATGAAAAGCTTGTTCCGTTTGCTTACTTGCCTGCATTCGTAGCGTATCCGCCCAAGCACCGGTCGCGCTGACCACGACTTTTGCATGAACATCGTAAGTATGACTACTATCTTCAGAAGAACCATCTATGAGAGTAGCACCAACGACCAAGCCTTGCTCGTTGGTGATTAACGATTCAGCTTTAAGGTAATTAATCGCCTGCGCACCATCATGAGTCGCTTCGTCTAACACTCGCATAACCAAACGCGAGTCATCAGTCACTGCATCGCTAAACTGGCTGGCTCCCAAAAACTTCTCTTGCTTAATATTTGGATTCAGGCTAAGAAAGGCGTCTTTTTTAAAATACTTAGAGTAGCGCTTGCCCGCTAAGCCATCGTAGACACGTAGCAAGGTATTAAATATCCACGGCGGCGGAAACTTGCCTTTATAGTGTGGCATGACGAAATGCATCTCGTTCACCAGACCGCTAGCCTCGCCAAGCATGCGCTCACGCTCACGGACGCTAAGCAAGGTGGTCTTATAATCTCCCGAAGCGATGTAGCGTAGCCCGCCATGTACCATTTTGCTCGAGCGGCTAGAAGTTCCCCAAGCAAAGTCTTTCTGCTCAATCAACAATACTGTTAAGCCACGCCGTGCCGCCTCGCGAGCAATCCCCGCGCCAGTAATACCGCCGCCGATGATCAGCATATCCCAAGGCACTTCTTGAGACGAGCGGCGAGATAAAGGCGCTAATGCTTGCTGGCGTTGCTGGTATTGATCATGCTGATTGGCTTGGTTCATAAACGATCCATCGTAATTTACAATCAAATTAATCAGTGACTCAGTGTTTCTAAGCCATCTGGTAGGGCTGTAGCTGCCTTTTAGTCTTCGATTAAAACACCCGGATTCATACGCTGTTCAGGATCTAAGCTTTTGAGCATATCGCTGGTTACCTGAATGCCAAGCTTACCTTTTTCGGCTGCTAGGTAAGGGGCATGATCGCGACCAACGCCATGCTGATGCGATATCGTCGCTGTGCCATTGGCTAAACTTGAACTGGCGGCATGTTTGATTTTTTGCCAGCGACTTAAAGTGCTAGCGTGATCTTGTGCCGCTCTAAAAAAGTAGGTGGTATAAAGGCTAGCACCTTGTTTATAGACATGCGAGATATGGGTAAAGGCCATGACTTCTTCGCCTTCATCTGCCAGAGCGTTTTGTACCGCTTCTTGCATCTGCTGCATCTGCTCGTCGATATGATTCCAGTTGGTTGCGGTCTCAAAGGTATCGACCATGATGCCTTTTTCCCACAGTGTTCCGCGTAAATAAGGAAATTTAAAACGTCCATGCGCCCATACACTGCCCATGATATCGGTTATTTTACCAGTGACACTACCTTGCTGTTTTAATAGCTTATTAAACTCCGTCAGCGCCAGTTTATTCTGTGCTTTATCACCGGATACGCCATAAGTGAGCATGACTTTATCTGAACTGAGTCCGCGCGCTTTAAGATAAGTACTGATCGCTAAAAATTGGCTGGGTGTCGTACCCAAATGTAAATGCGCGTCAGTCTCGACCGCATTACTTAGGCGTAGCATCGATAAGCGAATGTTTTTTTGCACGGCTTGTCTAAGTACTTCTTTACCCACTTCCCAGTTAGGCATAAATGCGACTTTAAACAGCTCCTCTTCAGGCTGATGCTGAACACGCATCTTAACTTCGGTAAAAATACCAGCGCGACCTTCCGTACCCATCATCATCTCACGCAGATCAGGACCTGCCGCTGACGCTGGGAAATCAGCTATATTCAATGTCCCTTGCGGTGTCACCAAAGTGCCACCAGCAAACATCTGCTCGATACGCCCGTATCCCAATGACTGCTGACCACTAGAGCGTGCGGCAATCCAGCCGCCGAGGGTCGATAGCTCCCAAGACTGGGGATAATGTCCCAAACGGTAGCCGTGTGTGTCTAATTGCGCTTCGACTGCTGGTCCTTGTGTGCCTGCGCCAAAGGTAGCAATTTGGCTTTCATTATCTAAATCAATAAGCTGAGCCATCTTGCTCATGGCAACTGTCAGTATGGGGCGTGAACCCTTTTGTGGATTAATGTGACCAGCTACTGAAGTACCGCCACCAAAAGGAATGACGATAAGATCATGCTCGCTTGCCAGTTTCAATAAGATTTCGACATCAGCGGTCGATTCAGGAAAAGCGACGCCATCAGGAAAGACCTCAAAGTCGCCACCGTGCATGGCAATCCAATCAGGAAAGCTCTGTCCACGCGCATGTCTGAGTCTATCTTCTTGATCAATAGATACTGTCTTTAACTCAGTAATGGCAGTAGGTAGGCGCGATTTGGGGACGGTTTTGAGTACCTGCGCCAAACTGACAGAGTTTAGTTTTTTGGTTTTACCGATGTGTGATTTGATCAGTTTCGCCCCATGCGCTGAGACTTTTTTATTAATATTGATATTGCCCCAGCCGTTCCAGCGCGTTTGCTCTATCGGCGTGTTGGCGGTCATGTTAATGGGCGCATCACTGTTTGCGATGTTATCTAATATAGGATTGTTGGTATTGGCAGGCGTAGCGGTTTTACGAATAAGAGATTTGATTTTGCTCATAGGGACATACCTGTCGATTTGTTATGACTATCTATTATAATTAAGGGTTCGGATAATGTTGGCTCAACCTGACAGCTGATAATTGGCTAAGATTCATCATAAAAATATATGATATTAAGGGCTTATAGTAAATAAGCAGTTTTAAAAATAAAGTATTTATCGTTCGAGCATAGCACAATATAAACAAAATTTTTATATAGACTCGTCATTTGTATAATAAAAAATTATAGCTTCTGCTCTGCAGCTTCATTATTAGCATTCGCTCAGGAGTATTATTCTTATAACTACCTAATAACTCGCAAAAATAATCAATAATTAATCATCTAATAGCCATTAATGGGTTCAAACTTGTTAAAATAAGCCACTAATTTTTTCTTGATGGACATCGATTTATGACCACTGCCGCTGCCACTCCTACAATTAAAGAAGATCGCATCTTAATCCTCGATTTTGGCTCACAATATAGTCAATTAATCGCCCGCCGTGTACGCGATTCAGGCGTATTCTGTGAGATGTTCCCGTATGACATCGACACCCAACGTATCATCGATTTTGGCGCAAAAGGTATCATCTTATCGGGTGGCCCTGAAAGCGTGCATGCAGAAAATAGCCCGCGTATCAACGACGCCGTCTTTGACTTAGGCGTACCCGTATTGGGTATTTGCTATGGTATGCAAGCGATGGCAGAGCGCTTCGGTGGACAAGTTCACGCCAGTGATATCCATGAATTTGGTGCGTCGACTATTAATATCGATGGTAAATCTACCCTTATAGATGGCATCGAAGACGCTGCTGGTAAGCTCAATGTCTGGATGAGTCATGGCGATAAAGTCATTGATGCGCCACAAGGCTTCGATATCGTTGCCAGTACGCCAAGCTGTCCGATTGCAATTATGGCGGACGATACACGCCATTATTATGGTTTACAGTTCCATCCTGAAGTCACCCATACCGCCCAAGGTCAGGCGTTGCTTGGTCGTTTTGTCCATGATATCTGTGGCTGCGCGGGTAGCTGGACGGCTGATAACATCATCGATATGCGTATTGCACAGTTGCAAAAGCAAATCGGTGATAAGCAAGTCTTGCTGGGTCTTTCAGGTGGTGTCGATAGCTCAGTCGTCGCGGCCTTATTGCATAAAGCCATTGGCGATCAGCTGACTTGTGTGTTTGTTGACACTGGTTTGCTCCGTCTATACGAAGGCGATCAAGTCATGCAAATCTTCGCTGAAAACATGGGCGTTAAAGTCATTCGCGTCGATGCCGAAGAGTTATTCTTAACGGCATTGGCAGGCGAGTCTGATCCTGAAGCTAAGCGTAAAATCATTGGTAAAACCTTTATTGACGTCTTTGCCAATAGCGCCCGTGAAATCAGCGAGCAAAGCGATGGTAAAGTCATTGAATTCTTAGCACAAGGCACTATTTATCCTGACGTGATTGAATCTGCCAAGTCGCACCAAGGTAAAGCGCACGTGATTAAGAGCCATCATAATGTCGGCGGTTTGCCAGATGATTTAGCCTTTGAATTGGTTGAGCCGTTACGTGATTTGTTTAAAGATGAAGTTCGTAAACTCGGTATTACCTTAGGTTTACCAGCTAAAATGATCAACCGTCATCCGTTCCCAGGACCGGGTTTGGGCGTGCGTATCTTGGGCGAAGTAACCAAAGAATTTGCTGATATCTTGCGTTCTGCCGATGCTATCTTTATGGAAGAATTAGAAAAATCAGGCTGGTATGAGAAGACCGCGCAAGCATTTGCGGTATTCCAACCGATTAAATCAGTTGGCGTGGTGGGTGATGGACGCCGCTATGCATGGGTGATTGCGCTACGTGCCGTTGAAACGGTGGACTTTATGACTGCACGCTTTGCGCATCTGCCGTATGACTTGATTGAAACCGTATCTAATCGCATTATGAATGAGATTGCTGAAGTATCACGCGTGACTTATGATGTGTCGAGCAAGCCACCGGCGACGATTGAGTGGGAGTAGCTCACATCTTTGTAATGTGATATAAAAATAGGACGCAAAAAGGAGCAATAAGCTATGAAATTAATTCATGTCGGTCAAGATGAATGGATGTTTGAAGAGTCGATTATTGAATTTCCTAAAAATAAATCAGCTAACGCTAATGAAAGTAGCCACTTAAAAAACAAAGTAAAAGATTTCGTTGACGCAGAAATAAAAGCAGGTCGCGATATTGATGACATCATGAACGAAGTGATGACCAAGTTTCAAGATGAAATTATGCAAGACTTTGATGACCAGCCGCCGACCTCATTTCAGGTTATTCAAATGACTTTGGCGCGTGATGGGTATGAAGTGGCTCGTGACATTGCGCAATTTCTAGTGTTAGAAAGTATAAATGACCCTGATGCTTACTTTAACTTAGCTTTTTTATGTGAGGAGCATGGCGATAGCTTTTTAGCCTTACTAAGTAGCCGTGAATGTATGCGACTTTATTTAGAATACTTTCCCAAAAAGTTTAATTGGCAAAAAAGTAAGCTTCCTTGGGGCATCATGGAAAACCGTCCCTTTTTGCGCGCTTTGTTTCAATCAACCAATTTGTATGCGGATAACGGTAGCTACAAGTTGGCATGTGAGCAAGGTGAAAAGCTATTACAAGTGTGCCCTAATGACAATTTGGGCATACGTGAACGCTTGGTAGAGCTATATATGCTGACCGAACAATACCAAAAAATCATTCAAATCTGTGACGATTATCCAGAGGATATGCTGGCCAATATTGCTTTTGGCAAAGTATTGGCTTATTGCTACCAAGATAAGTTAGATAAGGCAGAAAAAGAATGGGTTATCGCGCAAGCCAACTTGCCTGAAGTGGCTCATGAAATACTAAAAAAACGCCATCCTAGACCACGTGGTATTGATAATAGTTATGGTATAGAAATCGGTGGTAAAGATCAGGCATATTTCTACTGGCAAGATATGGGTGAATGGTGGGAAGGAAACGCTACGGCTCAAGCATTGATCGAGAAAAAACGTGCTGAAAAGAAGAAGTGATCCTTCTTATGCAAACATTTTCGGTATTCTAATCAATGAAATCGGTCGGTGATGGCCGCCGCTATGCGTGGGTAATTGCGCTACGTGCGGTTGAGACGGTGGACTTTATGACCGCGTGCTTTGCACATCTGTTGTATGATTTGATTGAGACGGTATCGAATCGTATTATGAATGAGATCGCTGAAGTATCACGAGTGACTTATGATATGTCGAGCAAACCACTGGAGACGATTGAGTGGGAATAATTACTCACTTAGTCTTTAGCTTTATATAGTAAAAGACACTCAACTTGTTGGGTGTTTTTTTTATTATTTTCAGATATTTTGTTAGATTATGTTTGCCTCGATATTAGAAACCTTAATTATTAATTCCTCATTAAACTCTAAATGATTTATTGAATAGTGAGCTCTACGATGACAGGTAGGACAAAGCGCAATGACATTTTCGGGTCTATCTGGACCACCATCTGCCAATCTTATTAAATGGTGTACTTCTAAATAAGGGCCATATTTAGTTTCAAATGGAGCTAACTCATTGCAGCCTTCACATTTACCATTTGCTCTTTTCTTTGCATACAATCTAATAGCATCGCTCCGATACTTGATAGACTGAATTTTTTCTTTAGTAGTTGCTTGAGTTGGAGTTTCACTTAAAGCAATATCGCGCAACTGCTTTAGTGACTTACCCTTACTGGGCTTTATTGTATGATTAGTTATATAAGATGCCTTTGGTGATTCAACCATATTGTGAATTGCTTTTTGATTTACATTAGCATCTCCACTACTGATAATGTCTAAGTGAAAGACGATAGCATCACGAAGCTCACCATTTTTATCTGGTCTCTCTTCAGTATGGTCACTGATATAATTGCAGGACCCTATAAATCGAACATAGCCTGATGATACTGATTCGAAAAGCAAGATTTCCTTTTTATTATTTTGATGGTCACGGAGAGCTAAGTTTCCTTTGGTCATTCTCATATGACCTTCTTGTCCTTCACCAGTGTATCTAAAGATACCATTAGCATCAAAACCATCTATATAGCCATATTCTCCACCAGCATCACCAGTAAAGATAAACACATAAGGGTGAGCGGCAGGAGTCGCTATACCGCCATATTGCTGACCTTTATACAAACCATGTATATCTACGCGGCGGTTATAAACTTTCCCAACTTCAAACAATTCAACCTCCATGTTCTTGTAATATATTTTTCCGATAAAAAATACAAGTATAGTTAATCCACTTTTAAAAAGGTACAGAACTAATGGGGTTGATTTTCCTTGCTTGCTGTGCCTACGCAGACAGAGGCTGCGAATAATTAACCCCATTAGTTCTTTATAACATTTGTATTTCTTTTATTTAGGATCGACTATAGCATTAATTCTTAACTAGAACATGCGATAGCAGCTTTACTTCATCTTTTAAAAAAGCAATGGCAGCGCCCTAAAGTACAGAACGCTGCCACTATTTGTAATTCTAAAAATTAATGATTAATTAAGCCTTCAAAATTACTTTACCTTGTTATCTGACTGCAATTTACCATCGACCGCTTTCAAGATGTCTGACCCCTGCCAAATCAAACACCGCTTCAAAGAGGCTTGCTATCTTAAATTTCTTTAGAACAGCTTGCTTAACGTTTTAAACCCTAACCCCGAACATTCACCACATAACGCCCAACCGTTTTACTATCTATAAAACGATCTAAGTATTCAGGCGTTTGCTCTAAGGTAATCTCTTCGCAATATTGCTCAAGATTGGGCAGCTTCATATCAGTGGCGACACGCTCCCAGATAGCCTTTTTGTCAGCCAGTGGAATATAGACCGAATCGATACCGAGTAAAGACACCGCTCTGGTGATAAAAGGCATGACCGACATCGAAAACTCAGCGCCGCCTGCTAAGCCACAACTGGTCACCGCGCCGCCAGATTTGGTTTGCTTAAGTAAATTTGCTAAGTAATCGCCGCCTATCGTATCGATAGCATTTGCCCACAGTTCACGGCCAATAGGTTTATTGCCGATGTCATTGATGGTATCGCGATGACGTACTTCGCTCGCACCCAATTCCTTCAAGTGCTCGCTTTGCTCAGGTTTCCCTGAGAAGGCAATAACCTCGTAGCCCAGTTGCTTTAAGATAGCGATGCTGATGCTGCCCACCCCGCCAGTTGCGCCCGTGACAGCTACTGGTCCGTCACTTGGTTTTGCGCCCATTTTTTCTAATTTTTGCACACTTAATGCAGCGGTGAGACCACCTGTACCGTAAATCATGGCTTCTTTTAGCGTTAATGAAGACGGGCAGGGCAGCGCCCAGTCGGCTGGAATAGAAATCATTTGACTGAGGCCACCATCGGTATCCATACCCAAATCATAACCAAAGACCACAACCTCTTGACCTGCTTCAAAAGTACCAGATTTATCACTGACCACGACGCCTGCTGCATCGATACCAGGCGTGTGCGGATAGTTTTTAGTAATTCTTTTATTGCCTGATGCTGACATGGCATCTTTAAAATTTAACGATGAATAATGGACTTCGATTAATAAATCATTATCAGGTAAATCACTGACGTTACGCGTTTGGATGCTTTTGTTGAATTTGCCGTCGCTGGCCTCGTGAACGACCAAAGCTTTAAAGGTATTATTGTTAGCCATAATTATAGTCCTCTTTAAATTTATTTTTGTGTGGTTAATAACCGCTTACTCGTTTCATTAAAATAAAAAAGCCCATGAAATCATGAGCTTTTTTATTTAATCTCAAACACTAAGGCTTTAATAACACCTTACCTTTCTTGTCTGACTGCATTTTTCCATCAACTGCTTTTAAGATATCCGCCAAATCAAACGTCGCTTCAGTCGGTAGCTTTAACTGACCACTTACGGCGCGATCAATCAGCTCGTCAACCAAACGCTGCTTATTCTCAACACTCATCTCTTGGCTAAGCTTACTGCCCCAAAATCCTTTCAACGTTGCTTGCTTAAAAATCATATCGGTAGGATTGAGCATCATCGGCTTACCGGACATCGCGCCAAACACGGCAAACGTCCCGCCATGACCGAGTAGGGATAATAAACTACCACTGTCTTCGCCGCCAACAGAGTCAACCGCTGCACTGATTTTGTCATCACCAATAATCGACTTTACCTGATCTCTCCAACTATCCTCTTCGGTATTGATATTGTGTTTCACACCGATGGCTTCTAGCTCTGCTATGGCATCACTACTGCGTACCACGTTAATAGTTTTTACCCCGCGCGCTGCCGCTAGCATGGCGAGCGATTTACCGACCGCACCATTGGCGGCGTTTTGGATAACCCATTGACCGGCTTGTAAGTCCAAGAACTCAAGCAACATCAAAGCGCTCAGTGGCATAGCAATCAATTGTGCTGCCATTTCATCGTCCAAGCTATCTGGCATGGGAAATACCATGTCTTCCACAGCCACGAAATACTCTGCCCAAGTTGCTTGGACACTGGCTGCTGCGACACGTTGACCAACTTTTAAATTTTTCACCTCACTGCCAACAGCATCGATGATACCAACGGCTTCACTACCACCGATAGCGGGCATTTTAGGCTTAAAGCCATATTGTCCGCGAATGGTGAGTAAGTCATGGTTATGGATAGAAGCTAAGACAGTTTTGACTCGGACTTCATTGGCTTTAGGTTCTGGAGTAGGGCGATCGCCGATGCTGAGTACTTCAGTGGGTTTGCCAAAATGGTCATAAGTTGCGCTACGCATGATAAATCCTTTTTTTAGTTTTTAACGGCTTGTCTAACAAGCGAATTGATTTTCAGTTACCAACAGTAACAAGTCTGCCGGCCAATTATCAGTACTTATTTGGTTAAGAAACGTTGTCATGTGCTTATCGTTATGTACTGATGGTAGTAGGTGGTTTTAATAAAACTTAATCCGACTGAGTACGTGCTCTTGCACCAGATAAGCACAGATATAGGCGCTCGGCCAAGCAAAGACAAAAGCCAGTCCCCACGAGTGCATTAATTCCATAAAGAAGCCATCGACGAACCCCACTTTTACCAATAGTAGAGCAGATGAGATAATGAGTGACATCATCAATGCCATTATTCCCGTGAAGATAAGCCGGTAGTATTTGCGGCGAGTGCGTATTCTGAAGGTAGGGAGGTTTGCCATAATATTGAATTTTCCTACAGGGTAATAGTGACGCTCAATGAACGAGAGTGAGTAGTGTGATGAGACGTCATTGACGACTATCATAGCGTATGCTGATGAGTGGATAAAATCGTTATTATCAATAGTGAAGTTCGTTATATTTTAATAATCGTCATTTCTTTGCTAAAAATAACAATATTCTGAATATTAGCAAACTAAAGGTGGTTATTTTTGCTACGATGAGCAAGATTAAAAGGCACACACAGGGTAATAGTATGAGCGTTCAAAAGCAGCGAACTTTGGGTATCATCGGCGGAATGAGTTGGGAGAGTACCGAAAGCTATTATCGTCTGATAAACGAAGGTATCAAGACTAAGCTTGGTAAGTTACATTCAGCAGACCTACTGATTCATAGTGTTGACTTTGCGCCTATTGGTAAGTTGCAAGTAGAAGGTGCGTGGACTGAACTGGGTGCAATGATGGCGAGCAGTGGCAAGCGCTTGCAGGCAGCTGGCGTACAAGGGTTATTGCTTGCAACCAATACTATGCATAAAGTCGTTAACGATATCGAAGCTGCGACGAATTTGCCAATTATTCATATTGCAGACGCTACTGCTAAGGTTATCAAAAAACAAAATCTGACTAAAGTCGCTTTACTGGGTACTCAATTTACAATGACCCAGAATTTTTACAAACAGCGTTTGTTTGATGCAGGCTTGCAAGTGCTTGTGCCAGATACAGATACTCAAGCAGAGGTACATCGTATTATTTACGACGAGTTGTGCCAAGGGCAATTGCTCGATAGTTCACAGCAGTATTATCGCCAAGTAATCAAGGCTTTAGAAGCACAAGGCGCCGAGGGCGTGATATTAGGCTGTACTGAGATTGGCTTGCTAATCAGTCAAGACGACAGCCCAATTCCAGTATTTGATGCCACAGCGATTCATGCGGCAGCGGCAGTGGCGTTCTTATTAAATGAAGATACCGGTTCACACTAAATAGCCTAGCCATCAAAACTCTTATACTAAGACTGTTATTTTAAGTGGTTTCACCCCTTATTCATTTGCTAGATTTTACAAGGATATTTCGATGCTATTAAAACGCCTAGGTTTTGCCACACTGTTAAGCCTTTCAGTCGTCGGCTGTACCACCGCGCCCAACACCCTTGCTATAAATACCACCCAAAAGTTAGTTCAATATGAGCGCAATAAGTCTGATTTGGCAGTAAAAGCGCTCACATTGAGCTCTGGTGACAAAATGGTTTATGCCGAAAACGGCAATGTAGCGGGTGAGCCATTACTATTGATTCATGGTTTTGGCGGTAATAAAGACAACTTTACCCGTATTGCTCGGCAGCTAGAAAGCTATCATCTGATCATACCTGATTTGCTTGGTTTTGGTGAGTCTAGTAAACCTATGACGGCAGACTATAGAGCCAATGCGCAGGCGACACGCTTACATGAGCTACTACAAGCTAAGGGTTTGACATCCAATATTCATGTCGGCGGCAACTCAATGGGCGGCGCTATCAGTGTGGCTTATGCAGCAAAGTATCCTAAAGAAGTTAAGAGTCTATGGCTGATAGATAGTGCGGGGTTTTGGTCAGCGGGCGTGCCGAAATCATTAGAAGGCGCAACCCTTGAGAACAATCCGTTATTAATCAATAAGACGGAAGACTTTTACAATATGTATGACTTTGTCATGTCTAAGCCGCCTTATATTCCTAAGTCTGTAAAAGCCGTATTCGCGCAAGAACGTATCGCTAATAAAGCGTTAGAATCTAAAATACTCGCGCAAATAGTTGAAGACAATGTCGAGGAGCGTGCCAAGGTTATCGCTGAGTATAATATTCCAACGCTGGTGGTTTGGGGCGAGGAGGATCAAGTCATCAAGCCTGAAACGGTCACGCTGATAAAAGAAATCATTCCGCAATCAGAAGTGATTACGATGCCAGAGATTGGTCATGCACCAATGATAGAGGCGGTAAAACAGACGGCGAATGATTATAAAGCGTTTCGTGCACAGCTGGGTGAGCAATAAGAGAAAATGATAGCGTTTACAACTACCGCTCTTTGACCAAGCGCTCTAATAATTCAATGGTGCGTTCTTGTCTGACCAAAGCTACCCCTTGTCCTACCCATAAAGACTGATGTTCTGCATCAGAATTTTTGGTCGCATGGACACGCATAAATTTGGTCATGGCATTTAATTGTGGGTAGGGCGGTAGCTCATGAGCGCTCTCAAATTTTGCAAAGTCACGCAGATAATCATTTAATAAAGCGCGAGCCTGTTTCCCTGAGAATAATCTGGTTAAGCGCGTCTCAGAACTGCGTTTATTTTCACCAGCATCGAGTAGTGCTTGTTTATAGATATCATTGATAGCGCACTTATCGGTGGTCAAAAATGCCGTCCCTATTTGCGCAAGCTCGGCACCGGCTGTTTGAATCGCCCTGATGGCTTGCCCATTCATAATGCCACCCGCTGCGATTAACGGAATATCGGTGCAAGCGCGCGTTTGACTTATCAGTGTCAATAATCCCAATGGATCGTTTGCGCTTTGAGGCAGCCAACCACCACGATGTCCGCCAGCTTCAACCCCTTGTACGCACACCGCATTAGCGCCAATATCCGCCCATGCTTTCGCTTCCAACGGATGGTTTGCAGTACCGATGACCCGTGTGCCTAGACTCTGTAAACGTTGCACTTGCTCGGCGCTGATAATACCAAAAGTGAAACTGGCGACAGGCACCGGATTGTCATAGAGCACTTGTAGCTGCTCTGCAAAGCTTAGCGCGGGACATTTAGGTAGAGCAACTTCGATGCTTTTTTCTTGGTAATAATGGCTTAGCCAAGTCGGCATCGCGGTATCAAGGGTAGTAGACTCATGCTCTGATAACACCATCAGGTTGATCATAAAAGGCTGATCGGTGAGCGATTTAATGGTATTAATTTCACTACTTAAAACGTCTGGCGCCGTCATGCCAGCCCCCAATGAACCCAGTCCGCCAAAATTACTGACAGCCGCTGCCAGCTCAGGTGTGGTCGCTCCTGCCATCGGTGCTTGAACGATAGGATGGGTTATGCCAAGTTTATCTAATAACGTCATGGTTTTTACTTCCTATTTTCTATGTTTGGTTTTCCATAATTTACTGTAGCAGCGCTTGCAAAGTTGGGCAATCGCTATTATATAGTCAAAATACTCTAAAAACGCTACGGTACTGCTGGGGCAAATTTTTTGTAGCCTCTGTCTGTATGAGCACAGCAAGCAAGAAAAATTGATACCAGCAGTACACAATGTATGGATATTACTTTTCACTGACTATAGCTTAATCTCACAAATCAGCGCATACCCTAGTGGTCTTGATACGAAATAGTGACTTATACAGGAATACTTGGCAGGAGACGTCATAATTAAGCCTGACGAGTACAAAGTACGGCTATGGTAAATCGTTTTTTAATAAACTGGTCTGTGCTAAGATTGCTTTTAGCCTACTTTTTCTAGTTATTAATAGGGATATTTTAATGACATTACTGCGCATAAGTTTAGCTGCTCTATGGACTCTTTCTGTCGTTGGATGTACGACGCCCAATGCCTTTACAGTTGCCACGACCCAAAAGCTCGTACAGTATGAACGGAATAAATCAGACCTTGAGACCAAAGCATTTACGCTGGCGTCCGGTGAGCAGATGACTTACTTAGAAGGCGGCAACTTAGCTGGCGAGCCTTTATTATTAATCCACGGTTTTGGCGGTAATAAAGACAACTTTACCCGTATCGCGGATAAGTTAGAAGACTATCATCTGATTATCCCAGATTTACTAGGTTTTGGTAACTCTAGCAAACCATCAGAGGCAGACTACCGCGCAGATGCACAAGCAAAGCGCTTGCATGAATTACTACAAGCCAAAGGTATGGCATCAGCCATTCATGTTGGGGGCAATTCGATGGGCGGTGCTATCAGTGTCGCCTATGCAGCGATGTATCCTAACAGTGTCAAAAGCTTATGGCTATTGGACAGTGGGGGATTCTGGCCAGCGGACATGCAACGAGAGTTTAAAGCGTCGGACCTTGATAATAGTCCGCTGTTGATTGATAGCACTGAAGAGTATTTTGCGATGTATAAAACGGTCATGTACAAGCCGCCTTATGTCCCCAAAACCGTGCAAGCGGTCTTTGCACAGCAAAGTATCGCCAATCGCGCTTTGAATACTAAGATACTCAAACAGATCGTCGCAGATAATGTAGAGACGCGCGCCAAAGTCGTTGCCAAATATAATATTCCGACGCTGATCGTTTGGGGAGAAGAGGACAAGATCATAAAACCTGAGACTGCCAAAGTGATGAGTAAGTTGATGCCGCAAGCACAAGTCATTATGATGTCGGAAGTCGGTCATGTACCGATGGTAGAAGCGGTAAAAGAATCGGCAGATGACTATAAAGCCTTCCGTGCTGGGTTGAAGGCAAAGTAGTTTTTGTTATTCGAAAATGTTAGCTCGTAAAATAGCGACTCTCAAAACCTGTGCTATCAGAATATTAAATGCTAAAAAAAGAAACATCAGGCTATCTGGTGTTTCTTTTTTATTAAGCAGCTCTAAACCCTCAACCCAACCGGTGGCCATGGACGATCGGCATCACTGGCAATCCATTCTGCCACATAGCCAGTCGGTGGTAACTCCCAGTCTTCTTTGCCTAAGCTTTTTAGCACACGCGTCGTATCTATCACTTTACCGCCTTCCGTGACGCCTGTTCGTAATAGCATAGATGAGCACGGCTGGCCCTTAACCCACATAGAATGCTCAAGATATATCCAGCGCTTATCTATACCGACGATATGCGTCTTAATCGTGACTTTGTCCAAAAAGCGAATACGCCTACGGTATTGAATAGTGCTACCAGCAACTACCATACCCCACCGTTTTTTGAGTAACAAACGCCCAAGCCCTGTACGAATAATAAAATCAGTACGTCCTATATCATATACGGTCAATACGCGACCATTATTCATCTCTAACATCGGGTCAAGATCTGTTAGGCTACAACGAACTATCACCTCACTGGTCTGTACAAGATCTAAAGATTGACCTTTTTTATTAGCGATAACAGCATGAACAATAGATCTGGTATAGCGTAAATATGGATACATAGAGTAATCTCAAAGGTTCAAAAAATAGGGCTATGATTTACTTAAGTATTACTTACTTCGATATGATGGTTTATTAGACGGCACGCCAATATGGTTAAAATAGGCGCTGACGGTTTCGGGTATCCAGTTGATATCGAATTTTGATTTTTTATCTGAAGGTGTGGCACTACCCTTGTCTGAGCGATAGCGCAAATAGCCGATATGACCACCGTGTGCTGTATCTAAAATAGTGACACTGTCTGAGACGTCATTGGGCGTGGCAGTAAAGCCAATAAAGGGATCGTCTTTGGCGCTAATGAGCAATAGCGGGCGTGTGACGTTCCTTAAATATGGCAAGGCAGAAGATGAATGATAATAATCGTTTTTGGAGCGATAACCATGACGCGGTGCGGTAAAGATATCATCAAAATCACTGATACGATTGGCAGCTTTGATAGAATTAATCTCATCTTGGCTCAGATCATTGGCCAATGCCTTTTTAATAATAGGATTTAGCAAATACGGCGTATAGATACGATGACTCAAAAAGCTATGCATGGTAATAGCAGCCGATGACATATCAACTGGCGCAGATATCACCGCTGCGCCGTCGCACAGCGCCTCATTACCATACTCACCCATATATTTTGCAAGTGCATTGCCGCCAAGCGACACGCCAACCCCATAAATATGTGCGTAATTCTCATGCAAGTTCTCTAACATATGATGCACCTCGCCCGTGTCACCAGCGTTATAAAACACTTTGCCATTCGCGGGAATACCACCGCAACTGCGAAAGTGAGCGACGACAAAATGCCAGCCTTGCGCATGCATTTGATACGCTAACGCACGCGCATAATGACTGTCGCTGCTGCCTTCCATCCCATGAAACAGCACAATTAACGGTATTTGTTCAAGCTCATTATTTTCTGTATGTGATACAGGATAGGCATCATAAAAATCATAAGCGATATCTGTTTCACCAAGTGAATCTTGTTTAATCACGCGTCGATAATTTGGCGTTTTTGGCGCAAAAAACTTCGGCAAAATACTTTGCAAGTGCGGATTGGTCAGCCAAAACGGTGGTTTAAAAGGCGCTGGTGAGAATGGTTTGGTCGGCTTTGAAGTTGACATAAAGGTGTCTTATTTAATGGCAGTTGAAAATCGTTGATAATAATCAGTGCTTTATCATACCGATGGTGGTTATCAAAACCAATAACTTTCAGTGAACGCTCAGTGAACGAATGGTTACTCAAAATATTCATGAGTCACGGCGACTCTAATACGCGCCCGGCCACCGCAAGGCTTTCTTTTAGATTGTTGATATCTGCCTCGGCGAGCGTTACAGTTAATAGCACCTGTTTACTATAGGCGACATTATCAATACTGCCGTTTAAGCTATCGACCACATAACGGCACTGTGCTTCGGTCGCAAACTCTGCCAATATCTTTACTTGCGCCATCGCTACATAAGGGCTCAATATCATCTGGTCAACTGCCGCTTGTGCTGAGCCTGCATAAGCACGGGTTAGACCGCCAGCACCGAGTTTGATACCACCAAAATAACGGACGACTATAATAATGACATTGCCAATAGCTTTATGTTGCAGTACATTCAATATTGGTCGTCCTGCGGTACCCTTTGGCTCGCCATCATCGTCAAAGCCTGCACTGGTAGTATTATCGGGGTCGCCAATAATATAAGCCCAACAGTGATGGCGTGCATCGGCATACTGCTCACGTAGCTGTTCCACGTGAAACATCGCTTCTTCACGTGAGTTGACTGGATAAGCGTAAGCTATAAACTCAGATTTTTTAATTTCTAAGCGCGCAGTGACGGCACGTTTTAGTGTTTGATAGCTCATATTTCATCAGGTCTAGGTTGGATATGGTAAACTTGTCTCACTTTCACTGTTGTCCGTATTTGGCGCAGTGTAAATTTCATTTTTTATTATAGTACCACTTCTACCCATTGAAGATAGCCAACAACAAACGTGCACGTGCATGCGTCGTTGGTCTTTGATTGAGAGTGAGTATCCCAAAACGAATGGTAGGCAATATATGCGTCTAGATAAATTTCTAAGTAAAGCCACTGAACTATCACGTAAAGAATCCAAAAGAATTCTGCACGCTGGTGAAGTCACTGTAAACGAGCAGGTTATCAAAGATCCTGGTGTACATGTCGATATCGTCAATGACGATGTACAGTGGGCAGGTGAGCCATTGTCGGTCGCGACTGGCAATCGTTATATCTTGCTTCATAAACCTGAAGGCTTTGAATGTACCCTAAAGGCCAAAGAATACCCAATCGTCACTGATCTTATTGCGGTGCCAGAGCTTGGCAGTTTACGTATTGCTGGACGTCTTGATGTCGATACGACTGGCGCATTGCTCATCAGTGATGATGGTGGCTGGCTACATCGCGTGACTAGCCCGAAGCACGAGCACGCCAAAGTCTATGAGCTGACGCTAGCGGATGCTATGGGTAGTGACGCTCAAGCCAATGCTATCAAAGAAGTCGCTGAAGGGATTTTGTTAGAAGGTGAACATGAAGAAACCAAGCCTGCAACCCTTGAGTTCATCGATGACACCCATGCGCGCTTGACATTGGAGCAAGGTAAATATCATCAAGTAAAGCGTATGATGGGCTATTTCGGTAATAGAGTGGTTGAGCTACATCGCGCCAGTATTGGACATATTACTTTAGACGGGTTAGAAAAAGGCGACAGTCGCTTCTTAACGCCTGAAGAAGTAGCAAAATTCTAGGTTTATAGCCTATTTAATTCTAAAATAATTCTTTAGAAATATCAGACTCTAACATCAGCAGTACGCTTAACAGTGTGCTGCTTTTTAAGGTCTGCTATTTCTGTCAGTTATCATTAGCGGCTGCCTGTGTTGCCTATCTCTTAAAGCTCAGTAGCAGTTTTGCAAAATTAAGTCTTTAAGACTTTGAAAAAAATATCCTTGTGCTACAGTCAGCCTCTCTTTTTTAATCTATATTTTTACATAATGTTATTTACTGCTTTTTTATTAAACTGCTCTTTTATTAAACTGCTCTTTTATTAAACTGCTCTTTTATTAAACTGCTCTTTTATTAAATAGGCATGAGTGAATAACGATCATTATTAAAAACCAGATAGGACGGTCTCTGTGAAACTCCCTGTATTAAAATCAGTAAGTTTGATTGGTGTTATGTTGGTAGCCACCACTGCTTGCGCGCAGCCGAGCACTACTGACATGACCAATAAAGCCGTCAGCCAAAAGGTTAACCAAAGCGTCCAAACTAGCCAGAATACTCAAGCTATTGGCACAGTCAGTAAGTCTGTTGATAGCCGTTTGCGCCAATTGCTGACTCAAGCGGGTATCAAAACGCAGATAATCTCGATTGTACCCTCTAAATTACCCAATATGTATCAAGTCAATTTGGCGGAGCAGTTGCCATTACATATCACTAAAGATGGCAAATATGTCATTCAAGGTGAGCTGCAAAAGAATCCAATCAAGCGGGTAGTGACCAAGACGCCAGCGCGTAGCACCAGTGCGCAAATAGGAGAGCCTGTCAGTACCAGTATCAAATCTGACCTATTGGCAAATATGGGCGCACTTAAAAATATGAGTGTCAAAACGCCTTTCTTTTATACTGCTGTACCGGGCGTGATTTGGGGTGCGACATTAGAAGGCGTGCCGTTCTTATTATCAGATGATGCACAGTACATCACTGATGGTGAAATATCAGTCATCGAAAATGGTCAATTTACTGGGCTTGATGGCGCCTTTGAAAAGCTTAAAAACCAATCTGTCCTGACCACCTTGGATACCAAGCAGCTGATTAGCTATCCTGCAACCAGTGCTGAAAAAGCGGTGATTTATGTCGCAACCGATGTCAATTGCCCGTATTGCCGTAGGCTACATAAACAGATGCCGATGCTCAATGCCAAAGGCGTGACGATAAAAACGATCGGTTATCCGATTTATGAAGAATCGCCTGAGCAAATGCGCGGTATCTGGTGCCAAGGTAACGAGGACAGTCGTCGTAAAGCGCTTGATCAGGCGATGTTACATGGCAAGATGACACCTGCGCCCGCAAGTTGCAAAACTGATGATGTGGTAGGCAACCGTGAAAAAGCGGCAGGGCTTGCCGTTATGGCGACTCCTGCTATTTATCGTGAAGATGGCGTCCTGTTTCAAGCAAGCTTTGAGAGTCCTGAGTTTTTAGAATTCTTGGGCGTAAAGTAGGTCGTTGATACCTTTATAGTCAGTGAAGAGTCATATCGACACATTACGTACTGCTGGTATCAATTTTTCTTGCTTGCTGTGCCCATGCAGACAGAGGCTTAAAAAATTTGTACCCGCAGTACCGTAGCGTTTTTAGAGTATTTTACATAATAAGATATTTATATGATGATGGATATCATGATAAACAATGACTAAAAAACCGCCCTATGAGCGATATTCATAGGGCGGTTTTTGCTGCGTTTAATAGGTGATGGTAAGCCTATTGTGGCAAAATAATATCGACGATTTTCCAATTAATCAAACCCTCGCGCTGCATCTCTATAGTCAAAGGATAGCCTTTTACTTGCCCACTGATGGTGAAGCAGTTGATGCCGCAATAACTTAATTTAGGCTTGTCACTATCTGTCCCTTGCACCGCTTGCTTTTCTAGCTCGTCGGCCTGCCTTTCCATGATTTGCTGCATTTGGTTTTTGACCACGGCATTGACATCACCGCGATGAATAATGAGATTCTGGATGAGATTTTTTAAATCTACTTGATTGCTGGCGATTGCCCACGCTGCTGCCAGCTCTTTGGTGGCAGTATTGGCTTGACCTTGGGTATTGATGACTTTTTCAATATTTTGTGGCGTGATAGCACCGGCGACTGCTTGCATGATAAAGCTGTTTGCGGCCTCTTTTAACGGCTCACCGCCAAGCTCAGCCACCAATGGATACTTTGTCATGGTCACAGAAAATTGCTCAGTGAGCTGGTTTTGTATACTTGGGCGTACTTGCTCATAGTCGATAGCAGCCGAGATCGTTGCGCCATCTTTGGCATCATAAGCCTTTTTAAGCTGATAGGCGCTGTAATAAGGCGAGCCGGCATAGATAGTAACGGCAATGACAATCAATAGAACAATCAGCTTTTTCATAAAATCGATACCTTGATGCAAGCATAATGGCGATGAGGGTAAATAGGGGTCTAAATATAGTTGATCCACTTTTAAAAGAGTACAGAACTACTGAGGTTAATTATTCGCAGCCTCTGTCTGCGTAGGCACAGCAAGCAAGGAAAATTAACCCCAGTAGTGATTGATAACATTTGTACTTCTTTTATTTAGGACTGACTATAATAATATCTAAGTAGGGTTAGCTCAAAATAAAAGAGCGTCAACTTAAGTAGCCCTTATGTTTTAAACGGACTCGACGATAACTATCAATATGGCGATAAATACTAGCATGGTTGAGCATTATTCAGGTATAAAAACCTTTATTTATTCTTTAACAAAATCTTTTTAACCATTGCTAAAGAGTCTAATTAATACTTTGTCGCTTCGCCAACTTGATAAATGGTGCTGCCATCTCCATAAATAGCGCAAACTTTTAATAATTGATTTGACTAAGCAGCACCCCACTGTATTCGCTGGTAAGATTTATACGATTAACATTGATGTTCTTTATATTGCGATATGTTTCATATGAAACCTTCAGCGATAATGAGCATCATCAAATGATAAATCGACCAAGCGGTGGACTGTGAAGACGATAGGAGAGCCCATGAGTAAGCGCGATTTTTATGAAATACTAGGTGTCAGTAAGACCGCTGATAACAAAGAGATCAAGCGAGCCTACCGCAAGCTTGCCATGAAATACCATCCAGACCGTAACTCTGACGACCCTGATGCTGAAGACAAATTTAAAGAAGCATCGATGGCTTATGAAGTATTGAGTAGCGAAGAAAAGCGCTCAGCGTATGACCGTATGGGTCATGCTGCTTTTGAAAATGGCATGGGCGGTGGTGGTTTCGGCGGCGGCGGTGGCGGGGGGAATTTCCAAGACATCTTCGGCGATATCTTTGGTAACTTTGGTGATATCTTTGGTCAATCGCGTGGCGGCGGCAGTGGACGTTCGCGTCGCGGCTCAGACTTGCGTTATGTGACTGAGCTGACCTTAGAGGAAGCGGTACGCGGCTGCAAAAAAGAAATCAGCTTTACAGCTCCTGCGCCTTGTGATACTTGTGATGGTAAAGGCGCAAAAAATGCTTCTGATATCGTGACTTGCCAAACCTGTCATGGTCAAGGTCAAGTCCGTATGCAGCAAGGATTCTTCGCTGTTCAACAGGCCTGCCCACATTGTGGCGGTACTGGTAAACAAATCAAAAACCCTTGTTCTGACTGTCATGGTAATGGCGTCAAAGACAAGTCACGTACGCTAGAAGTCTCTATCCCAGCAGGCGTTGATGATGGCGATCGCGTCCGTTTGGCAGGCGAAGGCGAAGCGGGCGGCGCAGGCGTACAAAACGGCGATTTATACGTCGAAGTACGTGTCAAACCGCACAATGTCTTTACGCGTCAAGGTGCTGATTTGTATATGGATGTGCCGGTTAGCATTACGGATGCAGCACTCGGTAAAGAAGTGGAAATCCCAACCTTAGATGGTAAAGTAAAAATCAAGGTCGCAGAAGGGACACAAAGTGGTAAATTGCTGCGCGTACGTGGTAGAGGCGTGACGCCAGTACGCACGACGATGAAAGGTGATTTGATTTGCCGCGTGGTCATCGAGACGCCAGTGAATCTGACCCGTGAGCAAAAAGATCTATTGCGTCAATTCCAAGATACATTGGATGGTGATAGTAAGCATCAGCAGTCACCACATAAAAAGTCTTTTTTTAAAAAGATTGGCGATTTGTTCGACTAACAGGATCATTTACTTAGATGAATAGCTGATAAAACCCCGATAGTTTCACGTGAAACTATCGGGGTTTTTATTGGTGCTATAAAAAACCATTCATAGGCTGATATTTGCTAAACTTAGCCTAATAAATTTAAAAACCAGCGTATCAAAAACAAAGCATTCAGGACAATTATATGAGTCAGCAAGAGAACAAAAAAGTAATTAAGGTCGGTGTCATCGGTGCCGGCGGACGTATGGGACGTATGCTTATCGAAGCGACACAAGACAATCCGAAAACGACGCTGAGTGCAGCGATTGAGCGCCAAGGCTCAAGTTTGGTCGGAGCAGATGCGGGAGAAGTTGCGGCTATCGGGCGTTTAGAGATACAGATTGTCGATGACCTAAAAGCAGTTATCAGCGATATTGATGTATTGATCGATTTTAGCTTGCCTGCTGCCACTGAACAAAATATGCAAGTCTGTGCTGAGCACAACGTCGCTATGGTTATTGGCACGACAGGCTTTAATGAGCAGCAAGAGCAGGTATTGGCAACAGCAAGTGAGCAAATTGCTATCGTCTACGCAGGCAATTATTCAACAGGCGTTAATCTGTCATTAAAGCTATTAGGTCTGGCTGCCAAAGCGTTTGGGAAGGATGCCGATGTCGAAATCATCGAAGCGCATCATAAGCATAAAATCGATGCGCCATCGGGCACTGCTTATATGATGGCAGAGGCTGTGGCAGAAGCACGTGGGCAGAACCTAAAAGACGTCGCTGTCTATGGCCGTGAAGGACAAACTGGCGAGCGCGAAGCAGGTACGATTGGTATTCATGCGATACGCGGCGGTGAAATTATTGGTGATCATACCGTGATGTTTATTGCGGATGGCGAAGTCGTTGAGATTACCCATCGTGCCCGTGCGCGAATGACTTTTGCTGCTGGTGCGGTGCGCGCCGCTACTTGGATCGTTCAACAGCCCATTGGTCAATACAATATGCAGGATGTCTTAGGTTTGAATGACTAAATTTGAATAACGATGGTTTAAAGAATTGGCTTTTTAATGACTGATTGATGACTACTAGGAGTTATACATGAATAAGTTTAGCTATAACCTCATAGCAATAGTCAGCTGTGCTATTACTACTCATAAAAGGGTTGGCTACGCCCGTCAAACAGTCTTTGCATTAAGTCTGACTATCCTGCCATTAGCAGTGCAAGCTGCCAATAATCAAAGCAGTTATCAAAGCAATAATCCAAGCAGTTATGAGACTTACGTCATCGATACTTATGGCGGCGATGCGTTATTACCTGCCGTACATCAGCAGCTAAATAGTAGCCGCGACGGCGGTACAGTCACGATATATCAAGATAAGCTAGTACTTCGTACCACTGCTGCCAATTATCGGATGGTACAACAGCTATTGACACAGATTGACCGTCAGCCGCAAGCGCTAACGGTCTCTGTACGCGTAGGCAATAATAACAGTAGCCAAGGTAATATACAGCAAGGTCAGGTCATTATCAGTAATCGCAGTATTCAAGGCGTAGGCGTTATCAACCAGAGTAATGGCCAACAGCAAACCAATAACTTATATCAAGTCCAAACTTTATCTGGTAGCGCCGCGAGTATTAGTACAGGCACGTTATGGTCACTAACCCAAAGCTATAATGCTAACCTTTATCCACGTTATCGAGCTTATGGCAATCAAATAGGCAATCATCCATTAGGGCAGATTATTATTCAACAACAGGTATTATTGCCAACGACCCAAGGTATCGCGGTAATGCCAAGGCTGCTTGCTAATGGACAAGTTGAAGTAAAGTTATCACAGGTTGAAGAGCAGTTGGTGCGCGCCAATCCTTCTTATAATCGCTATGGTTATAATAGTAGCGTGCAAGGGCAAAGATTAAACAGCACCATTATTGTGCCACGTGGACAGTGGGTGACGATCGGACAAATCTCTCAAAACACCCAAAATCAAAGTGCAAGCTATGGTGGCAAGCAAAATAATAGCCGTAGCAATGATATTCCAATATCGATACTGGTGCAGTAAGCTATAGTTAAAACAACTTAATATCAGCAGTACGTGATGTATCGATATTACTTTTCTCTGACTATAGCGAAATAAACATAAAAAAGCGCGGCACTGTTATTCACAATGCCGCGCTTTTTTATATCAACCATCATTTATCAAAAACTAGTCAGCATAGACCACTTCTAAAGGTGGAAAACCATTAAACTCAATAGAGGAATAAGAGTTGGTATAAGCACCCGTGGTCAACCAAAATATCTTGTCACCAATCTCAAGCTCTTCTGGTAGCTGATAGCCTGCTTCTTCATACATGATGTCAGTTGAATCACAAGTAGGACCTGCTAATACCACCGTACCTGCACTGGTCGAGGTTTCCATTTTAGGCGTATAAACAGGGTATTTGATGGCTTCACCCAAAGTTTCGATTAAACCTTGGAATAAGCCTACGTCGGTATAGACCCAGCGCGTCAAATCAGTATGCGATTTACGAGAAATCAATACCACGTCACTGACCAGAACGCCTGAATCACCCACCAACGAGCGACCGGGCTCTAAAATAATCTCAGGCATGTCTTCCGCACTATAGTCGTCGCTTAAGTAGCTTTTAATCTCTTCAGCGTAGACTTTAATAGGATTGACTTCGCTCATATAATTTGCCGGAAAGCCGCCACCCAAATTAATCATTCGTAGCTTAATGCCTTCTTCGTTCTTCATCCAGTCAAACATGTATTTAACTTTGGCTAAGGCATCATCCCAAGCAGCAACGTCTTTTTGCTGACTGCCCACATGGAATGAGATGCCATAAGGTACTAAGCCCAATTCCTGCGCTTGAATCAAGAGCTCAATCGCCATATTGGGGTGACAACCAAACTTGCGTGACAACGGCCACTCAGCAGTCTCTGATCCTTGTACCAAGATACGTACGAATATTTTTGAGCCAGGTGCATGTTTTGCGATGTTTTTTAAATCCGCTTCTGAGTCGGTCGCATACAAATCGATCCCTTTTTCAAAGGCGTATTTGACATGCTCAGGTTTTTTGATGGTATTGCCATAAGAGATACGTGAGGCATCGACGCCGCAGTCAAGCACGCGATCAAGCTCATAAATCGACGCACAGTCAAAGTTTGAACCAAGCTCAGCGAGCAGATTGATGACTTCGACAGCAGGACTTGCTTTCATCGCATAATGGATTTTAGCAGTAGGAAAAAGACCAACCATTTCATGATATTTTATTTTAATACGATTAAGATCAACCACCAAAAATGGTGTTTCACGACCTTCAGCCGCTTTGGTAAATTTCTGCCAGCCAGCAGGGTCAAAATATTGGTCGATTTTGATCATGGTAAAAACCTTTAATAAAGACGGGTGTTTGATAGAGGCAATAAATAAAGACCATCATAAAAACAATAATAGAAATAAGGTAGGTTAAAAAAGTAAAGCTAACTTCTTTAAAAATGAAATATCACGGCCTTATCACTGCGCTATGTGCTGTATCTACAACAGGCAGCAGTTAAAACGTAGCACAAGCGACGACAAAACGCTCTAACGAGAAGCGTATGCAATCAGCTCATCAAAGAAATATATTAAGAATTTGCGGGCTGTGGCTCTTTTTCCGCTACTTGCTCGCCTTGTTTTTCACGTATTTTAAGGACTTTACGCACCTTATCACGCGCACGCGTCTGTTTCAAACGCGACAAATAATCAACGAAAATAACCCCACTTAGATGATCCATTTCGTGTTGAATACATACTGCCAGTAAGCCTTCAACTTCTTCATCGATAGCATTACCATCTTGATCTAGTGCTTCAATACGCACCTTATTTGGGCGCTCAACCTTGTCATAGACATCCGGCACCGACAGACAGCCTTCTTCATACGACTGCTTTTCTTCAACCAATGGCGTTACTTTTGGATTGATAAATACTCTTGGGCTGTCTTTATCTTCTGATAAATCGATAACGATAAGCTGAATATGGCGATCAACTTGGCTCGCAGCCAGACCGATACCTTGCGCCTCATACATGGTCTCAATCATATCGGTGATTAGGGTTTTGATTTCAGCAGTAACTTCCTTGACAGGCGTCGCAATCGTACGCAGGCGCGGGTCTGGATAGCTTAAAATAGGGAGTAACGCCATAAGGCTCACCTCAATGATAAAGATAAAAAATAGGTTTGATATTATAAGTTAAATGGGGACAAAAGTAATGTTTATCAATAGCTAATGAGAGAGGAAATGGCAGCAATAAAAAAGGCCTTGATTGCACAAGACCTTTATTCTGTATATTTATTATTTAGATATATTCTTTAGCTGTGCCTAATTAGACGCGGCGTCTACTCATAATCATCTCATAAATGAACAACAAGATAATCGCACCGATTACTGAGAATATTAGACCAGTGAAACCGCCATCAGCATTGATACCGACCAATCCAGCAACGAAGCCACCAAGCATAGCACCAACGATACCCAGTATAATGGTCATAATCCAACCCATAGGGTCACTACCTGGTTTAATCGCACGTGCTAATAGACCTGCAACCAGACCAACGATAATCATCCAAATAAAGCTCATCTCAATTCTCCTAAAGTGTGTATCATTTATAATGGTTTACTTATTTTGTTGAGTTCATTGTAAACACTATCGAGATTGAGAAATAAGCAAAAAATGTTACCTGTGTATGGGCTCTGTGAGAAAAAAGCGATATTTGCTATTTAGCAGAGGTGATAGGTAAACGGGGTGTTACAAAGGCAGGAAAGTGGCTAAGAAAATGATTGAGTACTATTATCTATAGTCGATTAAATTTAAAAAAAATACAGTGCTGCTGGTATAAATTTTTTGCAGCCTCTGGAGTGCGAAGCGCACAGCAAGCAAGAAAAATGAATATCAGCAGTACTTGATGTATCGATATTACTTTTCCCTGACTATAGTTATTGAAGTAAAATTATTTTTGCTAAGAATAAAAAAGCGTAGCTCGTTGATAAGGAGACTACGCTTTTTTCGTATGATTATAAAGCCCAGATCAGCTGTTACCTAAAGCCGTTAATAAACGCTGGTGAATACCTTCAAAGCCACCATTAGACATAATCACAATTGCATCACCTGCCTTGGCATATGTGCAGATATGAGTAATGATATCATCCACGTTAGAGAGTACCTGTTGGCTGCTAATACTTGGGTTTGCGATAGTGGCATTATCAATAACGTCTTTTAGACCCCATTCAAGTCCGGTAGGCTCGTACCATAACGTATGGTCGGCGAGCGTTGCGGACTGCGCTAGACTGTCTTGATGGATACCCATCTTCATGGTGTTGCTACGCGGCTCAATGATAGCCCAAAGTCGTCTATCCGCTAGCTTTTTCTTAGCACCATCTAAAGTGGTAGCAATCGCTGTTGGGTGATGAGCGAAATCATCAAAGACTAAGATATCATTTACATTGCCGATAAGCTCCATCCGGCGCTTGATACCGGCAAATGCTGATAAAGCGGCGCAAGCAGTTTTGACACTCACCCCAATATTGTAAGCTGCCGCTATGGCAACGAGGGCATTATTGACATTATGTAGACCACTCATCGACCAATCGACGACTCCCGTGGCTTCTTTATCAGCAGTATCAGCCAAAAAACTGACAGCAAATTGACCACCATCTTCGCTGATAAGCTCAGCTTGCCAATCACTATTATCTGTTGCATAGGTATTATGTGTCGCTGATTCTAATACTGCCGTCCGCCAAACAGGTGTCCAAACACCTTTTGCCAAGGTATCCTCTAAGCTAACAGTCGCTGTGGGCATGATGATTTTGCCAGTGCTTGGAATCATACGTACCATGTGGTGAAATTGGGTTTGAATGGCCTCAAGATCGGCAAAAATATCAGCATGATCAAATTCTAAGTTGTTTAAAATCGCCGTACGTGGACGATAATGCACGAATTTTGAGCGCTTATCAAAAAATGCAGAATCATATTCATCTGCTTCGATAACGAAATAGCCAGTATTTGCCGAATCGTCATTATCAATGTTGTCAGCACCCAAATAACTGCTGTGAGCAAAGACGTGCTGTAAATGCTCATCAAGGGTATTGACAAGTGGCACCCCGCCGATTAAAAATCCAGCGTCGATACCGGCATAGTGCAGTATCCACGCAAGCATGGTCGTCGTCGTGGTCTTACCATGCGTACCTGCAACCGCGATGACATGGCGAGATTGCAATACTTGCTCAGATAAAAACTGAGGTCCAGAGGTATAGCGTAGACCTGTGTCCAGCATATATTCAATCACATCCATACCGCGCTTCATCGCATTACCGACGACCACCAGATCCGGTGCCGGCTGCAAATGCGCTATCAAGTAGCCCTCTTCGATAGTGACGCCTGCCTGTTCAAGCTGGGTGGACATCGGCGGATAAATATTGGCGTCTGAGCCGGTCACCGTATGTCCAAGCTCGCGTGCTAGCAATGCCAGCGAGCCCATAAAAGTACCACAAATACCAAGAATATGAATATGCATAGACGTTCCGTACGAGCTTGAATAAGAGGAATGAAAATCTGACGTGAGCCAATAAAAGAGAGAGTACTATATTTGGCTGAGCCAATGTTTATGTTCGTAAAATATTGTCTTAGCCAATGCTCTCTTGTGCTGAGCCAACGACCGCAGGACAGCAGGACAGCAGGACAGCGCTCATTGTAAAGTAATCATGGTTCGTTGACCAATAAAAAACGCCTAGTAAATAGGCGTTATCAAAATTATAAAGTAGTCGGATTTAGTCTCATCTCAAAGATAATGTATGGCGTTACGATTCACTCAGTTATTGACGCGCTAAGGCATAGTCTTCATCAGGATTTTTATATTCATCCATCATAATTAAATGATTGCCTTGGATTTGATAGCTTTCGATATTTTTTTTCTCATAAACAATAGTAATCATGTCATTGTCTTGACGATAGACACCGGATTCTACCAAAGGGGGTTGCGGCGTTTCAGCTTGATTAAAAACACTGGTTTTTAATACGGAACCATCGGCGAATAAGTTTAGAGTGATATCAATACTGCCACAAGATGGGCAGGGGACAACACCGCCATAATCGCCCATCAAGGTCGCTTGCAACATACTATCGTTATTTGCTGCTGAGATCATCGGTGAACGTGCTGAGCTATTATTTGAGTTCGCTGCTGCAATGAGTGCCTGTCCTTCTTGATGACTGTCTTCATTAGCTGATGCTTTGGCACTATTGTCTTCTAAGGCAGGCTCATCATTATTCAAGACTTTACTTTGGTCGCTGTTAATCGGCGCACCTTGGGTATTTTTATTTGTAGAAGAAGAGGCACTGTCACAGCTCACCAAGGCGATACAGACCGGCACGGCTAATAATAGACGTAGACAGCGGTTGTTAAGCGAGGCGGCAGAAAATACAGGCGAAAAATTTATCATAGTATTACCACAGAGCAGATTTTTAAATGATATTGCTAATCACAACTGATGTTATTTTGACTCTAAAATCAGCGTGAAAATCACATAGAACGAAAACGACTAGAGTAACGAAATCAAGCCCGCGTTGCGAGCTTGATTTCGTTAAATTATGTGATAAAAATGGAGAAAACTGTGGATAGCGCGCCGTGCGGTATTTATCGAGCGAGAGGAGTAGGCGTAGCAGGACGTACGATACGCCACAAGATAAGCAAATGGGTCAGTATAAGAATACTAAATAAAATCAAGGCTTGCTCAGGGATACTTAAGCCCAAAAATGTCCAGTCAATGGAGGCGCATTCACCAGAGCCCGCAAATACTTCTTTTAATACCTGCTGCATAGGCAAAGTATCAAGCCAATAATCCAAACCCGGACCACATGACGGCACTTGATCGGCTGGTAAATGCTGTAGCCAAACATGTCGCCCTGCGACTATTGTCGCCCAGCCGATACCTGCTAAGCTACCAAGCCAAAGTAGCAGTCTGATAACCATCGATTTTGGATGAAACAAAGCGGCGATTAAAGCAAAACCGCCCATAATCATCAGTCCAATCCGCTGAAAAATACATAGCGGGCAAGGTGAGAACCCCATATAACGCTGTAAGAAAAATAGTGCAAAACTCATGCCTATCGCGGTCATTATGACTAAAAACACTTGCAGATTGCGGTAAGTGGTCAGCTGTAGCATGGGTAGATACTCTTATAAAGTGCTTGTTAATAAATAACAGAAAGGTATGAAAGATTAGCGATATTGCTGTAAGAAGTCCATAAAATATTCTGTTTCCGCTTCTTCCGTCTCTGCTTGTTGTAAGATGGATTTTTCGGCGAGCACCTCATATTTGGCTTGCGTATTTGGACTGAGGGTCTGCTGCAGTAACGAGTCGCGGTGCTGCTGCGCTAAGGTAAAGCCCAACTGCCATAAACTACCCAAGCGCTTACTATCAGAGTTCACTTGCGCTGAAATGGTTGATTCAGAGTGACCAGCCTTACCTTGCATCAAGGCAACTGCCGCACGATAATCATTGCCGCCATAATGAGCATCTAATAGTGCAGCTAGTGGCTGCATACGGTTCAGATGCATCAGCATCCAGCTCTCTAAGGATTGCTCAGCACCATTATTAAGAATTTGTAGGTGTTTACGGCGACCTTCATTGACGACGCGCTCAAGATTGATAGCAAGCGCTTCCTCTTCTTCAGGCATCAATTCAGGGGAGTCACTAAGTAGGCAATAGAGCGCCATCACTTCTAAAAAGCAGGCGCTAGATAAGCGGATACCGATATCACTATAAGGGTCTAAATCGATTGCCCGAAATTCAACATAAGCAATACCGCGACGCTCAAGCGCTTCAGTTGGGCTCTCACCACTCATCGCTATTTGTTTAGGGCGAATAGGGCTGTAGTACTCGTTTTCTATTTGCAAAATATGATTGTTGATTTGAATAGGATTGCCGTTCTCATCATCTAAGCCCAATTTCTCAAAGCTTTCATGCGGGGTTTGAATCGCACGGCGCAGCCCTTCAATATATTCGGGCAAATTGTTATAGCGGATATCAAGGTGCTCTTGAACACTATTGGTATAACCAAGTTTGCCCATACGCAAACTAGTGGCAGTCGGTTTGTAATAGGTTGAATCATTGAATAGCTCAAGGTCATGCTCAATCCCTGAAACAAAGCACGGGCAAACACTAGGACTTGCGCCCAATAGATATAATACCAAACTGGTCAGGCGCTTGAAATTGCGAATCAAGCCAAGATATTTATCATTTTTAAATTCTGTTAATGTCAACGCTTGTGCGGCAGGGGTATGTGCTTGCCACGCAGTGAATAAATCGTCACCAAACGATAAATTGTAATGTAAACCTGCAATGGTCTGCATGCGGCGACCATAACGAATACCAAGCCCACTACGGTATAAAGTCTTCAGTCTACCGGTATTAGAGCTGCCATAATCTGCGAGTGGAATATCTTCATCATTTGATGACAGCATGCAAGGCATAGACAGCGGCCACATCAGCTCATTTTCAGGCATGCCTTGATATACCAATAGATGCAATTGGCGCAGCATGTTAAGCGTCTCTTTTGGCGAGGACTTGGGGTCGGTAATCAGCTCAAGTAAACTCTCAGAATAATCCGTCGTAATAAAAGGATGAGTCAGCTTGGAGCCCAGTTTGGCAGGATGTGGCGTTTGTGCTAAGTAACCATCAGGCGTAACGCGCAATCCTTCTTTTTCGATACCACGTAACATGCCTGCTAAATGCTCGCTGGCAAACCAGTTTGGAATATCAAAATCGACAAAGCTACTCGCAAAATTACTCATAAGGATCATCTGTTGTTATTGGTTATTATTGATTAAAAAACCATCAATGGCTAATCGAAAAATAGAGAATAGTGACTTCAGTTTAGCCCAAAGATAGGCTAAAAACCACGCACGATTACAAATACGGTCCGTTTTTATTAAGGTAAACTTTACTCTGTCTGGCAAGAAATCTAGCCATAAAATAGCAGTAAAATCTTAATACAGAAGTGACTTTCAGAAGTCACTTTAATTGATCGTTTGTGCTTATTTTCTTGAAAGCTTTTATGGAGGGCAACTCTATTTTTATCAATAGCCAATGCACCCAAATTTTTATAGGAAAAATATCTGAAATAAAAAGCACCTACCAATCGGGTAAGTGCCATAGCAAAACAATTCTTTATATAATCATTGGATATTGAGGTATACCAAAGCGAGTATTTAGATCGAGAATGACGAGCCGCAGCCACAAGTGGTCGTGGCATTAGGGTTGGTTACGATAAATCGTGCGCCTTCCAAGCCTTCGGTATAATCAACAGTAGAGCCTTGCAGATATTGATAGCTTAATGAGTCAACGACCAAGGTCACATCGTTATTATCGAAGTTGGCATCATCTTCATTGAGCTCATTGGCAAAGTTAAAGCCATAAGAAAAGCCTGAGCAGCCGCCGCCAGTGACATAGACGCGTAGCATCAAATTGTTATCGCCTTCTTCTTCACGCAGGCGACGTACTTTTTGCGCTGCACTGTCAGTCAGATTCAAAACCGTTGGATCGACAGGTTGGCTTGAGCTTGGATTAAATTGGTTGGCTGGTTGGTTCATATCTACCTCAATTGCTAAAATCAGATGTTATTATTTTTACCCTATGCGAGGTCGTCTATTGATACAGGCTAAGATGACTTGCCAGTAGCTTTTCATAGCGGCTATTCATGACCTACAGGCAACTGCACTATTTTTTATGCAAGGTATCGCTATTGTTGGACCACCACTGCGATATAGACAGCATAGTAACTAAGCTTTAATTGAGAATATCAGTACTTAACTGCCTGATGTCAATAGTGTTTTGCTAGTATAACATAGTTGGGCTAATGATTGATTTGTCAAGGGTAACAGTAGCATTTGCTATTATAACCTACTTATATATGCCCCTTGTTGTTTGTTAATACAAGGGAATTAGTAGCAGTATAAAGGTTTGAATTTAAAATACTTATTTAATTGTTTGCCTATCGGTTAGGCGTTTGAAATAATAGCCGCCAGTAAACACGCCAGAGAAGTGTTTTTCCTATTGCCTTATGTTTTATATTACCGCTGAGATGAAGAAATTATATGATCGAATTTAAAGACGTTGGTGTTCGCCGTGATGGTCGTGAGTTGTTTGCAGGGGCAAGCTTCCAGCTACATCCGGGCCACAAAGTTGGCTTAACGGGCAATAACGGGACCGGAAAATCGACCTTATTTGCCTTGTTATTGACACGAATGGGTACCGGTGACACCGAAGTGACGCTTGATAGGGGTGAAGTGAGTATTCCCGATAGCTGGCATGTAGCGCACATGGCGCAGGAAGTTGGCGCGACCACACAGACGGCGATTGATTATGTGCTGAGCGGTGATGAGCAGTGGTACGAGATTAATGCTACGTTAAATGACTTAAGCAGCGTCAGTGATGAGCAGATTGGCGTACTGCATCAGCAGTTTGATGAGATTGATGGCTATCGTACACCAACCAAAGCCGCGCAAATCATGGCAGGACTTGGTTTTAATACCAACCAGCATGAGCTACCGGTAGAAGGGTTTTCGGGTGGTTGGCGTATGCGTTTAAATCTTGCTAAGACCTTGATGAGCCGCGCTGACTTGATGCTACTCGATGAGCCAACCAACCATTTGGATTTGGATGCGATTTTGTGGCTTGAGACGTGGATTAATGCCTTTACTGGTTTGGTCATCGTCATCTCACATGATCAAACGTTCTTAGATAATACTGTTGGTCATATCTTGCACGTTGAGCAGCAAAAAATCACCCTTTATACCGGTAACTATCAGCAATTTATTCGCACCCGTCACGAGCGTATGGCGCAGCAGCAGCAAGCGTTTGAGAAGCAAGAAGCGACCAAAGCACATTTGGATGACTTTATTCGTCGTTTTCGTGCTAAAGCCAGTAAGGCAAAGCAAGCGCAGAGCCGTATCAAGCAGCTTGAGCGCATGGCAGAGCTGTCACCAATGATGGCAGACAACCCGTTCTCGTTCCGCTTTTATGAGCCAGCTAATATGAGCTCGCCATTGATTGAGCTGACCGATGCAGATATTGGTTATAGCGACACGCCGCTGCTTTATAATGCCAATGTGCAAGTCACTCCTGATACTCGTATCGGACTACTTGGAATGAATGGCGCGGGTAAATCGACCTTGATTAAAGCCTTGGTCGGTGAGCTTGGCGTATTAAAGGGCAGCTATAATGTCTCTGATACGCTAAAGCTTGGCTACTTTAATCAGCATCAAATGGATATCCTTGATCCGAAGGCAACGCCAATAGAGATGTTACGCCGCTTAGCAGGCAATACTTCTGATGCCATGCTACGCTCGTTTTTGGGTAGCTTTGATTTCCGTGGTGACCGTATCGATACCATCAGTGAGCTATTCTCTGGTGGTGAGCGTGCGCGCTTAACGTTAGCTTTGATTGTCTGGCAACGTCCGAACGTGCTGGTACTCGATGAGCCAACCAACCATTTAGACCTACAAATGCGTCAAGCGTTGACCATTGCCTTGCAAGGCTTTGAAGGGGCAGTGGTACTGGTCTCGCATGACCGCGAGCTGATTGCCAACGTCTGCGATGAGTTGTTTTTGGTACATGATGGTATAATTGAAGAGTTCGATGGTGACATTAGCGACTATGGTAAATGGCTTGCCGAAAAGCGCAAACAAGAAAATTCGACAGACAAAAATACCAGTAAGAAAAAGAGCAAAAAAGAGAGTAAGAAGTTTGTTTCACGTGAAACGACCGATAGTCAGGTCAATAAGCAAGTGAGCAATAACGAGTCTCAACCTGTACTTAGTAAAGATGCGCAGCGTAAGCTGGCGGCTGAACAACGCAAATTAACCGCGCCTATTCGCCGTGATATTGAAAATACAGAAAAAGCTTTGGCTGATATTGATAAGAAGCTGACGACCCTTGAGACAAAGCTTGCCGACACTGAGTTTTATGAGGAAAGCCGTAAGTCTGATTTAATGAAGCTACTTAATGAGCAAACCGCATTGCAGCAGCAACATAGTCAACATGAAGAAAAATTACTATTGGCAATGACAACTTTAGAAGAGATGGAAGCCAATATCGGCTAATACTGTGAGGTTTTTATCAATTAGTTTTTAATCGAAACCAAGCGATAAAACTCAGTCATTAAAAAAGGGAAGGCTTACGCCTTCCCTTTTTTTACTTTATTGCCTTACTCTCTACGATATCGCCCATCACCATAAGATAGGATTTCCATCGTAGTAGTACAAAGCTGACAGTTTATTTGACCAGCAGCAGCTTTTGATAAATCAAGAATGCGACCTCGTATAAAAGGTCCTCTATCTGTGATTTTCACAATCACACTCTGCTTTGTCTTTTTGTTGGTCACTTGCACCTTCGTACCAAACGGCAGCGTTTTATGTGCGGCTGTCAGGGAGTTCATATTGAAGATACTACCACTTGCCGTACGTTTGCCGTGGAACTTGCTACCGTAGTAGCTGGTATTACCGGCAAAAGCTGTGGCGCTCAATAGTATTGATAAAGTGATGACTAAAGACTTGATTAAATAAGACATTTAAAACCTTTTCGCTATTGAAGAAATAGACAGATACCCTTGCCTATATTATGCATACTCCCTATGAGTACAAATAATAGAGAACATCATACAAGAAATAACTTTTCACATTCTTACAGCTCTGTAAAAAAACTCCTTAGGTCAAAAACGCTTTTTTAACAGTAAGTTAGGATATATATCCTTATTTTGCTATATTTAAATCTATATTAATATGAACAGTTTGTGAGTCGATTCTTTCGTTATAGAAGCATTTCAAAATAAAAAATATTCATTTTAAACAGCGTTTTTCTGAGATGAGTATTTCTTGCATACTACTATCTGCCTAGTAGAGACGATAATAATTTATAGCAAGCGCATGGTATGGCTTTTAAGTTGAATGCCATATATTGGTAATATTTCTATAACGGTATTTGATTTTTTTAGCGCTATCATTGTAAGTAAACTAGGGTCACAATCTGTTATATCGCCAACCTAATTTCGATTACTAGCGGTTACAATTGGCATTTCATTATTATTAATAGGTCTTATTTTGAGGAACATAACATGGCAGAAAAAAACTACTATGACATTTTAGGGGTCAAGAAAGACGCCTCAGATGCCGATATTAAAAAAAGATATCGTAAGCTCGTCCGTCAATATCATCCGGATGTCAGCGATGCCCCAGATGCCGATAATAAGATTGCTGAGATTAACAACGCTTATGAAACCATCAGAGATAAGAACAAGCGTGCTGAATATGATGCGATGCTAAGCAATCCTTTTGCTGGTCAAGGTGGCGGTTTTGGCGGGCAAGCAGGTGCAGCTCAGGGCGGCTTCCGCTGGGAAGATATCAAAGATCAGTTTGGGGAAGGTGAGGCTTATGGCGATGGCGGTTTCCGCTTCGATGATATTTTTTCGGCATTTGGACGCGGCGCACGCGGACAAGCTAATGGACAGGCGGGTGGTCAGTCGCAATATGGCGGCTTTGGCAACCAAGACAGCAAAGGTCAAGATCAACATGCTGAGATTACCGTTGATTTGGCATCTATTTATCAAGGTGATGACTACAGTATTAAGTTAAATGTTCCGGTGCGTCAGCCAAATGGCAGTGTGGGCTACGATAACAAAACGTTGAAAATCAAAATCCCTAAAGGCATCACCGATGGCAAGCAAATTCGATTGACTGGACAAGGAGCGGCTGGCAGCGGTAATGGTAAAAATGGTGATTTATTTTTAAAGGTTAAAATCAGTCATGCTTCAAATATCCGTATCGAAGGCGCAGATATTTACCAAACTGTAAACATCGCCCCATGGGAGGCAGCATTGGGTGAGAAAATTAACGTCAGTACGCCAGCAGGCACATTAGGTGTGACAATTCCTAAAAACAGCAAATCAGGTAGCAATTTACGCTTAAAAGGTAAAGGTATTCCTGCTAAAGAAGCAGGCGATTTATACTTAACCCTAAATATTGTCAACCCCGACAGCAATAGTGAAGCAGCAACCAGCGCTTATGAAGCACTAAAACAAGCTTTTTCTGACACAACTATTGAGCGATAAACAACTGTTAAACGATAAACAAATAGCGTCATAAAATCTGTTTAATACCCTAATAGAGATGTAGACGATAACGATAAAATAAAGAAAAACGAGGATAATCGCTATGAAACACTCGCCTGAATTTAATGACATTATCATGAGCTTAGATGAGCTAATATCTGCCTGTGGTCAAGAGCGCCAGTGGGTGGTCGAACTGATTGAAGAGAATATCATCGAATATGATGTACCAGAGCGCGAGCAGTTTACTGGCTATCAGCTGACGACTGTGCGCCGTGCTTCCCGCCTAAGTCGCGACTTTGAAGCCAGCGTGCCAGCGATCGGTCTGATACTTGAGCTGTTGGATGAAATCGAACAACTGCGCCAATTAAAACGCCAATTGGATATGCAAGCACCCGTTATTGAAGTCACTATTGAGCATTTAAAATAGTTCAATGTAGTCAGTGAGAAGTAATATCGATACCAGCAGTACCGTAGCATTTTGGGGTATTGTGACTATAGTCGATTCATTTTAAAAAATGATACAGTGCTATTGGCTATAAATTTTTGGCAGCCTCTGTCTGCATGGGCACAGCAAGCAAGAAAAAATTATAGCCAATAACACGTTATTACAATCGTATCGCTTTTATTTTGAACTGACTATATAGATAGTAAAATCCGATCATAAAAAGAGCCCAACTATCAATTGGGCTCTTTAACATTTAAGCATAGGATTTTATAGCAAGTTAACGAGCATATTTTGGATCAGCAGCAGCGGTAAATAAAACGTCTGTTGATGAGTTTAGTGCTGTTTCTGCCGAATCCTGTATGACGCCGATGATGAAACCAATGGCGACCACTTGCATCGCAATGTCATTTGGGATACTGAATAAACTGGCAGCAAGTGGAATCAGTAGCAATGAGCCGCCAGCAACACCGGATGCGCCGCAGGCACTAATTGTTGCAACCAAACTTAACAGCAGCGCTGAGGCAAACGTTATCTCAATGCCAAGCGTATGCGCTGCTGCAAGCGTTAAGACGTTAATGGTGATAGCTGCGCCCGCCATATTGATGGTTGCGCCAAGTGGAATGGTCACTGAATACGTGTCTTCGTGTAGATCTAATTTGCGCGCAAGGTTCATATTCACAGGAATGTTTGCCGCTGATGACCGGGTAAAAAACGCGGTAATACCAGACTCACGCAGGCAAGTAAAGACCAGTGGATATGGATTTTTGCCAGTTTTAACAAGGACAATTAGTGGATTGACCACCAAAGCGATAAACAGCATACAACCGACCAATACCATCAAGATACGGGCATAACCTGCCAAAGCCGCAAAGCCTGTCTCAGCGATTGTATTGGCAACCAAGCCCAAAATACCAAAAGGTGCTAGGGCAATGACCCATTTGACTACTTGTGAGATGGCATCGGAAAAATCACCGACCACGGTACGAGCGGTGTCGCTGGCTTGACGTAGCGCAAAACCAATGATAATTGCCCATGCCAAAATGCCAATATAATTGGCTTCTGCGATAGCGTTGACAGGATTAGCAACCAGATTCATGAGCAAGTTGGTCAAAACTTCTTTTAAGTTTGCTGGTGGTACTTGCTCAATGACAGCATTGACTAAGACCAGCTGTGTGGGAAATAAGAAGCTTGCCCCTACGGCTGTCAGTGCGGCCAAAAAAGTGCCAAACATATACATGATAAGCACGGGTTTGACATAGACTTCATTGCCGCTGCGATGTTGGCTAATGGCTGCCATAACCAAAACGAATACCAGTATCGGTGCGACGGCTTTTAGTGCGCCCACAAATAAGGTACCGAGTAATCCTAGCGCAATACCAATATCGGGTGCCAACCAACCTATCAATACTCCCAATACCAAACCGATAACAATAAGCGGTACTAGCCCTATACGTTGGTACATCGCAAACAATGAACGCATCTATACACCCTCAACTTTGTCAATAAATAACATATTTTAGCGAAAAAAAATAATCGGAGGATGGTAGCATTTTTTAGGATAAGCGCCTACCTTTAACCCGCATCCGACTGGGCTGATAGAGCTAAAGAAAAGGCGGTATGTGTGGCAAAAAGAATGCGTTTACCGTAACAGATAAAGCGGTTTTAGGAATTAAACGTTAAAGTGGGTCAGCTCATAGCCGAGCTTTTGATAGCTTTTGTATTTATGACGACCTTCTTGCACACTAGTCGCATCAGGTTTTATCAGCTCAAGGACGCGAGTAGGCTGCGCATTGATAGTGGCAGAAATAAAGGTGTTCACTGGATGTATGGTGGTATTAAGAACCATACCTTTAAAGTTAGCAGGCATATAAGGACTAAGCAAGACGGGTGCTAACGCTTTATAACTGATATCAGTATCAGCGTCCAAAAGGCGTTGATGCGGTATAAAGCTGGTAGCCTCTTGTACCCATAGCGCCTTATCAAGCGTCGCTAGCAACTCATCATCGTCGATAAGAATCAACAACGACTGATTGCTTTTATTAAGCGCGGTTTGGGTCAGCTGACAAATAAAGCCCAAGAAATCTTGGGCTTTATTCTCACTTAAAACATAAAAACTGATTTTCATAAATTGGTTTTCATTGATTGATTGTCCATCAATATATTATGGCATGTTTGCACTATTTCTCAGATATTGCATAAATAACGGTACAGGACGACCAGTCGCAGCTTTGTCTTGACCTGAAATCCATGCTGTACCAGCGATGTCTAAATGCGCCCATGCTTGGCCTTCTTCTATAAAGCGCGATAAGAAACATGCGGCAGTAACAGCGCCAGCACCTTTACCACCGATATTTTGAATATCAGCGATAGGCGAGTCAATCTGCGCTTGATACTCATCATCCATTGGCATGTGCCAGATAAGATCACCCGATAAATGACTGGCGTTTTCTAAGTCAAACAACACATCTTCGTCATTACTAAAGACTGCTGAGCGGACGTGACCTAAAGCGACCACACAAGCACCAGTCAAGGTTGCGACATCGATGATGGCTTTTGGCTGATAATACTTCTGTACGTAGCACAAGGTATCGCACAATACCAAACGACCTTCAGCATCGGTATTTAATATCTCAACTGACTTACCGTTCATTGCTATGATGATATCACCAGGACGCGTCGCATCACCTGATGGCATATTTTCAGCACAAGCTAGCGCACCGACGACGTTGATAGGTAGACGCGCTTCACATAATGCTTTTAGGGTACCGAGTACCGAAGCCGCGCCACCCATATCAAATTTCATCTCATCCATCGCCGCACCCGGCTTGATTGAGATACCACCTGAATCGAAGGTCACGCCTTTACCGACTAAGACGATAGGCGAGTCGTCATTTGCAACTTGCACATCGTCATTACTATCTTGTTTCGCGTTTTTAGCGGCTTTTTTGCTAGCAGCTTTGGTTGGTAACTTATCAGCTAACGCTTTTAGACCACCCGCTACTTTTGCGCTGTTGGTAATGGCTTTGCTAGTATCGGCATCAGCATTGACGCTAAAATTAGACTTGCCACGATATTCCATTAGTACAAGTTTACCCTCTTTGGTCGAGCCTTGCGCGACCGATAGAAAGCAGTTCATTCCCAATGCTGACATCTCGTCTTCACCTAATACAGTAACCTTTAACAGGTCAGGATAGGTTGTTGCCAATGCTTGTGCTTGCTCAGCCATATACGCTGGGAAACAGATATTACCCGGCTCATTGGCAACATCACGGGTCAAGCTTTGACCAGTAAAGACCGCTTGAGCAAACGCCAATGACTCTTGCAGTGATTGATCAGCCAATAAGTAGATATCGGTCAAAACAGGGGTTTGCTGCTCAGATTTGTACTTGTCAAAACGATAGCTTGCTGCCAGTAGACTTAGGGCAAATTGACCAAACTGGTTTTCTTCTAAGATATCACCTAATGCGACAGTGATAGAGTCGACGCGCTTTTGCGTGCTCTTATAAATAGTATTGGCAACTTTTTCTAGGACGCTATGATGCAATTTATCAAGATTGCCTACACCGACCAATAATAGTTGTACTGGATTTTCTTTGGTGGTTTTTTTATCACCAGCTAGCGCATAGTCAGCAACGGTTTCACAAGCTTTACCGTTAAAGTGTGATACTTCAATCAATTGCTCAATACGGGTTTGATAGTCGCTTAATACCGACTCAGCTAAGATATTTTTTTGATCGTCAATTAAGACCACAAGACAGGCGGCGTCTTTGCTCTTGGCTTCTTTTTTAAGAATTTTTTGTGTATGGGTTTTTGGTAAACTTTGCGTTAATTTAATATTCATATGTTTTTATCCTTATTAGATGAATGCATTATTTTAAAAGCGTGAATACAGTAAGGTGTCAAATTTAAAAAGATATCAAATTTAAACTGCTAACACATTTGAATCGATATTATATTTGAGCTACTACTTATCTTAAGTAGGCACGCCTATCGGGCAAGCGTAATAGTGTAGCATATCGGCGCACAGTACGCAGTTAGCTAGGGTTAGGGAATGTTTCTGGAGCTATTTCCTGCATGACTTTAAAATGCGCAGTTAGCCATTAATTAACTTATCAGTCGCTACCAAAGCTGCAAACCTATCTTGAAGTGCAGCCATTGCGCTATCGTGCACAGTGCTAGCCGTTATGACTTGTCCTGTCACGCTAGGCAGGTCACGCGTGGCACAAGCATCGTGGCAAACAAAACTCTCAAAACCCAAATCAAAGGCCGCTCTAACGCTTGAGCTGACGCACATATGGCTCATAAAGCCTGCAAAAATAATCTGTTGCTTGCCAGCCGACGTTATAAGCGCTTGAAGCTCGGTATCATAAAAGGCATTAGGATGCATTTTGACAATGGTCTTTTCATCATCAAGGGGCTGCAGGCTATCGACAATCTCTACCTTCGATGATAACGGATCAAAAATTTTGTCATTATCCTGACCATGATGAACAATATGAAATATCGGAATAGCTTCTTTTCTAGCTTTATCGAGCAGTAGGCGCGCGTTCGCTGTGGCTTTAATACCGGCATCACCCAACGGCATCGCGCCGTCCACATATTCATTCTGAAAATCAATCATGACGATAGCGCAGTTTGACCAATCAATTTCATTAAATTGACCACCAGCTAATCCAAGTAAGGTAGAGGGAATAGACATTTTATGCTCCGTTCATTAGTAAGCGATATGAGTGTAGATGCTAGATCTTCAATAATTCTGAATGCTAACTGACGATAAATACTAACAACTAACGCTGATAGTATTCAGTACCTGATACGTACAGCACACAAATTCAATGATAAAAAAATGCATGAGAGGCTTAATCGTGATGTCCTAATTACTGCTCTTACGTTTTAAATAGTGCGATTGTGTTTTAATAAATAGTGCGCTTGTGTTTTAAATAGCACTGTTACATCCCCATTTAACCCTGTTGATGAGCGAGTAATAAATGTGTTATCAGTAAGGGCTGGGTAATGTTTTCAAACACATTTCCACGTTATTTTTTATAGAAATATGCTAGCATTAGCGGTTACGTCTATTGTCTCTATTCAAGCTTAACTGCCCTTATTCATACAGACGCGATGAACCGCACGAACGTCAACCGCTACAACCGCTAAGAGTACCTATTGTGATATTACGCCGCTATATGACCCAACAAGTTGCCTCAACGACCGCATTGGTCTTGGGATTTTTGGTGGTGATGATGCTTGGTGGTCGCTTGATCCGATATTTCGGTATTGCAGCCGAAGGCAATTTAGACATCGGTTTATTATTTACCATCATTGGTTATAATTTGCCGTATTTTTTAGAGCTTATCCTACCATTGGCATTTTTTATTGCCTTGATGTTGGTGTTCGGTCGGCTTTACGTTGATCAAGAAATGGCGGTGATTAATGCCAGTGGCGTGTCGCGCGGTCGGCTTGGGCGCTTGATGACGCCATTAATATTGGCGTTATTTGTTGGTGAAGCGGCTTTGTCCATCGTCGGAAAACCATGGGGTGTACGTTCATCTGAGAATGTTTGGCAGCAGCAAGCCTTGACCAGTGCCTTTGATTTGATTCGCCCCAATCAATTCATCAGTAGTGGCAATTATCATTTGTATGTAGGCAGTTTGAGTGATGATAAAAAACAATTGCAAGATGTGATATTGATTCAGTCTGAGCCTGAAAAAAAGGGCAGTTCTGCTAAAAACGATACTGCTATCGACGTTGAAAATACTATCGACCCAGAAACTGCCGAGCAACTCAATATCCCAGAGCTGCCAAATGCGCTTATAAACAATACCGATATTAGTAAAGACACGATTACGCTTGCCAAACGTGCTGAACAAGTAGACATGGGTAATAGTGGCGTGACGCAACTGGATTTATTCCAAGGTCGCCGTTATGAAGTCGGCGCGGGTAGCTTGAAGTATAATCAAGTAGGCTTTGATCGTTATCGTATTACCTTGACGGAGTCCTCCAAAGAAGTCATCACTGAAGACAATATCGAGACGCAAGCGATTGGACCGTTATGGCAAGCGGCAACGGGCAATGCGCAAGTGGGTAGCAATAATGCCATGCGTGCGGCGCAAGGCGAGCTAGGTTATCGTTTGTCACTACCTTGGCTGATGATTATCGCGCCGATGCTGGCAGTACCACTGGCGCAAGTCCGTCCGCGCCAAGGTCGCTGGTTGCGTTTGTTCCCTTCTATTTTACTGTTTGTCAGCTGCGCGCTCGGTATTATTTCACTCAAAAACGCAGTCGGTAAAGGCAGCGTAAGCGTTTGGGCTTATGCATGGCTCATCTTAGGATTTATGGCATTGGCACTGTATATGAATTGGGGCAGCCGCGTGCAGCATCGATTGCGCTTTCGCAAACCAGAAAATGAGCTTTTATCCGCTACTGATAATCAAAACAGTGGCTCGCAAGGAGGGCAGTCTTGATGCGCTCCTTATTTGCAAAATCTCCAGCGACCAATCATTTGGCTGCAAAACCGACCACTCTAAAAGTGCTGAGTCGCTACGTAAAACTCAATGCCTTGCTAGCGATTATTGCAGCGATCATAGGATTGTGGGCATTACAGCTGGTATTCTCTTATTTGTCCGAGCTTGATTCGCTAGATGATGGTTATACGATAGGTGAGGCAATCAAATATATTTTTTATCGCTCGCCTTATTTTTTAGAGCAATTTATTCCAACTGGTGCCTTATTGGGTGCGGTCGTTGGTTTGGGGTTGCTGGCCAATAACAGCGAGCTTGTCGTCATGCGCGCTGCTGGGATTAGTCTCTATCGCATCGTTGGTTGGGTATTACAACCTGCTATGATTTTTGTGGTATTAGCATTATTCATTAACCAGTTCGTATTGCCATATTCTAATCAATTGGCAAATGAGATCAATAGCGAGGATAACAGCTCGCTGGTGACTTCCGTACGCGGTTACTGGACAGTGCAGCCGCGTTTTGAGAATACAAAAAGTGGCAGCACCAAGCCGGATGGCAGTGATATCTTGTATATCGACTATGCCGATGTCAAAGGCAATATTGGTCAGGTAAAGCGTTGGCACTTAGATAATAAAGGCAACTTGCAAACGGCTATTCATGCGGAAGGCGGACAATATGTTGGGCGCGAACCACTTGATACTGTCAGTAGCAAGCCGAGCGAGCAATATCGTTATGAGTGGCAGCTGAACAATATGACCAAGCTGACCATTAATCAAGGCTTTGAGAGTAGCCAAGCCATATCGCCCACAGACACATTGAGTTTACCATTTGCCCCTGAGTCTGTGTATTTGCTCACCCGTCAAGCTGAGGATTTGTCGTTGACTCAGCTATATGAGCATCGTCAGTTTATGCGTCAGCAAGGCACTCGCTCTTTAAGTCACGAGTTGGCGTTTTGGCAGAAACTATTATCACCCTTATCTATCTTATCGCTGGTGATTGTCGCCTGCTCATTCGTTTTTGGCTCGCTGCGAACTCATAGTCTCGGCTTGCGAATTGTTGTGGCGTTATTATTTGGCTTACTGTTTAGCTACGTGCAGGATTTGGTTGGTTTTGTCTCGCTTGCGACTGGTTTTTCGCCGTTACTGATGGTGCTATTACCCATTATTGCCAGTGCGCTATTGGGTGGGTATTTACTAAAACGGCAGATGTAACTCTCAAAATGATGTCGTTTTAAAAGTTTAGCCATAAAAAAGCACGCTAGATTATAAGGATTTAGCGTGCTTTTTATTTGTCTGATTCTAGCGTTTAATCTTTGGTTGCCATGGTAATGGTATAAGTCTTGCCCTGTTTTACTTTTTCGCTATTACCAAAGACTTCGGTAAATGAGCGCTTCATAAATTGACGTAAGCCATTAATCGTCACCACATAAAAGCGTCCACCTTTACGCATACGCGCATGGGCATCAAGAAAATACAGATAATGCTGCTCTTTGCCTACCTTGGCTGGCAGGTTCGACATCACAAGGCTGAAGTCTTTGGTTTTATGGACATGATTAAAACCGTTTGATAAATGCACATCGACATTCTGTAAGCCGTTCTTTTCGCAATTACGGCGCGCATATTCTACTGCCATAAAGTCTTTATCAATCAACGTATGCTGACCGTTCGGACATTCGCGCGCGGCTGCCATACCGAGTACGCCATAGCCACAGCCCAAATCTATTGAGTCATCATCCGTTTGAAAATCCACATAATCGAGCAGCATCAAGCTGCCGTCGTCCAGCTTTTGCGGGGAAAAAATGCCCCACGTAGTCGCAAAATCGAATGGCTTGCCCAGTACGTCTTGACGAAAATTGATGTCTTCGCGCCAGTGTTTTGCTTTTTCTAATAGGTCGCTAGGTGGTCTATGGCTCATGGAATTCTCGAATAATGGATATGAAAAGGTAGGCGTCCAATTTATGACAATCAATAAGCCAAAATAAGTGAACGATTTATAGTGTGTATTGTAACGAGAAAAGGAGCGGTTTGCAGCTATGGATTGGTAGAAGTTGTGCTTGGTATTTGTGATTGGTGTTAAAGGAGGATAATTTAAAAACAGCGACTGTCAGATTTTTTCAGATATAAGTAACCTGTTTACGCATTTATATCGTAAATGCTATAGCATACTTATTGAAGCTATGAAATACTGATAAAGCTAACTGATTGGTCAACTATTTATTATAGTGTCTTCTTGATATGAAGAATTATGGTCATTCTAGAAGCTGCGCCAGCTCACTAATTTCAAACTCACTAGGCTTTACTTAACTAGAAAGGATGCTTAAACATGAATTCTAAAATTAAAACGAAGATAAACCCAACACAAGAAGTCTTTATCCATATCGTACATAGTAAGCGACTAAAGCCCCTTAAGAAGCAACCTGCTGTCAAATGTATTGAAGCGGTAAAACCCATCGATAATGCTTATCTTGCTGAGCTGGCTGGGTCTGATGAATATGTATCTATCGCTTTTTGTTATAAAAATTATAATGAAGAATCCAAGCCTCGTCTTAGTGAGAATGAAAGCTGTGCCGTTATTAGTGTAGAGAAAGCTAAAGAGCTATTGAATACGACAGAGCTAGCTGAAGAAGCGTTAACTGCCGTCAGCATTATTCTGTTTAGCGCTGTATCGCAGACGTTTGGTGGCTTCTTAACGGATGGTGAAACCAGTAAGCGTTATGTGCTGTCAAAAGGTACAGAATATGCAGGCTTATCCTCATTATCGATATAAGATATGAGTCAGAAACTCGGAAAATTGCCTTAAATATAAGCAAGCGTACGTTTCTAATAGATATAAAAAAACGACAGTATTGTCATAATACTGCCGTTTTTTTTGCTTTAATTTATGAGATTTTATATTAGTAATGGAGTCTTGTATATCAGCCCCGTGGATGATGCTGCGCATGAAGTTTTTGCAATCTAGCCGTCGCCACATGGGTATATATCTGCGTCGTTGATAAATCACTATGTCCTAATAATAGCTGCACGCTCCGTAAATCAGCGCCGTGATTGAGTAGATGGGTAGCAAAAGCATGGCGTAAGGTATGCGGTGATAAGTCTTTATCAATACTGGCAACTTTGGCGTATTTTTTTAGCAGATACCAAAAGTTTTGCCGCGTCATATAGCCGCCTTGCGCGGTCAAAAATACCGCTTGGCAATTTCCTGCTTTTAAATGGGCTATCAAATCCCCACGTCCATGCGTTAGATAATCGTCTAAGGCATCTGATGCATATTCACCCAATGGCACTAAGCGGGTTTTATTGCCTTTTCCGGTGATTTGTAGCCAACCAGCATTGAGATTCACTTGCTCTAGTGATAAATTGACCAATTCACTGACGCGCAAACCGCAAGCATAGAGTACCTCTAACATGGCTTTATCACGTAGCCCTAGCGCAGTGCTGCTATCGGGCGCGGCAAGGAGATTATCGACGTCAGCTTCTGCCAAATCTTTTGGCAGTGGACGGCCAATCTTTGGGCTTTTGATACGCTCGCAAGGATTGTCTTCACGTAGGTTGCTGGCAATCATCCACAGATAAAACTGACGCAAACTTGAAAGCATGCGCGCTTGGGTACGCGGCGTTTTGCCGTCTTGAGTAAGAATAGACAGGCAGTGCAGCACGTCTTCAGGCTGCCAACGCGTTAATGGCGTATGATTGGTTAACTCACAGGAGCGCAAATCACGCACATACGCATTACGGGTACGCGTGGCCAAACCACGAGCCAGCATCGCTTGACGAAATTCGGTGATATAAGCCGGTTCATCATCTACGGCCAGCGCTTTTGGTTGACGCTGCTGTACGGCACGGTCGCGGCTCATAAGACATACTCAGTAGTGGTATAGTTAAAATATCTCAAAAACGCTACAGTGCTGCTGGTATAAATTTTTTGCAGCATCTGTCTGCATAGGCACAGCAAGCAAGAAAAATTAATATCAGCAGTACTTGATGTATCGATATTACTTTTTTCTGACTATATAAGAAAATCCAAGTTGATATAGACGATATTTTTTATATTAAGCTGACTATCAATTAATAGTATTTTGCATCGTCATTTTTACGCTTTAAGTATTAAAAGGCACTAAACACCATAGCGAGGTGATTTCCGCATTGCGCGCTGCAAATAGTGGATCCGTATCGTCTTGGCTGCGACCGTGTTTAGGTTGGGTATCGAGACGGTATTTTACTTCTAAACCAGCATCCGCAAACCAGCCCAATAATTCATCACGGCTGCGCAACTGCAAATGTTCTGCCAAATCTGACAGAATCAACCAGACTTCGCCCTGTTCAGCTAAATGCTGCTTTGCACCCTGCAAAAACCCGCGCAACATCGTGCTATTGGCATCATAGACGGCGAACTCTAATGGCGAGGTTGGCTTGGCGGGCAACCAAGGTGGATTGCAGACCAACAGATTGGCCAATGGCGCATCAGTTGGATACAAGTCCGCTTGCTGCAATTGCACAGCTGACTCTAAACGCGCAAGGTTTTCACTGGCACAGGCTAATGCACGCGGATTTAAATCCGTCGCAATCACTTGTTTCACACCGCGCTGCGCCAGAATAATTGCAAGCAAACCGGTTCCGGTGCCAATATCAAAGGCGACATCATAAACAGCTGGCAACGGGGCATCGAGTAACAGCTGCACATATTCATGACGGGTTGGTGCAAAAACGCCATAATGCGGGAAAATTGATAGACTCAAATTTTCAATTGCCACGCCTTTTACGCGCCACCCCGCCGCACCTAACGCACCTTGCAGGTCACGAAATGAGAGTAAGCATGACTCATTCAACTCACCAAAAGCAGCGGTACAAGCGGCACTGACATCAGGGGCGCGGCGTAACTGGCTGATGTAACCGACATCAAGCTCTAATAATAAACGACTTAATAAGCGTGAACGCTGAGATTGGACTTGGCGTTGCTGATGAAACAAATTAGGGATTACTTTAGAGGGTACCAAAGCCTCATCTGTAGGTTTAGCAAACTTAGCAGATTTATTAGTCGCTTTGTTGATTTTGCGCTGCTCAGAACGCTCATTCGCACGGTCAATACGTCGAGTAATGGCTTGCAGTAGTTGCCTTGCATTATTAAAATCACCGCGCCACAGCATTGACGTACCAGCACAAGCCAAACGATAGGCCTCATCGGCTGTTGTTTTGTCGTCGACCACAACAATACGTGCAGGCGGCACATGATTGCTTTGAGACAACCAGCGAGCTTGACGTAAGGTTTCGTTCTCAAACCACTGCACGTACTGTATTTCTGTTGTTAACACGCGACCTACCTTTCAGATGTGAATGATTTTTTTCTAGAAAGCAAAGAAATCTTTGCATGATGTATTGCGCTAAGCGCTCTTTTTCTTAACTAAATAACGATAAGTGGGCGCATCGTTTAGCGTTTCTTGATGGACAAGGGTATGTCCCAGATGCCGACAGAAATTAGGAATATCACGCGTAGTGGCAGGATCAGTGGCCAATATCTCAATCACATCGCCGCCATCCGCTTTACGAATTGTCTTATGCAGCATCATGACCGGCTCAGGACAAATCAGCCCTTGGGTATCTAGATGATGGTGAATAGTCGTGTCTAATATTGAAGTCGTCATATTTTATTTTATAAACCTAATAGATAAGTTTGGTAGCTGGATACTTGTTTGTTACTGATTTTATAAAGGAGTATTTTCAGTGCTGTTATTATTCTCAGGTAAATCGGCTAGGGCTAAGAAACTAAAGAAGCGTTTAAAACTTACTTTGAATAAAAAAGCCACCCCGAGCCACGATGCCAATCCTAACCAAGCCGTATCGGCAAATAATAGCCCGCCGATCAGAATAATACTTGAGACACCAATGGTCATGATAACCATCGAGGTTTGATTGAGACGATAGCGATAGATAATAAAGGCATTATATAGCGTCAGTGGAATGGTCAGCGCCACCAAAGCATAAGGCAAGTTATAGAATAGTTGATACAGGAGCTGATTGTCATGAAAGGCTTTGATACTAGCGATGGTGCCAAAAACCATAAAAGCGATAATAGCGGCATAAATGAGATAAATAGCTATTTGGTTGACACGTTGGGCGCCTTTGATGCGCGCAATAGCAAGCGGTGCAAAACCATGTCGCGAGCTATTGTGCAAAGAGTGGTCTGAGACAGTGGTCATAGTAATCAGTCATTTATTCGTTTGGATTGAGGAGGTACAGTTAATTCACTTTCAAAAGGGTACAGAACTACTGAGGTTAATGATTCGCAGCCTCTGTCTGCGTAGGCACAGCAAGCAAGGAAAATTAACCCCAGTCGTGATTGATAACATTTGTATTTCTTTTATGTAGAACCGACTATATCAGGTATTGATGGGATATTAACAAGAAAGCTAATGCTCAATTAATCTGCTTTGATGGCGTCGATGGCGATACTGCTATGAGGATCAGCAAAGTAGGTCGACATTAGAATACAGGCAGAGATATCATCAATCGGCTCGCGCTCATTTTGGATCCAGCCGTTTTCCCATGCTATCTCGCGCGCGGCGACAGATGTGAGGCGCTCATCGCATAGAGATACGATCACAGGTAAATGCTGCTCCATGATTCTATGTGCCAGACGACGGGCAAATTTATGCGCGCGTTTTGATAGCATAGAGCTGCTACCATCCATATTTAACGGCAGTCCGACTACCACCTTTGCCACGCCCCAAACCTTGATAATACCAAGCAGATTATCCCAATCAGGTTGACCATTATTCATCGCTAAAATATCAAAGGCACGCGCCGTTTCTGTCAGGCTATTACCGAGTGCCATGCCCATTTTTTTAACCCCATAATCTAAGGCTAAGATAAGGTGCGGCTTAATTGCAGGTTCCGCAATGCTGATATCAGTGCTATCTGTTACAAAAGTGCTATCTACCATAGTAAGGGGTGTTTCCTATTTTTATTTCTGTATTCGTTTAGCATATGAGATTAAGCATGACCGATGTCGCTGCTCAAATAATCAAAATTGACCCCAATCTTATCAGCGGCTATTTGCCAGCGTTCTTCAAAAGGCGTATCAAACAATAAGTTTAAATCAGCAGGGCATACCAGCCAGTCGCCGTTAGCAAGCTCACGATCAAGCTGTTTTTTACCCCAACTGGCATGACCTAAGCAGAGCTGATAATGACCAACGCCTTGACCGGCTGCAATACGTTTGAGGATATCTTGGCTGGTAGTGATGCAGACATTTTCTGAGATGGCAAAAGAGGATGCCCATTCTGGCTGACCTGTATGCAGCACAAAGCCCACCTCAGGATACATAGGACCACCTTCTAATGCCAGATCTTCCATCACCTGCGCATCGGTCACTTCAATATCCAAGTCTTCTAGCAACTTACCCACGCGGGATTGCTCTAAGGGACGATTGACCATCAGACCGAGGGCGCCGTGTTTATCATGACGACAGATATAAATCAGCGCCTGCTCAAACCGTGGGTCTGACAGCTCAGGCGCCGCGATTAAAAAATGATGGGTCAAATTGGCTTTGGACATAGAGACAAACGCAACCTACTAATAAAGGTAAGAAACCACTATATGGCGATAATGAATAAAAAATCAACTAAAGCAAGCATTTAGCAATCAGAAGATAATTATGATGGTCAATTGATGGTCATTTAACATCACTCAATAAACTGCGTGCATGGTCACGAGTGACGTCGGTGATAATAACACCGCCAGACATACGTGCCAGCTCATCGACTTGCGCGCTCTCGGTTAAGATGACAAGCTCACTTTCAGTTTGCTGGTCATGGTGCTTTTGTACCAAGATATGCTGATGCGCTTGCGCGGCGACTTGGGCTTGGTGGGTAATGGCAAGCAATTGCTGCGTTTGCCCAAGGGCGCGCAACAGCTCACCGACCACTTGTGCCGTACCGCCACTGATACCGACATCAACTTCGTCAAAGACGAGCATCGGTTTTGCCGCATTATTATCGGCATTGGTCGCTTGCAAGACCTGCATCACCAGCGCCATACGTGACAACTCACCGCCTGAAGCGATTTTGTGTAGCGGCTGCATCGGCATACCAACGTTAGCACTGAATAATAAGTCGATATCATAGCAGCCTTGCCCATTATATTGACTAGGTTCTATTTTCTTGGTAAAAACAAATTCGCAGCGTGCATTAGGTAGGGCAAGTGGCTGTAGTTGCTTAATCAGCTGTTTACTGACAATCGGTGCAGCTTTTGCGCGTTTTTTATTTAGCTCAGTTGCTAGTGCTATATACTCTTGCCATGCTTGCTCGATTTGCGCTGCCATTGCATCGCTGCTTGGCTCGTTTTCTAATTGTTCTAATTGCGCTTCCCAGCCTTTTGCTTCATGAATCAAGTCGCTAGCTGGCAAGTTATGCTTACGTGATAGGCGATGACCTAAGCTGATTAAACTGTCTAATGACTGCAAACGCTCAGGATCAGGCAATTGCTGCTCAGCATAATCTGACAATAAGCCAGTCACTTCAGTGATGTGCTGCTGCGCCAAATGCAGCTGTTCTGAAGCTTGCTCAAAGGTTTGGCTCACGCTCATTTGATTATCGCACAGCTTAATCGCTTGCCCGAGCAAGGTCATTACATCGGGCTCATCGGTATCATTATCGAGCAGATGCAAGCCATGACTGGCCTCGATCATGAGTGCTTCAAGATTAGACAGCTCTTCATGTTCCGCTTCTACTTCTGCATAATCAACGACTAATAATGGTGCGATATCTGCTAGCTGGCTTTGCAACAGTTGAATACGATCTTGGCGCTGCGCTTCACGACTAGCGAGATCGTCAGCGCGGCGTTTAAGTTGCTGATAAGCTTGATAGCTACTTGCGGTTTGCGTAGCAAGAGAGGTTATCTGCGCCATTTCATCTAGCCATTGCACCACAAACTGAGGTTTTAACAGTGCTTGCTGGGCATGCTGGCTATGAATATTAACCAGTAATGCACCCAAACTTTTCAGCTCAGCCAAACTAACGGGCGCGCCATTCAACCACGCTTTTGAGCGTCCTGTATTGCTAAGCTGGCGGCGAATCAATACTTCTGGCTCTTCTAAGCCTCGCTCATTTTTGGCAAACCATTGGGCAATGACAGGATTATTTTCTACATCAAATTGCGCGTAGATATCGGCATGGGCGGCGCCATGCCGGACCATCGCACTGTCTGCGCGCTCGCCGACACATAAAGACAGCGCGTCAAGCAATAGTGATTTGCCAGCCCCTGTCTCACCGGTAATGACATTGAAGCCTTCAGCCACACTCAGCTCATGCTGAGCGATCAACGCAAACTGATGTAAAGTTAATGATACTAGCATCAACGCCTCTCATGACAGACAACAACCCTCAAATACGATGTAATATCATACGAGGAGGTCATCTTTACAATAGGTTAAATAAAGGAATGAATCAGTTCAGACTGCTACATAGATAAATGCAATTGGCAAATAGTATGGTGGTAAATAGTATGGTGGTAAATAACCTTAAATACAAATATTAAAGGTAATCAATAACATCAAGCCAAGCTGTCATAATAAGCTGAACTTTCGTGCCGCTGTAACAAATTTTATAGATATAATGTGGTAGCATAATCTCACATAATGATAAACTCTTATCACCATATTTTTATCCATTCTACTACAGAGCCGTGAGCTTATAGAATATGATATAAATCTGTATGTCATTAAGTATCAGTAATAAATGGTTATTTTTGAACCTATAAAACAAATCAACACTATAATCCGCTCACAGCAAAGTAAAAACGATATGGCGTTGATAGTAAAAGATAGATATAACAACAGTTATCTAGGCAGTTGATTATCTACAAATTCAATTTGGTTTTTTAGTTGGCAATAATTATTTGACAAGGAAGCCACTATGACAGCGGCGCAATTTACTAATGTAACAGTCAATGCTCAAGCTACGATATCCTACGATGGTCGTTGCTCAAGCCATACCATTATGTTCGAAGACGGTCGTCATAAAACATTGGGTGTTATCTTGCCTTGTGACAATTTGGTCGAGCATTATCACTTTAGTACCAATACCTCTGAACGTATTGAACTCACCAGCGGTGAGTGCGAAGTCAAAATAAACGGTGAAGAAGAATTCAGCTATTACCGTGCAGGACAGTCATTCGTGGTTGAAGGTAACAGCGGTTTCAATCTACGTACAGAAGAGATCGTCCAGTACATCTGCCACTTAGAAGGCTAATACGCCTCAATGCGTTTTTAGATGATTGATGACGCCAAAAAGCCAATGATGCAAAAGAGATAAATCTTATGAGGTTTATTTCTTTTTTTTGGCGACATTATTTAGATGAAGCTGGTCATTAGTTGCTACAATTAGCCACTTCTCTTTTTATCGCATATTTTTTATCGTACCGTGCGATACCCACTTTATAATCAATAGGCCTATTATGGCAAAACCTACCTATTTTTATGGCATTCACGCCATTGATGCCTTGCTTGAATACCGTCCTCTTGATGGACTCAGTTTGTTTGTGCAGCAAGGGCGCGAGACTGACAGTCATGTACAATCTATTATGGCGCAAGCACGTGATAATGGTATCAGTGTTCAACCAACGCAAAAAGACAAACTTACTCAGCTGTGTGGTAGCCCGCAACATCAAGGTGTGGTATTGAATGCCCGTCCATTAGGCTTCGCTGATGAAGGTTTAATCGATACGCTTGCAGGGCGTGATGATTGTTTGCTACTGGTACTAGACCAAATTACCGATGCCCATAACTTTGGTGCTTGCTTACGTACAGCAGTTGCCATGGGCGTAGATGCCGTTATTTGTCCAAAGCACCATGCAGCAAGCTTGACCCCAACGGTCGCCAAAGTGTCAGTCGGCGCAGCTGAGATGATGCCTATTGTTAGCGTGACCAATTTGGCACGCACGCTGACAAAGATTAAAAATGCCGGCGTTTTTGTGTTTGGTACTGCTCTAAATGCTGATGCCAAGCCAATCCATACCGCAGACCTGACTGGCAAAACGGCCATTATTATGGGTTCAGAGGGCGAGGGGATGCGCCGCCTGACAACAGAGAGCTGCGATGAGCTGGTTTATATTCCGATGTCAGGCAACGAGCATGGCAATTTGCAAAGTTTAAATGTCAGTGTGGCGACTGGTATGGCTTTGTATGAGATCAATCGGCAGCGAACTTTAGCTGCTGGGCAAGCTTAAGGTAGTCTTGATGGAGCGGCTCTAATTGCAAATATAGTGCCGCAAGATCACTCTCGTTTAATACCACATCATCGGCATGACGATTGCGCTCTTCGCGGCTTAATTGATTGACCATAATAGCCTTAATTTTTTGCACACTTAGCGCATCACGTTGACTGGCGCGCACAAGCTGGGTATTTTCTGTAGCATCCATCACCAAAATACGTTGGCATAAATTGGCAAGCCCCGCTTCTGCCGCTTCAATCAATAGCGGCGCCGACAACACTACATAAGGTGAGGTACTCTCTGCCAATTGCAGTTTTGCGGCTTCACGTATCGCGGGATGGGTAATCGCTTCAAGTTCAATTAGAGCGTCGGGATAAGTAAATACATGGGTTCGTACAGCGGCGCGGTCCATATCACCATCGGCGTTTAGTACCCAATCACCGAATTTTCGTTGGATTTTGCGCAACGTTGAGCTGCCTTTGACAACCACCTCATGCGCAATAACATCTGCATCAATAATATCGATTCCTTGCTGCGCGAACCAGTCGCTGGCGGCCGATTTGCCACTGCCGATGCCACCCGTTAAACCCACTACCAACGTTTTGCTTTTATGTTCAGGTATTTGTGGCTGATACGAATAAGGTGAAGATGCTGCTGCGTATTTTGACATAATAATGACTTATCTGACTGATAGAAGAATAATGACGGTAATCAAGGAAAGATTAAAAATAACTATCGGGAAGTGGCTACTGCTTAAGTATACATGCCTAAATACCAATTGACGATATCTGAGCCGTATAACAATGCCACAATACCAGCAATGGCAATATAAGGACCAAAGGCAAAAGGCTTGCTCTCACCTTGTTTTTTCATGAGGATAAGCCCAACGATGGAGCCAAGCAAAGATGACAATAGAATAATCAATGGCAGCATCATAGGACCAAGCCAAGCGCCTAATACTGCCAATAATTTAAAGTCACCTTGTCCCATACCGTGTTTTTTGGTGATCAGATAAAATATCTTGACCACTATCCATAAGGATAAAAACCCCAATAACAAGCCCCATATCGACTGAGTAGGAGAGACAAACCAGCCTTGTGAGTTTACCGCCAGTCCCAGCCCTGCTAATGGAAAAGTTAAGCGGTCAGGTAATAGCTGCGTATCAAAATCGATACCAGTTAAGGCGATGAGTGTCCAGACCAAAACCAATGCTGATAGTCCAGTCATGCTGACGCCGAACTGATAAATGACTAGTGCAGATAGCAGCGCAGTGACCAGCTCCACGACAGGATAGCGCCGTCCGATAGCAGCTTTGCAATTTGAGCAACGACCGCGTAGTACTAGCCAGCTGATTAAAGGAATGTTTTCATACCATTTGATTTTATGAGCACAGTGCGGGCAGCGTGAAGCAGGTCGGCTTAAAGTAATAGGCGTATCCGTAGCAATAATATTGACCAGTGGCGTCGTATGTTCGCGCGGCATGTCTGCTTGCTCATACATAAATTGGCTACATTCTTGTCGCCAAGCCGATACCATCATCAGTGGTATACGGTGAATCACCACGTTTAAAAAACTGCCGATACAAAGACCTAGTAGTGCAAAAACGACTAAAGCCACCGTCATATTTTCTTGTAATAGCTGTATAAATTGCATGAAGTAGCTGTCCTTTAATTAGCTTTTAGCCTACTACTGAGCCCATCTGGAAGATTGGCAAGTACATGGCAATGACCAAGCCACCGACTAATACGCCAAGTACCGCCATAATCATAGGCTCCATCAAGCTGGTCAAACCATCAACGGCGTTATCAACTTCATTCTCATAATAGACTGCCACTTTATCTAGCATCTCTTCTAAACTACCAGACTCTTCACCGATACCAACCATTTGAATGGCCATACTAGGAAATACGTTGGTTGAGCGCATTGAAAACTGCAGTTGTTGACCTGTAGACACGTCATTTTTTACTTGTTGGATAGCATTATAGAAAACCACATTATTTGCGGCGCCCGCTGTAGAATCTAGCGCATCAAGTAATGGTACACCAGCTGCAAAAGTGGTAGACAGCGTGCGCGCAAAACGCGCAATAACCGCTTGATAAGCGATATTGCCAAATATGGGGGCTTTTAATACCGCACGGTCTAAGAAATCACGAAATTTCTTTGAGCGTTTTTTGGCTTCTGAAAACCCAATGATAGCGCCACCGATAAACACAATTAAGATGAACCACCAGGCTTGCATCCATTCAGACATACCTACTACCATTTGGGTGAAAGCTGGCAACTCCGCACCAAAGGATTCAAATAAATCTGAAAATACAGGAACTACTTTTATCAGCAGAATCATAGTCACAATAATAGCAACTACAACGACCGCGATAGGATACTTCATGGCTTTTTTAATTTTAGCTTTGAGCAGCTCGCTTTTTTCTTTATAAGTGGCAACCCGCTCCAGCATGGTTTCTAACGCACCTGACTGTTCGCCCGAATCGACAAGCGAGCAAAAAAGGTCATCAAAATAGCGTGGATGCCTGCGTAATGCTGAAGCAAAGGTACCACCGGCTTCGATATCGGCTTTGATTTGTAACACCAGATCTTTCATACTTGGGTTATCGAGAGAGTCAGCAACAATTTCAAAGGATTGGGTCAATGGCACACCAGCTTTCATCATGGTCGCCAATTGACGCGCAAAAATAGCAATATCGATAGGCTTAATGGATTTTTTAAAGGTATATAAGGGTTTCGGTTTTTTCTTGATCCCTTTAACCGTGATACCTTGTTTACGCAAGGTGGCTTTGGCAAGCTCTAAGCTACGACTGGTCGTCTCACCTTTGACCTTTTGCCCGCGCCGGTTTACCCCATCATAGATAAAGTCTAACAGCATATCGGTCTTAGCTTTTGCCATGTCCCTTTCCTTAAAAAATGGTCTGATACCGTCAATACAAATAATGCCATGCTAAAAAAATCATACTTCTAGTCGGACATACTTTATTTTAGCGCAAATAACCAGTGTATATCTGTTTTATTTTCCCTACTCATGATTATTGTTCAGCAGCAATCACATAACAAGCTTTACGGACGCGATGAACTTTATTCGACGCAATACCTGTACCAAATTTTTCAAGCAACTATGCTATTCAGACGTCACGCGCATCATTTCTTGAATACTGGTTACGCCTTGTAAAACCTTTAAAACACCAGAGCGGCGTAGGTCTCTAAAACCGTTTTTGAGCGCCGCATCTTTGATGTCTATCGCGTTACCGTCTTCCATGATAATACGTGAAATATCGGGAGTAACTTTCATGACTTCATAAATACCGACACGCCCTTTATAGCCTTCACGGCATTCATTACAGCCGACCGGCTCATAAATGATATTGTCTGGATTGTCCAGGTCAGCATCGGTAAAACCAAGCTCAAGCAGACTTTGACGTGGAATGTTAATGGGCTTTTTACAGTTTTTACATAAACGCCGTGCTAACCGTTGGGCAATGACCAAGTTGACGGAAGTGGCAATATTAAAAGAGGCCACACCCATATTGCGTAACCGCGTCAATGTTTCAGGCGCTGAGTTGGTATGTAGGGTTGAAAGTACCATATGCCCTGTTTGTGCCGCTTTGATCGCAATTTCGGCAGTTTCAAGGTCACGAATCTCACCGACCATCACAATATCAGGATCTTGCCGTAAAAAGGACTTCAGGGCAGTGGAAAAAGTCAATCCTACTTTTGGGTTGACGTTGACCTGATTAATGCCTTCAAGGTTTATTTCGACAGGATCTTCAGCGGTCGAAATATTGGTCGAACCAGTATTTAGGATATTGATACCAGTATACAGTGAGACGGTTTTACCAGAGCCAGTGGGACCTGTGATAAGAAGCATCCCTTGCGGTTTATGTAACGCTTCCAAAAACATCTCTTGTTGGTCAGGCTCATAACCCAACGCTTCGATACCGAGCATGGCTGATGAAGCGTCCAAAATACGTAAAACAAGCTTTTCGCCAAACAAGGTTGGCAGACAGCTTACCCGAAAGTCGATGGCCTTATTTTTAGATATTTTAAGTTTAATACGTCCATCTTGTGGTACACGGCGCTCTGAGATGTCCATTTGTGACATGACCTTTAGACGCGCTGCGATTTTACCTGCAAGTTGTACGGGCGGATTGGCCATCTTTTGCATCACACCGTCAACTCGAAAGCGCACTCGATAGCTTTTTTCATAAGGCTCAAAATGTAAGTCGGATGCACCCATACGAATCGCATCTACTAGCATTTTATTAACAAACTTGACGACAGGTGCTTCCTCGACACTATCAGAGAGTTTGGTTTCGCCGTCCTCTTCTTCACTCTCATCAAAGCCAATATTTAAATCACTATTAGAGAAGCTATCAAAACTTTGCATGGTATCTGCATAAAAGCTTTCGATACGCCTCTTGAGCTTGTCTTCTTCCACCACAACTGTTTCAATCGAGAGGCGCGAGTTAAAGGCAATGGCATCAATGGCATCGATACGGGTCGGATCACTTAGTGCCACAAACAAGCGCTGCCCGCGCTTAAACATTGGTAAGGCATTAAACTTACGGACGATTTTTTCATCGACCAAGTCTTTTGGGATGACATCTGAGCTGAGCATATCGAGATCGAATAAAGGATCACCAAATGCTTGTGATAGCATTTGTGCCAATTGATAGGCATTGGCAAGTTTATGCTCAACCAGATAAGAGACCAGTCCTATTTGCTGCTGCTGCGAATCAGTTTGCGCCGCTTTCATATGCGCTTCGCTTACGACCCCTTCGCTAATCAGCTGCTGTGCTAAGCCGCCATATTTACTGGTTGTGATAGACATTAAGACTTCTCCTTGCTCGATATCTGTTAGGCGATATATTTACCTAAATCGCAGGCCATTCACCATGTTTTACTTATCGCTATTTTATCGTTGATAGTTAAGCAATTGTTGAAATAGTTACTTTAAATACGGGTTTGAAATATAGAAAAATCGATTGTCTGCACTTTATCCTATATTGAGAAAATCATATAGGGATTTAGGTGAGCGCAAAGGTTTTATAGAGCATAGCGCGCGATTGGCCAATCAAAAATAATCATTTAGCGATAGTTACTAAAACAACGGTTAAAGAGTCAGTTCTGATTTGGGGCGCACTATACTATAGCACTTGTGAAATATTTGTTATACTTGCGCGCATATTAGCCACATTGGCAGCCATACATAAGACAAGGTAGAGAAGAATGCAAGCTTGGGTAATTGGAAATTGGAAGCAGAATCCAGCAACGAGCGATGATGTTGACGTACTACTGAATGACTTATGCGCTGCTATTAGTACAACCAAGCGAATGAGCCACGATAACTCAGCGCGTTGTCAAATAATGGTAGCACCAAGCTTGATACATTTAGCAGCAGTGAGTAGTCGCCTTAAAGCCACCTCAGTACTATGTGCCGGTCAAGACGTCAGTGCCCATAGCGCAAGTACTGGTGCCTATACAGGGGAGTGTTCAGCGCAGCAGATAGTCGACGCTGGCGCAACTTGGACTATTCTTGGTCACTCTGAACGCCGTCAGTATCATCAAGAATCCAACGACACTTTATTGCAAAAAATGACGCATGCGTTGAGCCAAGGATTGGGCGTGGTGTTTTGTATTGGTGAAACCCAAGAACAATATGATGGCAATCAAACGCTGACCGTCATCGATAACCAGCTAGCGGTTGTGAAAGCGTTCATCGCTGAGCAGCCAGAACTTATTGATTCATTACCGACTCGTCTCATTATTGCTTACGAGCCGGTATGGGCAATTGGGACTGGCAAAGTTCCGACGGTGACAGAAGTCAGCGCCACTCACCAACATATCAAGCAGACGCTGGCAGGTTTTGCCGACTCGTTATCTACCATGACGGTCTTATATGGCGGTAGTGTCAATGCTGATAACGCAGATAGCTTTGCCGCTGATCCTATGATTGATGGTGCTTTGGTTGGCGGTGCTTCATTGAAAGCTGGCAGTTTTTTGGCGATTGCCACCGCTTTTAGCAAAGGCAGTATTTAATAGGTCATTGCTGAAGAAAATAAAATTATCGGTATTTGTCTTTTTCCTTATTCACAAAATGTCTTTACCAGTTGGCAAAAGTGGGTTTAACAGTGCCCTTGCAATCGTGTACAATACGCCCTATTTATATCATCGATGTGGCGTCATTTACCGCCACTCTTTATCACTATTAAACCATACGATTTATTTTTCGTTATCAGTCGTCATTACACGGCAAAAGAGGCCACCATGTTTACGTTTATATTAGCCCTGCATATTATTGTGGCGATTGCCATGATTGGCTTGATTTTGATACAGCATGGTAAAGGGGCAGACGCAGGGGCTTCTTTTGGTGCCGGCTCCTCAGGTACAGTATTTGGTGCCGCGGGCACTGCCAACTTCTTAACACGCGCAACCGCCGTATTGACCGCCATCTTTTTTATCACCAGTATGACTCTTGCGGTTCATGCTCGTAAGCAAGCAGAAGATCAGTTTCGTTTAGATGCACCGGTTTCAGCACCACAAACGCCGCGTCCTTTAACACAAAATCCTCAGTAGCTGCTGTTACGCTGTTACTTCATGTTTTTAAGTAGGCAACCCTTGCTATTTTAAGATGTTAGATTTACAATGCTTTTCTGTTTTTACCAGTATGATTCTATCGATGCCTACCTTAAGCATCTATTACGATAGAATATATAGCAAAAGTAGAGCAGTGAAAAATGCGATTGTGGTGGAATGGTAGACACGCCATCTTGAGGGGGTGGTGGCGCAAGCTGTGGGGGTTCAAGTCCCCCCAATCGCACCAAGTTTTTAAGTTGTATTGTATTAAGTGAGTCGTTCATAAATAGCTAAGATTTTTAATTTAAATTTTTTTTAAATAAAGATTGACACTACTATAAAACCTCCCTATAATACGCGTTCTAGATTGATGCGGGGTGGAGCAGTCTGGTAGCTCGTCGGGCTCATAACCCGAAGGTCGTTGGTTCAAATCCAGCCCCCGCTACCACTTTTTATACTGATGTTTTGCACACTAAATTTGTCAGTAACAATCAGCCCACCATTATGCTTGTGGGTTTTTTTGTATCTGGCGGTCTGTGTCATCGCGATATCTATCCTACTTATGCTAAGCTCTATATCTAAGAGTGCGATACCATTTATATAAGCTTGTCATCAGTCGCCATTCATGGTGCGATGATACTTAAGTATACTATCTTTTATTCCTCACTCTTTTATCGATAGTACTGCTTTATGAGTAATAAAAGCATGGTTCTGCTGAGCTTGATATTTGTCAGGCTTACCCTGATATAAATGCCCAGTAGATATCATTTGTGTTTATACTTTAAGCATAAGACAATCACTGTGGTGTCAATAACGATAGGTTCTTATTAAATAATGATGAAGAAAAACTTCAGCAGGATTTATTAAGTAAGATAGATCAGTGAATAGGAATATATAAATAGCTTATGAAGCTTTCGACCAAAGTTACAGAATTGACCAATATCATTGCCCCTGCTGTCGCGGCTTGTGATGTCGCACTATGGGGTATAGAGTTTGCACCTCAAGGCAATCGTTCTTTATTACGCATTTATATTGAGGCATTGCCAGAAGAGCAAGCCCAAAATAAGCAAGTAACGATCGAAAACTGTGCAGCAGTGAACCACCAAGTGAGTGGTATTCTTGAGGTTCATGACCCGATTGCTGGTGAGTTTATTCTAGAAGTATCTTCACCTGGTTTTGATCGTGCGTTCTTTTCAGATGAGCAGATGCATGCTTATGTCGGTCAGACAGTGAGCTTGCGTTTGATACAAGCAATTGGTGAAGGTGATAAAAAACGTCGTAAAGCAACCGGCACTTTAGATAGTATCGATGCCACTTCGTTGAAGCTGACTGCCACTGATGGCGAGCAGTTCGAGATTGCATTGAGTAATATTGATAAAGCCCATTTAATTTATGAAGATGCTTAATCTATTTGTTATATAGATAGTTTTATGTATAAAGGCAGTTAGCTATCTAGCTTAGATGGCTGATGGTGAAAATATAGAGTAAGTCAAAAATTATAAAATTTAAGTCAATTAAAAAATGATAGGACAGGTATAGCATGAGTCGTGAAATCTTAACGGTAGTAGAAACTGTCAGTAACGAGAAGGGCTTAAATCCTGAAGATATCTTTGAAGCAATCGAAGATGCTTTGGTCGTCTCGACTAAGAAAAAGGTATATACCGATCAGCCGGAAGTAGAAGTGCGGGTCTCAATCGACCGTGCAACGGGCGATTATGATACTTATCGTTATTGGACAGTGGTTGCAGATGAAGACCATGAAATGCCTGCTTGTCAGCTTGCGATTACTGACCTTGACCAAGATGAATGGTCAATCGGTGATATCAAAGAAGAGCAAATCGAGTCGATTGAATTCGGCCGTATTGCTGCCACCCAAGCCAAACAAGTTATCATTCAAAAGATTCGTGAAGCTGAGCGTAATTTAGTAGCCGATGCTTTTGAGCCACGTGTTGGTGAGATGATGTATGGCGAAGTCAAAAAACAGACTCGTGATGGTTTCATCATCGATTTAGGGGATAACGCTGAAGGTTATTTGTCGCGTGATCAGATGTTGCCACGTGAGCAATTGCGTGCAAAGTCGCGTATCAATGCCATCTTATATCATGTAAACCGTGAAAATCGCGGCGCACAGTTGCTTCTATCACGTACCCATCCTGAAATGCTCTCGGCATTGATGCAAAAAGAAGTGCCTGAGATTGCAGAACAAATTATCGAAATTCGTAATGTCGCTCGCTTGCCGGGTACTCGTGCTAAAATAGCGGTTAAGACCAACGATCATCGTATTGATCCGGTTGGTGCTTGTATCGGTATGCGTGGTACACGTATCCAAGCGGTACAGCAAGAGCTTGATGGCGAGCGTATTGATGTGGTGGTTTGGTCAGATGATCCTGCCCAATTTATCATCAGCTCCTTGGAGCCTGCAGACGTAAGCAGTATTATCTTAGATGAAGATACACAGACGGCTGATATTATCTTTAGCACCAATGATCAGTTGGCGCGCGCGATTGGCTCACAAGGTCAAAATGTTCGTTTAGCCTCTGAGCTGACCGGATATAAGCTAAATATGATGCTAGAAGAAGAGTATCAGCAGCGTCAAGCAAACGAATCTAAAGCCTTTATTGAACTGTTCTATGAACGTCTAGAAGTGGATAAAGACCTAGCACAAGCACTTGTCGATATTGGTTTTACCAGTATTGAAGAAGTGGCTTATGTACCCGTCGAAACCTTCTATGATATCGAAGGATTGGATGATGAAGCAATTGATATGATCCAAGAGCGTGCGAAAGAAGTCGTCATCGCAGACGAATTGGTCAAACAACAGAACATGAAAGAGCCAAGTCAAGAACTACAAGATCTTGAAGGAATGACAGTCAGTTGGGCTTATAAAATGGCTCAAAAAGACATCATTACCGTTGATGACTTGGCAGAACAAGCCGTCTTTGATTTAGAAGATATCGAAGACTTAGATACCGAAACCGCAGGAAAACTCATCATGAAAGCTCGGGAATCTTGGTTCAATGAATAAGCGGTAACTGCATATCGCTGTCTTTTGGTGATATGCTATCGATAATGAAGTGCTGGTATGACGTAACATCGTCAAGTTCAACACAAGCCAGCCTTACCCCAATCATTTGTAGCCAACAACTGAATTGAACATATAGCAAATAATAGACAGTAGGTGATAATAAATGGCAGATAAGACCGTCAAAGAACTGGCAGATATGGTAAGCAAAACCGCAAGTGCTGTACAACAGCAACTGGTAGACGCTGGACTGCCTGCGCGCGCAGAGGGTGACCTAGTCACGGAGCTTGAGCAGGAAAAGTTGGTGACGTATTTAAAGCAAAGTCATGGTCAGGAAGAAAAGCGTCGTATTAGTCTGAAATCTAAAACGACTAGTACTGCGCGTGTGACTGGCTCTTCGGGCAAATCTAAGAGCGTCAATGTTGAAGTGCGTAAAAAGAAAGTGTTTGAGAAGCCTGATCCAGAAAAGATGGCTGAAGAATTGGCTGCACGTGAGCAGGCGATGATTGAGTCGCAAGCGCGTGCTGCTAAAGATGCCGAAGACCGTGCCGCTACTAAGAAAAAATCTGAAGATCGTCAAGCAGCTACCTTAGCTGCGATGCGTGCAAGCCTCGGCTCTAGTAAAAAGTCAGACGATAAGAACGACGATATCTCAACGTCAGTGGTTGTGAAAAAAGGCGGTAAGACTACTATTGAGGTCAAGCCAAAAGAACAACCTAAAAAGAAAGTTGCGGCGACAAAACCAAAAGTTGAGACGGCAGCTGAGCGTAAAGCTCGCGAAGTGCGTGATAAAGAACAAGCTCGTTTACGCGAGATTGAAACAGAAACACGTCGTACTCAAGCTGAAGAAGCGCAAAAGCGTACGCTTGAGCAAATGCGTAAAATGGCCGGTCAATATACTGATCAGCCAGCGACTGAAGTTCGTAAAGATGAGCCATTGGCAGAAGGTTTGGTCGGTGACGCATTAGAAGAATCGTTTGAGAAAGAACGTCGTGAAATCAAGCGTGGCACCAGTACCACTAGTGCCCGCGGTCGTGGTCGTCGTAAGAATCAAGACGAGCGTGAAATTAAAAACCGCAAAAACGGTTTACGTTCAAGCCAGTCGTCACAGCATAAGTTTGAAAAGCCTGTCGAAAAAATCGTTTATGATGTAGAAATCAGTGAGCAAATCACGGTTTCTGATCTTGCTCAGCGGATGGCAGTGAAAGCTCGTGAAGTGACTAAGTTACTGATGAAAATGGGCGAAATTGCTCGTGAATCAGATACGATTGATCAAGCGACTGCTAGCTTAATCGTAGAAGAGATGGGTCACAATCCAGTACCGGTTAGCGATACTAAAGTTGAAGACGATTTAAAAGATGCCGTTGATGAGCGCAGCAGTAACGTCCAAACGCGTCCACCGGTTGTCACTATCATGGGTCACGTTGACCATGGTAAAACATCACTATTGGATAAAATCCGCGCAACGAAAGTCGCGACTGGTGAAGCGGGTGGTATTACCCAGCATATTGGTGCTTACCATGTGCAAACGGATCGCGGTGTTATTACTTTCCTTGATACTCCAGGTCACGCCGCCTTTAGTGCCATGCGTTCACGTGGTGCTCAAGCGACGGATATAGTCGTACTGGTCGTCGCTGCAGATGACGGCATGATGCCGCAAACTGAAGAAGCGATTGATCATGCCCGAGCTGCTGGTACACCACTGATTGTTGCTATCAACAAAATGGATAAGCCAAGTGCTGATCCTGATCGTGTTCTTAACGAGTTGACTGCAAAAGAAGTGGTATCGGAAGATTGGGGTGGCGATACGCCGATGGCTCGTATCTCAGCAAAAACAGGTGATGGTATTGATGAGCTGCTAGAGCTTATTAGCTTGCAAGCTGAGTTAATGGAATTAGAAGCACCATTGGATGGTCCTGCTCAAGGTGTGGTTATTGAGTCAAGACTTGAAAAAGGTCGTGGTCCTGTCGTTAGTGTGCTTGTCAAAAAAGGTACATTGAAACAAGGCGATTTGGTTTTAGCCGGTGAACATTACGGTAAAGTCCGTGCGATGACTGATGAACATGGCAAGCGTATCCAATCTGCTGGACCATCTATTCCTGTAGAGATATTAGGCTTACCTGAAACGCCAGCAGCTGGTAGTGAATTCTTAGTCTTAACAGATGAGAAAAAAGCCCGTGAAGTTGCAGACTTTAGAACCAATCGTGAGCGCGAGCGTCAGCTTGAGCGTCAAAATGCGATGCGTTTAGAGAGTATGTTTGATCAGATGGAACAAGGCAATGTTTCATACTTAAATATTGTTCTAAAAACCGATGTTCGCGGCTCGCTTGAAGCATTACTGTCAGCACTGAACGAGTTATCAACGGACGAAGTTAAAGTCCGTGTGATCAGCTCAGGCGTTGGTCCTATCTCTGAGTCAGATGTGACGCTAGCAGAATCTAGTGAAGCAGTATTGTTAGGCTTTAACGTTCGTGCAGATGCCACCGCACGCCGTAAAGCGGACACAGCAAACATGGATATTCGCTATTACAGTGTTATTTATGGCTTGATTGACGATGTGAAAGCAGCCATGAGCGGTATGCTTGCGCCAGAACATCGTGAGAAAATCTTAGGTGTTGCCGACGTTCGTGAAGTATTCCGTTCTAGTAAATTTGGTGCAGCTGCCGGTTGTATGGTGGTTGAAGGTACAATTTATCGCAACAAACCTATCCGCGTATTACGTAATGACCAAGTTATCTTTACGGGTCAATTACAGTCATTACGTCGCTACAAAGAAGACGTTAATGAAGTACGTACCGGTATGGAATGTGGTTTAGCCGTCCGCGGTTACGATGTGGAAGCTGGTGATAAAATCGAAGTCTTTGAGATTCAAGAGTTCGCACGTACTATCTAAAGTCACTGCTCGAATTAAGGTAGCTAATCATGCAATCCGCTTTGTTAACTGCGCATGGCTGATGGCTTAGCTATCTTATAAGTATTCAGCTGTACTTAGGCCTAACAGGTACATCCTGCTAGGCCTTTTTTAACAAATATTAGTCGTTAAACTTATTAATAAATGATTATATTGATCAATAAAAGTAAGTCATATTAAAAACAAGGTAATAACATGAACCAACGTTTACAACGTTTAGCTGATCAGATTCAGCGTGAACTTGCTGTCCTTATCCGTGATGCGGTCAATGACCCACGTCTGACAGGTTTTGTCACTATCTCTAGTGTTAAAGTCAGCCCCGACCTAGGCTATGCTGATGTGTATGTGACCATTATGGAGCCTGAACTTAATGATGCCATGACCATGTCAAACCATGAAGAAAGCATCAAAGTGCTCAATAAAGCAGCAGGATTTTTGCGTACTGAGCTGAGTCATAGCTTGAAAACTCGCACCACACCGCGTTTGCGCTTTCATTATGATGAAGTGACTGCTCGTGGTAATTACATGATGGATTTAATCAGTAAAGCAGTTATTAAGACTGAAGAAAACGAGTCTGACGAGCAAGAAAACGAAGAGTAGAAGGGTAAAAGCCATTATGTCGATTGTTTCTACAAAAGCCTCTACGCAAGCGGATAAAAAGTCTAATAATCACCCTAGTAAGATTAAAGTTTCGGGTGTTATTTTAGTCGATAAGCCTCAAGGTATGACTTCTCAGCAAGTGGTCTCAAAGGTAAAATATTTATTCAAGTCGCCTAATCATGACAGCAAAAAAGCAGGTCATACTGGAACACTTGACCCGATGGCAACGGGATTATTGCCTATTTGTTTGGGTGAAGCGACCAAATTTAGCCACTATCAGCTTGATGCGGATAAATCTTATCAAGCGACTATTTTACTTGGTAGTCAAACTGATACCGGTGATGCTGACGGACAAGTCACTGCTGAAGCAGCGATTCCAGCGTTTGATGATGCGATGTTAGACAAAGTCGCCCAGCAGTTTTTAGGTGCCCAGCAGCAAATCCCACCAATGTATTCCGCCTTAAAAAAAGATGGCAAAAAACTCTATGAATATGCTCGTGCTGGTATAGAAGTAGACCGCCCGCCAAGAGATATTGTCCTAAAAGCCATTGAGTTAAAAGCAATCGATGAGCAGCAAATCCAGTTAACAGTAACTTGTTCAAAAGGTACTTATGTGCGTGTATTGGCAGAAGATATTGCCAAAACTATGGCTACACTTGGGCATTTGACGGCACTGCGCCGTCTACAAGTGGGTGATTTTAAAATCGATGATACAATTGCGCTTGCAGATTTAGAAGCATTAACATTAAAACAGCGTCAGACACATTTATTGCCAGTAGATACCTGCATTGATATTAATGCTGAGCTGACATTATCGTCAGAGCAGTGCGAACGTGTACAACTGGGTCAACGCTTGAATGTTATCGATCAGTTGACTGATGATTTGCGAAGTTATATCACAGCAGCTATCGATCAGCACTTAACTACTGGCAATAAAAGCGCTGCTGGTCATCAAGATATCGAAGATATTAAGGATGATAACGAGCAGCAATTGGTACATGAGATACCGGTAGATATTCGTCTTATCAATGAGCAAGGTGCGTTTATCGGGCTAGGGGCAGTGAGTTTAAATGGTCGATTACAACCTAAAAAATTGATTCAGTTGTAATTCTTACAATTCAATTTAGGTGTTTTTATAACTCAATAGCTGTAAAACTTACTAAGAATTCACACAAATCACATATCGTCACATTTTATTGCAGGTTTCACCTATAGTGAAACCTGCTTTTTTTGTATCTTGATTAAGTCAGCTAGGGAAAGCATGACAGGGATGAAAAAAATAATAAGAAAGTACAATATAAAATATGAAAGGGTGATAATAATACAAAATGGATTTACTATAAATTTCGTTGAATAAAATAATAATAACGATAAATTTGGGCAGAAAAACTCAATAAAAATAACAAGACATTAATTCATATAAATCAATTTTTACAATTATAAGAAAATTATTCAGTCATAAATGTAATTTACAAATAATAGGAAGTATTATGAAAACGATTGCTTTTTTACTTCATAGCAACTTTGAACAAGCAGAATACGAAGAGGTTAACAGCCAACTAAAAGCTAAAGGTTACAGCACACTTCTAATAACGACCAATAATGAAAAAGAAGTTCAAGGTATGCGGCAAGACGTCAACAAAGGCGATACTTTCACCGCTGATATTTTTGCAAAAGACGCAAAACCTGCTGAGTATGATGCTTTGGTTTTACCGGGTGGTACGGTTAATGCTGATACCATACGTGGTAATGAAGATGCACATAGTATTATTACTACTATAAATGAGGCTGGTAAACCGCTTGCTGTTATATGCCATGCACCTTGGATATTAATTAATTCTGGTATAGCTAAGGGTAAAACGTTAACCGCTTATCATACTTTACAACTTGATTTAGAAAATGCTGGGGCAAAATTCGTAGACGAAAGCGTGCAGATAGATGGTAATTTGATTACTTCACGCAACCCAGATGATATTAATAATTTCGTCGCAGCGATTGATAAAGCTCTAGCATAAGCTCCAATTTTTTTGATTTAGAACAATCTTCATTCATTATCTATAAGGATATAATACGATGACACAGCCTAATCCAAACGATACAAAATTTGAGCAACAACGTTCTGACTCTGCCACAGCAGCGCTTAAAAGCCAGACTGAAGACAATCATACAGAAGACACTGAAGCTGCTGCCGAGCGTATCGCTGATAACTTAGAAATTAAAAAAGATAAATAGCTTTTTAATTATGAATATATGAGTTAACTATAAATAGGAATTACTATGAGCAAGTCAGTAAAAGATATGGACGAGCAAGAACAAGAGATTAATCAACTTGTAGAAGACATTAACCCTCGTGCTGATAATTCTCCTGATAGTTTAGCAGAAGCTACGACTGCGCCTTTAGCAGACGATGAGCTAGGCGGTACGGCTAGTGAAGATGATGTCCAAAAACAGGATAAGCTTTAGTTTGTAAGGTTAATGTCTATCTTTTAATATTCAACTTTTTGATAGACAATAACCGTGTACTCCTCAATAATCAGGTACTTGTAAAGTCATAACAAAAAACTGCTGTTAGATCAGCAGTTTTTTGTTATAATTGGCGTCACATTTAAATACGATTTAGATTATTTTGAATGGTTTTAGATGACAGTTATAACTCATTGAGCTTGTCGTACACTAGGTCAACTCTAGTAATGCAGGGTTGTCCTGAATGACGTACAGGCTATTTTATTGACTATTCTATTGCTCCTTGATGCTTAAATTTTAAGACTATCATGGCGCTCTTAGCATTGCCGGAGATATTTATGCTAACCAATGCCGATCGCGAACAAATCATCGCTCAGTACCAACGTGGCGAAAGTGACACAGGTTCACCAGAGGTTCAAGTAGCCTTGTTAAGTGCTCGTATTAACGATCTACAAAACCATTTTAAAGCACATAAAGCGGATCATCATAGCCGCCGTGGTCTTATCCGTATGGTTAACACCCGTCGTAAACTGCTTGATTACCTAAAAGGTAAAGATCTTGGTCGCTATACCACCCTTATTAGCCAGTTAGGTCTACGTCGTTAATTTGGCGACAGTAGTACGAATGCTTGCTAAAACAAAAGATGCCTAAATTGGCAGTACTTTAGAGTTTTTGCAGAGTTATTTGGAACTTGCTTGTTGATATCGATAAAATAGATTTTTCTAAAAACGGTGTGGAATAGTTTCACGCCGTTTTTTTATGCTTATCAGTATGGTGTGAGCTGAAGTCGATAGATATAAGCTCATATTCGACTAATCAGTAAGCATTATTAAGAAACAGGCAGTAGTGCATTCGATTGGTCAATGACCATAAATCCCTGTAAAATAATGCCTTAATCGTTTTTTTGCATTGTTTATGATAGATAAACATATATAAGTACAGCAGTTAAAAAGCTCCATAAATGGAGTGGTTTTGATGCTATGAAAATTTGGATGCTATTCATAGCAAACCGAATTTTAGCAGCAACCAATATGCAGGGTTAAGCGAGCTGGATAAGCCAATTGCATAAGGTAAGTATTTGATAATAATAGTTTCGATAGACCATGTTTATTAGCATAAAGACGGTCGATTAGAAGCTATATACAAAGAATTTTTAATGACAGATATCAGTATTTTTTGTGCTGATATTACTTTCGTCAGTCAATATTAGGAAAATTATATGACAATGTTTAATACCATTAAGCGTGAATTCCAATATGGCAATCAACAGGTTGTTATCGAAACGGGTCGTATTGCTCGTCAAGCCAACTCTATTTTAGTACATATGGGCGGCGTTACTGTATTGGTAGCAGCGGTTGTAAAGTCTGATGCTAAAGAAGGTCAAAACTTCTTTCCATTGACCGTTAACTATCAAGAAAAAATGTACGCTGCAGGTAAGATACCAGGTGCTTACGGTAAACGTGAAGGTCGTGCGAGCGAGTCTGAAACTTTAACGTCGCGTCTGATTGACCGTCCGATTCGTCCATTGTTTCCTGAAGGTTATGTGAACGAGATTCAAATCACAGCCACAGTTGTGTCATCAGATAAAACTCAATCAGCAGATATCGCAGCACTAATCGGAGCTTCAGCAGCATTAGCTATCTCTGATGCCCCATTTAATGGTCCTGTTGCCGCCGCCCGTGTTGGTTTTATTAACGGTGAATATGTACTGAACCCAACGCTTGAAGAGCTTAAAGAAAGTGATCTTGACTTGGTAGTCGCTGGCACAAAGTCTGCCGTATTGATGGTTGAATCTGAAGCGGCAGAGCTGTCAGAAGATCAAATGCTAGGTGCAGTTTTATACGGTCATCAACAGCAGCAAATTGTTATCGATAATATTGCTTCAATGGCAGCAGAAATTGGTACTGTTAAGCAGCAATATACCGCTCCTGTACGCAATCAAGCGTTAGAGACTGGTATGAAAGAGCAGTTTGGTATGCAAGTATCTGACGCTTATACCATTACTGATAAGCAAGCTCGCTACAGTAAGCTTGACGAAATTAAAGACGCCGCTATTGCAGCTCTAGCTGGCAATGCTGAGTCAGAGAGCTATGCTGATACCGTATCTGAGCTAAAAGAAATCTATAACGATCTAAAATATCGTACGGTTCGTGACAATATCTTGTCAGGTAAGCCACGTATTGACGGTCGTGATTTAGAGACGGTTCGTGCGCTTGATGTACAAGTAGGCGTACTACCCTTTACTCATGGTTCAGCACTATTTACTCGTGGTGAGACGCAAGCATTGGTAACGACCACGCTTGGTAATACTCGTGACGTCAATATGATTGACTCACTAGCTGGTACGATTCGTGACCATTTCATGTTGCATTATAACTTCCCGCATTTCTCAGTAGGCGAAACGGGTCGTGAAGGCATTCCTAAACGTCGTGAAATCGGTCATGGTCGCCTAGCACGCCGCGGTGTACAAGCGATGCTGCCTGATAGCGATCGCTTCCCATATGTTATCCGTGTGGTATCTGAGATCACTGAATCAAACGGTTCGTCATCAATGGCTTCTGTTTGCGGCGCAAGCTTAGCATTGATGGACGCTGGTGTACCAATTAAAGCGCCGGTTGCTGGTATCGCCATGGGTCTGGTCAAAGAAGGCGAGCGCTTTGCTGTATTGTCTGACATCCTAGGTGATGAAGATCATCTTGGTGATATGGACTTTAAAGTTGCTGGTTCTAAAGACGGTATTACTGCTCTGCAAATGGACATTAAAATCGAAGGTATTACCCCAGATATCATGGAGCAAGCGTTAAAACAAGCCCATGCTGGTCGTATCCATATCTTAGACGCGATGAACAAAGTATTGCCTGAGAGCCGTACTGAAATCAATGCTCATGCACCGAACTATGCGGTAATTGAGATCAATCCTGACAAAATCCGTGATGTGATCGGTAAAGGCGGCGCAACGATTCGCCAGCTAACTGAAGAAACGGGTGCGGTTATCGATATTGATGATGCTGGTACCATCCGTATCTTTGGTGAAAACAAAGCGGCAACCAAAGCGGCAATTGCTAAAATCGAAGCAATCACAGCAGAAGTCGAAGTAGGTAAAACTTACGAAGGTACGGTTGCCCGTATCGTTGACTTCGGTGCATTTGTTAACGTATTGCCAAATACCGATGGTCTCGTGCATATCTCGCAAATCGCTGATGAGCGCGTAGAGAACGTTTCTGACTATCTGACTGAGGGTCAAATCGTTAAAGTATTGGTACAAGATGTTGATAACCGTGGTCGCATTAAGTTGACTATGAAAGGTATTGAGCAGAGCTAATGCTTGATATTTGATAGCGTTAATATTTAAAAAACCGCTTTGAGTCACTTGCTATGAGTGCTCAAAGCGGTTTTTTTATGGCCGTAAATAATTACGGATATCAAAATAAGCTGCTATAGGGTAATGTCTTTTGGCAGATGAATATCGATGCGAATGTTAGGTAAATCTTGTAGATATTGCATCAGTAAAGGCAAGATATCTCTGTACCAATCTAATGGCAGAATATGTGCTATATGAGATTCATTGGTCAAATGATTGGCTTCATTTCGTGACTGGTTATAAATAAGTGGACGGGCAAGCAGGGCAATGTGACGTATGCCTTGATAGCGTATCAAAGGTATTAGCTGCTGCTGTAAATCAACCAAAGCTGCCGTTAGCCAGCGTACTCTCACTGGATGATAAGGGTGGTCTGAGATGACAAGGTTGGCAATATAAACAGGCTGGTTACCGTTACTACTGACATTAAGCCCCGCTTGCTCACGCGAGCGTTTGTGCAGTGAACAACTACCTACCGCTAAGCTACCATCACGGCAGGCGCGGTAGTAACGTTGGTAATTATCAGGATATAGGGTTTTTGCGCGAGTCAAAATAGGATCTAAAAGCATACCTGCGCTATTAACGGGTAGTATGAGAAGCTGGGCGCTGCTATTTAGAATAGGGGCATGAGTGAGTTGCAACGTTGCCATCATCAACCCCTTTATAAAAGCATACGCTAGTTAGTGTTGGTTGTAGCCTCAGTATCAGCCTCAGTATCAGCCTCTAACTGGGCAATTTGTTGCTCAAGCAGTGCGATTTCTTGAGCCTTAAGTTCAGTCAACTGTTTGGTCATGGCAATCTGTTCAGCAGCTAGCTTTTCTTGTGCAGCCAAACGCTGACGTTCGTCCTCTAAACGATCAATTTCTTCTTTAGCTAAGCTGTTCGTTTTTGGCAATGGTGCTTTTAAGATACCCTCTGGATCAGGTGCCTCAGTATCTGTAACAGCAGCAATGGCTTGGCTATCATCTAAGACATCATCATTTACCACATTATCTAATGACGTAGCAGTAGATGTAGATGGTACTGCATCAGGTTGTTCGGTAGTTGCTGGTAAGCTTTCTACAGCGGTCGTGTTATCTTCAGGTAGAGAGTTTTTCCAAACCAAATAACCGATGAATAGCACAATCAATAGAATACCAAACCACCATTTTTGACGTGATATAGTCGACTTTTTCGAGACTTTATTAGATAAAGGACGCATTTTTTTGCTTTTCATACTACGGTCAATTTAGGTTATAGGTATCCTACCATACTATAGCAAACTCAAAATAAAAAGCCTATCTAACTATAGTCAGGGAAAAGTAATATCGATACATCAAGTACTGCTGATATTAATTTTTCTTGCTTGCTATGCCTACGCAGACAGAGGCTGCAGAAAAATTATACCAGCAGCACTGTAGTGTTTTTGAGATATTTTAACTATAGATATAGAATTCGTTAGATAGGCTGAAGATACTATTAAAGAGTGGCACAAACATTATGCTCTTAAATACTTATAACTTAAACTTCACTGTACCACTGGTTCCGGTATGCATTGCATCACGGATAAGTTGATCTTCAGCGTGGTTTTTTGCACTGATAGCATCAGGATCAGGACGGTGCTCTGTATGTCCGCACAATGTGCATTCAATATACTCATCAGGTTCTGGAGTGACGACGTTTACTTGAACTACCGCATCCATCGCCTGACATTTCGGGCAGCGAACACCCGATAAAAATTGCCGCTTTGGGCGTGCTGATTGATAGCGCATTTAAATGACCTTACTTGTTGTTGAGGCATTGGCAGCAGCACTGTTTTTAGTCTGATTTTTAGTGTGATTTTTAGCATCAGCAAAGCCGCTATGCCGTAGCAAAGCATCGATATTGGCGCTGCGACCACGGAAGTTTTCAAAGTTCACTTTAGCTGGGAAACTACCGCCAACGGATAAGATGGTCTCACGAAAGGCTTTACCAGTCATAGGATTAAAAATACCGTCTTCTTCAAATTTACTAAAGGCATCCGCGGACAATAGCTCTGCCCATTTATAAGAATAATAACCGGCGGCATAACCACCAGCAAAGATATGACTAAAGCCATTGGCAAAGCGGTTGTAATCAGGCGTCTGCACAATGGCAATATCTTGACGTACGCTGTTAAGGGTAGTCAAAATACCATCATAATCAAGCGCTGGTGTCTGTGCATGAATCAATAAATCAAACAATGCAAATTCGATTTGACGTAGCATTTGCATGCCACTTTGGAAGTGTTTGACCGCCAGTAGCGCATCAAGTTTCTCTTTTGGTAGTGGCGCGCCGGTTTTGACATGACTGCTAATAAGAGCAATACCTTCTGCATCCCACGCCCAGTTTTCCATAAACTGACTTGGCAGCTCGACAGCATCCCATTCTACGCCATTGACGCCAGCGACATCACCCACTGTTACTTGAGTCAATAGATGATGTAAACCGTGACCGAATTCGTGGAATAAGGTGACGACTTCATCATGGGTCAATAAGCTTGGTTTACCATCAAGAGCAGGGGTGAAGTTACCGACCATAAAGCAAACAGGTAGCTGCTGATGGTCTTGCTCAGCATAGGTATAACGTGACTGAAAGCCACTCATCCAAGCCCCGCCACGTTTACCACTACGGGCAAATAAGTCAAAGTAAAAGCCGCCAATTAAATGATCATCAGCATCGAATAATTGATAAAAACGCACATCATCGTGCCAACGTGATGCTAATACTTCGTCGGTATTGTCATTGACACTCTTATTGGCGCTGTCATTGCTTTGCTCTTTCACTTTAATGCCGTATAGGCGCTCAACGATGGCGAACAACCCACTAACGACTTTTGCTAAAGGGAAATAGGGGCGAATCTCTTCTTGTGATAAGCTGAACTCGCTTTGTTTTACCTTTTCGGCAATATAAGCACTGTCCCACGGCTGCAAATCTTTAATACCATAATCCTGCGCATATTTTTGTAATTGTGCCAAATCTTGCTCAGCAGTGGGCGTTGCTTGCGCCGCTAAATCACGTAAAAAGTTTTCTACTTCTGCTACGTTATCTGCCATTTTGGTCGATAGCGATACTTCTGCATAGTTATCAAACCCTAGCAATTTCGCTTTTTGCTCACGTAACTGCAAAATCTGACGCATGATATCGGCGTTATTGAGCGATTCGCCTTTGGCATTGGCATGCTCATCAAACTCAGAGGCGCGGGTAACATAAGCACGATACAGCGTCTCACGTAGGTTGCGATCATCAGCATGAGTCATGATAGCAAGATACACAGGAATATTTAAGCTTGCGACATAATAAGGCGTCGGCAAGGCATCAATCTCTGCTTGCGTAAGCGCACCGCTGGCAATTTCTCGGGCTTTGAATTGTTCACCTGCATCGGCTACTAGTGCCAAACCACTTTCGGTTAGACCTGCTAACTGCTCGGCTTTAAGCGGTAAAGCATATGCTTGCGTTGCATCTAATACATGGTCGGAAAAAGTTGCTGACAAGGTAGATAGCTTGCTTTGAATCGCGGCAAATTTATCTTGCTCAGCTTTAGGTAATGCCACTCCTGATAGCTCAAAGCTGCGTAGCGCAAGCTCAATAGCACGTGCTCGTGCTGGCTCAAGCGCTGCAAAGAATGCTTTGTCATTGACAATCGCTTGATAACGGCTAAATAGCGGCTGATGCTGTCCAACCCACGTGCCATAGGCAGACAGCTTGGGTAGCAGCTCATGATGGACCTGACGAATCTCATCATTGCTCATCACACTATTCAGATGCGACAAAATGCCCCAACTGCGATCTAGTGCCAGATTGATATGGTCAAAATTCTTTATATCGGTCAGCGCTTGCTTAGTATCTAGAGCGTTCGCTGATTCCTTGTTATCTACCGTTATTGCCAATTCATCAAGAAATGCGTTGGCAGCGTCAATAGCGCTAATGACCTGCTGTTGTAAAGTATTTGGTGCAGTATTGGCAAAATCAACAAGGTGTAACTCTGGAGATATAGAAGTCATAAAAGGTTCCGTTATAATAATGAATATGATAAATAAGATAGAGTTTTAAATAAGATGGATTGATATCAAAATTTTTCAAAATTAAACACCTCAATTTGAGGCTAATCGTTTTGGTGTATCCGACAATCATTATTAATGATTAATAGTGCGCTATCTAAAAGATGGGTATTCATAGTGAGAAATACAAGCCAAGTGCTTTAGCATGACCAAGTTAATAATGCTGACTATCATGCTTTGTTTATTAAGATTGCCATTGCGCGTGTTGCTACTATTTACAAAGCATTATCATTTGCTTGCAAATTAACCCTATAGCTTATGAGGTCAAGTTGTTAGGGTTATATGACTTAATTGTTATAGTATGAATAGTGTGTTAAGCATGCTATGTTATTAAGAGTATGGTTATTAAAAGCATGTTGCCATCTTATATAAAAATTTAAAAAGCAGCGACAGGCAAAGCATACCAAAAGTAGTATTGGAAATTCATGGTCATAAAACAAGGAGCAGTATTTATGAAAGCAACTCTTAAAAGCTTACGCGAGACAAAGGCGAATCCAGCAGTCAGTATCTTTGTCAAAACGCACCGCGAACACCCTGCCAACGACAAAGACCCTATTGCCCTAAAAAACCAACTAAAAGTCGTCGAAGAACGTCTAACCAATGAGTATGACAAGCGTACAGCGACCACTATCTTAGACAATATCCATGCTAAGACCAAAGAGCTCAATCATAATCTTAATCTAGATACGTTGGCTATTTTTGCCAGTACTGATGATGTGCAAGTGATTCGTATGCCTATTGATACCACTGAGCGTGTGGTCATCTCGCATCGCTTTGCCACCCGTGATTTGGTGCGTGATATGGCGAGCGCCGTGCATTATTATACGTTGGTATTGACTCGTGATAAGGCGCGTTTAATTGAAGCCTCTAATGATCGCGTGATACGAGAGTTCGATCTAGACGATACTGCCCAAAACAATATGGAAAATATTCCATTCCCTATCGACAATAATGGACTTCACACGACAAGTGATGGCGGATCAGACCGCTCAGCCAATAATGACAGCAGCGCCTTAAAAGAGTTCTTTAATCAAGTAGATAAGAGTGTTCAAGAGCTGTGGGGCGAGCATAAAATGCCGCTGGTCGTGGTCGGTGATAGCAAAAATATTGGCTACTATAAAGATGTTTGTGACCGTCCGGATAATATCATCGCTACGGTATCAAATGCCACCAATCTAGATGAGGGTAGTGCGCAGCATATTATCAACAGTGTACAAGAAGCAGTAGAAGGTTATCGTACCTCGCTACATCAAGCGGCACTAGGCGAGATCGATAAAGCGCGCGGAGCAAATAGACTACAAACTGACTTACAAGAAGTCTATCGCAGTGCTTTTCAGGGCGTAGGCGATACCTTGTATGTTCGCCGTGGTTATATTCAACCGGCTAAAATTGATGAAAAAGCGCAAACGCTAAATCTTGCCGATGATTCGAGCGCAGAAGGTATCACTGATGATGCTATTGGCGAAATCATTGAGCATGTCATTCATAATGGCGGTAAAGCGGTGTTTATGCCACAAGATATTATGAGCGCAGACCAACCGATTGCTCTTGTCACCCGCTATTAATCGATGACTTAGGTTCAGTAACGAATTAGCCATTGGTCATTGATAGCACATAGGTATAGTATGAGAGCATTGGTTCAATATGAGCCAATGCTTTTTTATATGTATGGTTTTATATAGTTAAAATATCTCAAAAACGCTACAGTGCTGCTGGTATAAATTTTTTGCAGCCTCTGTCTGCGTAGGCACAGCAAGCAAGAAAAATGAATATCAGCAGTACTTGATGTATCGATATTACTTTTCCCTGACTATAGTGCCTCGATTATATTTTAAACGATTTTTTTATTTTAAGCCGACCATATTTGACACCCAATACTTACTCTATAAATACTGAGTTTATGACTAATACCATTATGACTACTACCACCTCTTTTGTACTCACAAGCTACAATATTCATAAAGGCATGTCGCCGATGAATCGCCAAGTCAAAGTTCAGGGTATTGCCCAAGCGCTTGATATTATTGGCTCCGACATACTCTGCCTACAAGAAGTACAGGGGCAAAACCTCAAGCGCAATATTCAATATAACGAATACCCTGACCAATCACAGCACGAATGGTTTGGCGAATATTTGCAACTGGAAAACAGCTATGGCAAAAATTCAGAGTACGAAAATGGTCATCATGGCAATGCCGTATTGAGCCGATTTCCACTTGATCCCAAGCATAATGTCAATATTACGGTCAATAAGCTTGAGCAGCGCGGGGTCTTACACTGTGAAGTGCAACCGGTAGGTTGGGAGGTGCCAGTGGTGGTTTTATGCGCCCACTTAAACCTATTTGAGCGCGATCGTATCAAGCAATATGAAGCGATTTCTAACTATGTCCGAGATGAAATTGCACCTGACCAACCACTGATTTTGGCAGGGGACTTTAATGATTGGAAAAAAATGTCTTGTGATAAGTTGGCGTCGAATTTGGGCATGACTGAAGCCTTTAAACATTGTCATGGCAAGCTGCTGCCGACTTTTCCAGCGAAGTTGCCCGTACTAAGCTTAGATCGTATCTATGTCCGTAACCTCAGAATAAAGGATGCCTGGGTACATACGGGTAAACCATGGTCGACTCTGTCTGACCACCTTCCTTTAAGTGCAGAATTGGCTCTGCCTTAAAATAAAAAAATAAAAATCAATGATGGATTCAAGAAATAAAAAGGATAATAACTGATGTCTAATAAACAAATACCAACGACCCAGCATGCGGTGCTTATACGTGAGTTCGGTGAACCTGAAGTCATGATGTACCAAGATGATGTTGCCATACCTGAGTTGACAGATGATCAAGTACTGGTGAAAATTGCGTATGCGGGTATTAATCCAGTCGATTATAAAACCCGTCAAGGTAAAGGTTGGGGCGCTGCCAATATCCAAAAAGACAAGTTTGATCATAATCAGTCAGCGATTTTGGGTTTTGATATGTCAGGCACAGTGGTTGACAGTAAAGGTACGAAATTTGCCGTTGGTGATAAAGTCGCAGCATTAACTTTTAATGGTGGATGCTATGCTGAATATGTCGCCGTCGATGCTAAAATACTGGCAGCTGTACCTGAAGCTGTCATCTTAGAGCAGGCAGGCGCACTACCTTGTATCGGACAAACGGCGCTACAGTTTGTTGAGTTCACTGATATCAAAGAGGGCGAGCATGTGGTCATGAATGCCCCAGCAGGCGGTGTTGGGCATTTATTGATACAGCTATTGATGGAAAAAGTTGTTAAAAACCATATCAAAGTCACGCTGATTTGTTCAGCAGAAAAGTATGAAAAATTGGATGGTTTGATAGATACCAGTCAGCTTGCAGGTTGGATTGATTATACCAAAAATGATCCGTTCCCTGAGCTGCAAGCCGACATCTTATTGGATTTGGTCGGTGATGAAGCGGGGGTACGGGCGCTAGACGTTGTCAAAGAGTCTGGACGGGTATATGTTCTGCCAACGATTTGGGTAGATAAGCTAAAAGAAGCAGGCAGTCAAAAAAATCTAAGCGTTGAAGGTTATGCTGCGCGGCGTAATGGTGAAGATATGGCACGAGTCCTACAACTGGTGGCAGATGGGCAGCTAACTTTACGATTGCAACAAACCTATCCATTATCAGAGGTTATTGCAGCACACCATGAGCTGCAAAAAGGCGATGCCTTTGGCAAATTGGTATTAAAAGTCAGCTAAGCCAAATTTAATTTACTATAGTCGATTCATTTTAAATACGATACCGTGCTGTTGGCTATAAATTTTTTGCAGCCTCTGTCACGCCTGCGAACAGCAAGCAAGGAAAAATTATAGCCAATAGCACGTTATTACAATCGTAGCGCTTTTATTTTGAACTGACTATACTAAATTTAGCTGATAGCTAGCTTCGATTATTTGGATATATTTTCCGAAAGGTTAAACTAATACGTCCTGTCGCTGCCGTTTTATTTTTGGTGATGCTGTGCTTCCAAAAACGTTGGGTATCACCATGCATGACAATTAATTGACCCGACTCAAGATAAAGCTCGACTTTGACGGGCTTATTCTTTTGTCTAATAGTTTTATGTTTAAAGATAAATTTCCGTGTAGCGCCAAGGGATAAGGAAGCGATAATCGGCTGCGCGCCAAGCTCTCGTTCATCATCGGCATGATAACCCATGCCGTCATCGCCAGAAGGATAGTAATTGAGCAAACATGAATTGAAATTAACATCAATGCCAAGTGCTAATAATTTCTGCTCAACATGATGTTTCACATGAAACACAGTGTCTGTCCAAGGTATGGTTTGACGGATGTGACCTGAGTATTGATAGTCGATATCGCTGTCACCCATCCAAACGATTTGACGCGTGGTGACGTGTGTCTTGCCAAATAAGGTAACGACATCTGCTTGCCAAGGTAGCTCAGTCACTAGGTTATAAAATAAGGGGCTGGGATAATCAATCACAATCCCTAAGTCGTTTACCTGACCGTCATAAGGCAGTAGATTGTCAGTCGGCTTGGGCGCAAAAAGGTCAGTCATAGGTCAGCTTATTTATTGCTCTGATAATGCTCATTAATAATTTTGGCGCATATTTCTGGTGCTTCCATTGGTAATAGGTGTCCATAATCTGGCAAAGATATGATGCTTTCATCAGGGACAAATTTCTGCCATTGCTTACGTACTTTTGAGTTGATAAATAAGGTCGGTTTACCAGTAATCAAAGTATAAGGACAGCTCAGTTTTTTGAGCGCGGCATCAATATGAGGCGCGCCAAAATAATTAGCAAGCTCTTGCTCCGGTGCAAACACCAAGCTGTAGCTCCCGTTATTATTGATGGTCAAGCTTTGCTCGGCAAACACTTTTAAGTGCTCATCGCTAATACGTTTATAAGCAGGTTGCGTGCGTAAACTCTCGTAGTAATCATCGATGCTTGTCCAAGTCGATTGCTTGGTTAGCGTACTTTTGAACGGCTGTCGGCTCATTAAAAATTGACGTGGCAGCAAGTTGTAAAGGGTTGCTTGCTTCTTAGTAAAGGTGACAGGCTCGATAAGATAAAGTTCTGAGAATAGGTCGGGACGCTTCGCTGCTGCCATTGCGGTAGAAGTTGCGCCCTGCGAATGCCCGATGCCGACAACGGGTTTATCTTGCGTTTTTTCTAAAAACTCAATCAGCATATGAGCGTCTTGCTCACGAGTGAGGCGCTGACTCTGCGGTTTATCGTACCAATAGCCACGTAATGCTAAGGAACTCAGCTCAAAGCTGGTTGCTAACTTATTTAATAAGGGCGCATAAGTACCGACAGTAAAGCTATTACCGCCATAAAAGTGGGCAGGCGCGCGTTTATCATCGGTTTGAGCGGCTGAGCTGAGTTGCTGTAAGTCATAATAGCGGGCTTGCTTGCCAGCAAGGGTGATGCGATTTGTGTAGGCTTCCATAAAATAAACACGTCCCTGTGAGAAGTTGTTGTTAGTATTGCTAATAACGCACTGTAATTAGCTGTCTTCACCTAAGAAGCCACCGCTTTGACGATGCCACAAGCGCGCATAGACGCCATGTAAGTTCAATAGCTCATCATGGCTACCTTGCTCGATAATTTGACCTTTATCCATCACGACCAGTCTATCAAGCGCGGCGATGGTTGAGAGGCGATGGGCGATGGCAATCACCGTCTTGCCAGTCATGATATCGTTCAAGCTTTCGGTAATCGCAAACTCAATCTCAGAATCAAGAGCACTGGTCGCTTCATCCAATAATAAAATCGGCGCGTTTTTTAGCATAACACGAGAGATGGCAATACGTTGACGTTGCCCACCAGAAAGTTTGACCCCGCGTTCACCAACTTGGGTATCAAGTCCTGTGTTGCCTTTATCATCATATAAGTCTTTGATAAAGTCCCACGCTTGGGCTTGTTTTGCTGCGATGACAATCTCTTCATCGGTGGCATCGGGACGACCATAAGCGATGTTTTCACGCACGGTACGATGCAGCAGTGAGGTATCTTGTGTGACCATACCGATTTGTTGACGTAAGGATTCTTGGGTAGCCTCATCAATCGCTTGTCCGTCAATCAGGATTTTACCGCTATCGACGTCAAAGAAGCGCAAGAGTAGATTGACCAAGGTTGATTTGCCGGCACCTGAGCGCCCAACCAGGCCAATTTTCTCACCTGGTTTGATATCTAAATAGAAATCATCCAATAACTTCACCCGCGCGGCAGCCATAGCAGCCATAGGATTGACCTCATCAATATCCTCGCCTTCGATATCATCAACAACCTCATCACTCTCATAACTAAAGTCTACATGATCAAAGACGATACGACCTTCGGTAACTTTTAACGCTGGCGCATTTGGTTTATCAACGATGGTTTGCGGCGCAGATAAAGTACGCATGCCATCTTGTACGGTACCGATACTTTCAAATAGACTTGCCGTTTGCCACATAATCATTTTCGTCAGACCGTTTAAACGCAGTGCCATGGCAGTTGCTGCGGCAATCGCCCCAACGCCAAGCGAGCCCTGTTGCCAGAGATACAAGCCAATGCCAGCGGTCGTACCAAGCAAAATAACACTGATAGTATGATTCACGATTTCGAGTTGTGAGACCCAGCGCATTTGCGAGTGTACCGTGCTTAAAAATTGCCCCATCGCATCTTTAGCATAGCTCAGCTCACGACGTGAATGACTAAATAGCTTCACTGTCATAATATTGGCATAGGCATCGGTGATACGACCAACCATTAATGCACGTGCATCAGCCTGTACAATGGCGGTATGTTTGAGCTTAGGAATAAAAAACCACATGCTCAAACCAAACAGGACAAACCAAATCACAAACGGGATTAATAATAAGACGTCTAAGTTAAATAAAATAACCCCGGTGGTGATAAAGTAGACGAGCACATAGAGCAGCATATCAGTGACCGTCATCACTGTATCTCGTACTGCTAGCGCCGTTTGCATTACCTTGGCAGAGACGCGACCAGAAAACTCGTCCTGATAAAACTGCATCGATTGACCCAGCATACGCTGATGAAAACGCCAGCGCATCTGCATTGGAAATACGCCCTGAATGGACTGAAAACGAATCAAAGACGATAAGGCAATCCAAAAGGGGCTAACAATCAATACTGCCAACATCAGCAGTAGGATGTCGCCTTTTTCAGTCCATAACGTCTGCGGGGTATAAATCCCCAGCCAGTCAACGATATTGCCAATCCAAGCAAACAGCATCGCTTCATAGATACCGATACCGGCGGACAAAATCATAAATAGCAGTAGCCAGCCGCGTAAGCCTTCGGTACACGCCCACAAGAACTTAATCAGTCCATCACGGGGCAGCGGCATGGGTGTATCAGGGAAAGCGGATAGGCGGGATTCAAAAAAGCGAAATAGAGCGTTCATAGGCAGTAGTAATACGTCAATAGCAATACGTCAAGATGAACGCTAACAAACGTTATCCTGAGTGGTTACTGATGTTAATAAAATAGCGTTCTATTTTAGCAAAACTTCGCAATCGCACCTGCATGCTAATTGTAATTTGAACGCAGCAGACACTCATAAGCGCATCTTATGAATCATGACGATAAATAGCTTGCTGCATAAGAAACATATTGTTACATTCTATGGTTTTTTCTCCTTTTGAAGTTAATACTGATAAACATCCTCAGCATGATGGATGGCTAAAGCAAGAATAAGGCAAAGCATTATGATGTATTTAACGATAGCGGTACTGTGTAGTGTCGCCGTTTCAGTATTATTAAAAATATTGCGCCAGCGTGATATTGATATCCGTCAAACCATCGTTGCCGGTTATCCGGTCGCCTTTTTATTGACTTGGTTTTTACTCAAGCCAGATATCAGTGGCATGACTTCACTTGGCGGAGCATGGGCTATTATCATCGCTCTAGGCGTACTGTTGCCTGCGGTATTTATTATACTCGGGCGCGCGATTGAAGCGGTCGGTATGGTAGCCACCGATGCCGCGCAGCGATTATCGTTAATCATTCCTATTGTTGCGGCATTTCTCTTATTTGGCGAAGTATTAACAGGCATACGCATTTTTGGCTTATTACTTGGATTTTTGGCACTCGGGGCATTGATTTATCATCCACAGCATAGGGCTATCAATAAACAGGCAAAACTGACCCCATTATGGTTATTTGGCGTCTGGGCAGGTTATGGCACTATCGATATCTTGTTTAAGCAAGTCGCCAAACAAGGCGCGGCATTTCCGCTGACGTTATTTGTCAGTTTTGGCTTAGCGGGTTTGTTGCTGCTTATTTATCTGTTGATCACTCGTGTGCGCTGGCAAGGCAATGCACTGGCAGCAGGGATATTACTCGGTGTGCTAAATATGGGCAATATTTATGCTTATATTCGCGCCCATCAAGTATTGTCCGAGTCACCAAGTATCGTCTTTACGGGTATGAACGTTGGTGTGATTGCTGTTGCTACTCTTATCGGCGTTGGATTGTTTAAAGAATCACTCAACCGTATCAATATATTGGGTTTATTATTGGCGATTTGCTGTGTGGCAGTCTTGTTTTTGGCTTAACTATTTTTGGCTCAACATCCGCATGATAATAGGGCGTGTTGAACATTCATAACTTCAGCCAGATATAAGCGCAAGCGAGCGCTACCGTATTCTCATAACTCTGCTTGAGCTTATCAAATCTGGTTGCAATCGCCCTATACTGTTTTAGCTTAGCAAAGGCATTTTCCACTAAGTGGCGTACTTTATACAAGTCCCAGTCCATATGATCGTTAGAGGACTTCGTGTTTCGCCTCCGAGGGATGTTATCACGCGTCCCTGCTTGTTCAATATGCGCGCGTAGTGCATCAGAATCATAGCCTTTATCGGCACATAACACCTCTGTCTCGCTCAAATCAACCTTGTCTATTAAATCAGGTGCGACTTTAACATCGTGGGTCGTACCATCTGACAAGACAAAGGTGATGGGATTGCCATGCGCATCAACTGCTAAGTGAATCTTGGTCGCGCGTCCTGCCACACTTTTGCTAATGGCTTGGATGCTCTCGTTACCACCACTACTGTACTGATGCGCTTTGATATGAGTACCATCAATAAAGACCCATTCAAGATCTGAGTCTTTGATTAATAAAGCGAACAGTGCAATCAGCTTATTACTCTTAAACCAGCGCTGGTAAGCTTTGTAGACGGTATTAGGCTTGCCAAAGTAAGCTGGCAGATCCCGCCAAGGACAGCCAACGCGCATACGATAAAGCACGCCTTCAACCGTTTGTCTAAGATTTCCTTTGTCATAGATATTAAGTTCTAGTAAGATAGGTTTCAGTCTTGTCCAGTGTTCATCTTTGAGCATGGTGCGAGGCATAGCGAACGATATCTTTTTTGTGTGAGAACTTAAAGATTAACCGTTCGCTATTTTTTTTGCCATAAATTTGTCGCCAATGTTCAACACGCCCTAATTTTATAAACGTTTTTGCTGTTCAGATATAGGCACATATAGCATCCTATGGTAAGGTTGTCTACGAACAGTTAGACTGATATCAGCTAAAAATCTCATTTGTGACACTTGACCTTAATAAATAAAATAGGATGCTCATTCCATGGAATACCAAAAGCAATTACAACGTATCAAAAATGGTTCAGGATTTATCGCGGCCCTCGACCAAAGTGGTGGTAGCACGCCAAAAGCATTAGAGAATTACGGGGTTATGGGCGATGCCTATGGCAATGACGAAGCCATGTTTGACCAAGTGCATGAGATGCGTGCGCGTATCATGACCTGTGACTGCTTTGATAATGAGCGTGTGCTTGGGGCGATTTTGTTTGAAGATACCATGGAGCGCGCTGTCAATGGCAAGCCAACGGCCAACTATTTGTGGGAAGACAAGCAAATTGTCCCGTTTTTAAAAGTCGATAAAGGCTTAGCAGAACGTATGAATGGCGTGCAAGTCATGCGCCCGATGCCAAATCTGGATCTATTATTGGACAAGGCAAAAAACTATCCCGTATTTGGCACTAAAATGCGCTCTGTGGTTTATGAGCCAAGCGTTGATGGCATTGAGTTGGTCGTCCAGCAGCAGTTTGATGTGGCAAAGCAAATCCTATCAAAAGGTCTAATGCCGATCGTTGAGCCAGAAGTAGATATCAATAGCGCGCAAAAGCATGAGTGTGAGCTGATTCTTAAAACCAGTATTTTGCGTAATCTTGAGCGCTTAAATGATGAGCAGCAAGTGATGCTTAAGCTGACTTTACCTGAAGAAGCCGGATTTTATCAAGAGTTGATTGACCATCCAAAAGTATTGAAAGTGGTCGCATTATCGGGTGGTTATAGCCGCACGGATGCCTGTGCAAAATTGAAGCAAAATCCGGGTATGATTGCCAGCTTCTCACGTGCCTTTACCGAAGGCTTAAGCAAACAGCAAAGCGATCAAGAGTTTGCTGATACTATTAATACTTCGATTGATGAGATTTATCAGGCGTCAAAAGTTTAATATAGTCAGTCCTAAATAAAAAAAGCACAACTATTATCAGGCGCTACTGGGATAAATTTTACTTGCTTGCTGTGCCTGCGCAGACAGAGGCTGAGCAAAATTTATCCCAGTAGCACTGTATTTATTTAATAGTGGATCGACTATAGCAAGATTGAAATTTAGAGCGGTCATCTGCCCATATAAAAAAGCCCCTGCGATAATCACAGGGGCTTTTTTATGGGTAAAATACAGTTATTAGCCTAATAAGCTATACCTCTTTATATAGCTGGCGACCTTCTTTATGATACTTTTCGGTCATCTCTGCCATGCCTTGATTGATCTCTTCAGCCGTTGCAGAGCCGACTTGCTCGACCAACTGAGTATCTACCTTTTTGATCAAATGTTCGGCAGTCGCTAAGTCACCTGATTGCGGCGTGACTGTGCTTTTCGAGTCTGCAAGTGTTTTAAGTCCGGCGGCATAATCACGTACGTTTTGGGTGATTTTCATGGAGCAAAATTTAGGACCACACATGGAGCAAAAGTGCGCGGATTTGTGCGCGTCTTTGGGCAAGGTTTCATCATGGAACTCGCGCGCGGTATCGGGGTCGAGCGCCAGATTAAACTGATCATCCCAGCGGAATTCAAAACGTGCTTTAGACAACGCATTATCACGTGACTGCGCACCGGGATGTCCTTTGGCAAGGTCAGCTGCGTGGGCAGCAATTTTATAAGTGATAATGCCGTCTTTGACATCCTTTTTATTAGGCAAACCCAAATGCTCTTTTGGCGTCACATAACACAGCATCGCGGTGCCAAACCAGCCAATCATCGCCGCGCCAATGGCACTGGTGATATGATCGTAACCGGGTGCGATATCGGTGGTTAAAGGTCCTAGCGTATAAAAAGGCGCATCGGCACACAGCTCAAGCTGCAAGTCCATATTTTCTTTAATACGGTTCATGGCTACGTGCCCCGGTCCTTCAATCATAACCTGCACGTCATGCTTCCATGCCACTTGGGTCAACTCGCCAAGGGTACGCAGCTCACCAAACTGCGCTTCGTCATTGGCATCTTGCAAGCAGCCCGGACGCAGACCATCACCTAAGCTAAATGCCACGTCATACTGCTTCATAATCTCGCAAATATCTTCAAAATGCGTATATAAAAAGCTTTCTTTATGATGGGCGAGGCACCACTGTGCCATGATAGAACCGCCGCGCGAGACGATACCGGTCAAGCGATTGGCGGTCAAAGGTACATAGCGAAGCAGCACACCGGCATGAATCGTAAAGTAATCAACGCCTTGTTCAGCCTGCTCAATCAACGTATCGCGGAATATCTCCCACGTTAAATCTTCTGCGACGCCATCGACTTTTTCGAGCGCTTGATAAATCGGTACCGTACCAATTGGAACGGGCGAGTTACGAATCAGCCATTCGCGGGTTTCATGAATGTGGTTACCGGTGGATAAATCCATGATGTTATCCGCACCCCAACGTGTCGCCCACGTCATTTTGGACACTTCTTCATCAATAGAAGAACCCAGTGCAGAGTTACCGATATTGGCGTTAATTTTTACCAAAAAGTTGCGCCCGATAATCATCGGTTCAGATTCAGGATGGTTGATGTTGTTAGGGATAATGGCACGACCCGCGGCAACTTCACTGCGTACAAATTCAGGGGTAATAATAGCGGGCGTGTGCGCGCCAAAAGTCTCGCCCTCGTGTTGGCGCATGTCGGTCAGTTCGTGCTGTTTTTGGGTTTCGCGGATGGCAATGTATTCCATCTCAGGGGTAATAATACCGCGGCGCGCATAATGCATTTGCGTGACATTACCTACTTTCCCATCAACAGCTTTAGCACGGCGCGGCTTATCAATATGCGTAAAGCGTAGGTTTGCAGTGCTGATATCACGAGCGCGTGCCTGTCCATAATCGCTGGATAAGCCACTTAATTGTTCCGTATCACCGCGCTCTTTAATCCATTCTTCACGCAGTTTGGGTAGACCTTTGGTTAAATCAATGGTGACATTGGGGTCAGTATAAACGCCTGAGGTGTCATAGACATAAAACGGTGGGTTTTGTTCCCACTCGGACTCGGACACGCCTTGAATGGGAGTAGGGTCGAGGGTAATCTCGCGCATCGGTACTTGGATATCAGGGCGTGAGCCTTCGATATACACTTTGCGAGAGGCGGGCAGGATGCGATGCAAATCGCGCGCGTCTTCTTCAAAACGGGCATCTTTTTCGCTGCGATGGGCGGGAGTTTTTAGTGCGTCTGCTTTGCTTGCTTTTACAGGGGTAGGCGTGGTCGCTTGCGAGCCAATATCTGAAATAGTCATATGCTGTCCTAGCGTGTTGGTTTTTGAATAAAATCAACACCGCCAAGAGCTGCGGGGCAAGGCTATCTTATACCGACAAATTTCATCACAATATAACGTGGCTATCAAAAAAAATATTGATAAGTCAATTATAAAGGATTGGTGGGCGTCATTTTTACTCATCCGTATGTAACATTTAAAGCATTGCTAGATACAGATAATAATAAAAAGGCATTTCCGCGCGCCCTTTGTACGATACAACATAGGCTTAAGACTTCCCTGCGTCGGTACTAACCGCATCAGGTTCGGCGGGTGGTTTCTCAGCGACCATACGTTAACTGCACCTTAAGCAGTCAATATATGTCGCACCCCGAGTCTGTCAGTGTTGTGAATCAATCTTATACTAGCAAACTTCGACGACAAGTCATAGTCATTTACCTGTTTGTTAGTAGCGTTTTAATATTAGCTTTCTGGTGTCCAGCCCTGAACGCGCTCATAATCTTCATTGTCCAAAAACTTATCTCGCTGCTCGGTTAAAAACTGCTTCGCTTTCGGATCTAGCATACTGAGATGGTTTTCGTTGATTAGCATCGTTTGCTGCTCAAGCCATTCTTTCCAAGCCTTTTCAGACACGGTTTCTTGTAGCTCTTGACCTTTTTTATTAGGAAAAGGCGGATGCGGCATTTTTGGCAATTCTTGCTGATATTTGCGGCAAAATACGGTATTGGCTTGTGGGTTAAAGGTTTCGGTCATGAATAACTCCTGTTTATAATGGCTTTTTTAATGAGGTGAATAACAAGTGATATTACCTAATACTGTACCTGATTATGCTCAAAAAAACACCCGCAACGAAGGCGGGTATTTTTAATAATAAAGCGCTAATACTATTAAACAGATATTAAGCAAATAATTCCAATCGAGTACGACCACGCGCCACCGCTTGTTTAACCTGATTCGGTGCAGTACCGCCCAAATGATCACGAGCGGCAAGTGAACCTTCCAGAGTTAAATACTCAAACACGTCATCGCCAATAGCATCACTAAACTGCTGCAGTTGCGCCAATGATAAATCGCTCAAATCAACACCCTCAGCAATGCCTAAAGCAACCGCATTACCGACCACTTCATGGGCATCACGGAACGCTACACCGTTTCGCACGAGATAATCGGCCAAATCAGTTGCCGTCGCATAACCTTTCATGGTAGCGGCGCGCATATTTTCTTTATTCGGCGTGATATTAGGCAGCATATCAGCAAATGCCAATAGTGAACCGGTCAAAGTATCGACGCAATCAAACAGCGGTTCTTTGTCTTCTTGGTTGTCTTTGTTATAAGCAAGCGGCTGGCTTTTCATCAGGCTCAATAACGTCATCAATTGACCAAAGACACGTGCTGCTTTACCACGTACCAATTCTGGTACATCCGGGTTTTTCTTTTGCGGCATGATAGAGGAACCAGTACAAAAGCGATCTGGTATCTGCACAAAGTTAAATTGCGCGGACATCCAAAGAATAATCTCTTCGCTCATGCGTGACATATGCATCATCAAAATGGATGCAGCCGAGGTAAACTCAATGGCAAAATCACGATCTGATACCGCATCCAGTGAGTTTTGGCAAATACCTTCGAAACCTAGCAGTTCAGCAGTAATGGTGCGATCGATTGGGAAGGTAGTTCCCGCAAGGGCAGCGCTACCAAGTGGCATCTGATTGATACGGCGACGGGCATCGACTAGACGCTCAGTATCACGGTATAACATCTCAAACCAAGCCATCACATGATGACCAAAGCTCACAGGCTGCGCGGTTTGCAGATGGGTGAAGCCTGGCATAATGGTATCAGTATGCTGCTCAGCCAAATCTAATAAGCCACTTTGTAAGCGGACCAATAGGGCAATGATATTATCGGTCTCTTCGCGTAACCAAAGACGAATATCGGTGGCGACCTGATCATTACGGCTACGACCCGTGTGCAGTTTTTTGCCGACCGCGCCGACAATATCTGTCAGGCGCGATTCGACGTTCATATGCACGTCCTCTAACCCAATCGACCAGTTAAACTCACCGGCTTCGATTTCGCGTAGCACTTGATACAAGCCATCAATGATGGTCGCAACGTCTTCAGCGCTTAATATATCGCACTCTTTGAGCATGGTCGCGTGCGCAATCGAGCCTTGAATATCGTGGCGGGCAAAACGTTGGTCAAAGCCCACGGATGCAGTAAAGGCAGCGACGAAACTGTCGGTCGCTTCACTAAAGCGCCCGCCCCACATCTGCTGACCTTGGCTGTTTGAAGGACTGCTTGCAGGGCTGTTTTGTGCCGCGGCGTTCGTTATAGAAGCATCTGTGCTAGAATCAGTGGCAGATGAATTTTTATTTGAATCAGGATTACTAAGGTTTGAAGAATTGGCGTTCATATCGGTCTAAGACAAGTCAAGAGAATAAGAACTCAAGTATAGCAAATGATGAGGTTGCCTTACTAGCGGAGCGCTTAGAGTTTTTTATACCCAAGCTCATGGAAATCATGAAACCTTGGCAGTGGCTGCTGTCAATATTTTTTTGGTCGCTTTTTTTAGCGATTGTCGATCGTTATAGTGTGACCAATGAGACACAGTTTGTTATAAAAATCATAGCGAGATTTATCCAAACTACCTTGACACTACTATCCTCTTTTTATCTCATTGACTACCTACGTCCTGTTTTTAAACGTATGCGTACGTTGAGGGTCAGCCTATATATTCTGCTTATTATCACCATAAACGCAGTCGTCACGTTGACACTTGTGCTGTTGCTGATGATGAATACAGGCGCCTTTACCTTTACTCTTTATGCCTTTACCTCAACGATCGTCTTTAATACTTTGATTATTGCAGGGTTTACCATTGCAGGATTGCTTATCTTTTTACGTCGTTATCGTGAGATGACGGCGCTGAAGCAATCGTTTGAGAAAAAGCTCGCCGCACAAAACGATGTATTAAAAGCTCGTCTGGCACCGCATTTTTTCTTTAATACCATTAATACTTTGATGTCATTGATTGAGACCAATCCATCACGTGCCGCCGATTTATTACAACATGTTTCAGCATTATTTCGAGCCAGCTTTAATGGCGTGCGAGAGATCAGCTTTCAAGAAGAAGTGGCACTTTGTGAGCATTATTTGGCTATTGAGATGATTCGATTGGCAGACAAGCTGGTGGTCAGTTGGCAGCTGCCTGATGAAAATGTCATGTATGACATGGTCATCACCGCTTTGAGTTTACAGAGTGTGATTGAAAAAATGCTGCTGAATGTGGTTGAGAGGAGTACCGAAACCGTTTATATCGATATTAAGGTCACGTGGCTGCAGGACCGTGTCGTGATTACCATCAGTGCGCAATTACCTAAAAATAGTTTAATGATTTACCACGACTTGCGCCAGCATATGGATTTTTATAGTCAAGCAGAGCGTTTACGTGCGTACTTTGGACAAAGTAGTGATATCCAAAGTAGGGTAACAAACAAACAAATTATCACCATCATTGATTATCCGCTACAAGACGTTGGTTTATAGCTCTTTTTAACCGTGGCATATTTATTGCATTATTTCTTATATCGTACCAACAGTATGGACAGATGATAAGTCTGGCTAAGGCCAAGCGATTATCAAAATCATTACTTCCCTGTACTAAACGATAGATTATAAATGCTAATATGTTATTGATACTTTTAAATATATGTTCAAAGTATGCCCTTGAAAGGAGCTTGCATGCGGATTGTAGTTTGTGATGATGAACCATTAGCGCGTGAGCGTTTGGTTAGGATTGTTAAAGAGACAGGTCATGAAGTAGTTGCTCAAGCAAAGACGGGTATCGAAGCCATTGCTGCCGTAAAATCTCAGCAGCCAGACATCATATTACTAGATATTCATATGCCCGAGATGGATGGCGTACAGTGTGCTCAAGAGCTTGCTAAACTGCAACACCCACCGGCACTCATCTTTGTGACGGCCTATGATCAATATGCCATTGCTGCTTTAAAAGCCAATGCCATTGGGTATTTGCTAAAGCCTGCCAATAAAGATGAGTTGCTTGAAGCCCTAAAAAAAGCCACCAATCTCAATGCGGCACAGCTCAATGAGATTCGTAAGCTTGAAAGTCCAACGTCGCGTCCAGGGCGCGAACATATTGCAGCGCGTACCCATCGCGGGGTCGAATTGATAAAGCTCAAAGATATTTACTATTTTACGGCCGATCAAAAGTACGTCAAAGTACGACACAAGGATGGCATCGTGCTGATTGATGACACCTTAAAAGAGCTTGAGCAAGAGTTTGAAGACAAGCTATTTCGGGTGCATCGTAACGCTATCATCAATGTCAAATATTTAGATTTTTTAGAGACTTTAGATGCTGGTCAGTATCAGCTGCATTTTAAAGGAATTGATGAGACTTTGGCAGTGAGCCGTCGCCATTTACCGGGACTACGCGAAAAGATTCAAAACATCTAAGCACTGCCCGCTTTGTCTCCTAAAATAACCACGCCATATCATCAAACCCTTATTTATGCTTAAATAGGGGTATTTTTTTGCATTATTATTATAAACTGTTTTTACGTCCTATCCTGGGCGACAAACTCGCATTATTAACGAGCAATGACCGTTTAGTATTAAAATTATTGAGGCCCTTTATGAGCACCATGCAGCAACCTGCTTTGACTACCTTGAATATCGCTACGCGCCAGAGCCCATTGGCATTATGGCAAGCTGAGCATATTCGTGATCGGCTACTAGCCTTGTATCCTGAGATGACAATTAATCTGCTAAAAATTGTCACTAAAGGTGACAAAATTTTGGATACGCCACTGGCGAAAATCGGTGGTAAAGGTTTATTTGTTAAAGAGCTTGAGCAGGCATTATATGATAGGCAGGCAGATATTGCGGTGCACTCACTCAAAGACGTGCCGATGGATTTACCCGAAGGGTTGATATTAGGTGTTTATTGCAAGCGTGCTTCGCCAACCGACGCCTTTGTTTCCAACACTTATCATAGTATTGATGAGTTGCCACAAGGTGCGGTCGTAGGAACCGCAAGTTTGCGTCGCCAATGTCAAATCAAGGCTTATCGTTCAGATTTGCAAATCAAAACCCTACGCGGCAATGTTGGCACACGCCTAAGCAAGTTAGATGCTGGCGAGTATGATGCGATTATTTTGGCAACCAGTGGTCTACAGCGCATTTCGCTTGACGACCGCATTCGTAGCGAATTGGATATCGATATTTGCCTGCCAGCGGTTGGGCAAGGCGCGCTAGCGATTGAATGCCGCGCAGATGATGCTGAAGTATTAAAACTACTGGCACCACTCAATGATGATAAAGCCCGTATACGCTTAATCGCTGAGCGCGCCTTAAATCGACATCTGCAAGGCGGTTGCCAAGTACCCATTGCAGCTTATGCCGTACTCCAAAAGGCATCTGCATCGGCAACTGATAATGACGACAATGGCAGTGATAACAACGATAATGACAATGGTAATAACGATGCTGGTGATACCTTGTGGCTGCGTGGTCGCGTTGGTCAAGAAGATGGTAGCGAGGTGCTTAAATCTGATAAGCATGTGATATTAACTGGCAGCCAAGCTGAGCAAGAAGCCCAAGCCAATCAGCTAGGGATAGAGGTAGCTGACATGTTATTGGCATCTGGCGCCGGTGAGATTTTAGCAGCGATATATCATCCTGAATAATAGCTAGTCTGAATAACACTGGATCACCATTATCAACTCAGTCATAGAGCTATCATGGTTTAGATGACTCTATGCTTGTGCTAACTCTATTTGCTTTTTTTACGGTATGTTTATGTCTGGGTCATCATCTAAGTCGACTGACTTTAGTCAGTCAAGTGATAAGCCATTATCACTGACAAGAACTGTCATCAATACGCGCCCAGTAGAGCGAGCAGCGCCGCTGACGCAACATTTACAAGCGGAAGGTCTCACAGTCGTAGATATACCGATGCTAGCATTAGAAGCGCGTGCGAGTAGCGATACTGACATGCGGCTGATGCGCCAGTGGCTAGCAGGCGAGTATCAAGCGCTGGTCATCGTTAGCCCGACAGCGGCAGCCTCAGGTTTGGCTATATGGCAGTTGCTTGAGCGTGAGCGCCAAGCTAATAGCGCAACTGATAAAGAAGCAAAGGGTACAGAAGGTAGCTCTAGGCTTTTAGCAGCGCCAAGCCATCTGATTGCGGTTGGAGAAGCGACTGCTGCGGTATTAAATGAGGCAAAGTTGCCATTTGCCAGCTATCAAGTGCTGCAGCCTGCTATTGCTAATAACGAAGGTATGCTAGCGATGCCTGAGATTGACAACCTGCAGGCCGGGGATAAGCTGCTTGTGTGGCGGGGTCTTGGTGGACGACGATTATTGGTCGATAGGCTACAGGCGCGCGATGTCCATATCGATAGTATTGCTTGGTACGAGCGCAAAATGCCTATCAATGCCATGGCGCAATATCAGCAATGGCGACAAGGTTTTAATAGTCAGAATGTGACAGCTGGCATAACCGCGTCACAGCAAGCGAAACCTATCGTCATTGTGAGTAGTGGTACAGCATTTGAGCATTGGGAAAGTATCGTTCAGGCTACCAAAACAATAAATTTAGCAGCAGAAAACCAAGCGATGTCAGCCAATACGCCGCTTAAACTATCAGACTTTGCTTACGTGGTATTGGGCGAGCGCTTAGCCAATATGGTCGCAGAAAAGCAGTTAAGTTATTGGCGCGTGGAGGATCTGGCGCCAGAAACCATTCTTACTGCTATTAATACAACGGGCTTATAATATTTAAAGTATATTCAGTTTAAGAGAAAAGAGAGTCGTTTAGAGTAACGTGCTCCTGCTAGAAATCTTACTTACTTTATTTGCTCAGCTGACTGTGCTTAACCTTATCAATCATAAACGGTGTGGCCTTATGCCAATGAACTCTGAATCGTTATCGAAAGATCCCTCTGCTCTTCAGCAGCGCCGACAAGCAAATATGTTCTTGTTACGCTTGCAATGGGTGGTTATTTTATTGTTGATAGGCGTCTTATTGTGGCTATATATCAGTCAGCAGCGTTTTCAGCATACCGTCAATGAGCGCTTGCAAAGTAATGAGCAAGTTGTCAGCCGTTTAAATGAGATGGACGACCGCTTATTTGCGATGAGTCAACAAACGCTGCCAGCAACTAGTGCAGTGGTCAGTAGCCAAGCTCAAAATCAGCTAGATTTATTGCGTATTCAGATACAAGCCGCCGATAGATTGTTGGCCGACAGTAATGGCAGTGCGGCGATTGATTTATTACAAGGCCTGCATTGGCAGCTTTCGCAAAAAAGTAACGAGATTGCGCCTGCGCTGACAGTCCTTATTAAGCAAAGTTTGGTCAAAGATATTGAGCGATTGCAGGCGCGAAGCGCTCAGCCAAGCTCTTGGCAGCTGCAAAACCTTGCCATTCAAAATATTCAAGACTTTTTATATCGCCATGAGCGTGTTATTAACAATGGTAGCGATCTTAAAAGTACACCACAGAAAAATGCAGTGCTGAGTCAATCTGCTGACAATAGCCGTTTAACGCGTCGGCAACTGACGATTCATGAAGCCATCATGACCTTAAATCTAGCCAGTCAAGCCAGCAACATGCATGATCGTGATCAGTTAGTCATGTATTTAAATCAAGCACGTAAGCGGCTGCAAACGCTGATGCCTAAACAAGTAGAAGCACAGACCTCTATCGACAACAAAAAACAGTCCGACCAAAATAACTTACAGACCAAATCCTCTCCTAAGAATATGACAGAGGTGATAGAAGGTCTGGATCGATTGATTGTCAATGCGCCAAGAACGTCGCCATTATTAACCTCGCAGATTTTGAATAAGCCGCAACGTTAATGGTTTGCTGATCTATACTATAGTCGGTCCTAAATAAAAGAAATGTTATAAGGCACTACTGGGGTTAATTTTTCTTGCTTGCTGTGCCTACGCAGACAGAGGCTGCGAATCATTGACCCCAGTAGCTATCTACCCCTTTTAAAGGGGATTGACTATGTCGTTTTAAAGAACAATAAAGATAAGAGACAGGCAATTATGGAACTTTTTAATAAAACATCTATCGTTAATAATTTGGACAATCATCTTCCGGACGAGCTATCGCATTATCCTATTATTCATCAGCAGCCGATTCATTGGGGTGAGATGGATGCCTTTAATCACTTAAATAATGTGGTGTACTATCGTTATGCTGAGTCAGCCCGTATTGGCTATTTGCAGGCGCTTGGCATGTTTGATAGTCATATGGTCACGGTATTGGCACAATCAAGCTGCCAGTATTTACGCCCAGTGATTTATCCTGATACCTTGTTATTAGGCGTGCGTTGCCAGCGTTTGGGCACGACCAGCATTGTGATAGAGTATAGCTATTATAGTACGGCACAAGCTGACATCGTTGCGACCGCTGAGGCAGTGGTGGTGCGCTTAGATAGCAACGGTCAAGATAAAAAGCCATGGACTGATGAAGAGCGTGAACGACTCCTAGCACTAGAAGCGACGTTCGGTCATATCCCACAAATCTAAGTATAGTCAGTGAAAAGTAATATCGACACATGATGTACTGCTGGTATCAATTTTTCTTGCTTGCTGTGCCCATGCAGACAGAGGCTACAAAAAATTTGTACCAGCAGTACCGTAGCGTTTTTAGAGTATTTTGACTATATGGCGTTTTGTGATTAAACTTTGAACGAACAATAAAAGGGGCGCATCAACCTAAGCTGATGCGGCCCTTTTATTGACAATAATTTTTTACTTTTAATGAAGCGTATTAATCTTGCTTTGGTGCATGGACAAAATCAACCACGTTCAAATCAAAACCTGACAAAGCGTAAAACTTCATCGGTGAGGACAAAAGGCGCATATCACGCACCCCTAAATGACGCAAAATCTGAGCGCCAACCCCAATGCTGCGATACGGTTGCTGTGTGATGGTCGATAAAGATTCATTCAATGCCGCCTTATCCAAGGCATCACCCAAGTCAGTCGGTTCATGGTTGCCAATCCAAACCAAGACACCACGCTCTGATGCATTGATCTCTTCTAATGCTGAGCGCACGCTCCAGCCGCTACGACCAGTAGTATCGTTTTTGGCAGCAAATAAATCGCGTAATGGATGAAAACCATGTACGCGAACGGTGCTAATACCTTGGCTCACATCGCCTTTTACCAACGCTAAATGGGTTTCAGTCGCACCGAACTCACGGAAACGATGTAAGGTAAAGGTGCCGTATTCTGTTTCAAATGGGTGCGATGCAATTTCTTCAACAGTCTGCTCGTTGGCAATACGGTAGTTAATCAAATCAGCAATCGTACCGATTTTTAAATCATGTTCCTTTGCAAATACTTCAAGGTCATCACGGCGCGCCATGGTGCCATCGGCATTGATAATCTCGACAATGACCGCTGCTGGCTCAAGTCCGGCAAGACGTGCCAAATCACAACCGGCTTCGGTATGTCCGGCGCGGTGCAAGACGCCGCCATTTTGTGCCATGATTGGAAAAATATGGCCAGGCTGAACGATATCTTCTGGTTTTGCAGAAGAGGAGACGGCTGCTTGAATGGTACGCGCGCGGTCAGCGGCTGAGATGCCGGTAGTCACGCCTTCAGCCGCTTCAATAGAAACGGTAAAGTTGGTACTAAATTTTGCCTCATTACGATCAGACATGAGTGGCAGCGCCAATTGCTGACAACGTGCTTGTGATAAGGTCAAACACACTAAGCCACGCGCATGAGTAATCATAAAGTTGATATCATCAGGGCGAACATGGGTCGCTGCCATGATAATATCGCCTTCGTTTTCGCGGTCTTCATCATCCATCAAGATGACCATTTTACCTGCACGAATGTCTTCGATAATCTCAGGAATCGTATTTAAACTCATAGGATGTCTCAATATTTTATTATATAGATAGGTGTCAATGTGGGATATAAAGTGTTATCTGCCTATTGTAGCAGCAGATGCTACAAAGCGCTGTTGCGGTTAAGCAAAGTGCGCTGGGTTAAATTGATCGACTGTAGACGTTAGCCAATCATTGCTTATATATCATTATGAGGACATTTTAACGTTTTTCATCCTACTGTGCTGCTTCATCTCGAAACTATATAGACCAGTCTGCCTAAAAACGTGACAAGTATAGTCAGTGAAAAGTAATATCGACACATTATGTACTGCTGGTATCAATTTTTCTTGCTTGCTGTGCCCATGCAGACAGAGGCTGCAAAAAATTTGTACCAGCAGTACCGTAGTGTTTTTAGAGTATTTTGACTATAGCATCAATGGTAACGACGATTGACAGATTTTCGCCCATATTCAGTCGTATTGTGAGCGATTATTCATTACTAGCCGCTTGGCTTTTTAGCCAATCTATAAACTGCTTACTGTGCTGCTCACGCTGATTGTCTGCAAATTCATAAAAGCGCGTATCGATTAAGTTGTCTGGTAAGTAGCTTTGCGCATAATAATGGTTGGGATAGTTATGCGGATAGACATAATCTTGTCCGTAGCCTTGAGTACGCATTAGCTTAGTCACCCCATTACGTAAATGGAGCGGCACAGGTGAGGCGTCTTTTTCTGCCAAGCTCATCGCAGCATTGATAGCGTTATAGGTGCTGTTACTTTTCGCGCTGGTTGCCAGATATACCACCACTTGCCCCAAGATAATACGTGCTTCTGGCATGCCGATGGATTGGACACTACGCAGGGCGGCATCAGCGAGAAGTAAGGCATTGGGGTTGGCATTCCCGATATCTTCACTGGCCAAAATCACTAAGCGCCGCGCGATAAAATCAGCCGGTTCACCGCCTACTAACATCCGTGCCATCCAATATAGTGCTGCATCTGGGTCCGAGCCGCGTACTGACTTTATCATGGCGGAGACCATATCATAATGCTGCTCACCATCTTTATCATAGCGTACGAGTGCGGTCTGGGCGACACGGGCGACCAGTGCATCATCGATGATGAGCGGTGATTGATTGGTATCAGCCGTCTGAATGGCAAGCTCTAATATATTGAGAGCCTTTCTAGCATCACCATGTGCCAATTGGCTAATAGTTTGCTGCGCTTGCAAGTTGACAGTCAGCTCTTTAAGCACATTATCTTCTGACATAGCCCGCTGTAATACCGCGCTAATTTGCTCAGGCGTTAATGGTTCTAAGCGATAGACTTGGCAACGTGATAACAGCGCATTATTGACACTAAAAGAAGGGTTTTCGGTAGTCGCACCAATCAAGGTAATATCGCCAGACTCGACCGCACTGAGTAGGGCATCTTGTTGCGCTTTATTAAAACGATGTATCTCATCAATAAACACCACAGGCGACTCAAAATTTAACGTATCTTTGTTATCTAATACCTCACGCAATTGCTTAACACCAGTATTTAGCGCAGACAAGGCATGAAAAGGTCTGCCAACCGCATCGGCCAGTAGCATCGCTATGGTCGTTTTGCCGATGCCTGCTTCCCCATGCAAAATGATAGAGGGCAGGTGACCTTGTTCCACCAAGCGCCGTAACGGCGCACCTGCTGCTAATAAGTGCGCTTGACCAATAATAGCGTCAAGTGTGGTCGGGCGCATGCGCTGGGCGAGGGGTGTATCAGCATGAAAATTAGGCGGCATAAAATTCTCTATATTTTCTATTATTGAAGGCTTTTTATTGTAAAATTAGACACTTGTCCATAATCTATAACATCAAAGTGCTGTTTTCTATATTTGTCTTTATAACGCTGTCTTTATTGCAATTAAGCGATTGGTATAGTCAGTTCAAAATAAAAGCGCTACGATTGTAATAACGTGCTATTGGCTATAATTTTTTCTTGCTTGCTGTTCGCAGGCGTGACAGAGGCTGCAAAAAATTTATAGCCAATAGCAGTGTGCCCTTTTTAAAGTGGATTAACTATGTACATAAGGTGATAAGTAATGATGTCGTGAATATTATTACAAAGGTTAGGCTAACGCACATTCACGTTAATAAAAGTCAGCTGAATGTACAGCTTATGTCTTTAACGCTTTACTTATACCTATATTATCCCTATTAAGGGGTTAATTAACTTTATGAAAATGATAGATCACAGATAAAGGATGATAGTAGTCATGTTGCAGTCAATCTTTAAACGTCTTTTTGATCATCATTCGGTATCTACTAAGGATATTAATGCTACTAAACGGCAGGCGCGCAAGCTTACCGCCGGTGAGATAAAGCTGGCGCATTCAGTGTTTGGTGATAGTCTTAGACTTGATGACATTGAGCTTAAGACAGCATGGTGGGTGCTCAAACATTATGCGGTGAGTCCTAATGGCAATATTTATTTTCATTCAGTAGACTGGCTCGAAGATTTCAGTCAAGTGGCACTTGGCAAGCAAAGCTGGCTGATACATGAGCTGACGCATGTATGGCAGCTACAACAGGGCTTGAAGGTGGTGCGCGGTGCTCTTATCGATCGTCGCTATGATTATGTACTAGAAGTAGGTAAGCCTTTTTTCAAATACGGTATTGAGCAGCAGGCACGTATGGTGCAAGACTATTTTGTCCGTCGTCAGCGCGGACAAGACTGTCAGGATTTGGCAGACTGTATTCCATTCTTAGTGGTTTAATCGATGGATAATCTTGAGACTAGCTTCTCATACCGCGACTGAATCTTAACCTTTATATAGCTATGTGATATTTTTGTTTTTAACACAGGAAATAAATTCAGATGTTTAAATTTTTTCTAGAAAAGTCTGATAATGATGCTTATTCTAACCTTGCCAATAAAAGTATTGGGTATCCACAGCATTCAAAGACTTTACTTGCCGTTGCATTGACCGGTGTATTATTGTTGAGTGGTTGTCAGCAACAAGCTAGAGAAGACAATATAGCGGATAAGACCCAAACCAGTGAGCAAACGAGCGCAGAAGACAGTCAACCTATGGCGCAAAGTGATTCTGCTGCGGCACGCATAGAGCAATTCCAACCTTTGTATGTTACCCAGTTTCAAGGATTACAGGGGCGTCTGCAAGCAGAGTATGAGTCGCTACAAGCTGCTGATGTCGCAGACAGTACAAACGCTTTACTAGTCGATGAGCCTATTGATACTGGTGAAACTGGCAATAATCAGCCGGCTAACAGTGATAAAGATGCTACGGCCGCTACGCCACAACTAGCAAAAGATCCGGCAGCAGCTACAAAAAATATAGAAAATAGCGACTCCGCGACAGCTACTGAGATAAATGATGACATTAATACCAATACTGAAGTCGGCAAGCGTGATTTAACCGTGCTGAAGCGTATCAGCTTAGAGCCACGTAAGCCTATCATATTGACTGAAGATCAGATTATAGAGCGTTATGAGCAAGCGATGGAAGCGCTTTATCAGCCGGTGACCACGGCACTGAATGCGCAGGACACGGATACTTTGATTAATATCGCAACCTTAGTACCACAGCTTTTTGAAGATGCAGAAATTGCTGGCAGAGTCAGCGCCAAAAGCCCTGCATTGGCACGTTTAATTATTCAGCATCAAGTTTGGGAGCAGATAGAAACCCAGCAAGTACTTGATATGCAGAAAATGAAACAAACACAGCAGCAAGAATTTGAGATGTTGATGGCGAAATTCAATGAAACCATCGAAGGTTATGATGAACAAATCGCCAAATATGAGCAAACGCTAAAAGAGTTTAAGTAATCGGTTAAATCTGGCCATAAAAAATCTCGCACATGGCGAGATTCTTTTATAGCTGTTTATTTTTACGATTGCTCAATAACTATTTACGATCTTCAACTTTAACAAAATCGCGATGCGTTTCACCCGTATATAACTGACGCGGACGACCGATTTTGAACGGCGCGCTGTGCATCTCAAGCCAATGGCTGATCCAACCAGAGGTACGAGCCAATGCGAAGATAACGGTAAACATTGACGTTGGGATACCGATGGCTTTTAAGATAATACCAGAGTAAAAATCAACATTTGGATACAGGTTACGTTCGACGAAGAACGGATCTTCTAAGGCAATTTTCTCAAGCGCCATTGCAAGCTCAAGCTTAGGATCATTGATGCCAAGCGCATCTAATACTTCGTCACAAGTTTCTTTCATGACTTGTGCACGTGGGTCAAAGTTTTTATAAACACGATGACCAAAGCCCATCAGTTTCACTTCACGGCTCTTCACTTTCTCCATGAACTCAGGCACGTTTTCTACAGAACCGATTTCATCGAGCATCTCAAGTACCGCTTCGTTGGCGCCGCCATGTGATGGACCCCACAATGCTGCGATACCAGCAGCGATACAAGCGTAAGGGTTTGCGCCAGTAGAGCCCGCCAGACGTACGGTAGACGTTGATGCGTTTTGCTCATGGTCAGCATGCAAAGTAAAGATTTTGTCCATGGCGCGAGTGATGACGTCGTTGGTTTTATAATCCACATCAGCAGGCGTGGCAAACATCATGTACAAGAAGTTCTCAGCATAATTGAAGTCATTACGTGGGTACATGAACGGTTCGCCTTTTGAGTATTTATAACTCATAGCGGCAAGCGTTGGCATTTTAGCAATAAGACGAATGGCTGTAATCTCACGATGCTCTTCGTTGCTAACATCTAGATTTTCATGATAAAACGCTGATAAAGCACCTACGACACCAACCATAATCGCCATTGGATGCGCGTCACGGCGGAAGCCTTCAAAGAATTTACGTAATTGGTCATGAACACCAGTATGCTGACGGATTTTTTCATAGAAATCGGCTTTTTGCTCAGCATTAGGCAAGTCACCATGAATCAGCGCATAAGCCACTTCTAGATATTCTGCATTGTTTGCTAACTGGTCAATAGGGTAGCCGCGATGCAATAGCTCGCCTTTGCCGCCATCAATGAAGGTAATTTTTGATTCGACAGGCGCTGTTGCCATAAAGCCTGGATCATAAGTCCAGTAGCCAGCTTTTTGGAAAGCAGCAACTTCGATAACTGACGGCCCTAGAGTGCCTTCAGTAATAGGAAGTTGGTAATCCTTACCATCTACGGTCAATGTGGCTTGATTATCAGCCATAATTTAATCTCCATTGTTTTAACTTGTTAGAACAAAAATAATAGTGACGCACACCATCGCGTCATAATAGATAGTCAAATGGTCAAAATGAATGTGAGCCATTTAATATGCAGGCTATATTAGCAGTTATTACTTAAGTTTTGAAAAGACTTTTACCAGTCACGCCTACAATACACGTGCGCTAACAGTAGTTATCGGCTGTAAACTTTGTATCAAAATATGTCTGGTAGGTAATTTGACTGTAAATCATCCCATTTGTCATAGCGTAATGATAATGATTAACGCCGACATAGAAAGCCGATTGTAGCCAAATACTGTGCTGAGATATTTTCTGGCATTGACTATAAAACAGACAGAGCATCATTAACCGACACACTCGTTTGGCTTTATAGGTCACTAAGACTGAGTAATATTAATGAATTCATATTGCAAATAGCCAGTTTTTTGTTAATAAATCTCTAATAACCACTATTTAGGGGATAAATTTGTAATTAGAGCTCAGTCATTTTATAATTAGAGGGATTTAACTGGCACTAGCTTTGCGCAAAACGATGGCTTGTCTTGACAAAGTGGGTAATGGGCTTTGCTCCACTCATACTTTGTTACGATTGAATGACCACTTTGGCGACCAAGACCAAGCTTATCGCTTGAATATTCTTGTTAACTGTTCTATTTTTAAATAGCCTACAGTGAAGTTTACCTTAACAAAAAATGATAGCATAGAGATGACTCCATGGCGTTATCTTTTTTTGTTAATGGGAACCCGTAAAAATAGAATAGTTAATCGATTTATCCCATGCTTCGTTTTATGGTCTGTTAATATGTAGACAGCTTGTTGTTGAAAGGATGTATTGGGTCATTGAGCGATAGTCGAATGCCCATAATGACCCTGTCAATCCTTGTATGCTTTCAGATTTAGCGCAAATTAAATGACGTCAGCTAGCCCTTCCTTACTTTATTCGTCTTGTGTGGTGCTCAGTGTATTTGGCAGACGATTGCCAAATCATAAGTAACTACCAGATATAACCGCAAAAAGGATGCCCGCTGTGAAAAGCAACCGACCTATTGATCTGCCCCTCAGCCAAGTGATTAGTGTTAATCGATCACCGATTGCGATTGCTTCAATTCTGCATCGTATCTCTGGCATCATTTTATTTTTACTTATTCCAGTCATGCTATGGTTACTACAGAATTCTTTGGCATCACCTGAGAGTTTTGAAACCGTCTTTGACAATGTTTTAGTGCGCTTTTTGGCATGGATATTCGTTGCCGCCATTGCTTATCATTTTGTGATGGGTATCAAACATTTATTTGCTGATAATGGCAGTAACGAAGAGCTGAAATCTGCACGTATGGTGACCGTGGTCAGCTTCGTGATTGCAGCGATTCTAATTGTCGCGTCATTTGTATGGGTGATGTTCTAATGATAAAAAATAATTCAGGAATCAAAAGCGCGACTGGTTTGACCGGATCAGGCTCACGTGATTGGATTGTTCAGCGTATTAGCGCTGTGGTATTGGCAGTTTACAGTGTGGTGCTATTGGGCTTCTTTTTGACCCATGGCGATGTGAGCTTCACGCAGTGGTCAAGCTTTATGACCAGCTTACCGATGCGTCTATTTAGCTTGATAGCGGTTCTAGCCCTTGCAGGTCACGCTTGGGTGGGAATGTGGACCGTATTCACAGACTATATTACTACGGGCAAACTGGGCGCAAGCGCAGCAGGTCTACGTTTGGTATTACAGACATTAATGATTATTGCCGTTTTAGTATTTTTATTCTGGGGCATCATGATTTTTTGGGGTAATGGCTTCGGTGTCGTTGCTGTTTAACGCTCAGATAGATATGCACATTTTAGTAAGTGGTTGAAGATAGCTTAAGTACCCAGTTTTGTACAAATTTATTATCCATATCCGTGCTTTGAGTCGATGATTCAGCTCGGAGTGCATGACTGGTTAAGCAGTCCTTGTATTTACTTCGCAAGTATTAACAGGCATTAGGAAAACCGTAATGGCAACTAGACAAGACAACACTATTAGCAATATCAAAACCCTCAACTATGACGCGGTCATCGTTGGTGGTGGTGGCTCAGGTATGCGTGCATCATTGCATTTAGCTGAAGCCGGCATGAAGGTTGCAGTCTTAACCAAAGTATTCCCAACCCGCTCGCACACGGTTGCAGCTCAGGGCGGTATCGGTGCAAGCCTCGGTAACATGAGCAATGATAACTGGCATTTCCACTTTTATGACACCGTTAAAGGGTCAGACTGGTTGGGTGACCAAGACGCCATCGAGTACATGTGCCGTGAAGCGCCAAAAGTTGTTTATGAGCTTGAGCACATGGGCATGCCGTTTGACCGTAATGAAGACGGTACGATTTATCAACGTCCATTCGGTGGTCATACCTCAAACTATGGCGAAAAAGCCGTACAACGTGCCTGTGCTGCTGCTGACCGTACCGGTCATGCGCTATTACATACTTTATATCAAAAAAATCTACAGCAAGGTACTGAGTTCTTTATCGAGTGGATTGCACTTGATTTGATCAAAGATGACGCCGGTAATATCAATGGCGTAATCGCGATTGAACAAGAAACCGGTACGGTTGCCGTATTTCAATCGCCAATCACGGTATTAGCAACAGGTGGTGCCGGTCGTATCTTTGCCGCTTCTACCAATGCTTATATCAATACTGGTGACGGTATTGGCATGGCCGTTCGTGCTGGTATTCCATTGCAAGATATGGAATTCTGGCAGTTCCATCCAACTGGCGTCCATGGTGCAGGCGTACTATTGACTGAAGGTTGCCGCGGTGAAGGCGCAATCCTACGTAATAAAGATGGCGAAGCTTTCATGGAGCGTTACGCGCCAACGGTTAAAGACTTAGCACCTCGTGATTTGGTTTCTCGTTCTATGGACCAAGAAATTAAAGAAGGTCGTGGCTGTGGTCCAAACGCTGACCATATTGTGATGGATATGACGCATTTAGGTGTTGAAACCATCATGAAGCGTCTGCCTTCAGTATTCGAGATTGGTAAAAACTTTGCCAACGTCGATATCACAAAAGAGCCAATTCCTGTTATTCCAACCATTCACTACATGATGGGCGGTATTCCAACCACGATTCATGGTCAAGTGATTGTACCGGATTTAGAAGCGGGTACGGATGAAGACGGTCTATATGCCAAAGGCAACGTGGTTAAAGGTCTTTATGCGATTGGTGAATGTGCGTGCGTCAGTGTTCACGGTGCCAACCGTTTAGGTACCAACTCATTGCTTGACCTTTTGGTATTTGGTCGCGCTGCAGGCAAGCACATCGTTGATGAATTCCATCATGCGGATCATAACTATAAACCACTTGATCCTCGCGTCCTTGACTATACAGTCGGTCGTTTAGACAAGCTGCAACAGTCAACGTCAGGCTACAATGCGCAAGACGTAGCAGATGAGATTCGTGCAACCATGCAAACGCATGCCAGTGTATTCCGTACACAAGCGATGATGGACGAAGGCGTTGCAAAAATCTTAGCGCTAGGCGAAAAAATCGATCAAATTCATTTGGCCGATAAATCACAGGTCTTTAACACGGCCCGTATCGAAGCTTTCGAAGTTGGAAATCTTTATGAAGTGGCAAAAGCCACGATGATATCGGCGGCCCAGCGCCATGAAAGTCGCGGCGCGCACAGTGTGTCTGACTATGATCGTCCTGAAGATGATGAATACGCACCAAATGGTCGTAACGATAACGATTGGATGAAGCATACCTTATGGTATTCTGAAGGCAATAAAGTTATCTATAAGCCGGTTCGTAAAATTCCATTGACGGTTGATTATATCGAGCCAAAGGTTCGCGTCTATTAATTTTAGACGGCTTGCATCTGATTTATACGAACAGCGTAAACGTTTTATCCTTTATTCATTTATTAAAAAAGGTGACCGCCAGCTACAAGCTCATGCCAGCGCCCTATTAATCAGTATTTGATGCTACTTGTCAGTACCGGTTAATAGTCAGCGCGACATGTTGCAATCTTTGTATGCCCGCCATCACCGACGTGTGGAGTTTAGCATTATGAGCCGAGGTACTCGCACCATCGAAATCTATCGCTACGATCCTGATCTGGACGCAGCGCCGCGAATGCAAACCTATACGGTTGAGTTATTAGACTCAGATCGTATGTTGCTTGACGTGTTATTACGTCTAAAAAAGGAAGATGAAACCCTCACCTTCCGTCGCTCGTGCCGTGAAGGCATCTGTGGCTCTGACGGTATGAATATTAATGGTAAAAATGGTCTAGCATGTTTGATCAACATGAACACTTTGCCAGAAAAAGTAACCGTTCGTCCGTTACCAGGCTTGCCTGTGGTTCGTGATTTGGTTGTCGATATGAACCAATTCTATGAGCAGTACGAAAAAGTACATCCATTCTTGATCAATGAGCAGCCAGCGCCAGCAACAGAGCGCTTGCAGTCACCTGAGCAGCGCGACAAGCTCAACGGTCTGTATGAGTGTATTTTATGTGCTTGCTGTTCGACCAGCTGCCCATCATTTTGGTGGAACCCTGATAAGTTCTTAGGCCCAGCGGCGCTATTGAATGCCAATCGTTTTGTCTCAGACAGTCGCGATACGGACACGCGTGCGCGTCTGGCTCGTTTAGACGATCCATTCAGCTTATTCCGTTGCCGCGGTATCATGAACTGCGTATCCGTATGTCCAAAAGGTTTGAATCCAACCAAAGCCATTGGTCATCTGCGTAATTTGTTGCTTGATCAAGCAGGTTAATATACCTTTTAGCATCAATTAGCTTTATAATAGTGCTATAAAAAAACACCACCTAAGATAAGGTGGTGTTTTTTGTTCATTAAAATAAGCAAAACAATAGCGTATATAGTCAAAATACTCTAAAAACGCTACGGCACTGTTGGTACAGATTTTTTGCAGCCTCTGTCTGCATGGGCACAGCAAGCAAGAAAAATTGATACCAGCAGTACATAATGTGTCGAATTACTTTTCACTGACTATAGTAACCATGCTTGTTAAGTCATTTAAGACCAATATTTGAATTTATATCATAATAATTATCGCAAGTAAGGCGATATTAACAATGCGTTGCTTATAGGTAAGATAACCTGTTATCTCGTCCATCTGCCTATATAATTATAAATAGTAATGACTAAGCATAAAAAATGCTTGGTTATTACAAGATTATAGGGGTGAATGACGATGATAGAAGGTATATAATACTGAGGTTAAAATTGACGTATAGCAGTGAGATATGAATATGCGCAAAGTCAATTACCTATGAATGGCTTAAAGCGATCATAGATATTCATTGTGTAAATACTTAGTATTGAACAAACAAACTATGGCTGTAAAGGTAGGCATGTTACGCTATACGGCAGTGCATAATTTGTCAAATAGCCATTGTAGAGCTACAATAGCCCAGTTATCCAGCAGAAATGGCTTGTAAATAAGCCAGCTGAACAAAAAAAATTTGAAAAAAATGCTATAAATAACGATTTAGTTATAACTGATAGCATTATATATAAATTAATGTTTTGCGACGAGCGACATAAGAAAACTGAACGTTCACAAATAATTTGAATGGTGTTCTATGTCGATTGTTGATTGTTAAAAAGCTATTTATTCAATAGCCGAGCCGCCTATATCCAACAGATTTCACAATAATAAGCACGATTCCATTCATTTATCTATCAAATAGACGATTATTATGAATAGTATAACTAAAGAAGCAGCGAGCGTAGATCACACAGAATTGGCCGCTGATAATGCCAATTATATTGATATCCTCTACGAGCAATACCTAGAAGACCCTAATAGTGTTGGTAGCGATTGGCAAACGTATTTTGAACAATACAAATCGCCAAATGATGCGCCACACAATGCCATTAAAGACCAGTTTTTATTATTAGCGCGTAATCAGACGGCTAATAAGGTCAGCACCGACACCAGTAGCGCGACTACTAGTCATAGCAACAATGTTGGCGACAATAAGCAAATGGGCGTACAGCAGCTCATCTCAGCTTACCGTCGTCGCGGTCATCGCCGAGCGCAGTTAGATCCATTAAGTCTACACCCACGTGCGGAAGTAGAGGATTTAACCCTTGCCTATCACAATCTTTCTGACGCGGATCTAGATACGGTATTTCCTACTAATGATCTAAATATCGGTAAAAATGAAGCACCGTTACGTGAAATCATTGAAATCATGGAGCGCGTCTATTGCCGTTATATCGGCACAGAATATATGCACGTGACCACCAGCACAGAAAAGCGCTGGATGGAAAAATATCTAGAAACCAATCTGGGTCATATCTCTTTTGATACAGAAAAACGCTTGTCTATCCTTGAGCGTTTGACGGCAGCAGAGGGCTTAGAGAAATATCTTGCTCGTAAATATACGGGTGTGAAGCGTTTTGGTCTGGAAGGTGGCGAGAGCTTTATTCCAGCGATCAATGAAATCATCCAACGTGCTGGCGGTTATGGCACCAAAGAGATGGTCATTGGTATGGCGCATCGTGGCCGTTTAAACTTATTGGTTAATATCTTGGGCAAAAACCCTGCCGATTTGTTTGATGAGTTCGATGGTAAAGTGCAGCCAGAAAAAGGCTCAGGTGATGTGAAATATCATAATGGTTTTTCATCGAATGTGATGACGCCAGGTGGCGAGGCGCATTTAGCGTTGGCATTTAACCCGTCACATCTTGAAATCGTTGCTCCGGTATTGCAAGGCTCAGTACGTGCGCGTCAAGTACGTCGTAATAATCAGCCACTTCATGAGAATAAGATAGGCAATTCAGTGTTGCCAATCGTCATTCATGGTGATGCGGCGTTTGCTGGTCAAGGCGTGGTGCAAGAGACATTTCAGATGTCACAAACCCGTGCGTATACGACGGGCGGCACCATCCATATTGTGATTAATAACCAAGTTGGTTTTACCACCAGCCGTCAAGAAGATGCACGCTCAACTGAATACTGTACCGATGTGGCAAAAATGGTTCATGCGCCAATTTTACATGTCAACGGTGATGATCCTGAGTCTGTGGTATTTGCCGCGCAATTGGCGTTAGATTATCGTCATGAGTTTGACAAAGACATTATTATAGATCTCTTCTGCTATCGCCGTAACGGTCATAATGAGGCGGATGAGCCTTCAGCGACTCAGCCACTCATGTATGCTGTGATCAAAAAGCTACCAACGACTCGTACTATTTACGCGCAACAGTTAATCGAAGAAGGTTTGCTGAGTAAAGAAGATGAAACGCGTTTAGAAGATGAGTATCGCGAATCATTAGACCGCGGTGAATATGTTGCTAACTCATTAGTAAACGAGCCTAACGAGCAGCTATTTGTTGATTGGAAACCTTATTTGGGACACGATTTGGTTGACGATTGGGATACCAGTGTCGATATCGAAGTGTTGAAAGGTTATGGTCGCCGTATGGCTCAAATGCCTGAAGGTTACAAGCTACAGCGCCAAGTACAAAAAGTGGTTGAGCAGCGCTTAGCGATGCAAACTGGCGAAGAGCCTTTGAACTGGGGTGCAGCTGAGACATTGGCATACGCATCACTGGTCGATAATGATAAAGTGCTGGTACGTATTACTGGTGAAGATGTAGGGCGCGGTACGTTCTCACATCGTCATAGTGAGCTATACAATATTGAAGATGGCAGCATGTATGTGCCACTTGCTCACCTGAGTGAAGATCAAGCACGCTTTGCCACTTATAACTCATTGCTATCAGAAGAAGCGGTACTAGCTTTTGAATATGGTTATGCGACCACAGTACCAAATGCATTGGTCGTTTGGGAAGCGCAGTTCGGTGATTTTGTTAACGGCGCTCAAGTCGTTATCGACCAGTTTATCGCCAGTGGCGAGACCAAATGGCAGCGCGTTTGCGGCTTGACCATGCTATTGCCGCATGGCTTTGAAGGTCAAGGTCCTGAGCATTCATCAGCCCGTCTTGAGCGTTTCTTGCAGTTATGTGCTGAAGACAACATGCAAGTCATCACCCCAACGACCCCTGCGCAGATTTATCATGCGCTACGTCGTCAAGCGGTTCGCCCAATTCGTAAACCGTTAATCGTCATGTCGCCAAAGAGCTTGCTACGTCATAAGCTTGCAACTTCTCAATTAGAAGAGTTGGCAAATGGTAAGTTTGAAACGGTATTGCCAGAGATGGATCAGCAAAATCCGGACAACGTGACTCGTATGGTGCTATGTGGCGGTAAAGTTTATTATGACTTGCTTGAGCAGCGCCGTGCATTGGGTCTAGACCATGTCGCAATCGTTCGTATCGAGCAGCTCTATCCTTTACCAGAAAAACGCTTAATTGCTGAAATTGAAAAATATAGCAACTTAAAAGAAATCGTTTGGACGCAAGAGGAGCCGCTGAACCAAGGGGCTTGGTATTACTTAGCGCCGCATATGTTCCGCATTGTTGTACCGCATCCAACCAGAGCAAAAGTGATGGAGCCAGTTGCACGTCCTGCCAGTGCAGCGCCTGCGACAGGCTCAGCAAAATTACACGTTAAGCAACAACAAGATTTAATCGCTGGTGGTCTTGGTATCAGTGTAGATGAGCTGTCTATTTAATAGCTTATTTAAATAATAGATTGTATGTAATCAATGAATCAGGCGATGACAGTCAGTACCCAGTAAGACAATTTAAATATCACGTTTTAAATGGTACTGACTGCCTATCACGACTTAATTATAAATAGTAATATCCAAATCTAAGGAGTATATCGATGGCTGAAATTAAAGCCCCCGTTTTTCCAGAATCGGTTGCCGATGGTACAATCGTTGAATGGCACGTCACTGAAGGTCAGCAAGTAAACCGTGATGACTTATTAGCTGAAATCGAAACTGATAAGGTTGTATTGGAAGTGGTTGCGCCTGACAATGGCGTTGTAACCCGAATCGTTAAGCAAGTAGACGATACTGTATTGTCTGATGAGCTGATTGCCGAATTTGAAGCCGGTGCTAGCGCCAGTGCTGAAGCTGCTCCTGCCGTTGATCCAGATCAACCAGCTGCGCCAGTACAACCTAAACAAGCAACAGATGGCGGCGAGCCAGTACAAGGCACTGACAAAGCAGACGAATCTGATCATAAAGATCAAAGCCCTGCAGTCCGTAAAGCGGCTAAAGAGTCTGGCGTAGATCCTAAAAACGTTGAAGGCAGTGGTCGCGGCGGTCGTGTGACTAAAACTGATATGTCAAACCCAACCTTAAAAGCGGACAGCTCAATCACTTCTGATAGTGGTCGTCCTGTTGCTGAAGCAGTTGGCGAGCGTACTGAAAAACGTGTACCAATGACACGTCTACGTAAGACAATTGCGAATCGTTTGCTAGCCGCTTCTCAAGAAACAGCAATGCTAACGACGTTTAACGAAGTCAACATGAAACCGTTGATGGACATGCGTACCAAGTATAAGGATCAGTTTGAAAAACGCCATGGTGTGCGTTTAGGCTTTATGTCGTTATTCGTAAAAGCGGCGACTGAAGCACTAAAACGCTACCCAGCTGTGAACGCCTCATTAGATGGTGATGATATCGTTTATCATGGTTACTATGACATCGGCGTTGCCGTCTCTTCTAATCGTGGTCTAGTCGTACCAGTATTGCGTGATACTGATCGCATGAGCATGGCAGATGTTGAAGCCAAGATTCGTGAGTTTGGTGGTAAAGCACAAGAAGGCAAACTTGGTCTAGAAGACATGGTTGGCGGTACATTCACCATCTCAAACGGTGGTGTATTTGGTTCACTGATGTCAACACCTATCTTGAACCCGCCACAAACTGCTATCTTGGGTATGCATGCCATCAATGATCGTCCTATGGCAGTTAATGGCGAAGTTAAAATCTTGCCAATGATGTATCTTGCACTGTCTTATGACCATCGTATGATTGATGGTAAAGAAGCGGTAAAATTCTTAGTAACACTAAAAGAATTGGTTGAAGACCCTACTATGCTACTTTTAGATCTTTAAGTTTTTAGGCTTGTATCAGTAATGACTGATACAAGCTTTTTAGCTTTATATAGATTATCTTTTAATGCCTTTTAGCTTTTTCAGTTCTATCTTATGAGCAATGAGCTAAGAATACTCAGCAGCCATCTTTATCGTCTTTTTAAACGCATCTATTATCTAGCATTTAGGTATCGTATTGGTTATCGAATAGATAGGTCGATGGTTTACTAACGAGATAAAATTGGTTTATATGATACCTAACATTAAACTAAGATTAAACTAAAATTAAAATAGGAACGTATTATGAAAGACAGTTATGATTTAGTCGTCATCGGCGGCGGACCTGGTGGTTATGAAGCAGCAATCCGTGCAGGACAGCTGGGTATGAGCGTCGCTTGTATCGAAAAACGCGTTTATAAAGGTGAGCCTGCGCTTGGCGGTACTTGCTTAAACGTCGGTTGTATCCCATCAAAAGCATTGCTTGATAGCTCACATCGCTATGAAGCGACTAAGCACGACCTTAATGAGCATGGTATTACTACTGGTGATGTTGCTATCGATATCGAGCAAATGATTGCCCGTAAAGAAGGCATCGTTAAGCAGTTGACTGGCGGCGTTGCTGCGTTATTAAAAGGTAATGGGGTTGACTGGCTACAAGGCTGGGGCACATTAGAAGATGGTAAAGGTGGCGATAAACAAGTTAAATTTACCGCGCTTGCTGATGAAGCAGAAACGACTATCACTGCTAAAAATGTCATTCTTGCAGCTGGTTCAGTGCCGATTGATATTCCAGTTGCCAAAACTGACGGCGATCGCATTGTTGATTCTACTGGCGCGCTTGACTTCACTTCTGTACCTAAACGTTTAGGCGTAATCGGTGCGGGTGTTATCGGTCTTGAGCTTGGTTCAGTATGGCGTCGTTTGGGTAGCGAGGTTGTGGTTTATGAAGCGCTTCCAAGTTTCTTAGCAGCAGCTGACAAAGACATCGCCAAAGAAGCCGGCAAAATGCTGAAAAAGCAAGGTCTTGATATCCGTGTTGATACCAAAGTGACTAATGCTGAAGTGAAAGGCGATCAAGTCATCGTCACCAGTGAAACCAAAGGTGAGTCTAGCGAAGAGAGTTTTGATAAGCTGATCGTTTGTGTCGGTCGCCGCGCTTATTCTGAAAAATTACTTGGCGAAGACAGTGGTATTCAATTGACCGAACGTGGTTTGATTGATGTTAACGATCAGTGCAAAACCAATCTTGATGGCGTTTATGCTATCGGCGACTTGGTCCGTGGCCCTATGCTTGCGCATAAAGCCATGGAAGAGGGCATGATGGCGGTTGAGCGTATTCATGGCGAAAAAGCCCAAGTGAATTACGACACTATCATCAACGTCATCTATACCCATCCAGAAATCGCATGGGTTGGATTGACTGAGCAAGAAGCAGAAGCTGCCGGTTACGAAGTTAAAACAGGTTCATTCAACCTAGCGGCTAACGGTCGTGCTCTTGCCCAAAGTGAAGCACAAGGCTCTATCAAAGTCGTTGCGGATGCCAAAACAGACCGCTTGTTAGGTATGCATGCGATTTCTGCGGGTGCAGGCGATATTATCCATCAAGGTATGATTGCGATGGAGTTTGTCTCTAGCATCGAAGATTTGCAGTTGATGACGTTTGCGCATCCAACAATCTCTGAAGCGGTACATGAAGCAGCATTGTCAGCAGATGGCCGTGCCATTCACGCGATTCAGCGTAAAAAACGTAAATAATTTGAAGCGCTTAAAATATTTTGTATAAAGATACTTTGAAAGTGTCTTAAGATATTTTAAGTGTGTTAAATGGTTATTAGATGATGACATGACCATCGCACTGTTTGAATAGCTATTTTGAATGACTATTTCAAATGTGGCGTTGGTCTCAAATACAGTAGAGCATTCTACAGTGTATGGGTTTTCATTTTTTATTAATGGTAATAATAAAGGATTCAATCAATGAATTTACATGAGTATCAAGCAAAAGAGCTATTGAAAAGCTATGGCTTGCCCATTCAAGAAGGCATCATTGCCTATAGTGGCGACGAAGCGGCAGCCGCTTTTGATAAAACCCCAACTGATATCGCAGTCATTAAAGCGCAGGTTCATGCGGGTGGTCGCGGTAAAGCGGGCGGCGTGAAACTGGTTAAGACTCGCGAAGAAGCGAAGCAAGTGACTGATGAGCTTATCGGTACGAATCTGGTAACGTATCAAACGGATGCAGCTGGTCAGCCAGTAAACTTCGTTTTGGTTGCAGAAGATATGTACCCAGTACAAACTGAGCTATATCTTGGCGCTGTTGTTGATCGCTCTTCACGTCGCGTGACGTTTATGGCATCAACTGAAGGCGGTGTTGAGATTGAAAAAGTGGCAGAAGAGACTCCTGAAAAAATCTTTAAAGTAAATATCGATCCATTGGTTGGTTTATTGCCATTCCAAGCGCGTGAAGTGGCGTTTAAATTGGGTCTTGAAGGCAAGCAAATCAATCAATTCGTTAAATTGATGACTGGTGCTTATCAAGCATTCGTTGAGAACGACATTGATTTACTTGAGATCAACCCATTAGCGGTTCGCGAAAATGGCGAAATCGTTTGTGTTGATGGCAAAATTGGTATCGACTCAAACGCTTTGTATCGTCTGCCTAAAATTGCTGCGCTACAAGACAAATCACAAGAAAATGAGCGTGAGCTTAAAGCAGCTGAATTTGATCTAAACTATGTTGCCCTAGAAGGCAATATCGGTTGTATGGTAAACGGTGCCGGTCTTGCAATGGCAACGATGGATATCATCAAATTGTACGGCGGCAAACCTGCTAACTTCTTGGACGTGGGCGGCGGTGCAACTAAAGATCGCGTTGTTGAAGCATTCAAGATTATCCTTGAAGACAGCAGCGTTGAAGGTGTTTTGATCAACATCTTCGGTGGTATCGTACGTTGTGACATGATTGCAGAAGCTATCATCGCTGCTATCAAAGAAGTTGACGTCAAAGTACCGGTTGTTGTCCGTTTAGAAGGTAACAATGCTGAGCTAGGTGCGAAAATCCTAGAAGAATCTGGTCTGAAATTGATTTCAGCGCAAGGTTTATCAGACGCCGCTCAAAAAATTGTTGACGCTGTTAAAGCTTAATTGCTCAAGAGTATAAGGCGTTTACTGTCATCTTGCTGCTGTTAATATTTAACGTGGCAAGATAGGCAAGCGCCTACCAGACAACCGCATACAAGGATAAGATAATGAGTGTATTAATTGATAAAGACACCAAAGTATTGGTGCAAGGTTTTACCGGTAAAAATGGTACGTTCCACTCAGAACAAGCCATCGAATATGGTACTAAAGTTGTTGGCGGCGTAACGCCAGGTAAAGGAGGTCAAACGCACCTAGGTCTGCCAGTATTCAACACCATGAACGAAGCAATGGCAGCGACTCAAGCTGACGCTTCTGTTATCTATGTACCAGCGCCTTTTGTACTAGATTCTATCATCGAAGCGATTGACGCTGGCGTGAAGCTGATTGTAGTTATCACTGAGGGCGTACCAACGCTTGATATGCTAAAAGCCAAGCGCTATCTTGAAGAAGCGGGCGATGTACGTCTCATTGGTCCTAACTGCCCAGGCGTTATTACTCCAGGTCAGTGCAAAATCGGCATTATGCCAGGTCATATTCATCTGCCAGGTAAAGTGGGCATCATCTCACGCTCTGGTACGTTGACCTATGAAGCGGTTGCTCAAACCACTAAGCTTGGTTTTGGTCAATCAACCTGTATCGGTATCGGTGGTGATCCAATCCCTGGTATGAACCAGATTGATGCATTAAAACTGTTCCAAGAAGATCCACAAACTGAAGCAATCATCCTAATCGGTGAGATTGGTGGTACTGCTGAAGAAGAAGCGGCCGCTTATATCAAAGACCATGTGACCAAGCCAGTTATTGGTTATATCGCTGGTGTTACTGCTCCTGAAGGTAAGCGTATGGGTCATGCTGGCGCCATCATCTCTGGCGGTCAAGGTACTGCTGAAGATAAATTTAAAGCGTTCGAAGCGGCAGGTATTGCTTATACGCGTGACCCATCAAAATTGGGTGAGAAGCTAAAAGAAGTAACGGGCTGGTAGTATTAGCAGCTAACTGACTACTAATACTCAAATGACGTTGAAAAATAATGAAGGCACCCCTACAATGGGGTGTCTTTTTTTGTTTAAAAATTGCTTTGGATATCAATATGGAAAATAATAAAAATAAAATATTAGTCACTGGCGGCGCAGGATATATCGGTTCACATACTTGTATTGCACTGCATGAAGCAGGCTACGAGGTTGTTATCTATGATAATTTATCTAATAGTAGTCAGGAAGCTATTAACCGTGTCTCTAGTTTGATCGGTAAGCCAATCGAATTTATTGAAGGTGACATTCGTGATGCTGATTCACTCAGGCAAGTATTTGCCGCGCAGCCATTTTTTGGCGTGATTCATTTTGCTGGCTTAAAAGCAGTTGGCGAGTCTGTGACTGAGCCGTTGATGTATTATGATAATAATGTGAGTGGTACGATTACCTTACTTAAAATCATGGCTGAATATGAGGTTAAAAACTTTGTTTTCTCTTCATCGGCTACGGTCTATGGTGATCCTGAAATTCTGCCAATTAATGAAGACTCTCAACGCTCCTGTACCAACCCTTATGGGCAAAGTAAGCTCACGGTTGAACACATCCTAGAAGACCTTGCAGTATCTGATAATCACTGGAACCTGATTACCCTTAGATACTTTAATCCAGTCGGTGCGCATCCATCCGGTCAGATTGGGGAAGACCCCAATGATATTCCTAATAACTTGATGCCTTATATCTCACAAGTTGCCGTCGGTAAGCTTGATCAATTAAGTATTTTTGGCAATGACTATCCTACCGTCGATGGTACGGGTGTACGCGACTTTATCCATGTCACTGACCTTGCAGCAGGACATGTTGCTGCGCTGAATTATTTAGAAAGCCAAACACCAGCTGTTGGGTTTTTGCCTATCAATTTAGGAACAGGAAAAGGCACTTCGGTATTGGAGTTACTCAGAGCATTTTCTGCTGTATCAGGTCAGGATATTCCTTTTCAATTTGCCGCACGCCGAGCGGGCGATATTGCCAGTTGCTATGCCAGTGCTGATAAAGCAAAGGAGTTGTTAGGATGGCAAGCAAGCTTGTCTATTACTGATATGTGTCAAGATAGTTGGCGTTGGCAAAGCATGAATCCAAATGGTTATAACCTAGCTTAGGTTACATAAAACATATCTTTTATCTCACGCTTTTTTTAATAAAGTTTAAAAATTATGAATAAAATCACTCACGCTGTTATTCCTGTCGCAGGCTTTGGTACTCGTATGTTGCCATTGTCTAAGGCAGTACCCAAAGAGCTATTGCCGCTTGGTAATCGTCCTGCTATTCATTATGTGGTTGAAGAAGCTATTGCTGCTGGTATCAAGCATATCGTCTTGGTTGGTCATGCACAAAAGAGCGCGATCGAGAACTACTTTGATATCAATGCTGAGCTAGATAATCAATTACGTGATAAAGGCAAAGACGAGCTGGCAGATAGCTTAAATTGGCTACCGGATGACGTAACCATATCGATGATACGTCAGGGTAAGCCATTGGGCTTAGGTCATGCGGTGCTTGCCGCACGCCCGATTATTGGTGATCATGATTTTGCAGTGCTCTTACCAGATGTGGTACTTGATCCTTTTAATGGAGATATGTCTGCTGATAATTTAGCCTTTATGATTAATGCTTTTTCTGAAGGCAATCATTCGCAAATATTGGTCGATAAAGTTGCAGATGAGGATGTGCATAAATATGGTATCGCCCAATTGAATGAAGCGTTTAGTGATGCAAGTAATATTGATGACGAAGTAGATGCCAATATCAGCTTTAAAGTGGCAGGTTTTATAGAAAAGCCAAATCTCTCTGATGCGCCATCAAGACTCGCTGTGGTTGGTCGTTATGTCTTTAGTCATCATATTTTTGATTATCTGGCTAATACCAAAGCTTCAGTTGGCGGAGAGATTCAGCTAACAGATGCTATTGACGCACTTATCAGTGAATATGGCGTCAATGTCACCACCATGCGTGGTGATAGCTATGATGCTGGCGATATGCGCTCTTATCTGCAGGCTTTCATTTATTTCGCTCAGCAGCAATTAGCCGATGAAGAGTAGTTAATGAACCATACAAAAGACCATGAAGTCTATAGCAGTGCCCGTCATTCTAAATATTGGCAGCAGCTACAAATCTGCGCTGATTCGCCGTGGTCATTGGCTGCTTTGTTTGCACAGGATGATACACGCACCCAACGTTTTAGCGCCCAATGTGGGGCACTGTATATGGACTACAGCAAGCAATGTCTAGATGATACTGTATTAGAAAATTTATTAAGTTTGGCAAACAGTTGTGAGTTGTCTGCTCGTATTCAATCCTTACTACAAGGGGCAATGGTGAATACCAGTGAAGAACGTGCCGCTTTGCATACCGCACTACGATTGCCTGCCACCGCAAGCTTGCAACTTGATAATCAAGATGTGGTTGCTGATGTCCATCAAAGCTTGAGGCAAGTTGAACGTTTATCTGAGCGTGTACGTAGTGGGACTTGGCGAGGGTTCTCGGGCAAGGCAATTACTGATGTGGTCAATATTGGTGTAGGGGGCTCTGATTTAGGTCCGCTGATGGCAACCACTGCCCTTGATGAGTGGGCAGATACTTGTGTTGAGGTGCACTTCGTCTCCAATATGGATGGCACGCAGCTAGATAATTTGCTAAAACATCTAAATCCTGAAACCACTCTATTTATTATCTCATCTAAATCCTTTGGTACCATTGATACCTTATCCAATGCCAAAACAGCATTATCATGGTTACTTGCCACCGCAAAACGTCGCGCGGGTACTGAGGACAGTGTGTTACGTCGCCACTTTATTGGTATCTCCGCCAATAGCAAAAAGATGAGTGCTTGGGGTATTCATCCTGAGCATCAGCTACAGCTTTGGGAGTGGGTTGGCGGTCGCTTTTCTTTGTGGTCAGCGATTGGTCTTGCTATTGCTATTCGTATCGGTATGTCTGGGTTTAAGGAGCTGTTGGCAGGCGCGCACAGTATGGATGAGCATTTTGCGCAGGCGGATTTTTCAGAAAACATACCGGTATTATTAGGCTTACTTGCAGTTTGGAATAGCACCTTTTTACAAGTGAACGCCCATACGGTATTGCCTTATGATGGGCGCTTAAGTTATTTGCCCAGTTATTTGACCCAGCTTGAGATGGAAAGTAATGGTAAATCGGTGACCCAACATGGCGAATGTATCGATTATGATACTTGTCCAATTCTTTGGGGTGAGATTGGTTCCAATGCCCAACATGCCTTTTATCAGCTGCTCCATCAAGGGACACAGCAAGTCTCTTGTGATTTTATCGCTTGTGTACGCCGATATAGTGATGAGGCAAAAAATACGCCACTACAACAGCAGCATGAGCTGTCTTTAGCCAACTGTTTGGCGCAAAGCCGTGTGCTTGCTTTTGGTAATGCGGCTATCGCTGAAACGGACGGCCAAGTGGCTTGTGATGCTGATAAATATAAATACTACCGAGGTAACCAGCCTTCTACTACCTTACTTATCAATGAGCTTACCCCGCATAGTTTAGGCGCGCTGATTGCGCTCTATGAGCATAAAGTTTATGTCATGGCCAGTATCTGGGATATCAATCCATTTGACCAATGGGGGGTTGAGATGGGTAAGCAGATGGCAGAGTCGGTCCATGCTGCGATGCAGCAAGAAGGTGGCGCGCAATTTGATACCTCAACCAATCAGCTATTAAAACACATTAAACAGCTGTCTTGATGGTACTGCTACTAAGTCAGTTATTATTAAAGGTACACTCATGAGCGCTGATGCTATGGATAAAAATATGCCCCAATCTGAACCAAATTTGCTTAGCCGTGTGGCAAGAAAATCTGCTGTCTGCGTGCTTATCGGTCATAGTATCGAGGCGCTGACCAGTGCTGTGGTGCTGGCAAGTCTTGGTCAACGTGTCCATTTATATGCAGATCAGGAGTTATTGGCGCAGCAGCTACAGCAATATGGCTTTGAGCATCACTTACAAGCGTTATGGCAGATGTATACGCAGCAGCAAGACATTGTTAGTTATGCGCTGCCGAATACCGCTGATGAGCTCATCCAGTGTTATGAAGGAGCAAGCCATAATGATAGCCACATTATCAGAGAGTGCCAAGAAGTTAATAAGCCAAAAACAGTGGCACTATATTGGGTATTTTTAGGCAGTATCGATTCTGTATGGATAGAAGATGATTGGCTTAGCGCTTTTAACCATAGTCATCAGCAGGCGCAACCGCTTATCATGAGTGGTATTAAGCAGCTTGGCACTATAGCTGCATTGTCTCAGCGCCTAAAGCGCGCTTGGGTCTATTATCTGCCATTTGTTTTCTTAAAAGATGGCGACGCTTATAGTTCGATGTTAAATCCGTCATTGTGGTTACTCGGTGAAAAAACGCCCAATAGCCGCCATCATTTGGATATGCTACAGCCATTAATGCAGCATGCACGTGCTACTTATTATGCTGATATTGCGACCATAGAGTTTGCCCGTAGTAGCATCATGGCGATGCTCGCAACGCGAGTCAGCTTTATGAATGAGATGTCACGTTTGGCGGACAGTCAACAGGTCGATATTCAGCAGGTCAGTCATATTATGGGGCTTGATGAGCGCGTGGGCAATAGCTACTTACAAGCAGGTTGGGGCTTTGGTGGTAACACCTTGCCCGCTGAATTGCTAACGTTGCAGCAATCAAGCAATGAGCAAAGCTTGGCCATGCCGTTATTACAGTCGGTCATCCATATTAATGAAGATCAAAAAGAGTTGATATTCCGCAAATTTTGGCAATATTTCGATGGTTTTATTGATAATAAAACCGTCATGATTTGGGGTGGTAGTTATAAAGCAGGTTCAGGGCGGACAGCAGGTTCAGCCATTCATCCACTACTAGCGTTACTGTGGTCTTATAATATTCGCACCTTGGTCTATAGTGATAAAGCACAGACTGAGCTTGCGGCACTTTACGGACAACAGCCTTTACTGGAATTGATAGACAATCCTTATCAGCAGTTGGATAAAGCGCAAGCGGTCTTTATTGTCAGTTGGTCACCAGAAGATCGACTGGATGTAACATTATTAAATCAACAAGCAATACCTGTGTTTGATGCACAAAATGTATTAACAAGTGTGCAAATTGATAGCTTAGTTGGTGAATATATAGGTATGGGCCGCGCTAAATGATAGGCGCTATCAACTATAAAAATCATGCTATAGTTAAAATATCTCAAAACGCTATAGTGCTGCTGTTATAAATTTTTTGTAGCCTCTGTCTGCATAGGCACAGCAAGCAAGAAAAATTAATATCAGCAGTACTTGATGTATCGATATTACTTTTCTCTGACTATATCTAGCTAAAAAAACTACATTGAAACCATAAAAAGCACCGTTTAATATCTATATTAAGCGGTGCTTTTTATAAAAGAATCCGTGGTTTTTTAGCGAGAATAAAACCTTAAGCAGGAATGGCTCCTTGAGTAGCCAGCCATTGCTGAATATCTTGCGTTTTGGTTGTTAATAATTCTGCATCACCACGGCTTTCAATATTTAATCGAATCAATGGTTCTGTATTTGAGGCACGTAAGTTAAAGCGCCACTCACCAAAGTTGAGACTTAATCCATCAAGGGTAGAATTGATGGGATTTTGAACACTAAATTTCTCTTCAATGGCGCTAATAATCGTTGATGCATCATGGGTGGTTAGATGAAAATTCAGCTCACCTGAGCTTGGATAGGCTTTAATATAACCACTAACCAGTTCGGACAGCGTCTTACCCGTGACGGATAATAATTCAATGGTTAAGAGCCACGGAATCATGCCGCTATCACAGTAGAAAAAATCACGAAAATAGTGATGGGCAGACATCTCGCCGCCGTACACAGCGCCAGAATCGCGCATGACTTGCTTGATAAATGAGTGTCCAGATTTACTGATGACCGCTTTGCCGTTATGCTCAGCTATCACCGCTTCGGTGTTGTATATCACCCGCGGGTCATAGACAATAGACTCGCTTGGATATTTATTTAAAAAGGCTTGTGCGAGCATACCGACGATGTAACTACCATCAATAAAGTTACCCTGTTCATCGAATAAAAAGCAGCGATCGAAATCACCATCAAAAGCAATACCAAGGTTGGCTTTACCCTCTAATACGGCTTGCTGAGTGGCGACTCTATTGGCTTCGATCATAGGATTGGGAATGCCGTTTGGAAAGCTGCCATCAGGGGTGTGATGCAATTTAATCACCTCAATGGGCGCGCCAGCTTGCAAGAGCTTATCAATCAATAAATCGACCACCGGTCCTGCGCTGCCATTACCTGAATTGATGACCAGCTTTAATGGCTTTAATTTATCAATATCGACGAAAGTCATGACATGATTGATATAGGCGCTTTTGTCCGTCAGTAATTGTAGGTTGCCTAACGTACTGTCAGTGATGAATTGCCCTGATTCTGCCAATGCTTGAATCTCTGCTAAACCATCATCAGCGCTTATTGGTTTTGAATGCTCTTTTACCAGTTTTAAGCCATTATAATTGATAGGATTGTGACTGGCAGTGACTTCAATACCGCCCAGCGCCTGATAATGACTGGTAGCAAAATATACCTCTTCCGTCCCCGTCATCCCTAAATCAATGACATCAACACCCGCGTCCAGCATGCCTCTAATAGCTGCTTGTTTTAATTGCTCACTTGAGTGGCGGATATCACTGCCGATAACGACAGCTGGCTTTAAGTTTTCTAGTTCAGCTTTGGCATCAGCTGCGTGATAACGCTGAAATAAAATCTGTGCAAAGGCACGTCCGATACGATAGACAATATCTTCGTCTAGATTGACCCCAAGCTCACCGCGGATATCGTACGCTTTAAATGAATTGATAATAATAGGAGTAAATTCAGTGGCTGGATGATAGCCAATAGTCGCAGAATTGGACATAATAATAAGGTTCCTTGCGCGTGAGCAATGAGAAGATGATTCAGTAGTAACACGATTATAAGTCAATTGCGCATCAATGATACACTAACTGCTCAATTGCTATGAATGTCGCTTTATTCTGTTGCCTAGCAAATTAAAATATACGAGCATCCCTTATGAGCATTATAGAAAAGCAAATCTCTGCACCTACGCCTGTGCAAGGAAAGCCTGCTGCCAGCGGTAAGTTGAACGATTTATTGGCGTTGATGGCGCGGCTGCGTAGCGATTGTCCATGGGATAAAAAACAAAGCAATCACAGTCTTATTCCTTACGCGATTGAAGAGGCTTACGAGCTAGGCGAGGCGGTACAAAGCGATGATGACGAGGATATCAAAGGCGAGCTTGGCGATGTGTTGTTGCAAGTGGTATTCCATTGTCAGCTGTATGCTGAGCAAGGGCGCTTCGATATCAGTGATGTGATTGCTACTTTGCAAGAAAAGCTCATTCGCCGCCATCCGCATGTGTTCGAAGCGGAAACACTGACAGATGAGGCAGCAGTAAAAGCACGCTGGGATGAAATTAAAGTGGAAGAACAGCAAGCCCGCGCAGCACGGGGCAAACCACAGCGTCGTCTAGATAAAACCAAAGCAGGCAGTGCCCTTATGCAGGCGCAAGAGGTACAAAAGCAGGCATCAAAACTGGGTTTTGATGGGGAAGGTGTCAGCGGTGCCTTTGATAAACTCGATGAGGAAATTGCCGAGCTAAAAGATGAGCTGACAGATAAGTCGCCAGAGGAGAGAAAAGCCAATATTGCTGATATTGAAAAAGAGCTTGGTGATTGTATGTTCGCGCTGGTGAATGTGGCACGTAAACTAAACCTCGATGCGGAAACAGCAACTTTGACTTGTGTGCATAAGTTTAAATCGCGTTTTGGCTATATTGAAGAACAACTATCCGCTGCTGGTAAGCGTTTAGAAGACAGTGATATTAATGAGATGGATGCGTTATGGGAAGCGGCAAAACAACATGAACGTGCCTAATAAACAGTTGATTAGGAGGTTACTAATAGGCGTTAGTTGCCTAGCTTTATCACTTAATATCGCCATTAATACAGCGTATGCTGTGCCGTGTTTTGACAATGCCCAAAGTGCTTATAACTATTTATTAACGCAAGAGACAGCGCAGACCCAAGCACGCACGCAGTCAATTATTAACATCAATCGAGCGACAGAGAGTGAACTGACATTGCTGCATGGAATTGGCAGCAGCAAAGCGCAAGCCATTATTTTATATCGTGAGATGTTTGGCAGTTTTAGAACGGTTGATGAATTAACCAAGGTAAAGGGAATTGGCGCAAAAACGGTTGAGAAAAATCGTCGACGTTTAACCGTGCAAGATTAATCCCTGTATTTTGCTTTAATTAACCCCAATATTGACAAATTAGCATGTAAGTAAATGTCTAAATACACCCACCATGGCCAAAATTTGTTAAACTAGCATCTACATCCGCCTGATTGACGCTGTGTTCGTCAGGGTGGTTAAGAATGAAGGCAAGGAGTAGATGCATGGCCGAGCGTGCCGCCAAGCAGTTAGAACTGAATAAATCTGAATTACCCAATTCCATTACCGAAGTCATCGCTACCCTAACCCGAGCTGGGTTTGACGCCTATATCGTCGGTGGTGGCGTGCGTGATACCTTGCTAGGCCTGCGTCCAAAAGATTTTGATGCGGTCACTGATGCCAAGCCTCATGAAATTAAAGACGTCTTTGGTAAGCGCTGCCGTATTATCGGTCGCCGTTTTCAGTTGGCGCATGTGTACTCTGGGCGTGAGCTTATCGAAGTGGCGACCTTTCGTGGTCCACCTACCAATGATTCCAATACCAATCAAGACGGTATGATTTTGCGCGACAATGTTTGGGGCGATATCCAACAAGACTTTGCCCGTCGTGACTTTTCTATCAATGCCCTTTATTATCAACCGCTCAAAGGCGTGGTTCATGATTTTTGCGGTGCGCTTGAAGATATTGATAATAAAATTATTCGCCTGTTAGGCAATGCACCGACTCGTATCGAAGAAGATCCGGTCAGATTGCTGCGTGCCTTGCGTTTCAAAGCAAAATTGGGTTTTGAGTTTGATAGCGAATTAGCCAAGCAATTCCATGATGGCAACTGGTCGCTACTTGAGCAAATCTCTCCGCATCGTCTTTATGATGAAACGCAAAAGATGTTTACTGGTGGTTATTTAGTACCATTATTGCCGTTATTGTTCAAGTCAGGGGCGATTGATAATTTAATTATTTATCCGCCCTCTGAGCCGAGCGCGCTTGTCAAGCAAGTGGCTATTAATACCGACAAGCGTATTGGTGCTGGCAAAAGTATCAATCCAGCATTCTTTTACGCGGCTTTACTGTGGGAAAATTACCTACATCAATTAGAAAAAGCCAAAAAGCGCAATATGCCTTTTGCAGATGCGCAAATGCATGCAGCGGGCAAAGTCATTGATCGTCAACGTATTAAGACTGCCATTCCAAAATTTGCGGAACAGTTTATCCGTGATATCTGGATATTGCAGCCCAAATTAGCTGCGCCGCGTAGCAAACAGATTGTACAGCTCTCTGAACATCCACGTTTTCGTGCCGGTTTTGATTTCTTATTATTACGCGAGCAGTGCGGCGATGCTGAGCATCCGCTTTCTGAATCGACCAATGATATGGGCGAGTGGTGGCAGACCTACCAAACCTTGTCTGAGCAGCAGCAGAATCAAGCGATTGATGACTTTGATGAAAATATCCGCCGCGGTGCTTATAAACAAGGGCAGCGTGGTCGTGGACGCAATCGTCAAAAGCCGCAGAACTCGAATGACAATGCTAAGTTAAGTCAGTTAGATGATGACTATCAAGACAAGTCATTGAATAATGCAAAAACAGCAAGGGTTAATGATGCGTCTAACGTGCCATCACGCCGCCGCCGTGCCAGTCATGCTAACCATACAAGCAAAAATCATAGCGCACAGCAATTGGCACAAGACAATAATGAGCTGGCGCAGTTGCAGCAATTGTCTTTGGCCAGCCGTAATGATGGTAACAATCAGCAGCACACGCCGAAACCTGCCCCACTGTTTGTCATAGAACACGGCAACGTCGTACCGCCTCTTCAAAAGCAGCTTTCTGCTTCAGATAAACCCTTCTCTAAAGTGACGGAAAAAGCGACTCTTCAAAAAGTGCTTGAGCAAGAAACTGTTGGCGAAAAGCTAACAGCTGACAATAAATCACAGTCGCAAGAAAAATCGGCTAATAAAACAAATGACTTAAGCAATAGATCGCATGCACAAAAGGCATCAGTTGCTACTCATGCATCTTCAACTAATGCGCGCAGCCCCGCTTATGCAGAGCGCAACGTCGCGCAGTCACCAGCACTTGTTAGTATGAATAATGAGCCGATACCGCACAAGCGCCGTCGTCGTCAGCCTACTGAGGCTGAAAATACTGAGACTAAAAATACTGGTACTGTAGCAAAAGCTAGTGGTGCCAAAAAAGTAGTGTCGATAGACAGTAATAATAGTGAGAAAGCAGCTGATAAGTACGCAAAAAAATCGCCCAAGCCAGTTGATAATTCTACTGATAACGCCATTGCTAAAGCGCCGAAACCTGTTAAGGCATCAAGCGATAAGCCTTTTACAGCCAAAAGAGATGCTAATAGTCAAAGTACTAACAATCAAAGTGCTAACAATCAAAGTGCTACCGGACATATAGATGCTAATAAGACAGTTAACAGTAATATGAATGCCAATAAAGGCCCTGTACCGTCGAAACGTCGCCGTCGTCAGCCAAGTACTGATGACCTCTAATACGGGTAATGGCTAAAAAGGTCCAATGATAGCGATGAATATGAGCCTTAATGACATTTATAATAATGCGGACAATAGTACTGATATGAATGCGCTCCCTTGGGTTACTTGCTATGTTGGCTTGGGTAGCAATCTGGCAAATGAGCTTGGGGCGCCTATTGAGCATTTACAGCATGCGTTTGAGGTGCTGCAAGAAGAAGAAAAAATACGCATAGCGCGTATTTCTTCATTTTATGCGTCCGTGCCAATGGGACCACAAGATCAGCCAGATTTCGTGAACGCCGTTGCTAGTTTTGAAACCATCTTAACGCCGTTTGAGCTGCTCACTTTTTGCCAACAATTAGAGCAGCAAGCAAAACGCGCTCGCCTTCGTCATTGGGGTGAGCGTAGCCTTGATGTGGATATATTATTGTATGGCGATGAGCAGATTATCGAGCCGCAGTTAACGATACCGCATGCCGGCTTACATGAGCGTAATTTTGTTTTGATACCATTGCAAGAGTTGGCGCCAGAGCTAATCATTGCCGGTAAGTCAATAGCAGATTATCCACATAGTCGTGATTGGACAGGCTTAAAGTTACTATCAAATGATGAGCTAAGCTGTAATCAAATATAAACAAGCTATTCGTCCAAGCTATTGATGCTTGACGAACAGTTAAAAGCATTGTAATCAAAAACATTGTAGTCAAAAACATTGTAGTTAAAAGCATTGAGGGTGATATGACAACGTTATCTACTTTAAATAAGTTTAAGAAAGACGGTACCAAATTTACGTGTCTAACCTGTTATGATGCCATGTTTGCGCGCATGATGGAAAAAGCGCAAATTGATACGATTTTAATCGGTGATAGCTTGGGCATGGTGGTTCAGGGCCATGATTCAACCTTGCCCGTTACTGTCGATGATATGGCTTACCACACTGCCAATGTCGCCCGTAGTAATAAGCAGGCGCTTATTTTAGCGGACTTACCCTTTATGAGCTATGTGACGCTACCGGAAGCTATTGCTAATAGCCGCAAGCTGATGCAAGCAGGCGCGCATGTGATTAAGATTGAGGGCGGTAGTGAGCTTTGCGATTTGGTCACAACATTGGCGCAAGCAGGTACGCCAACCTGTGTGCATTTAGGATTAACGCCGCAGTCGGTCAATGTCTTTGGCGGTTATAAAGTCCAAGGTCGCGGCGATGAAGCGGGTCAAAAACTACTCGATGACGCAAAAGCTGTGGTTAATGCCGGTGCGGCGCTTTTGGTACTAGAATGTGTGCCTGCTGCGCTTGCTAAAGCCGTAACAGAAGCCGTTGCTGTGCCCGTGATAGGCATTGGGGCAGGCGCTGATACCGACGGTCAAGTATTGGTCATGCACGATATGCTCGGTATGGTTCATGGTCGCGCGCCACGTTTTGTTCATGATTTTCTGACTGATGAGCGCAATACTGAGCATAGTATCGAAGGCGCATTTGCCCTGTATCAGCAGTCAGTAAAAGAAGGTAGCTTCCCAAAAGAGCAGCACCAGTTTAGTTAAGCAAATATAACATTTTAGTATTCATGTTTATCAGTAAAAGAGCCGTTAATCATGCCAATGATTCATCATCATATCTCAGCGTTGCGAGCTGCTATACAGCCTTATCGTGCAGCGCAACGTATTGCGTTAGTACCGACGATGGGCAATCTACATGATGGTCATCTTGAGCTGGTAAACATTGCCAAACAACATGCCGATATCGTCGTGGTCAGTATTTTTGTCAATCCAACTCAGTTTGGCGTTGGTGAAGACTTTGATAGCTACCCACGTACGTTGGATGAAGATGTGGCAAAGCTAGCTACTGTTGGTGCTGATTATGTTTTTGCCCCAAATATTGACGAGATGTATCCGGTATTACCACCCCCGACGACTGTCCGAGCTGGGGCTATTACTGAGCAGCTATGTGGCAAAACTCGACCTACCCACTTTGATGGTGTCGGTATCGTCGTCTCCAAGTTATTTAATATCGTCCAGCCGAATGTGGCTATATTTGGGCAAAAGGATTATCAGCAATTGGCTATCATCAAGCAGTTGGTACGTGATTTGAGCTATTCAATTGAGATTATTGGCGCGCCTATCGTTCGTGCGGCGGATGGCTTGGCATTGTCATCACGCAATCAGTATTTAAGCGAGTCTGAGCGCCAAACAGCGCCTATCTTACAGCAAGAATTGCAGTATTTAGCCAAACGGATTGGTGGCAATCATCAGCCATTAGATGTGCTTTTGGCAGCATCTCGGCAGCGTATTACCAGCGCCGGTTTTGTTATCGATTATCTAGACATAAAAACGGCTCAGCTCGATTCTTTAAAGACAGATGGGTCATCGGTAAATTTCAATGAAAATCAGCAGGATTTGGTTATCTTAGTGGCAGCATGGTTAGGGCGTGCGCGCTTACTCGACAATCAGTTGGTGACGGCTAATACGGTGTGATGACACTGTGATTTGCGGGAAGCAATTTATAAGGATGACGGAACATGAAAGTCAATCAAGATACTCATAATGCTCAATCAAAGCTTATAGATTCTAACAAATCCGTTGGTGATAGATTGAGTATATTGGTGGTGTCAGGACGTTCAGGCTCAGGGAAAACCTCGGTATTAAATATCCTTGAAGACTTGGGTTTTTATTCTATTGATAACTTGCCTTTGTCTCTGGTGCCTGAAGCGGCGCAAAAGCTGGTCTGTGATAGTGGCATTAAGCGTATTGCTCTTGGGGTTGATATTCGTACGCCGCGTGCAGATTTATCCAACTTTGCCGCCATTCATGATAGTTTGAAGCAGACCTATGGCGATGCGGCTGTCACGGTGATGTATGTGACGGCGCAAGACGAAACGCTGGTTGCACGCTTTAATGCCACCCGCCGTATCCATCCGTTGATGGTGTTAGATACCAAAGGCGTAGGAAATACGGCGTATAATCTACCAGCAGCAATTGAAAAAGAAATCCAGCTTTTACAGCCGATATTAAAGCATGCCGATATCAAGATAGATACCAGTATGCTGAATATCCATCAGCTCAAAGAGCGTCTGCGCGATTATGTTGGCGTGGACAATCAGATCGTGATTAACCTATTATCGTTTGGCTTTAAATACGGCAGTCCCATCGATGCAGACTTTGTCTTTGATGTCAGGATTTTACCCAATCCGCATTGGAATCCCACACTGCGCGCAGCAACTGGTCTTGATGCTGAAGTGGGTGAGTTTTTTGCGGATTATCCAGAGGTCGCTGAGATGACAGGAGATATCGCTACGTTCCTTAATCGCTGGTTACCTGATTTTTTACATAACAATCGTCATACGGTAACGGTTGCTATTGGCTGTACGGGCGGTAAGCATCGCTCGGTATTTATCACCAAACACCTTCAAGATAGGTTGCAAGATAGCTTGCCAGAAGGCTTAATTGTTACGGGCAAACACCGTGAAAAACATCGCTGGTAGAAAGTCAAAACACCCTTATATTTATTATTTATTTTCTGAAAATGGAAAGCTTTTATGATTGACTGGTCAGAAGAAGATATGCGCGTATCGCGCACAGAGCTCAAAAAAGCTCATGAGCGCTTGCAACAGTTGTCAATACCGCTTGCCAACTTATCAAAAAAACAACTTAAAGCCTTACCTGCCAGTGATTATTTTATGGCGGAATTGATGGCGCTTGCCGATATCACTAGCGCCAATGCGCGTAATCGTCAGACCAAGCGCGTTGGCAAGCTTATGATTGAAGAAAATCGCCATGAGCTGATAAAAGCATTGTTTGATGCCTATTTTCCGAAGGAGCAGGTGTCTAAAATTGAGAGTTGGCATGAGCGCTTAAACATTAACGATGAAGGCACACTCAAGCAGTTCGTTAAACAATATCAAGCCTCTGAGCAGCATAGTATGTATCAGCTATTGCTCTGGATTGAGTATGCTAAGCATACAAACGATGAGGAGCTGATGGCGGAATCTAAAGCTGACCTTGCCAGTTATATACGTGAAGTCGCTATTTTGACGAATCTAAAAAAATAGTGATGAGAAATATAGGGAAGCAAATTTGGTTTAGCCGCTACCTATAAAATACAAAAGATAGAATGCTAAAACACAAAAAAGCCAATCGTTAATGATTGGCTTTTTTAGTTTACGACATAGCGCTGTTACGCTTGATTAAAAATACTGTTATTTCTTTTCAGCACGTACTTTATCAACTAGGAAGTCAACTACTTTAGGTACGGTAGCACTTTCACCGGTTACCACGTATTTGCCTTGTACAACAACAGCTGGCACACCTGATAACTGATAACGCTTAGCACCTGCTTGTGAGCGACCGATTTTGGTACCGACCGCAAAAGAGTTATAAAGGCTATTAAATTTCTTCTCGTTCACGCCTTTTGAGGCATACCATTTGCTTAATGAAGACTGGTCAAACAATTGCTTACCATTTTTGTGTACGGCATCAAATAAAGCGTCATGGGTCTTGTCTTCAAAACCCAGTAATTGCGCGGCATAAAAACCACGGGCGCTGGCTTCCCACACAGGATTTAGCGCTGCTGGGGTTTTAAAGAAGGCCACATCTTTGTCTTTGGTTTTTGCCCATTTTTCCATATGTGGATTGAGGACGTTACAAGACGGGCAGCCATACCAAAAGAATTCACGCACAATGATAGCATCACCGTTGATTTTTTCTGGGTTGTCTAGCACGCGGTAGTCTTTTCCTGCGACATAATTGGCGGCTTGTGCGCCCATATTGGCAAACCCAATAGCACAAGCCAAACCAGTCAATGCGATGATACGTTTCATACTTTTTCCTTGAAATAGCGATATTCAGAAGTTTGCTTTGATAGTCATAGCTTTAATGGCCATATAAATGCCAAAGCAAATAAGCAATGACAAAATCAATAGACGACGATAGGTCGACTGAGTCGACCTACCATAGAATAGCAACTATAATAGCGTAAAATGCGACTATTTGTGAACCCGATTCTTAACTAATGGTTGTAATGCTGTCAGTCATTATTTAAGGTATCTTACTTATAGCGTGTTATTTGATTTTTTATTAAAATTTAAAGCATCAATAGAGCAGTTCACAATCAGTGACGATGTACTTACGACAGCTTTGCGGCTCTCATGTTAATATTAAGTCTTTAGTCACACACTATAACAATAAAGGAAAAACTATGAGCCAAGCTTTATCTTCTGAGCAGCCTTTGCATACTGAATTGAATGACGATGTCATCGATAATACTTTCAATGATACTGCTATCAATGTCGATCCAAGCGAAGTAGAAAAATTTAATAAACTGGCGAGTGAATGGTGGAGTCAGACTGGCGCATTTGCAACCTTACACCAAATCAATCCATTACGTCTTAATTGGATCGAAGAGAACGTCAAGCAAGGTTACCAAAGCAATGAGCTCAATAAAACAGCGGATATGGGATTAGCCGGTAAAAAAGTACTAGACGTAGGCTGCGGTGGCGGTATACTTTCAGAGTCAATAGCACGTCGCGGTGCGGATGTAACGGGTATTGATTTGGGCACAGAAAACTTAAAAGCCGCGAGTCTTCATGCCGAACAAAGCGATCTTAGTGCGACATTACGTTATCAGCATATTCCTATCGAGACGCTAGCAGCGACTCACGCCGGTCAGTTCGATGTAATTACCTGTATGGAGATGTTGGAACACGTCCCTGATCCAAGTGCCATTGTCCAAGCGTGCTACCAACTACTGGCACCCGGCGGTGTTTGCGTGCTCTCTACTATCAATCGCAACCCCAAATCATATCTATTTGCCATTGTTGGAGCAGAATATGTCTTGCGCTTGTTAGATCGAGGTACTCATGACTATGCCAAATTTATTACCCCTGCTGAATTGGACAAAATGACCATCGACGTTGGCTTTGAGCGACAGGATATCATCGGGCTACATTACAATCCGTTGACCAAGCGCTATTGGCTTGCACAGAACGTTGATGTCAATTATATGCTAGCGGTAAAAAAGCCAAAAATGTGATGAGCTGACCGATGCTTATGATCCTAGGCTATTTCACCATAAACGTTATCCCTGTTAAGAGCATTTACTATGAGCCAATTCGTCAAAGCGGTCTTGTTCGATCTCGATGGTACTTTAATTGATACTGCTGCAGACTTCGTTCGCATCATCGGCAAAATGAGTCGCCAAAACGACTGGCAAGCACCGGAAGAAGAGGCTATTCGAGAACAAGTATCGTCTGGCGCGTCGGCTATGGTAAAACTGATGTTACAACGTAATAATCAGCATGAAATCAGCGATGCAGAGTTACATGACTTCCGTCAACAATTCTTAGATGAGTACGAAGCTGATATTTGTGTGGATAGTTGTGTCTTTGAAGCTCTCGAAGACGTATTAAGTACACTGGAAAAAAAAGACGTACCTTGGGGTATCGTCACCAATAAACCGCGCTACCTTGCTGAGCAGCTATTAGATAAAATGCAATTGAGGGAACGCTGTGCGGCGTTAGTCTGTCCTGAAGACGTCTCGCGTCCTAAACCTGACCCAGAACCGATGTACATGGCATTAGAGAAACTTAGCATACCGCGCGGTGCAGCAGGTAGTGTCCTGTACGTTGGGGATCATATTCGTGATATCGAAGCCGGTAATGCCGCTGGCATGCCAACTATTTTGGCAGCTTATGGCTATATCCCTCCTGAAGATCAAAAGAATCTTAAGAAATGGGGGGCAAATTATATTGTAGAGACGCCAAAGCAATTAAATGAGCTGCTATTAACGTCAGGCAAGTTCGAGTATTTATAACGTGAGAGAGGTCAGATGTCCTCTAATAATTACCTAGTGAGTAGTGAGCCTTTTCATGAATGACTCTAGTAAGCCCTTGGATAAGCAATCAAATCAGCAATCAACTCAGCAATCAGTGATGGAGAGCCATAGCTCTGCATTAAGTCATGAGGATATCCGTCATTTTGTGCCTACCGCAGGCTGTCTAAATGACAAGGTTATATTAGTTACCGGTGCAGGAGAAGGTATAGGGCGTGTCGCAGCATTGACCTATGCTCGTTATGGCGCTACGGTGCTCCTGTTAGGACGAACGGCGAGTAAGCTTGAGTCGGTCTATGATGAGATCGAGCAAATGGGCGGTAGACAACCAGCGATGCTACCGATGAACTTAGAAGGAGCTTCTTACGCTGAAATGCAGCAATTAGAAGGGCTCATTAATAAAGAGGTCGGTCAACTCGATGGTATTTTGCATAATGCAGGCATGTTAGGGTCATTGACCCCACTTGAGATGTACGATATTGATATTTTTGCTCAAGTGATGAAAGTGAACTTTACCGCAACGTTTATGTTGACCCAAGCGCTGTTGCCTTTACTCAAAGATGCCAATCAGGGTTCTATCGTATTTACTTCTAGTAGTGTAGGGACTCATCCTCGCGCCTTTTGGGGGGCTTACGCCTTATCAAAACAAGCGGTAGAAGGCATGAGTGATATCTTTACTCAAGAAACGCAAAATACCACCCGTTTACGCTTCAATTGCATTAATCCTGGTGGCACACGTACCAATATGCGTGCTCATGCTTATCCAGGAGAAAATCCCATGAGTTTAAAAACGCCGGAAGACATCATGTCAGCCTACGTCTGCTTGATGAGTAACGAAAGTATTGGTGTACGCGGGCAAGTGGTTGAGCTACAGCCAAAAGATTAAGAGGTGTTACTTAAACTTGCATGAATACAAAGCGTAAAAGTAATTTGGGTAGCTATAGTTGATACTAAATGAAATAGATGCGTCGTACTAGGATGCGAAACTGGTATAAATTTTCTTTAGTTGCTTGATGTGCTAATAGAAGCTACAAAAATATATACCAACAGCAAGATATCTGTTTTATAGTAAATACGACTCTGTTTTTTGTCAAAACTACCAATGATTTTTACTTAGGATAATACTTATGAATAAGTCCATTGCTGCTGCATGTGTGCTGCTAAGTTGTACTTCAGCTTTTGCGCAAACCACGCTTTTTGATCCTTCCATCGAGCACAATCCTCAGGATGGTGTCATAAAGCTGTATGGAGCAGGTGGCCCACATACCGCTTTAAGAAAAGTGGCAGATGTCTGGGAAAAGCAAGGTGGTACCAAGGTAGAATTAATAGCAGGACCTGAAGACAAATGGTCGGCTGACGCTCAAGCTGATGCCGATGCTCTGTGGGGAACTTCTGAGCAATCAATGACTGCATTTCTTGAGACATACGAAACTTTTGATCATGAAAAAGTTGAACCCATTTATATCCGACCAGCAATCATAGCTGTACAAAAAGGAAATCCTAAAAATATACGTAGCTTTGATGATTTATTAGCTAAGGGGATTAAAATAGTTGTGACCGAAGGTAAAGGAACATATAACACTTCGGGTACTGGAGTTTGGGAGGATCTCGCAGGACGCAAAGGAAGCTTAAACGATATTGCTCGTTTTCGAGATAATATAGTAGCGTATTCTTTAGGATCTGGAGCCAGTTTTAAAGCATTTAAAGATGAAAAAGCAGATGCTTGGATAACTTGGCCGAATTGGCCGCTTAATAATTCCAAAGATATGGACATGGTTAGTATAGATAAGGATCGAGCTATCTGGCGTGATTTAAACATCGTTGTATCACCAAAAGCTGATCCTCAAACAAAAGATTTTCTTAACTTTTTAATCACTAAAAAAGGACAAAAAATCATGAAAACAGAAGGGTGGCAACGCTGAGTAGAAGGTTTTAGGCATACACTCTTAAAAAGTAAATACCCTAAATATAATTCTCACTAATCGTTCAAACACATTTGTTATTTGCATATTGTAATTAGCAATAACCACCCCATCTATTTGTTATTAAAGAATTTATCTATAAAGCAATGATCATTAAAAAATAAATAGGATAAGATTATGGCAGGTGGATGGTCAAGAGATGGCGCTGAACATGAGCAAATGGATGCAACCGTCAATGATGCGTTGGAACGAGCGCGGCGTGCGTTACCGACAGGCAAAAGTGCCGAATTTTGTGATGAGTGTGGCAAGCCCATTGCAGAAGCAAGACGAGTCGCTGTTCCTGGAGTACAGCATTGCGTTGGCTGTGCTACAGAGCTTGAACAAGAGGCGAGAGCGACTGAACTGTTTAATCGGCGAGGCAGCAAAGACAGCCAATTACGTTGATTTCAGACCTTAAATATAGCGAATTACTCATAAAAGTAGGCATAAGGCAAATAAAAAACCCTGCACATAATGGCAGGGTTTTTTTATAGCATTGAATAGTATCAAGTGCTATTCACTTTTTAACGCTTCGACTTCGGCTTCATCAGGAACGAAGACGTAGCCCACACCCCATACCGTTTGAATATAACGCGCTTGTGAAGGATTGTCTTCAATCAACCGACGTAGCCGCGATACTTGGACGTCGATAGAACGCTCCATCGCTCCCCATTCGCGACCACGCGCTAGATTCATCAATTTATCACGAGTAAGTGGCTCGCGAGGATGCTGAACCAACGCTTTCAATACCGAAAACTCTCCTGTCGTCAACGTGACTACATTGCCATCGCGCTTGAGCGTGCGAGTGGATAAATCAAGCATCCAAGGACCAAATTCGACGACTTCGAGCTGATGGCTTGGGGCACCCGGTAGCTCGCGATTTTGACGTCTTAATACTGCTTTGATACGAGCTAAAAGCTCCTTTGGATTAAAAGGCTTGGGCAAATAATCATCAGCGCCTGCTTCAAGTCCAGCGATACGGTCTGCATCACCTCCTTTAGCCGTCAGCATAATAATTGGGATGTCACTATTATCTTCGCGCAGACGTTTACAAATACTGATGCCATCCTCCCCTGGTAACATCAAATCTAGCACGATGAGTGAAAACAGCTCACGCTGCATCAGCTTGTCCATTTGACTGCCATCATGAGCAGTACGAACCACAAAACCATCATCTTCTAGGAAGCGTTGCAACAACGAACGCAGCCGAGCATCATCATCGACAACCAAAATACGTTGTGTCATGGTATCGGGGCTAGTATTGTCTGTCATTTTAGGGTCCTTTTATAAGCATTATTATTGTTAAACAGAGAGGTCTTTATTTAAAACTGGTGTGGCTAGGGTATGAAGCCAAATCTTTGCAATATTAATCAAACAAATGGGTATCTCATAACGTAGTATTTAGGGACTAAAGCCCTACGGATACTTTAGTGTATAAGATTGCACACCCAATTGCATCTCTCATAGACAGTAATGCTGTATGCGTTTGTTTAACGAGATTTTTAGATAGGATAAAGCGAAGGATTTTGCAGATAAAATAGACAAAAATTAACGAAAAGATAAAAAGGATTTTTATTCATGCAGCTTTTGCTATAATGCCAATCTACATTTCTCAACGATTGATACGTATATGAGTAGCACTGATAGCTTAACGTCATCGCAAGCCTCAACAAATGCACAGGTCTTGGATGCAACCACACACGCGAATATTCACGACAAATTGGCTCGCGCGCTTGGCATTAAGACGGCTCAAGTTAACGCATTTGTCAAACTTTATGATGAAGGTGCGACCGTGCCATTTATTGCGCGTTATCGTAAAGAGAAGACCCAGAATCTCGACGATGCCCAATTGCGTGCTTTAGAGAAGTCGCTCAATTATGAACGTGATATGGCGACACGTCGTCTCAAAATCACTGAGTTGCTAAGTACACAAGGCAATTTAACGGACGAGTTACAGACGCGCATCGATAATGCGACGTCCAAGCTTGAGCTTGAAGACATCTATTTACCTTATCGTCCACGTCGGCGTTCACTAGCAGCCAAAGCTCGCGCAGCAGGCCTTGATACGGCCGCCCAAGCTGTGTTGATGCAAGAAGTCACCCCAACCGAAGCGCTAGCTGATTATCAAGCGATCTCCAGTATTACTGATGATAGTGGTAATGAGATAGAGGTTGATTTTAGCGATATCGAGAAGCAATTGGCTGGCGTACAAGCCATTATCGTAGATGAGTGGACGCAAGCATTAGATTTGTTAGACCATTTACGTAGTAGTTTTGCCAAAACAGCTAGCATCGTATCGAGCGTTGCCAGTGAAGAAAAGCGTGAAGTCGGTGAAAAGTTCAAAGATTACTTTGAGCATAGCGAAAGCCTTGCGCGCTTGCCGAATCATCGCTTATTAGCGATGCTACGTGGTCGTCAAGAAAACGTCTTGGGTCTAAAAATTGAAGGCGAAGATACGCCCTTTATTGAAAGAATTACTAAGCATTTTGAGATTGATGCTAAAGCGCCAACCGAGCGTCAAGCGTTTTTGGTAGAAGCGGCGAGCAGCTTATGGAAAGACAAATGGCGTCCGCATATCGAGCATCGTTTATTGACTGAAAAGCGTCTCACTGCAGAAGCGGCTGCGATCGATGTGTTTGCTAATAACTTGCAGCACTTATTGATGTCAGCGCCTGCTGGTCGCAAAGTCATTTTAGGTGTTGATCCTGGTATCCGTCACGGCGTAAAAATGGCGATTATTGATGCCCAAGGTCATGTGATGTTAGATGGCGAAGACAAGCCTGTTATCGCCACGGTCTATCCTTTTGCCCCTGACAATAAAATGCAAGAAGCAAAAACGGTTATCGATGAGCTTTTAAGCACTTATCACGTCGATTTGGTCGCTATCGGTAATGGTACAGCGAGCCGTGAAACAGACGCGATGATTAAAGAGATTTTAGCTGCAAATGAAGCATTAACAGCCAAAGCCGTCATCGTGAATGAATCTGGTGCGTCAGTCTATTCGGCCAGTGAGCTTGCCACTGATGAGCTTGGCAATTTAGATGTCTCTGTACGCGGGGCAGTATCTATCGCGCGTCGTTTGCAAGATCCATTGTCAGAGCTGGTTAAAGTTGATCCAAAAGCCATTGGTGTTGGTCAATATCAGCATGATGTCAATCAAACCCAGTTGGCAGACAGCCTAGGTAAAGTCACGCAAGACAGCGTGAACGCTGTTGGTGTTGATGTAAATACGGCAAGCCCCGCTATCTTGGCGCACATTGCTGGCTTGAATAAAAATGTCGCTCAGCAAATCGTCACCTATCGTAAAGAACATGGGGCTTTTGATAGTCGCGAGTCATTGAAAAATGTCCCTCGCTTAGGTGCAAAGACCTTTGAGCAAGCCGCCGGTTTCTTACGTATACATGACGGCAGTAATCCACTTGATGCGACCGGTGTACATCCAGAAAGCTATGCGCTGGTTGATAGCTTGCTTGCCCAAACAGGTAAAGCCTTGCCAGAAGTTATCGGTAACGATGGTGTATTAAATAGCATTGATACCACGGCGCTAGCTGCTAATGACGAAAATGTCAGCGTAAAAGCGATTTTAGATGAGCTTGCCAAGCCCGCTCGTGACCCGCGTCCTGAGTTTAAGACAGCTAACTTCCGTGATGATGTGAACAGCATTAAAGATCTAAGTGAAGGCATGATATTAGAAGGGGTCGTCACCAACGTGACCGCCTTTGGTTGTTTCATCGATGTTGGCGTTCATCAAGATGGTCTGGTTCATATCTCGCAAATGGCCAATGACTTTGTCGCAGACCCGATGAACCGTGTTAAGCCCGGCGACATCGTCTCAGTCCGTATCATCTCTATTGACGAAAAACGTGGGCGTATTGGTTTTAGTATGAAACCTGAAGCCGAAAAGTCAGCACGTCCAGCAGCGAAACCTGCGCCGGCGAATGTGACTAGTAATCATGATAAGACCAGTCGTCCACGCAGCAATAGACCAGCTGGCGATAAGCGTCCATCTAAGCCTAAGCGTCAGCCTAATAGCAGTGATAACAGCGACAGTCGCAGCAAGGCGCCACGCGCAGAGCAAGCAGAAGCTCCTAGCAAAATGGGTACCTTTGGCGCGCTATTGCAAGAAGCAGGTGTGACTAAAGCTAAGAAGTAACTGTTTTTAGAAACGGTTATTTTTTCGAAAATATAAAAAAGGCAGCCATTAGGCTGCCTTTTTTTGCACGATATACAGATTGACTGTATTTTTTAATAACTATAGTCAATGAAAAATAGGGGCTGTATAGAATTGGGGATTAGTTGAAAAAAATAAGCAACGCCTTACACTCTTGTTTACCACAACAAAGAGAAAAGGCGTCACTTATGGCTCGTACCATGCTCACTGATGAACAATGGCAAAAGCTGTCTGATATATTGCGACAAATCAACATATATAACAAGCCCAATCTAAGACGAACAGTCGAAGCAATGTTGTACCGTATACGTGTTGGCTGTCCATGGCGCGACCTACCGCCCTGCTTTGGCAAGTGGTCTACCGTATACCATCAATATCGCTATTGGCGTAAAACCGGTAAATGGCAGCAACTGATGTCAATAGTAACAGCGGACT
>NZ_CAJGZK010000002.1 GCF_904846215.1 Psychrobacter glacincola | reverse complement strand
ATTATATGCAGGATCGTTATGGCGATTTTATCAGCTACAAGCCGCCTGTACGTCCATCGACATGGATTTTATGGTTTTTTCCGCCATTGCTACTGATCGTATTATTGATAGGGTGGTTTTGGCAAAGTAAACGCCGCCAAGTTGTCGCCCGTGGCCAAAACGGCGTTACAGTGAACAGTACTGCTGCCTTGACCTCTGCGGAAAAGGCTGAGCTTGATCGTCTATTATCGCAAGCTGAGAATGTCGACCACGATATTACTAGCATAGAGGACAAAAAATGACTCTATTTTCTACTTTTGGCTTATTTGTAGCTCTAAGCTTGCTGATTGCTCTTATATTTGCGCTAATTGCTATTATGCCATGGCTACGAGCACCGCGTTTGCAGTCCAAACCAATAGACAATCAACTGCTAGATATTAATGTTGCAGTATTTCGCGAACGTTTAGCTGAGCTACAAACAGATAAAGACAGCGGTACTATTAATAATAGCCATTATCAAAATCAAAAGCTGGAACTGGAGCGTCAGCTATTGGATGCCCAGCGTGAAGTCACGCCGATGGTCACCCCTGGTATCAAAAGCCGCTTGATCCTCATGGTTTGGGTGCCTGTATTGGCTGCGCTGGCGTATCTGATGGTGGGTGACCGAACGCCTGTGTTTGATCTGTGGACGGCCGAAGACAAAGTAGGACAAGTGGCTGATGACCTATTGACGGCTAAGATTGATAAGCCACCTGTATGGGCAATCGAAAACGGCCAGCAGCTTATCAGCGCGATGCAGACCAACGTTTATCGTCATGCCGATGATCCTGATCGCTGGATGCGTTTGTCAGAGCTGTTTTTATCGCTTGAAGCTACCGACTCAGCGATTGAAGCTTTGTCACGCGCTTACCGTCTGTCACCAGACAATGAAGAGATTGCGACCACTTATGCGCAGATTAGCTTTTTTGCCAATAAAGGTCAGCTTGATGCCAGTAGCCGCCGTGTATTACAAGATGTCCTTGCCAAAAATCCACAGCATGAAGGTGCGCAGATGCTAATGGCAATGGGTGAGGCACGTGGTAGTAACTTTGCCCAAGCGCAAGGTTGGATTAAACGCTTACAAGGCAGCATTGTGGCCAAACCAGGTGATCATACTAAAGCTTTAGCAAGCTTAGATGAGTTAAGCAACTACGTTAGCACGCAAGAAAAGCAAGCGCTAGAAGGTATTGACGTGACAGTGAAAATTAACGCTAATTTATTACCGTTAGTGAAAGCTGATGATGTGTTGTTTGTAGCGATACGTGATGTGAAAGGGGGCCCTCCGTTTGCCGCCAAACGTTTACCCATTAGTATTATCAAGCAAGGTGAGGCTAGTATCCGCTTAAGCAATCTTGATGCGATGATGCCAGATCGCACGTTAAATTCAGCTCGTAGTGACAAAACTCAGTTAGCAGTCGTTGCTCGTATTAGTCATAGCGGTAATGCCATAGCAGAATCAGGCGACTTATCGGGTAATCCTATAATGATTAGCGTTGAACAGACTCAGGTTAATGTTGAAATCAATCAACAGATTCCCTAATAAAAAATTATTACCGTAAGTTTCATAATACCAGAGCGGTAAGTGGAGCCGTTTATGAAAGTGGCGCGATTAATAATCGTATACCAAAAACATATATGTTTAACATTGTTCATTGTATAAACATAGATAAAGGAAACAACTATGACTGAATCTACCGACAGATTAGATAGTACTAAATTGAATAGCGTTGAATCGGCTAGTACTAATATTGCTGACAAGAAGGTACCTATAGCTGTGAGTAGTACTCATCAATCGATTGACTCTAAAACCATAAATCATACGCCTAAAGCTATGTACGTGACTTCAGGCAACTCAATAACACCTAAAGATAAGTTGGACAAAATACCAAAAATGGTTGCCAATGGCAGTCGCGCTTTTATCTGGTATTTGTTGGCGATAATGGTATTAATACTTGATCAATGGACTAAGTGGTTGGCCCAAACCACATTAGCGTTCAATGACCCCGTACCGGTCATTGAACCATTTCTCAACTGGACACTCGCTTATAACTATGGGGCAGCATTTAGCTTTTTAGCCAACGCTGGCGGTTGGCAGAAATGGTTTTTCTCAGGCGTAGCTTTTGTAATGGCTATCTTTTTAACGGTTTATTTAATCAAAGCGCCACGTGCAGCCAAGCTATTATCTATGGGGTTGGCCTTAATGCTTGGTGGTGCGATTGGCAACTTAATCGATCGTTTAAGAATTGGTAAAGTGGTTGACTTTATCCATGTGCATTATGCTGATGTCTGGAATTATCCTCTTTTCAATGTTGCAGATATAGGTGTCTGTGTCGGTGTCGCATTGATTATAATTGACATGATATTTTTAGAAAGTAAGCGTAATAAATAAGCACATTGATGCCGATTATCACAAACAAAATGAACTAGCGTCGTATTCACTCTATACGGAAAAATACTTTTTATACTTGAGTATGTTTATAAAATGTGAACTGGAAGGTAATGTATGACTGGTATAGGTACTCACTCATTTTAGGTCTTAAAACTCAATACTTAAAAGCTCTGCGTAGAGCCATTATTATAGAGACATTGAATAATCCATAAATTCTTTATTGATAATAACAAAAGGAAAATACAGTGTCACAGACTCAGCCAACTATTGAAAAAATTCACAGCCTTAGAAAAAAAACAAGAGACAGCGTTAAAAAGTCTTACCCTTATATAGTCGATACACTCTAAAAATGTCATAGCACTACTGGGATGAATTTTGCGCAGCCTCTGGGAACGCAGCACGCAAGTAAAATTTATACCAGTAGCGCGTTTAAATCCATAACATTTTTACATTCAGCTGACTATATAATAAAAAAGATTTAAATTTTAAATCACAAAACAATGGGATAAATAAATTTAAATCATGCACTTCAATTAATGATCAACTAACTATAAGGGCAATAAATATGACAACTGAAAACAATGAAAAACTTTCTTTATTAGACGATGTGGCATTAAAAGCCCAAATGCTCATGGCAAATCTAAAAGAGGGCGCTAATGATGGCTATGACCATTCTGTCACCAGTGCCGGTGAAAAGGGTTTAAAATCAGGCAAAGTGTCTGAACTCACCGCCATCGCCCCCTTGACCAAATATGGGGCAGCTCGTATCAAGCGAATTTTGGAAATTACCAAAGGCAATCTTGCAGGGGCGACCAATGTAGGCACCTTGCATGATTTGCGGTTGGTGTTTTTAGACAATGATACTAAGCTACTGTTTTGTACCGCCTATGATGGCGATTGGGATGCTTACATCAACGACTTTGCTACCAAAATTCCAGAACTCATGGATTTGCTTTTTGGCAATGTAGAGGGTTGGCCTGGGATTAAAAGCCCGACTGTCAAGCAATTTATCCTTGACCATCAGATTACCGCTACCGGTTGGTATGTAGGTGTACCGCATCTGACGGTTCGTGATATTGCGCGTAATGACAAAATCGTGCGTGGCATTAATAAAGCCATTGAACAAGCCCAATAAGCCCGCTTAGAACCTGTATTCACCATATCACGTTTATCAGCGTACTATTCTAACCGTACTCTGAACGGGCAAGCTTTAGGTTAAAATTTCGATACAAAAGCGATTTGTTCAGTGATTTTACCATAAGCAAGCGATATTTAGCGTGGTGTATGGTGAACAAGCTTTCAGCATCAAATTTTTAAGATTCTCTGCTAGGAACGACCATGAATAACGACAACCCAGCGAATGAAAGCCTACTTGGCAAATTAAAAACCCATCTACAAGATGGTATCGAGCATGGCATAGAGGCCGTTAAAGACAAACTTGAACACAGCGATACACCCGCTGAAAAAGGCAGTTTCAAAGAACGGGTACACGAAGCCAAACAAAAAATCGGCACGCAGCTGCACAGCGTCATGACACGGGCAACGAACGCTATCTATCCCAATATCGCCACGATGGAGCTTGAGGATATTCAAGCTATTATTTTGCATGACCGCCCTGCGCCTTACTACGGCACGCTTGTCGCGCTAAAAGTCAATGACAGCAACGCGGGTCGTGAATTATTAAAAGCGGTATTACCAAACGTCAAAGGCTCAAAAAATTTCCAAAAAGATATGGATGCCAATTTGACCATTGTGATGACGTATAAGGGGCTAAAAGCTTTAGGCTTACCGCAAAGCTCGCTTGATTCTTTCCCAGAAAATTTCAAAGCAGGTATGGCAGGCCGCTCCGATATCTTGGGTGACAAAGGTGACAATGACCCTAGCAACTGGCTTGCGCCATTTGGTGATAAAGGCGATATTCATATTTGCGGCGCGGTGATTGCCAATAGCCAAGAAAAATGGCAAGCCAAACTTGCCGAACTTAAACAGGCGTTTGCCCCTTATCTAGATACCAGCCGTAACGCGATCGAAATCTTGGTGGAACATGATTTTGGCGTAGATGGTGAGGTCAAAAACGTGTTTGGTTATCGCGATGGCATCAGTAACCCAGAAGTGGATGGCAGTGGTATCACCCTTGAAAATAACACCGAACGCCCGATTGCGGCAGGTGAATTTGTGTTAGGTTATAAAGGTGAGGCGGGCGTGGTACCCCCCATGCCACAACCAGAAGTATTGGGTAAAAACGGCTCATTTATGGTACTGCGAAAATACCGCAGTAATGTGGCTGACTTTCACCACTATTGCCTTGAACAAAGCGACAATGATCCCGCTAAAGCCGATAAACTGGGGGCAAAAATGTTCGGTCGCTGGCGTTCGGGTGCCCCCATCACCCTAAGCCCAGACCATGATGATGAAGCCCTCGGTAAAGACAATGTAGCAAACAATAAATTTGACTACACGGACGATCCCTATGGCAAAGGCTGCCCATTTGGTGCCCATGCTCGCCGTATGAACCCCCGCAATACCAAAGATTTTATTCTAAGCGATGTGCGTCTTCACCGTATCATCCGCCGTAGCGTTTCGTATGGCGATATCGTGCCGCCCAACGTGACCCAAGACGATGGTCAAGAACGGGGTTTATTTTTTATCGGTATCAACGCGCATGCCATGGACACGCTGGAGTTTTTGCAAAGCCAATGGATTAATGACGGTAACTTTATGAACCTTGGGGAAGAGCGTGACCCAATGCTAGGCGTACACGCAGGTAGTGGCGCTGATAGCGATGTGTTCACCGTACCCGATGAGCCAATTCGTAAGCGTCATACCAATATTTTGCAATTTAATACCCTACAAGGCGGTGAATATCTTTTTGTACCGAGCTTGTCGGCACTTAAATGGATTAGTGAGCTTAACGAAAATTCATATTAGTGTAAAACTAAATAAAGAAAGGTTAGGCGTTTTAGTACACTTAACCTTATAAAATAATGAAAATAACAAAGGACAATCATCATGTTAAATAAATTATTCGGTGGTCGTTATGCCAAGTTTGACCCAGCCATCGACCAGCTTACGAGCGACGATGAAAAAGCCATCGACCAAATCACCGCAGATATTCGTGACTATATCGGCAAATCAGACACGGTTAGCAAAATCAACTATCACACCCGAGATGCCCATGCCAAAGGCTACTGTGCGTTAAAAGCCAACTTTGAGATTTTACCAAAACTGCCCAAAGAATATGCCCAAGGTATCTATGCCAAACCCGCTCGCCATGAAGCGGTGATTCGTTTTTCTAACGGCTCATCTCGTGTGGCTGCCGACAACAAGTTGGGACTTTCTCAAGGGTTGGCGATTAAAGTCTTTGGTGTCAAAGGCGACAAATTACTGCCAGATGAGCCAGATAGCCCAAACTTTGACTACAATCTGATTAATTTCCCTATTTTCTTTTGTAATACTATCCAAGACTATAGTTATATTTCACGGCTATTTTTACAATTAAATGATTATTTTGCCAAAGGCGCGAAAGGCCAAGCCAAGTTTGCCTTTGACTGGATTACCCAATATGGCAAAAAACTGCCATCCAAAGAATCCCTCAAGACTTTTAGGGCTTTTAGTAAGTTTAAAACCATCAAACCGCAAAATACCTTGTTATACAGTTTTTACTCACAAGGGGCGGTGCGTCATGGCGACTATATGGCAAAAATCCGTGTCGCCCCGACCAAAGCATCACAAGCCAAAATCAAACGCCGTGAGCTAGATGTCAATGCCACCAGCGAGGCGATTCGTCCTCTGATTTTACAAGAAATCCGTGAGCATGATTATGAGTTTGATGTGCAAATCCAGCTATGCCGTAATTTAAAAGACCAACCCATCAATGACTTGACCAAAGAATGGGATGAAAAAGACGCGCCATTTGTGACAGTGGCAAAACTTACCATCCCTTGCCAAGATGTGCCGGATGACGGTAATTTTGACATTATGGAACACTTGTCATTTACCCCGTTTCGCTGTATTGAAGCCAACCGTCCGATTGGTAATTTGCAGCACGCGCGACTGCGTGCCTATCAGACCGCCTCGACCACTCGCCTTCGTTTAAATCATAAAAAACGTGCCGAGCCAATCAATCTAAAACAGGCATTTGATAAAGATTTTTATAACCTTTAAATTTGGCAAAAAACCAGTAGCGGGGCGGTTATGGGGGCATTGTTTGGGGTAAAATTTCACCCATTGGGTAAAAAACTACATCGCCTTTAATCATTCAAAAACCGTTAGCCTGTGACTGGGCCAACGGTTTTTTACCTTTTTACGCCATTAAACTTATTTCATTAAACTTAAGCTATTAAACATAGTGATTAGCAAATACGATAATACCAAAAATAAAGTTGCGTATTTGCCAATCAATCTAGGAGTATTGTATGTCAGAGTCGAATCCTCTTGTTAATTTTACCCATATCACAGTCGCAGGCAGTGGTGTTTTGGGCTATCAAATCGCCGTACAAGCGGCGTTTCATGGTTTTAAAGTCGTTGTGTATGATATCAATGATGAGGTGCTCAATAAAGCCAAAACCAAATTTGCCGATATCGCCAAACGTCATCAGGATGATTTGGGTGAAACAAGCGAACAAGCTAAACAGGCTGAGCAAAACTTGCGCTATAGCTCAGACTTAAGCGCCGCCTTAAAAGACGCAGACCTGTTGATTGAAGCAGTGCCTGAAGATGTCGCCATCAAAAAAGATTTTTATCAAAAAGCCTCAGCAGCCGCACCCGAGAAAACCGTATTTGTCAGTAACTCATCTACCATGTTGCCCAGTGATTTGGTCAAATTTACCGACCGTCCTGCTAAGTTTTTGATGATGCATTTTGCCAATGAGATTTGGAAGCGCAATCTTGCCGAAATTATGTCACATGCCGATACTGACCCTAATGTATTTGATGCGGTGACCGCGTTTGCCAAACAAATTGGCATGGTGCCTATTATCGTCAACAAAGAAACCTCGGGCTATGTACTAAATTCACTACTCAATCCTTGGTTAAATGCAGGGATGCAGCTGTATATCCAAGGCATTGCTGACATTCAAACCATCGACAAAACTTGGATGCTTGGCACAGGCTCGCCGATGGGACCATTTGCTTTTTATGATATGCTGGGGCTGACTACCCCTTACAATATTTACAAGCTCGCTGTGGCTAAGGGCAAACAACAGGACCAAGCGGTCGTTGATATGCTTAAAAAAGAGTACATCGAGCAAAATAAATTGGGCGTACCAACGGGCGAAGGGTTTTATCAATACCCCAATCCCGCCTTTAAAAATCCTGACTTTTTAAAACCACCCAAAGCGGATTTATCCAAAGTACCCTATAAAAATATTACCGTGGCAGGCAGTGGCGTATTGGGCAACCAAATTGCGGTGCAATGTGCGTTTCATGGGTTTAATGTGACTATTTATGATATTAACGATGACGCGATTGCTAAGGCGAAAACCCGCTTTACCGACCTTGCCAATCAGCATCAGCACGACCTAGGTGAAACCGATGCCCAAGTGGCAGCAGCTAGCAAAAATTTAGCTTACACCACTGACTTGAATGAGGCGTTAAAAGATGCAGACCTATTGATTGAAGCGGTGCCAGAAAGCTTAGATATCAAACAAGATTTTTATCAAAAAGCCTCAGCTGCCGCCCCTGCCAAAACCGTGTTTGCCAGTAACTCATCGACGTTATTGCCAAGCGTGTTATCGACCTTTACTAACCGTCCAGAAAAATTCTTGATGCTGCATTTTGCCAATCATATCCATATCCGTAATACGGTGGAGTTGATGGCGGCCCCAAGTTGCGACCCACAAGTCTATGCTGACGTCATCGAATTTGCCAAAGCCATTGCTATGCTACCGATAGCGGTGAAAAAAGAACAATCGGGCTATGTGCTTAATAGCTTATTGATTCCGTTATTGGTAGCGGGGTTAAAACTGTGGGCAAACGGCGTTGCCAACGCCGCAACCATTGATAAAACGTGGATGATAGCCACGGGTTCACCCTTTGGACCGATGGCGATTTTGGATAAAAATGGCATGACAACCAACTACAATATCTTTAATGAACTGGCAAAAACGGACCCTTCTTTGCAGCAGCCCGCTGAAAAGCTCAAAGCAGAACTGGTCGATACCAACAAATTGGGTGAAGCCACGGGTGAAGGGTTCTATCAATATCCTAACCCAGCTTATTTAGCGAAAGATTTTTTAAGCTTAATTCACTAAACTGCGTTTGGCCAAGGAGAATAAAAAAGGGGTAATTTGCTAACTTGACGTATCTACTGTTGCCACTACCGACATGCCGGGTATCAATTCATTCAGACGACTTTGATTGCCATCGATGTCAATGCGTACAGAAATGCGCTGTACCACTTTGGTAAAATTCCCGGTGGCATTGTCGGTTTTAATGACACTAAATTCTGACCCTGTTGCGGGGGAGATGCTTTTGACTACCCCCGTAAATTTTTGTTTGCCTAGGGCATCGACAGTAAACCACGCTTTTTGCCCGATTTTCATTTTATCAATTTGGGTTTCTTTAAAATTGGCAATGACCCACATCGATTTTGGAATGAGATAAACCAACTGCGTGCCTTGTGTCACCAACTGACCGGTACGGATATTGATTTGCCCTAATTTACCTGAGGTCGGGGCGGTGATTAAGCCATACTCTTGGTTGGTATTGGCTTGATTTAGCTGTGCATTGGCGCTTTTAATCTGTGCCACCAAACCAATTTTTGCCACTTCCGCGGTCTGAACCGCCCCGGCTATATTGGAGGCAATTTTTTCGAATCAGAATGTATGATTAGAATCTATAAGATTAATCATTATATGTCTGATCGCATTGTGTCTATAAGAAGGCAAATAAACAATTAAAAAACCTCAGCTATCATCCCTGCTTTAACACCCGATAAACCGTAGCCACCCCAACACCAACCGCCTTAGCAATCTCCTCTTTCGTCATATTGTTTTGACTGGCCAACTCTCTAATACGATTATGTTTCACTGTATTGGCTTTCTTACCTGTGGGCTTATAACCACTATTCGCTAACCCCTGCTTAATACGCTCTCTACGCTTATCGTTATCAAGCTTTGCCATCGTTGCTAACAAGTCGATCAGCATATGGTTAATCACTGCTAGGATCTCACCTGTCATGCCTTTACTTACCGTATGCGTGGTTGGTAGATCGGCCACCACCAATCGCAAGCCCTTGTCTTTGATGCGCTGCTTTAGAATTGCAAAATCATCTTGAGATAGCCTGCTTAATCTGTCCACGCTTTCAACCAGCAGAATATCGCCTTGATCAGCGTCCTTTAATAGCTTAGCTAATACTGGCCTATCGAGCTTTGTACCACTGAAATGCTCAACATACTCAACATGGTTATCATTATAGCTTTGGCTAAAGCTAATCAAGTCAGACAAGGCTCTCTTAGCATCTTGATCCTTAGTGCTGGCTCTCACATAAATACGAACGGTCATAACGCGACCTCTATTACTTAGACTTAATAATTAATGTTCATTGATAATAGCAAGATATTACTATCATTTAATTTTAGAAACAAGTCTAATGATAGCTAAGTTATCGTTTAGAAGTTTTATGTTTTAGGTATAGGCTAATGATAGGAAAAAAGCACAGCAACCAGTCCTATAATTCTAAAGTCTGTTATAGATGGTTCCATATTAACAGTCTATTTTGAGTAGTCTGTTAATATGTTTGAAGGGTGAGATAGCTGGTTCCGCTAAGGTATACCCTTATTTACTGACCAGTTTTATGAGGCCCCTATAATGCTGCCACCCCAAACAACCGACCAATCAATGATGTTGCGACCATAGCGAGCACACCCCATATCACAACTCTAGACGTAGCAGGAATAACAGGGGCACCGCCCAAGCGCGCTGATATTATGCCAAGTAGCGCTAAGCCTACTATCGTTAAAGTCGCGAGTGACCAAACCAGTGTTTGTGCTGGCAAAAGTAAAATACCAATAATCGGTAATATGGCGCCCGCAATGAATGACAATCCAGAAGCAACTGACGCATGAATCGGCTTAGCTTGACTCAGATCTGTCAAACCAATCTCATCTCGGGCATGCGCCTCTAGTGCATCATGCTCAGTCAAAGCTATGGCAACTTGATGCGCTAAGACATGATCCAGTCCACGTTTCTCATAAATTTTGGTGAGCTCAAATAGCTCGCGCTCAGCATTATGAGTCAGTTCATGCAACTCTTTATCCAGATCCGCTTTTTCGGTATCAGCTTGAGACGATACTGAAATATACTCACCAGCTGCCATCGATAGCGCACCTGCGGTTAACGCGGCCATCCCTGTCAATAGCAGTGTTTGACTATTTGCACTTGCTGCAGCGACACCGACTAATAGACTCGCGGTTGAAATCAGTCCATCATTGGCACCAAGTACTGCTGCCCTAAGCCAATGATTGCGATTGCTTAGATGAGCTTCGTCGTGAATAGAATGATGCATAGCATAGATACCCTCAAACGATTTAGACATAAATTAGAATATGTCAGTGTAGCCTATAATGACACACCAATTTCCACATAGTTACCTTGCTTGCTTTAAAGCGATTATTCGATAGGTTATTAGTAAAAAGACTATTGTTTGACTGCCGGCATAAAATAATAACAAAGGCAGCGCGCGACTGTCTGAGCCCACCATAAACACATGAATACTGATGAACATATACGCCATAAAGGTCAAAAAGTGTAGCCAGCGCCATGCTGATTGACCAATATACTGCTTAATATAAAAACTAAACGCACAGATAAATAAGAACCAAAACCCCAACTGCCCCAAGGCCACGCCCACACGCTCAGTCTGAAAACCAAAAGGCATTAGCACCTGCCATAAGTTCAGATTTAAGAAATTATCTGCTAATAAGATACCAGCATGAAACGCGGCAAAGCCTACGGCAATCAGGCTTAGATACTGATGTAAGACAAATACCCGCGCTGCATTAAAGCGCTTGCCTAAACGAGTGCTTAACAACAAGCCAAAAATGACTGCCAACCAAAATAACGTATAAGCGATAACACCGCTTGCCCGTGATAAATACCAAAAGTGTTTATCTGTGCTGGTCAGTAGCTGAGATACCGTCTCTCCCCAAGTTAACGACGCATAACCACCAACTCCGATAGCAATGCTTAACGTTAAGCCAACCCATAGAGCCTGAGTGAGAACATTAGTATTGGAAGCAGTATGACTGCTGGTAGGATGGTCTGTATGCATGACTATGCTCCTATGAATGGCTTTACTTAATGTATTGATATCTAGCGCATGTCGCGTGATAAATTAACTAGCAAGCAGGTTTGGACGCATGGCAGAAGTCACCATCACTTTGTTATCCCTATCTATTAACAACGCCGCAATATGGTGTTTGTTGAGCCACGCCACGGCTGCTTTAACACCAAGAAGCACGCAGTATTTGGCGTATACCTCCGCCGTCATCGCATCTTTCGCCAGTACCGTTGCAGTTAGGACGTCACTTGTTACTGGACGCAAGTCATGCGGATGGATCAAATGATGTTGCCAGCGGCCGTCGTGCAACCAGCGACGATAATCTTGCCCAGATGTGGCGACAGCCCCAGAGCTGAGCTTGAGGATCGCCACATCTTCATCATTGTGAACGTGCTCACTATTGGCAAAATACGGCTTGGCAACAGCCACTCCCCAAGACACCGGTTTATCTGTTGGGTTTTTTGGAACACCAATCGCGATATCCCCACCCATATCGACTAAGCAGGGAATATGCCAGTCATGAACTCGGCTAATATTTTCCGCCAACTGCATGGCGCACCACCCTTTGACATATCCATTCAAATCCAGTGCCATGCCAGCTGGCAGATATACTTGATGTTGTCTGTCAGCTAACTGGCGAAGCTGAATACCTTCTATCTGCTGATTGGCATGGTTAGCACTTGTCGTGTCTTGCACGTTTGTAGGGGTGCTTACGCTAGTAACAGGTAATGATGGCACAGACATTTTGGGCAAGGTCTCAAATGAATGCTTATAGCCTGCGTCCCATAGAGGGTGCAATAACGTTGGTGTTACTAAGCCTTGAGTCTTTGAGACAAAGTGAATGGCACGCTGCAACACCTCAAATAATTCTGAACTCACCTCAGACCATTGGTCGCCACGGTTATTCAGTCTCATAAGCTCACTGCTGTCATCAAAACGACTGAAGATATGTTCCCAGTCAGCTAAGCGCTGCTGAATATCGTTTGTCAAAAAAGCGACTTGTTGGTCTATTCTCATTTGTGAAGGTTGCGCGCTCAGTCTTGTGGTATTTAAGCTAATTTGAATGTGACAACCCATGGCAAACAGTTTAATCGTTGCCAGTTGCGGTGTTGTTTGATTGGACATATTTGTGTGCATTCAAAGCCCTCCCTTGACTAAACATTCAAACTAAATAATCTGTGGTTTTTCTTATTTATTGAGAAGATCGCGTACGAGCGACAACCCTTATTACCTCAACAGGTGCGACTGCATTGACCTGTCGCAATTGATTGATATCAGCGATGGGCGTTGGCGTGACTGCCCTTTCATCAGACTCAGCAACAGCAGTGCTTATAATGGCAGTGCTCACAGGGGCAGTTTTTTGTTCTTGATTGAGTAGTACCAGCCATCCTGCCATAGTACCTGCAATCGAGACCATCATAATGCTGCTTTTAAGAGCGGCAAAAGGATCTGCTTTTTTAGCCGTTTTTTTGACGGCTGGTGTCGAATGTGATTTGGTATTAGTCATCGTATTCCTCCTCATCATGTTGCTGATAGCTCATGGCGATTAGGCGATCATTCTCTTTATAGTATTTTTTATCGTGTGCTTTGCGATGTTTATCCTCTTTACGTTTATCATCATCGTGGTGCTTATCTTCATAATCGTCATCGTCAAATCTCTCAGCACGATAGTCATTGGTCGCAACCGGATTCAGTACAGTGCCGACACTGGCATCAATATAAGTAGCGCCGCTGTCTAATAGCACCTCATAAGCGACGGTGCCGTTATAATTGACGAGCTCGGGTGAAGCCTGCAATACTGAATTGGGCGCGTCTTGCTGCGCAAGCGCAGTTGCTTGCGTGGCTGTGAGTGCCGCCAGAGGTGATGGATTGGCAAATGGGGATTGCGTGAGAGGGTTTGCCACGGCTTTAAAGGACGATAAATCAGAGGATATAGAGGTAATGTCAGTATTTTGACTCATGGCATTCGCAGCTGATAGTGCGTCATCAGCGCTGGGCGACTGGACAGATAAGGCGATAACGCCACCAAAAAACACTAATGAGGTTGCACCAACAGTCAATAATAAGGGTTTTAATAGAGGTAGGCTCATAAGATTGTACTCCGTCTATATTATTAGGGAATACAACTAGCATACGGGGTAAATATTAACTCAACCTTAAGCCCACGCCGATTAATTTTTATCGTTTTATCAGATGCTTGATATCGCTTTTTTATGTCTTATCGTGACGATAAAGCCAGTTTCTGGTTGAGAGCGGTTAGCAAACTCTAACGTCAGACCGTGCAGCTCTGCTATTCGATTGGCAATGGATAGCCCAAGACCGCTACCTAATTGGCTTTGACCTGCTGGGCGATAAAAGCGCTCGCTTAAGCGCGTCAGTTGTTCTGGCTCGACGCCACTGCCATTATCGACCACTCTAATAGCATTGGTGTCGAGCTGAAGTTCAATCAAAGCGCCCTCGGGACAATAGCGAATGGCATTGTCCAACAGGTTACGGATGAGCAGTTTGAATAAAATTGGATTGATAAGGATGGGTAGAATATCAGCAGGATTGTCACAGTTCACAGTGCGTTTTAATTGCATGTGCTTTTCACGAGCCAGCCGATTGACATCACTGAGTACAATATCCGTTAGCATCAACCAATCCGGACTTTCTAATTGCTCAGGAGGTAATTGTTGTTGCGGTTCTATTTTGGCTAAAATCAGCAGTTGATCGACCAAATGAGTGGCCCGCTCAATGCCATTGCTAATGTTTTGGGCATGATAGAATAGCTGATTATCGTCTTCTACGCCAGATAACTGCAATATCTGCTGCTGTAACAAATCAGCTTGTAGCTTTAACGCCGCAAGCGGGCTTCTAAGCTCATGTGAGGCATCGGCGGTAAAGCGCTGCTCACGTGCTAGGGTATCCGCGACTTTTACAAACAAGACATTTAAGGCGCTCACTAACGGTTGGATCTCTTTGGGCACGTCCGCTGTGATGGGGCTATCATCTTGCGGTTGACGCTGTTCAAGCGCACTACTAATCTGAGTTAACGGCATAAACCCCCGCCGGATCAGCCACACCACCAAACCCATAAATGCAAATAGCCCAATCAACATCGGCAGCACTTGCACGGACATGGCATCAGTAATCATCTCTCGGCGAGATTTGAGGTTCTGTCCGACGGCAATGACCCGACCTTCATAGTCATGATCATCATGGACGTAAAATAAACGCCAGCGCTTACTAAAAGGGTTGAGGCGCTGATAGGCAGAATCATGCTCTTCTAAAAACCCATGCTGGTCTGGCAAAAAAGCAAATGATTGACCATTTTCATCAGCCATTAATAGACGGCCTTTTTTATCCCAAATGGCAAAGCCCATATAGTCATCCTCAGCCTCACCAAGATCACCTGATAGCTGCTTACTTTTTAACGCATAGATTTTGGGCGTGTGCTTTTTGTTATCATCCCTTTGCCTATGATGGTCTTTATCGTCCTCTTCTTTGGGGGCGACCCCTATTAAATAACGGGCAACTTGAGTGATTTGGGTGTCATTCATCTCATTGATTTCGTGCCAAAGCTTCCACGCAATAAAGCTTGAGGTAAGCACCCACAGCAAAGGTAAACCAATCAGTAGCGATGTTAATAGCCGTTGCTGAATACTTTTCATAGGCTCACCAAGTAGCAGACAAAGTGGAGGCACCAAAAACAGACCGTTGAATGCCTAACGGTGGTTAATGGTGGTTATGGACTGGATTGAGATAGTAGCCAATACCGCGTTTGGTCAAGATAAAATCATTGCCCAGTTTTTTACGTAAATGATGAATGTGTACTTCAATGGCATTGCTTTCGATATCTTGTTGCCACCCATATAGCTTGTCTTCTAAGCTTGCGCGGCTGTGGATTTGCTTAGGGTGGGTCAGCATTTGCTCTAAGATTGCCACTTCTTTGATGGTTAATTCTACCATTTTGCCTTGATAAGAGACTTGCTGATTCTGAGGCTGATAGGCCACTTCGCCATAACGGACTTCAGGTTGACACCGACCTTGGCTGCGTCTCATCAATGCTTGTAGACGGGCAATCACTTCATCTAATGCAAATGGCTTCACCAAATAATCATCAGCGCCGGCATTGAGTCCTGCCACACGATTGGCAATCGCATCGCGAGCGGTGATAATCAATACTGGCGTATCTATGTGTTTTTCCCGCCAGTTTTTTAGGACGGTCATGCCATCACCTTTTGGCAAGGTCAAATCCAGCAGTACCGCATCAAACATGCCATCTTGCAGCGCCATCTCACCTTGCTTGGCATCACCAAACCAATCCACCATCATGCCATGACTTTTTAAGCCAAGGACAATTCCATCAGCGATGGTGCTGTCGTCTTCTATCAATAATATGCGTGCCATAAGTGCTCCATCGCTTGACTTATTTCATAGTAGTCGGCTTGTCTGTCACCGTTTTTTTGCCCGTTATCATTGATTTAATGAGGTTTTGGCGTTGCCAGTAACTCATGGCAATCGCTGCGATGATATGTAGAGGAACCAGTAGATATAAGCTGTTTGCTAATAACTCATGAATCTCTTCAAGCACCTCTTTATCACCAAACAGCCCTGCTTCCATCAGATAACCGGTTAGTCCTAACCCTATAGTCACAGCCCATAACGATAACATCATCAGTGCGGCCAAGGGGTTATGACCAAGATTCTGCTCATCAACGCGTCGAACGCTTAAATCTGATACATGCCGTTTGAGTCGTTTTGGTGTGGGGAAAAAGCCAGTAAAGCGTGCATAGCGCGTGCCAACCAGACCCCAAAGTAAACGTATGACCACCAGTCCCAAAACGGTATAGCCGACATACTCATGCCACTCACCACCATCTTCGGTAAAAAACAGATTAGCAATAATACCAGCTGCGACTGTCCAATGAGTCACTCTTACTAATAGGTCCCAAACTTTTACTTGCCTCGCTTTAGGCATGTTCGGTACATGTGCAGAAGAGTCGTCCCAATTAATGATGTCTTTTTGGCTCATGGTTGTCACTCCTTAATCATTTGTTTGTTTATTGACAACACCCGCTGCTAAACACTGAAAATCAGCAAGATATCGTAAGCAGACGAGATATCACATCATCTGCCTTATCGCTATTACAACAAACAAATCTTAAGGTGAGCTTAGGACGTTAAAACAGGTAAATCATTGTGCAGCGAACCGGTAGCCTACGTCGTGCCATATACACCACTTAAGAATTATTTAAGAATCAGGCTGTATTATTAGCCATACTTCTCAATAAATACCTACTTGTTAAATCAAGCTTTCTTAACGGCAATAAAATAATTTTTCGGGAGATTCTTATGGCTTTAAAGTCATGGCAAGTGATCGGTAGTGTCGTACTGATCACTTCAATCACTGTACTCATGCAAATTTCCTCTGAAACGTGGATCACATCAGCAACAGTCAGTTTGATAATGGGTGCTTCGGCTTTAGCGTGCATGGCAAGCTCATGCATACTCGCTAGCCGTTGGCACGGTATTGAAAGGCTCTTTGGCGGTCTGGACAGGGTTTATGAAGCGCATAAGTGGATTGCTATATGGGCACTTATTTTCGCTGTCTATCATTTTGTCTTCAAAGCCAAGCTAGACGCTTGGGATCTTGCGCCCATTTTGGAGTTGTCCAAATATTGGACGCGTTTGATGCGTCAACTCAGCCTTGTCGCGTTAGGTCTGATTATACTACTGGCGCTGAATCGCAAAATCCCGTATGGCAACTGGCGTTGGTTGCATAAGTTCTCAGGCCCACTTTTTTTAATCGTTATACTACATTGGCTGAGCTTTGAGTCTCCCATCACACTGACTAGTCCAGCAGGTATTTGGTTAGCACTACTTTGTTCTGTAGGCGTGATTGCAGCATTGTACAAGATGATATTGTACCCATTCATTGCCAAAGCCGGAGAGTATAAGTTAGTCGCTATATCCCAGGGCAAAGCGGCGGTACACTTGGAGTTTGAGCCAGTCCGTAAAGGGTTTCAATTTAAGGCTGGTCAATTTGCCTTTATCTCTCTTAAAGAACCAGGTTTGCACGAGCCGCATCCTTTTACCATAGCTAACGCACCTTCTGATACTGGACACATCCATTTTGTGATTCGAGCATTGGGTGATTATACAAAAAAGCTAAATGAACAAGCCAAAGTGGGTATGTTGGCTGATATTTATGCGCCTCATGGTAATTTTAAACGTATATCAAATGCAGAGCGTGAAATCTGGATTGGTGCCGGAGTAGGAATCTCTCCCTTTATTTCTTGGCAAGAGGATAAAACTATCGGTCATTTTGAACGTGCCACTCTGATATATTGCTTCGATCCTGCGCGTGTTTTTCCAAGTGTTGAGCGTATGCAGGAGATGACAGAACAGTCTGGAGTAGATTTCGTAGCCAACCCAAGTGGCAGTAATGCCATGGCTGAAACCATTCGGCAAGTCGCCAGTGAAGTTAATCCAAAGCAGATTCAGATTAGTTTTTGCGGTCCAAAAGGGCTTTTAGGAAAAGTACAAGAGTTAATGAAAGAAAATGGTATTCCTGCCAAAAATATTCATTATGAGTTTTTTGATTTTCGCTAGAACACGTACAATTTGCCGTGCTTAACACAAACCCAATAAGACAAATGGCACGCTGGCTCAAGTCATAAAGTCATCGGTGCTAGTGCTAAGTAGGCGAACGACAATGGTATACAGATTAATTTAAGTCATCGAACGTTGATCAGGAGCCTGGTGGTTTAAAGGCCGTCTTATACTTAATGGTCTACAGTGACTTAACATGAAATGGATATACCGCCATTTCATGTTAAAAAGGACACTACTGTGTACACGGAGCTACTATAAATAACTAGGAGTGATGATAACAATAGCGTACAACCGAATATTCAAGTCCTCACTAGGGAACCGAACCAGTTAGAGCGCCTGATTGGTTCACAATAGGCATACCCTTATTGAGCTGTTTCCTACTAAAGTTTATTTACCTGCCCTAAGAACAATATAGCATCGGTTTTATTGTCTTTAATCATAAACATAAAGGGATGGTCGGCTGTAATTTCGGCTTTATGAGTCGCCATAACAAGTTGTACACCAATCCCCGTTGCTGCTGCGGCAACCGTGCCTTTTTCGTCAACTTCAACCACCGCTTTATGGATAACAGAATCTACTTTTAACGGTAGCTTGTCATTGAACAAGCTGTAGTTAGCACGACTATCAAAAGCGATGGGCATTCCCATATTGGCCGAGCCTTTCCTAAAAAGTGTGTAACTGCTTATAATCCACTAACAGGAGAATAAGCAATGACTAACCAATCTGACATCAAGAAACTGGCTGAGCAAATGGCTAGCAGCATTAACAGCTTCGATGATATCAAAGACTTTCAGAAGCAACTCATGCAATCCTTATAGATCAAATTATAAATTATGCAAAATTTCTTGAACCAACATGTATTTTATATAGTATATATTATATATATAAAAAATTTTTCTCCTACCAAACCTTACTCTATATACCTTATACATTATTTATATACTATCTACTAGATATAACGCATAGGTGACTTAGAAAACAACTTGCAGCCAACCAAACGCCTTGCCCCCCTTCATCACCGCATAGGTGACTTAGAAAAGCGAGTAAGATTGCAATCATTACCGGCCAAACTTCATCACCGCATAGGTGGCTTAGAAATTAAGCATGTCGCGGGCGGGCTAGTAGCGGGCCTTCACCACCGCATAGGTGGCTTATAATCCTCGAAAATAGACTGATTAAGCACTACACTTTTTACATAGAAGAAAATAATCAACATAAAAAAACCAGACAGCATGGGCCATCTGGTTATCAAATACTCTTGAATATCTATCTACTAACCGTAAGCTGTCCCCCAGAAAAACTGATGCATCCATCACAAAACCAAGATTTATGTTGTCTTGCATGGGGAATATCTGCTGGCACATCTAGTTGATAGGGACGACCGCAATACTCGCAATGTATGTCATCTAAATAAACCTGGCATTTTGCAAGCGTAGCAAACAACTCCTCAGACCTTATATTGTAATCGTAGCAAAGTATCTTTAGGTGATTGATATAGTCATTGGGTGATAAATACGACCAATATTCATGGCACAAACGCTTTGCTACATCATCTAGGCTTGAGTCGAACACAAAGTTAACACTCATGATATTCTCCTCGTTAGTAGCCATAACCAGACTGTGGGAGTAGCTCGTAAAGCTCGCTCTGTAGCTGACTACACATATCTTCAACCACATATCCAAGACTCACATCCAAGCGCTTCTGTACCCATATACGCATCGCCATATGATTGTCAAAGCAAGGCTTAACTCCTAAAAAGCGCGCTAGATTAGAGCCAGGTTGAATACATAGATCATAAATCAGCATATTGGCGATAGTATTTGCATCCTCACTGACATAGCCATTAGGTTTAAACTCGGCAAATAGCTTATCGTAATCAATAATTTTCATTTTGACGTCTCCTTGTCAGTACATGCTTGAGTAATCTGGCTTCGATTTACGAGCGCTTCAAAAGCACTACCATCTTGGCGTGTCATATTTGGTACATAGCGACTATAAGTATTAAATAACATCTTAGTCGTCGAATGGCCCATTTGACTGGCTATCCACTCAGGACTCTCACCTGCCGCCAACCATAAAGTCGCTGCCGTATGGCGTGTTTGATAGGCGTTGCGCTTCTTCAACCGTAAAACTTTAAGTGTGGGATGCCAAATACGCTTATTCACATTGTTATAATCCAATGGCTCACCCGTATGTGAGCAAAACACATAATCCGAACGCCTATAAGAGATTTCTTGTTGCTCTTTCAGCGCCTCATAAACCCATGGAGACATTTGAATGGCGCGATAAGACTCCTGTGTTTTAGGAGGGACAATCTTGCCTTTGACTAACGCCTGCTTAATGACAATCTCACGACGATTGAAATCAACGTTATCCCATGTCAGCCCATCAATCTCACTGGTACGCATACCTGTAAAAAACCGCACCAGATAATAATGGCGATAATCCTCCCTCACGCCATTAATAAACGTCCAAACCTCCTCCAATGTGAGAGGCTGAATATCAGTTTTAGGCTGTTTGAGTGCCTTGATATCATAATAAGGGTTATCAAACTTATAGCGTTTAGCGGCTTCTTTTAGTATCATACCCAAAGGTACCATTATCGAATTGATGCGTGCCGCTGACAGATGTTTGTTAGCTTTTCCGTACGTTACTTTGGCGAGCGATGAACGGAAGGCTAATACATCTGTCTTTTTTATGACATGAATGGCTTTAGTACCAAACTCAGGAAGCAAATACATATCAATAATCTCCTGTATTTTGCGCTTGTAAGTATCGCGCCACTCAATTTCCTTTTCAGAAAACCACAGTGTTGCGAACTGCTTGAAGGAAGGAACGTTGGTATTAATGCATTCCTTACGATCGTTCAAAGCCACCATTTCTGCAGCCTTATCACTTTTCGGAAAGTATTTAGCATAATTAAAAATACCTAACCTAATTTCGGCTTCCATATTCAAAATAATACTTTCAAGCTTTTTACGATTTGCCGGAGTATCTATCAGGTTTGTCGTCTCCCGACAGCGTTTGCCCATATAATAAAAATCGACTATAAGCCTCTTATTTCTGCTTCTAATGCTAGCCATCATATTTCTCCTTATTGCAATGCCATGGCGTTGATGCTACCGGTGATACCAGTACGCATGTCTTTTTCAATTTCTTCCCAAACGTATAAAATCTTGCGACCACCAAAAGGACGTATGTAATGAATGCCTTCAATAAGTACGCTATCCTTAAGCTCATTACGGATCGTGCGCGGATTGTATTTGATACGCTCAGAAAGCTCTTGGGTTGTCAGGTAAGTATGTGACATAATAGATTCCTTGTAAGTTAATTAAGCTACTTTACGAGTCTATCGAACATTAATGTACTTCTATAAAACAACAAAGTACTTCGATACGCTTAATATACCGTTATTTGTTATTCGATACAAGTAATTTTTATGAAATAAAGGTTTTTATTATGATTGTGTCTAATTTGCCAGTTTTATTAGCAGAGCGCAGAATGAAGGTTGCTGATTTGATAAGGATGACAGGCATTAGTAAATCTACAATGCACAAAATCTATAATGAACAGACTTCGCGAATAGATTTTGAAACCATGGATAAGATTTGTGAAGCACTAGATGTGGGTGTGGGTGAATTATTTACTTATATCCCTAACAAGGCATCAGAAGAAGTTAAATAGGTGGTAAAGAAAAGTTTGGAGTAGAGGTCAAATATCGGAGAAGACAAGATAGTGATATTTTAGGTTGGTCACGTTTTAGTCACCATTTGGTCACCGAGCTTTTTTAAGAAAAAAGAATACTGATAAAAATAGAGCAGCTACAACACGAATCAAATAGAAGTTTTGCGCTACAACCCTTATAAAATGGGCATAAAAAAAGCCCCAATCATAAAGATTGGGGCTTTCGAATCTGGTAGGCGTAATCGGATTCGAACCAACGACCTCTACCATGTCAAGGTAGCGCTCTAACCAACTGAGCTATACGCCTATTTAGGTTGAGTATTCTATCAAGTTTCTACTACTTTGCAAGCCTTTTTTCTAATAAACTTCTTTTATTGGCATAATACTGACTATTACACTTTTATAGTGAGCGAATTAGATTTTTTATGTAGTTATATTAAATAGTCAGTAAAATTGGTTTATATTTTATTGTCAACAGAAATACAAAGGCTAATGGCTAGGCAATATATAACTGGTATGATAATTCTCAAAACAGAGTGTTTATTATGATAATGATTTCATAGTATGTATGTGCCGTAAAATTATATCAAAACAGAATATTGAGGAGAGTGGCATGGGGCTATTGGTCGACGGGCAATGGCAAGACAAATGGTATGACACAGCATCTAGCGGTGGACGATTTGAGCGTGAAGACGCCGGTTTTAGAAATTGGGTAACCGTAGACGGTAGCGCAGGTCCAACAGGCGAGAGCGGCTTTAAAGCGGAAGCAAACCGTTATCACTTATATGTCTCTTTGGCGTGTCCATGGGCGAACCGTACGACAATTTTTCGCAAGCTTAAAGGCTTAGAAGACATGATCTCGATATCTGTGGTACATCCATTTATGGGTGGTAAAGGTTGGACGTTTGCAGAGGAGCAAGGCGTTATCGCTGATCCGCTTATTAATGCCAGCTATCTTTACGAAGTCTACACCGCTGCCAAGTCTGACTATACGGGACGAGTGACTGTACCAATACTATGGGATAAAAAAACCAATAGTATCGTCAGCAATGAATCCTCTGAGATTATTCGTATGTTTAACTCAGCTTTTGATGAAGTTGGGGCAGTAGCTGGTGATTTTCTACCAGCTGATTCACTAGTAGAAATTGATGAGATAAATGCGTTTGTTTATGATGCTATCAATAATGGCGTCTATAAAGCTGGTTTTGCAAGCACGCAAGCTGCTTATACAGAAGCGGTAGTTGCGTTATTCGCTGCCCTAGATATGATAGAGGCGCGTTTGGCAGACCAACGTTACTTAATAGGTAGCACGATAACTGAGGCGGATTGGCGCTTGTTCACGACTTTAGTGCGTTTTGATGCGGTTTATGTCGGGCATTTTAAATGTAATATTCGCCGTATCATCGATTATCCGAACCTTTGGGGTTATCTGCGTGATTTGTATCAAGTACCGGGCGTTAGAGACACGATAAATATGGATCATATTAAAGCGCATTATTACACCAGCCACGCAACGATCAATCCTACAGCTATCGTACCCGTTGGTCCTGTTATTGACTTTGATGAGCCGCATGAGCGGGCACATTTATAAAGTGCTATTTGATACAGTGCAGTCTGATTTTTTAGCGTAACGAAATAAAAAACCGTGCCCGAGGCTTAATAGTAGCGGATACGGTTTTTCTATAATAAGTAAAAATAGGCTGAAATTAAGCGTTATTTAGCTGTTTTGCTGCCTCAAGCGCAAAATAGGTCAAGATACCATCAGCGCCAGCACGGCGAAAACCAATGAGTGATTCTAAAATCACCGCATCTGTTAGCCAGCCGTTTTGAATCGCAGCCATATGCATGGCATATTCGCCAGAGACTTGATAAGCAAATGTTGGTACACCAAAGGTATTTTTGACTTCACGAATTAAATCCAAATACGGCTGACCTGGTTTAATCATGACCATGTCAGCGCCCTCGGCTATGTCCATGGCGACTTCATGTAGCGCTTCAGCACGATTACCAAAGTCCATCTGGTACTGCTTTTTATGACCACCTTTTAAGTTGCCAGCACTACCGACCGCATCACGGAATGGACCATAGTAAGCAGAGGCGTATTTTGCTGAATACGCCATGATAGCCGTATTCACAAAACCTTCGGCTTCAAAGGCATCACGCATGGCTTTGATACGACCATCCATCATGTCACTAGGGGAGATGATATCAGCGCCGGCGCGTGCATGGACGAGCGCTTGCTTGACCAATACTTCAACCGTTTCATCATTAATCACATAGCCTGTGTCATCCAGCAAGCCATCTTGACCATGTGATGTATAAGGGTCTAATGCCACATCGGTCATCACAACCATTTCTGGCAGCGCATCTTTTACCGCAGCTACAGCGCGGGCACTTAAGCCATTGGCATCATAAGCGGCTTTACCATCAGGGGTTTTTAGTGAATTATCAATCACTGGAAAAATATCAATGGTCGTGACGCCTTCGCTCAACAAGTCTTTGGCGTGCTTAATGAGCAGATCAATTGATAAGCGCTCAACGCCCGGCATACTAGCGATTGGTTGGCGCTCGTTAGTGCCTTCTAATACAAAAACAGGGGCAATAAAATGCTTAGGATGTAGCTCAACTTCACGAATCATCGCGCGTATATTGTCGTTATAACGCAGGCGACGTAGGCGAGTTTCGGGAAATTGGCGGTTAAAAGTATAAGTCATATTGTTTCCTTATTTGCATTGCAATCACGGTTATTTTTTTAATTACTGAGGTTTTTAAAAAGCTATGTCACATAATGTCAATATAGTTAATCCACTTTTAAAAGGGTACAGAACTACTGGGGTTAATTATTCGCAGCCTCTGTCTGTATAGGCACAGCAAGCAAGAAAAATTAACCCCAGTAGTGATTGATAACATTCGTATTTCTTTTATTTAGGACTGACTATACTATACCCAATACCAGCTATGAAAAGCAAAAGCACTATCAAAAGCAAAAAGCCCTACCGACTTACTATAATGAGTCGGTAGGGCTGATTATACTTATCGACTATCAACGTGATATAGGTACGTCACACGATTATAGATGCTTTATGAGTTAAGGCTCAATGATCTGCGTGACCAGCACTTGCTCGACACTGACTTCTTTGATGCGAGTCTCTTTTGAGGTCGTCTCGTCAGTAATCACCCCAAGCGCAGCATCAGTCTTGCCATCATTATTGATATCGACCACAGCAGTTGGCCTAAAAGTTGATTTTTCTATGGGCTCTGCTTGTTTAATTGCCAGTGCTTCTTGTGCCGAGATCACACGCGCAGAGCTTGCCGCATCGATAGCATCAGTGGCTTTTGCCTTATTACTATTGGCAGCTGCATTGACTACTTGTACCAGATTTCTATGTTGCGGTACAGGAATCACGGTAGGTACATCTAGATTGGCACCGCCACCCAACACTTGATAAAGCTCAATTTGACTGATGATTTTTTGCAGCTCTAAATCCAAAATACCTTGCTGCGTTGAAAACAGCGAGCGCTGCGCATCGAGGACGTCTAAGTAGTTTGAGATACCTGCTTTAAAGCGTGCATCAGCAATCTGATACGTCTGCTCAAAGTTGTCTTGCAAACGATACTGCGCCTCTAATTGCTCGCCTAAGGTCGCACGAGTTGCCAAGACGTCAGAGACCTCACGGAAAGCCGTCTGAATTGAGCGCTCATAGCCTGCAAGCGTCTGCTTACGCTCGATTTGTGCCACATCATAGTTGGCATCTAAGCGACCAGCATCAAAGATAGGCACACTAACGCTTGGACCGAATGACCAGCTTACAGAACCACTCTTAAACAGGTCATTTAAACTGCCGCTGCTCAAGCCAATATTACTGGCCAAGCTGATAGAGGGGTAATAAGACGCGCGCGCCACTTCGATATTCGCACCAGCCGCTTTTAGATTATATTCGGCTTGCAACACATCAGGACGATAGCGTAGCAGCTCACTTGGCAAGCCTGCACTAAATACTTGCTGACTTGTGATATTACTGACCGCAGGCGTTGGAATCAGATTGGTTGGAATCGGTCCACCAACCAAGAACTGCAGCGCATTACGTGATTTTAAAATACTGCTTTGGGCACGTAAAACGGCAAGTCGGGCATTTTCAAGTGAGGCGCTAGATTGCAAAGACGGCAGCTTAGGGTCAATACCGGCTTCAAAGCGTTTGCTAGCAATAAACAGCGATTTCTCACGGCTCTCTACCGTCGCCTCTGCCAGTTGTAGCTGCGCTAAGCTATAGCTCAAATTGGCATAGCTTTGAGCTATATTACTAATCAGACTGATTTGAGTCGCATCTTTTGCTGCTGTCGTTGATAAAAAATTCTGCAACGCTTGGTCTTTTAAGCTGGCAATTTTACCCCAAAAGTCGAGCTCATAATTGGCCAGACCAAGGTTGACGTTATAATTATCACCTGTTGTCCCTCTTTGACGTTGGCGAGAGTATCCAGCATTACCGTCAATACGAGGTAGGTCATTGATATCAGTAATTTGATACTGGGCACGGGCTTTTTCAATCGCCAAACGAGCATTTTCAAAGTCTTTGTTGTTTTGAAGACCTAAAGCGATCAGACCTTTTAAACGCTCGTCGCTGTAAAAGTTCTGCCAGCGTTGACCAGCAAGACTGGCTTGCTGAGCATTACTGACGGTTTCCTTATCGAACGCGCCATAGGTTTGTTCGATCGGAATATTAGGCACCGCCAATACAGGACGCGTATCAGCCTTTGGAATGGTATTACAAGCCGCCATGCTGAATGCTAAAGCAGTTAAGCCAAGCAAACGGCCACTGTTTTTGCGTAAGCGTGATAGCGTTGGTTGGGCGTTGGTGGCAGAAAACGCCACTGTCGCTGAGTTAAGGGTCGTTATTTTTTGAACACTCATTGTGTATTATCTCCAAGGCTTACAGGCTGATAATTCTCAGAAGGCATCGGCTCTATTGGCTCAGGTGCGCTGCCATTGCTATCATTATCTCTATCGTTTGGCTTGTTGTTCTCGTACTTGTGCGGGAACAGACTGCGCACCCAGATATAGAACATCGGGATAAAGAAGATGCCTAAGATGGTCGCCGTTACGACGCCGCCAACGACACTGGTACCGATAGCGTTTTGACTGCCTGAACCTGGACCGCTCGCCAAGAACAATGGCAAAACACCCAGACCAAAGGCAAGCGATGTCATGACAATCGGACGCAGACGTTGGCGTGCTGCCGTCGTAACGGCCTCTCTTAGAGTATAACCTTCCTCTTGATGTTCTTTGGCAAATTCAATAATCAAGATAGCATTTTTGGCTGATAGACCAACTACCGTTAGTAGACCTACTTGCAGATAGATGTCATTGGCAAAACCTCGTAGCCAAGTAAATATCACTGCCCCAAGTACCCCAAGTGGAATGACCAATAGTACCGAGAAGGGGATAGACCAGCTTTCATACAAGGCGGCAAGACATAAGAATACCACTAAGATTGAAAGGGCATAGAGCATCGGTGCTTGCGCACCTGACTTTTGCTCTTCCAATGACATACCTGTCCACTCGTAACCGACACCTTCAGGTAGCTTTTCGATCATCGCTTCCATCGAGCTCATCGCTTCACCAGTACTTAGACCGGGCGCAGCGGCACCTTGGATATTCATTGATGGCAAGCTGTTATAGCGGGTCAGACGCGGTGAGCCTGACTGCCATTCACTGTTAGAGAAGGCATCGAATGAAATCATCTCGTTACTGTCATTTCGTACATACCATTTGCCAATATCATCAGGATTGGTACGGCTGCTGGCCTCACCTTGAACAAAGACGCGTTTAATACGTCCACGATCAATGAAGTCATTGACATAGCTTGAACCCCAAGCGGTTGATATGACACTATTAATATTCGCCAAAGATAAGCCATAAGCGGCTGCTTGCTCTTGGTCGATATTAATCTTGAGCTGCGGTGAGTCTTCTTGACCGTTCGGGCGTACACCAGCAACTTGATCGTTTTGTGCGGCCATACCCAAGAGCATATTACGTGCTTCAAGTAGTCCATCGTGACCAAGGTTACCATTATCTTGAATCATTAAATCAAAACCACTGGCATTACCAAGCTCGGTAATCGCCGGCGGTACAATCGCATAGACTTGCGCTTCATTTAACTGCGTAAAGAAGTAACCCATTGCGCGACCAGCAACAGCTTGAGCAGTATTTTCATCACCGGAACGTTTCTCCCAATCTGACAGGCGAACGAATGCCAGTCCCATATTTTGCCCTTGACCCGCAAAGCTGAAGCCTGCAATGGTAAAGACAGAAGCAATGTTATCGGTTTCTTGGGTCTCGTAGTAGTCTTTTACTTTATTGAGTACGTCTTGCGTATCATCTAATGTCGAGCCCGCAGGAAGTTGAACCAAGGTAAACATAATACCCTGATCTTCTTCTGGTAAAAACGAGCCAGGGATACGTAAGAATACCACTACCATGACACCGATGATGGCCGCATAGCCAATTAAATACAACCATTTAAAACGAATGCTTTTACCGACGAAGTTTTCGTAGGAGCGGCTGGCTTTATAAAAAGAACGGTTAAACCAGCCAAAGAACCCTTTCTGCTTTTCGGTACTGCCTTTTTCGTGGCTTTTACCACGTTTTAGTAAGGTGACGCATAGGGCAGGGGTGAAGACAAGGGCGACCATGGCTGATAAAATCATACTGGTGATCAAGGTAATAGAGAACTGGCGATAAATCACGCCTGTTGAGCCACCAAAGAAAGCCATCGGTAAGAATACCGCGGATAAAATCAGTGCAATACCAATGACAATCTTACTGATCTCACCCATTGATTGAACGGTCGCGTCTTTGATGGAGATATCGGGATCTTCCTCCAAAATACGCTCAACGTTCTCTACCACGACGATAGCATCATCGACCAGTAGACCGATGGACAAGACCATGGCAAACATGGTCAAGACGTTAATACTAAAACCCGCAATATAAAGTACTGCAAACGTACCCAGTAGTACCACAGGTACAGCAAGTGTTGGAATAATAGTCGCACGCCAGTTCTGTAAAAAGACGAACATGACGATAAATACCAACACAATCGCTTCAAACAGGGTCATGACGACTTGTTCAATAGACAAGCGTACAAATGGCGTCGTATCGTAAGGCACGACTGACGTCAGACCAGCTGGGAAGTTTTTCTCCAGCTCTGCCATACGCGCGCCAACTGCTTCACGAGTCTCAAGGGCGTTCGCACCACCAGCGAGTGAAATACCCAAAGCAGCTGCTTCCTTGCCATTATATAAAGAAACAACGCTATAATTTTCACTGCCGATTTCGACATCTGCGACATCGCCTAGACGGACTTGCGCGCCTGAGCTATCGGTTTTTAATAAGATGTCTTTGAATTCATCTGGTGTTTGTAGGTAGCTTTGTACCGTTACCGTGGCGTTAATAACTTGTTTGTCGGTGTCAGCAGGTGCTTGACCCAATTGGCCAGCAGATACCTGAGCATTCTGCGCTCGTATCGCATTGACGACATCAGACGGTACTATGTTATAACTGCGTAGGCGTGAAGGATCAAGCCAAACACGCATTGCATAGGTAGAGCCGAAGACTTGAACTTCACCCACGCCTTCTACACGACTGATCGAATCAACGACATTGGAGTTAATATAATCACCGATATCTGCCCGATCCATGCTGTCATCTTCAGAAATAAATGCTTGCACCATTAAAAAGCTGCTAGACGATTTATTAACGTTGACGCCTTGACGCTGAACAGATTCAGGTAGCGAGCTCATTGCCGCTTGTAGTTTGTTCTGTACTTGTACTTGAGCTGTGTCAGAATCAGTGCCATTTTCAAAGGTAAGCGTCACTGAGGCGCTACCATTTGACGAGCTCGATGACGACATATACATCAGACCATCAAGGCCCTTCATACGTTGCTCAATAATCTGTACGACTGAGTTTTCAACGGTTTGTGCGTTAGCACCAGGATAGCTTGCACTGACCGAAATGGTCGGTGGTGCAATACGTGGGTACTGTTCGATCGGTAGATTAATAACCGATATCACCCCAATGAGCATGATCAAAATAGCCATCACCCATGCAAAAATAGGGCGATTAATAAAAAAACGTGACATAGTAAATCCCTAAGTCTTCCTAGCTTTGAATGGAATTATTTGGCGGCTGATTGTGCAGCTTGCTGCGGTGTTTTGGCAGCAGCCTCTTTTGCAGCAGGCGCAGGGTTTGGATTTTCTAATGGCTTCGCAATAACCTCTTGTTCAGGCTTCACTTTTGCGCCGCCGATAATCACGACTTTGTCGCCAGCTTGAAGACCGTCAGTGACTACCCATTGTCCTTGATAAGTACCATTAATCGTGACCGGACGAACTTGGATTTTGTTGTTTTCATCGACGATATAGACTTGCGTTTCACTCTTAGGTGTACGTGTGACTGCGCTTTGTGGAATTAACGCCGCATGAGTAATGACGCTTTGGGTTAAGCGCGCAGTGACATACATACCGGGTAATAAGATATTGCTGTTATTTGGGAAGATGGCGCGTAAGGTCACTGCCCCTGTTGATTCATCGACTTTCGCCTCTGACAATGACAACTCGCCACGTACAGGATAGGTTGAACCATCCTCTAACACCAATTCAACTGAGTTCAAGCCAGTCTGTGCTTTGCCTGCAGAGATCTGCTGACGCAATTTAAGCAGCTCAGAGGAAGATTGACTGATATCGACATAGATTGGGTCTAGGCGTGAAATGGTCACTAAAGGAGTAGGTTGACCTGAGCTGACCAATGTACCAGCAGTCACGCTCGAGCGATCCGTACGACCTGAGATAGGGGCACGTACGATGGTACGATTCAGATCTAAAGTACTTGCTTGTAAGCCGGCTTTCGCCGTTTGGATACCTGCTTTTGCGCTTTCAATACCCGCTTGTGCTTGACCGATAGCAGCATTGGCGCTTTGTACGGCGGCCTGCGCAGTACGCACGGCAGTTTGTGCTTGGTCGTACTGCTGCTTTGAGATGGCATCAATAGCAACCAATCCTTGCAGACGTTGCAAGTCATTTTGTGCTTGTGATAGCGACGCTTGACGGCTGGTCAAATCCGCTTTTGCATTGGCAGTATTGGCCAATGCTGTCTGATAGTTGGCTTCTGCTTGTGCTATCGCCGCCTGACCACTGGTAATAGACGTTGCGTAATTATCCGTATTGATGCGATATAAAGGCTGACCTTTTTTGACGTTGCTGCCCTCACGGAACAACACTTCGTCGATAATTCCATTCACCTGTGGGCGGACATCAGCGGTTTGATAAGCCGCGGTGCGTCCAGCAAAAGTCTGTACTTGTGGCACAGTACCAAAAGTAACAGTTTGGACGTTGACGACGGAGGGTGGCATTTGTTGCTGTGCCGCCGCCGCGTCGCCAGCGGCATCCTCTTTTTTGTCACAGCCAACCAGTACAGCTCCAGATAGTACAGTTGCTATTACAAGCGCAAGATAAGAGTGCTTCATCAATGTCCTCGGCAATATAAATATCATATAATAAATAGTGACAGTATAAAAAGTTTATGGATAAATCTTAACGTAGAGAATATAAAAAATTCATAGGCATTTACCGTTATCAAAGTACATTAAAGGCTCGATAACCGGATAAGTAAATTTAATAAGAGATTATAAACTATAGGGTATACCCCACAGTCAAGGCGAAAAAAACCATTTTTGTCGGCTATAATTGTCGTTTATGATAATAAACGACCCCAAGCTATTGAAAACAAAAGCGTTACGCTAAAAGTGAAGGACAAAATCTACAGTGAATAGTCAGTGATAACATTGTTAAATTTTGTTTGTTTAAAAGGCATAGAAGGGTACCATCAATAAAACGATACACATAAATAGAAATTATCAGGCTGTTCAGAGAATCAGTGTTATAGCAATAATTAAGTAAAAATGTAGCAGTAAAAAGTTTAACTGCTTATACCAATGTAAGCAGTATCGATTTGAGTCTCACTAATATGGCAGCAATATAAAAAATAGCCAAACAGTGTTATTCAATGATTATATAGTCGATTCATTTGAAAAACGATACAGTGCTGTTGGCTATAAATTTTTTGCAGCCTCTGTCACGCCTGCGAACAGCAGGCAAGGAAAAATTATAGCCAATAGCATGTTATTACAATCGTATCGCTTTTATTTTGAACTGACTATAGTAAGCGAGCGCTGGCGAGTTCAGTCAATTGATAAAGACCCTGACGATAGCGGTTATCCGGTAAGTTACTTAATGCCTGCTGGGCAAGCTTGGTTTCTTCTAAAGCCCGCTGTTTACAGTAATCTAATGAGCCTGAATTACGTACCAAAGCAATCAATTGCTCGGCATTGGGTGTTTTGCCTGTCTGCACCGCAATACGCAGCTGCTCGTAGTCTTTTTGATTGCTGTCTTTTAATAGCTCTAATGCTTTAATCGTTGGTAGGGTAGGTTTGCCTTCCGCTAAATCATCGCCAAGATTTTTGCCCATCAGCTCACTATCGCCGCTGTAGTCAAGCACGTCATCGACGATCTGAAAAGCATTGCCAAAGTGCTGACCAAAATCCGCTAAAGCTTGCAAGTGCTGTGTTTGATTTTGCAAAATCGCCGCGCCTTGAGTCGCCATCATAAACAGTCGTGAAGTCTTACCATCGATGATATTTAGATAGTCTTCTTCGGTCGCTTGAGGGTTATGCTGATGCTGCAGTTGTAGTACTTCACCTTCAGCAATATCACAAGTACCATCTGAGAATACTTGCAGTAGGGGCAAGCTTTGAAAACCAACCAGCAGGTTAAAGGCGCGTGCAATCAAATAATCGCCGACCAATACCGCTGTCGCATTATCCCAAGTGGCATTGGCAGTAGGCTTACCACGGCGCTGTCCTGATTCATCAATCACATCATCATGTACCAAAGTTGCCGTATGCAGCATCTCAGTAATCGCTGCCAAATGCATGGCTTGCTTCGATGGCTCATCATTAAGCATTCGCGCGCATAACAAGGTAATCAATGGGCGCATACGTTTGCCGCCAGCGTTAATCACGTGTTGTGAGACGCTCATCACCAGCTGAACTTTAGAATTTAGACTGCCAAAGACCTGTTTGTCCATAATCTCAAAATCATCAGCCACAATGCTTTGGATATCAGCATAGCTTGGTGTCGATGATAGATTGACTGATGGCGCTGTAGATAATGGCGCAGCGGTGCTAGATAAAGAAGTACAAGTCATATAGATAATCATACCAATCAGAATAAAGAATATTTTAATAGCGATACTTTTAATAGTAATACTTTTAAAAGTGATACGTAGCAAAGCCAGCGTTTTATGCATGATAGCATAGCTATCTGGTGATATTGTTGATTTAAATATAGCGAAATGCAATACAGTACCTGAGGTTCAGGCGAATATTACAGCGTTTATTATGGTGAAAATCAGCAAATCACTGGTAAGTAGCTATTAGCAGCTAAGTGAACTAAACAACGATGACTAACGAATAGATACTTATTACATGTCTATTTACAAAAAACTGTAAGTATCTGATTAGATAAGCTATAATAGCCGCTGTTGGATTTTAACCACTATCCTTGCTTGCTTATTGGGCGGTCTATATTAATAGCGATATACATTACGCTGGTTAATCAATGACATCGCGCGTGATATGAGCGTAGACTTTTGGTATTACCACTTTACAAAAACAAGAGTTGCGGCTTGCTTTTATAAGTAAAAAGCCGTAAAATCTTGCCTTTAATTTTTCCCTGTCGTGTTCGTCGTCGAAGTGTTGGTATGATATCAGCCACGGCACACGGGTTAAACGGAGTCATACAATGTACGCAGTAATCAAAACTGGTGGTAAACAGCACCGTGTAGTCGTTAATGAATTGCTTAAAGTTGAATTACTTAAAGCAGAAACAGGCGAAACAATCAAATTTGAAGATGTGTTGATGATTGTTGATGGTGACACTGTCAAGATCGGTCAGCCTATCGTTGAAGGCGCTAGTGTTGAAGTTGAAGTTGTTGAGCATGGTCGCGGCGAAAAAATTCGTATCGTCAAGCACAACCGTCGTAAGCATTATCACAAAGAGCAAGGTCACCGCCAATGGTATACCTTGTTAAAAATCAAAGCGATTAATGCTTAATTAACGATTATCAGTTGTTGATAATTAATAACGCACTAAAAGCTTAAGAGTTGTCGCATTAGCGATAGCTTTTACTAACAAGGCATTAACAAGGAGATTTTCTCATGGCACATAAAAAAGCTGCCGGTTCAAGCCGTAACGGTCGTGATTCAAACCCAAAAATGCTAGGCGTAAAAATCTTTGGCGGTCAAGCCATCGTCGCTGGTAACATCATCGTTCGTCAACGTGGTACAGAATTCCACGCCGGCGAAGGTGTTGGCATGGGTCGTGACCATACTTTATTTGCACTAAATGACGGTGTGGTAAAGTTTGCGACCAAAGGCAAATTTAACCGTCGTTATGTGATGGTTGAAAGCGCCTAGTTGCCCATTTAGATTGTTTTATCTTTTAGATAAAATGATTTGATGACTAAAAAAGCCCTTATTGCCATATGGTAGTAGGGGCTTTTTATGCTTATAAGCTTATGTTAACCACTGATTAAAACGGTTAAAACCACAATAAAGGCTATTTATTACTTTGTAACTGTTGTATTTACAAGCCTGTATGCCAGCAGTAGTAATGATTGCAAATCATGACTAGGCGCGTAATAAAAAAACTGGCACACTGTCCTCATTGTTTTATCAGACCGGTTTTGTACTCGTATGATAAACATTTACCGAAAACAAAAATTTTATAAAACGTTTTATTTTTATGCTATTTTGCATTTTGAGAGAGGATTTATAATGACTTTATTAACCAATCAATCGACTAAACAGACAACAACGTTAAAACAAAAAATGATGGGCGGAGCATTGGCAGGTGTCTTGATGACCACGCTTGGCGTCGCAGCGCCTATGATGGCGTTAACGCAATCGGCGACAGCAGCGCCCGCTGATAATACAACGGCAACTAAGCGTCTAAACAAGCTTTTGACCAATACTAAGAGCATGACGGCTAACTTTAGCCAAACGACCAAGGGCGCTAATAGCGGGACGTTCAGCGGTACTATGAGTGTACAACGTCCAAACAACTTCCGCTGGGAAACCAAGTCACCGTCAGAACAGCTGATTGTGGCAAATGGTAGCTCGATGTGGGTCTATGATAAGGATTTGGAGCAAGCAACCAAACAAAAAGTAGACAGCCAAGTGGGTAATACGCCAGCGCTATTACTATCAGGTGACCCAAGTAAAATTGATAAGAACTTTAAAATCACCCAGCCGTATGCCAATAAAAATTACTATGTGTTGTATCCAAAGTCAGATAGTGCCAGTTTTAAGAGCTTATCAATGAGCTTTAGCGGTGGCAAGCCTGTGATGATGGTATTAAATGATAGCTTAGGTCAAACCACCTCTATTAAGTTTAGCGGTATTAAAATGAATCCAAGCATCAGCAGCAGTCAGTTTAAATTTACACCACCAAAAGGTGTTGATATCATCAATCAATAAAAGCTAATCATTAAAAGCCAATCAAGGAATTTATTGATTAAGCCGACTGATTAGAATAATAAAAAAGGACATACCTAATGGGTGTGTCCTTTTTTATTGAGCAAGAATATTTTATCGGATTAATTTAAGAGGATGCTCTGATACTGTCTATGTCTGGCATGGGCGGCAACTCATCTAAATGCCTCAGCCCAAAGGCATCTAAAAATTGCGATGTAGTGTGCAGCAATGCCGGACGACCTAACGTATCTTTATGACCGTTTTCTTCAATCCAGCCTTTATCAAATAGTTGGCGTAATATAGTGCTCGATAGCGTCACACCGCGTACATGTTCTATGTCACTACGCGTCACCGGTTGTTTGTAGGCAATCACGCTCAATGTCTCAAGTAACGCTTGGCTTAGGCGTTCTTGACGTTGTGGAAAAACGCTCTGGATTAAGGCGCTATGGCTATCAGCGATTTGCAAGCGATAACCACTGGCAGTATGATGCAAACTTAGTACACCAAGATCCAAGCGTTGCTTTAGTAGTGCTAGCGCCTGCTCTAACTTATTAGTCGTCAAGGAGAGGTGTTTTTTTAGGTGATTAGCCGTTAAGGGTGCTTCTGAAGCATGCAGTAGCACTTCAATCTGTTTACTTATGTCTTCAATAGACAGTAAGTGGTCTTTATCTTTAGTCTCGTCTATATCTACCATTTCAATATAATCTTCTTCAGTTTAATAATTTTATCTAAGACGTATTATAAAGCCAATTCGGATTATGCTAACCATTCTAACGTCAATTTGCCAAATATATCGCTACGAGTAGGCAGATTGCTATCCGTCTTATTTTCTGTATGAACACTGCTATCGGTATTATTAGCAACCACACCAATCAGCTGACGCTTGATTAATTCAAGCACCGCAACAAAGCTGACCACCACACCTATTTTGCCTTGCGCTTTATCTAATAGTTCATAAAAAGAGCGCGCGCCATCCGTGCTTAATTGTCGACTGATACTAGCAATACGATCAGCAAGTGGCACAGCATCAACCTTGATACTATGCATCTGATAGTCGGGTTGCAGCTGCATCTTAAACAAGCTATCAATCAATAGAGTAGGTGAATAGTTTGGTAGCTCTGCATTCATAATATCTTGGCTTGGCATACTGACCATCGCCAAAAACACATCGCGCTCAAGTCGAATTAAATTGTCTAAACGTTGACTGGCAGCTTTGACTTGGGCGTATTCTTCAAGACGCTCAATCAGCTCAGCTTTTGGGTCGCGCTCATCGGTAGGGGTCTCAGGCTTTGGTAATAGCAGCTCAGTCTTGATTGCAATCAAGGTTGATGCCATCAGTAGATAGTCACCAGCTAACTCAAAATGATTGGTATCCAATTTATGGATATAAGCCAAGTACTGTTCTGTAATCGGCAATATCGGCATTTGTGTCAAATCAACGTTGTTTTTCTTAACCAGATATAATAAAAAGTCTAATGGTCCTGCAAACTGCTCAAGCCAAATGGCAAACGCTTGCGGCGGCACATATAGATCTTCTGGCAAATGCTGTACAGGCGTCTGATAGATACGCAGAGACATATCGTGAATCTCTGCATTAGACTCCATTAATCGCTCACTTTGCATGGCAGCAGGCTATTATCATCATAAATAATAATTTATTTAAGTTTGGCAAGTGGACGAATACCAATAGCGCGGCGAGTCTTATCTAGTTGCTTACGGCTATGACGGCGGGCTTTTTCAGCACCCATCTGTAGGATTTCCTCTAACTCTTTTGGGTTTGCCATGAGCTCTTCGTAACGCGCGCGGAATGGGGCAACTTCTGCATTGATTTTATCAAATAAGGCTTGCTTGGCATCGCCCCAGCCAATACCAGCGGCAAACTGCGCACGCATGTCGGCGATTTCAGTAGGCGTGGCAAAAGCTTTATAAATCTCAAAAATAGCAGAATCGTCAGGATCTTTTGGCTCTTCTGGCAATTGTGAGTTGGTCACAATTTTCATGATGGCTTTATGCATCTGCTTTTCAGCGCTAACTTGTGGATTTAGCTCACCAAATAGCGGAATAGTATTGCTATAGCTCTTACTCATCTTACGTCCATCAAGACCCGTCAATAGCGGCATCTCATCATCGACCACCGCAGAGGGTAGCGTAAATAGCGGCTTATATTTATGATTAAAAGTACCGGCAATATCACGCGCCATCTCAATGTGCTGGATTTGATCACGACCTACTGGCACATGAGTGGCATTAAACATCAAGATATCAGCAGCCATCAATACCGGATAGCCAAACAGACCCATAGTAATGCCTTGATCGGGATCGACATCGGTTTTTTCATTATTAATATCGACAGATGCCTTATAAGCATGGGCACGGTTCATAAGACCCTTGGCACATGAACAATTGAGTATCCACGCCAGCTCCGGTATCTCTGGTACATCTGACTGCCGATAAAACGTCACACGCTCAGGATCAAGGCCACAAGCAAGCCAAGTTGCAGCAATCGCTTTGGTCGATTCATGAATGGCAGCAGGATCATGGCATTTAATGATGCCATGATAGTCTGCTAAGAAAAAAAATGCTTCACTGTCACTATTCTGGATAGATGCTATCGCTGGTCGAATTGCGCCAACATAGTTGCCTAAGTGCGGGATTCCAGTAGTGGTAATGCCAGTTAAAATGCGTTTGGTTGGTGTTGAAGCTGTAGAATTTTGGCTACTAGTATTAGGGCTGTTATTATTCATGGAAAATCCGTTATTTATTTATAAAGGTTTTATTTATCAAATTATTATCAATATAGGATATTTATATGCTGGCAATAGCACAAAATATTAGCTGCAAAGTATAGCAAATTTTCCCAGCAATTTTCTTGGGAATAGACGTCTACTTATAGATACCAGTACGACCATCAGGACCATTTTTGAAGCGGCGATGGAACCACATCCACTGAGTGGCATCAATACGAATCAAGCCCTCTAGCAATTCATTAACACGAGTCGCGTCAGCTATTTCATTATTACTTGGATAGTTGTCCAATTCGGGTGTAATTGTCAGATGATAATGAGGGCGTTTGCCACGTGGCAAATTATCTGGCGTTTGCCGATAAGTATGTAGTGCCATTACGGCAGGTGGCTTGTCTTTACTGCCTAGTTTCGCCATGCGTCTTGAGGCTGTGATAGTCGCTGCTGGTACACCAAAAAATGGCGCCACAACCCCTTGTTTTAGACCATAATCTTGGTCAGGTGAATACCAAATCACGTGCTTAGATTTGATAGAATTGACCAAACCGCGCATATCTCGACTAGAGATTTGCGTACCGAATATATTGGTGCGACCATTATAAATGAACCAATCAAGTAATGGATTATTCTGCGTGCGATACATACAGTCCAAAGGGAAAAATTGCGCACAAAACAAGCCACCCAAATCGAGCATGGTATAGTGAGCGCCTAGTAGGATGACTGGACGACCTTCTTTTTGGGCATTAACAAGATGTTGTAATCCAGAGATAGAGACGGTGCGGGTAAAGACATTTGGTCGGAACCATGCACATAAGGTTTCAAACACACCAATACCTTGGTTGACAAACACTTGCTTTGCCATCAGCTCACGTTCGACTTCTGGCTTCTCTGGAAATGCCAGTTTTAAGTTAATCAGCGTATCGCGTCGCCGAGATCCTGTTACTTTATAGATTAAAATACCTACTTTACGCCCAAGCCAAAATTGCCAACGCAGTGGCAGATAAATCATCGGTAAAGAAATAGCAAATAATAGCCAAATGCCCCAATATTTAGGTAACAGGAACTGCCACGCAAAAGGCTTTTTTTCTGCTTGCGCGGTTCGTTTATGAGTTTGAGTAATCGTCGGTGTGCCGACAGGTATAGCCGGAGACTTAGCAGACGGCTGTATACTTGGTGGTGACATGCTGCTCTTTGAGGTAGATTTGCTAGGATCGTATTGTTCGGGCGCTTTCATAAGACTGTTACTAGTAATGAAAAGTTATGATTATGATGGGGTAGTAAGCTTGGCTTTGCAAGCGGATTTATCCGTTGTGAAGACAGATTTATAGGCAAAATATAGTTAAAATATCTCAAAAACGCTACAGTACTGCTGGTATAAATTTTTTGCAGCCTCTGTCTGCGTAGGCACAGCAAGCAAGAAAAATGAATATCAGCAGTACTTGATGTATCGATATTACTTTTCCCTGACTACTGTTATATATGAAAATTGTTTTTTATAAAAGCATCAGCCATAAAAAAACCTTATAAGCTGCGGACAGCTTATAAGGTTTCGCAAATCTATTCTTATACTTAATGCTGCAGCTGTTGCTCTGAGATAAAGACAACAGTCGCAGAAATATAAGAGATAGCTTTGATTAACGTTTTGAGAATTGTGGACGTTTACGTGCTTTACGTAGACCCAATTTCTTACGTTCAACTTGACGTGAATCACGAGTAACAAAACCAGCTGCTTTTAGCGCAGGTTTGTTAGATTCGTCAAGCTCAATCAATGCACGCGTAATGCCGTGACGGATTGCGCCAGCTTGACCACTAATACCGCCGCCTTTTACCGTGATGTAAAGGTCATAAGCAGTAGGTGTGTCAAGTAATTCTAAAGGCTGACGAACAACCATGCGCGACGTTTCGCGGCTGAAATACTCATCAAGTGGTTTGCCGTTAACAACAATGCTACCAGTACCTTTCGCTAAAAAGACACGAGCAGTAGAAGTCTTGCGGCGACCAGTTCCGTAATTGCGTTCCATAAGTGTATCCTTAGATGTCTAGTTCTTTAGGTTGCTGAGCTTCATGTGGATGTTCGGTACCCGCATAAAGTTTTAGCTTCTTGATCATCGCGTAGCCAAGAGGACCTTTAGGAAGCATACCCTTAACCGCTTTGTGTAGAACATCTTCAGGCTTATGTGCAATCAGCTTAGTGAAGTTGGTTTCTTTAATACCGCCTGGGTAGCCACTGTGACGATAGTATTTTTTATCTTGTGCTTTTTTACCCGTTACCGCGATTTTTTCTGCATTGATGACAACAATAAAGTCACCAGTATCAACGTGCGGGGTATAGTTTGTCTTATGCTTGCCACGTAAGCGACTAGCAATTTGAGTAGCTAAGCGACCAAGAGTTTTGCCGTCAGCATCTACGACAAACCAGTCATGGGTCACTTCAGCTGGTTTTGCACTAAGTGTTTTCATGATAAAACCTTAAAATTAGAATTCGTTGAGAGTTTAGCTGGGAAAACGGGGCTCTCAAAAAACAGACTGCACATTATAAGCAGTAGCGCCTACGCTTGCAAGCTGCATTGGGGTTTATTTTCGCCTTATATACATTAAACTGCAGCGTTGGCCAGTTTTTTAGCGGTTTTAAACATTTGTAAATTTTATTAACAGCATTCATTAACTAGGCAATTATGACGATAATAGACGATAAAGTCCAGCAACAACTTGTCCAACTTTAGTCTGTTTCAGACAGTCAAAATCTAATGTTTGCGGTTCATCGCCTTTTTGCGCGGCTAACAGGGTATTAAAAATCGCCGCCAGTTGGCTCAATTGCTCACCCAAATCTTTATCTGCTTCTAAGTAAATGAGCGTGTCTGTATTGATTAGATCTTGGGTAAACAAAGTGGTCAAAATAGGTTGCCACAAATCCTTAGCATAAGGTGGATCAATAAACACAAGATCAAAGGGACGCGTTACAAGCTGCTTTTGTTGCAAAACTTGTTCGGCTGTACCCTGAATAACTTGGTGGCTGTTGCTATCAAGACGTAACAGCTCGGCACTTTGGCGCAGCATTTGAGCCTGGGCAGTATGCATTTCGATAAAGGTACAGTGGGCCGCACCGCGCGATAAGGCCTCAAAACCTAAGACGCCGCTACCAGCGCAGCTATCGAGCACTTGAGCGTCATGAATATCAGAAATCAGCCAGTTAAATAAGGTTTCACGTAGCCTATCTGGAGTCGGACGCAAGCCTTCTGCATCCACAAAGCGCACAACACGGCGTTTAAACTGACCACCGATAATACGTACCTCACCAGCTGCAATAGGTTTTACTTTTCGGTTCTTGTTAGACTTATGCGCACTTGAGGGCTTTTTCATGGCTTATCTTCGATACCTTATTCATGCTCAACATTTTATTCAACGGTCGCTGCAGCAGTTTGAGTCGGCTCTTTTTGCTTTTCTTTTATGGCCTCTAATGCTTTGTCTTCTTTTTCACGTATCGCATCACGCATGGCTCTCTCAAATGCTTTTTGCCGTTTAATGACCTTTAGCTGTTCGGTGGTGGGCGGCAAAATAGGATTGGTATCACGCTGCAATACCCAATAATCAAATAAAGCTCGACCGATAGGCGCTGCAACGACACTACCACCGCCGCCGTTTTCGACCAATACCGCGAGCGCGATTTGTGGATCTTCCACTGGCGCAAAGCCATTGAACCAAGCATGATCCCAGTGGCGCTTATCCAGCGCGGATTTGTTATAGCTTTTGCCTTGCGCAATGGATTTCACCTGTGCCGTACCTGTTTTACCAGCAATACGATAGCGCGGTGTATAAATGCCACGTCCTGTTCCGGCTTTAACGGTTTGCTCCATCGCATCGTGCATGCGTAGCCAGTCAGAAGGCTTGCCATTGTAATCAATCTTGCCATCAGGCTTGGTGATGACATCGACTGCTGCCGCCCCGTCGCTACTTTTTAGTAAATGCGGGGTGATGTGAAAGCCTTTGCTCGCCGTCATGGCAGTTGCATTGGCAATCTGTAGTGGCGTCGCTAAAAAATAGCCCTGACCGATACTGACAGAAATCGTCTCACCCGGTAACCAGCCTTTATCATAAGTATCTTTTTTCCATTTTGGTGAAGGCATAATCCCAGATTTTTCATTGGGCAAGTCAATACCTGTCTCTTCACCAAAACCAAAACGCACCATCCAGTCATGTAAGCGCTGAATGCCCATCTCATAAGCCAACTTATAATAATAAGTATCGACTGACATCACGATGGATTCTTTGAGATCAACCGTACCATGACCGCCTTTTTTCCAATCACGAAAACGGTGCGAGTCACCGGGTAAGCTAAAATAACCCGGGTCGTAGATAGTGGTATCCCAATTACGCAGACCATAATGAATACCGCCTAAGCCTTCAAAAGGCTTGATGGTTGAACCGGGTGGATAAGTACCTTGCAGGGCACGATTGTATAATGGCTCATCTGGATCTTCACGCAGCGCATCATAGTCTTTAAAAGAGATGCCGGAGATAAAAGGGTTTGGGTCATAACTTGGATTACTGACGAACGCCAATACGTCACCGTTTTTGGGATCTATTGCCACAATAGCGCCGCGCCTGCCATCAAGCTGCTGCTGCGCCACCACTTGTAAACCATAATCTAAGCTTAAGGTGATGTCGTTGCCGGCGATAGGTGCTTTGGTATCGAGTTGACGCAGGATATTACCAAGCGCATCAGTTTCTACTGACTGATAGCCCGGTTGCCCAAGTAAGATATCTTCATAAAAATCTTCGATGCCAATCTTACCAATAAGGTCAGTACCGGCATAGCGATCCTTATTGATTCTCTTCGATTCTTTGTCGTTAATGCGTCCAACATAGCCAATAACATGGGCAAACAGCTCATCATAAGGATAGGAGCGTGTAAGCTTACTTTGAATAGTAACACCGCGGAAAAAAGGTTTGCGTTCACTAAACTGAGCCAATTGGGTCTCGGTTAAATCAATCTTAATGGTCACCGGATCATTTTTACTTTTACTCACACGCGCCAAAATATCGGTGATATTTTCATCCGTCAAATCAAAGATAGGTGCCAGTAATTGTAAGGTGCGCTCGGGATTTTCCACTTCATCAGGGCTGAGCATAGCAGTGAAAACTGACTGATTGTCAGCGAGGATAATGCCATTGCGATCATAAATATAACCACGGCTTGGCGGGGCAGAAATCAGCTTAATGCGATTGTTGTCTGCTTGGGTGGTATATTTATCATGAGCAAAAACTTGCAGAAATCCATAACGTGCTATTAGCCCTAGCAAACCCACAAACATCAACAAGCCAAGGATAAGAATTCGACTGGTGAAAATGCGATTGACCTGTTCGGTATTAGGAGTGAGCGTTTTGTTCATATAAAGTCAGTACCCAAACAGTCAGTGAGACAATAAATCAAAAATTATCAGAGGAGGTATTGATAGAGTAGCAGTCGACCATGTCAAATATCATGTAGACGAAGCGAGATGAGCATAAAGGATAAGCTAAGGTTTTTCAATTACTTAGCAAGATACAGGGATAATATAATAGCGAAAATAGTGCCATTAGATATCTCGTAAACTGTAACGTCAAATTATAGCAGATCAAAAGCGATGACGCAGTAGACAGTCATTTATTTTATCGCTGTTATGAAAGATGGCATTATGATGACTCTTAGTGTGGTTAATGACATATTGAACAGCCTAGGTGATCACGCAGAGGATAAAAACACGGTCTTAAAATCAGCTACTGGCGATAATATTGGTAGAGTATTCTAAGGATTTTGCGCGTCAAAGTAGCGCCTAAAACGTATCATCTCTAGTCACAACTTGTCTAGGGTCTACATGTGCTAATGGATGTCAAGTATGCTAAAATCAGGCGATTTATTTTGTAGTAGTTATTGGAGAGAGGGCTTCTTATTGCTAAGCGTTCTTCGTGCGCTAAGGATATTTGCTCAACATCGATCATCACGGCAAGGATATAAACAGTCATGGATGTAACTTCATTGTGGCAAACAATCGCTGAGCACCCTGAATTTTTTGCCATGCTGACCATTCCGCCGGTGACAGCATTTGTGACGTGGATTCATGTGTGGATGGCGCTCAAGATGCTGTTTTACCCGATTAAGTTTCGCGGTATACGCATCGCTAACTTCCCGTTTTTTGGGCTACCAGGTCTTGGCTGGCAAGGTATTGTGCCAAGAAAAGCGGGTAAGATATCTGGCGTGATTGTTGACCAGACCTTATCGAAACTTGGCTCGCTTGATGAGTTTTTTCAGGCGATGGAGCCAGATCAGATGGCGCTGTTCATCACTGATGCAGTCGATAAAAACCTTGAAGACTTGATTGATGAAATTATGCTCGATCACTCGCCCGCACTGTGGGGCAATTTGCCTTATGCCCTTAAGCGCCGTGTCTATGCCCAAGCGCACCAAGAGCTGCCAAGTATTATGCAATCCTTGGTGACTGACTTGACCTATCATGTCGAAGATTTGGTCGATATGCGCAAGATGATTGTCAACAAGATGGAAAGTGATCGTCGTTTGATGGTCAATATGTTCTTAAAAGTTGGACAAAAAGAAATCAATTTTATTTGGCATATCAGTGCCTTGATCGGGCTGATTTTTGGTGTTATCCAAATGTTTATATTCTTGGTGGTGCCGCAACATTGGACAGTGCCGTTTTTTGCCGCTATTTGGGGCTTTCTCACCAACTGGATTGCGATTTGGATGGTGTTTAATCCCGTAGAGCCGCATTATATTCGTTACTTGAAGTTCTTTGCCCTACAGAGAAGTTTTCCTTTTATCAAACCACAATTACCGCATGTTGCTCGATATCGATTCCAAGGTGGCTTTATGAAGCGCCAAGAGGAAGTTTCTGAAGTTTTTGCTGAGATTGTGGTCAAAGATTTGGTGACACTTGAGAACATCATGAATGAGATGATGTATGGTGACCGCGCTATCGAAACGCGTGAGTTGATGAAGTCGCATCTGTATAAAGTATTAGAGTCACCAGTGATTAATACCACTTTAAGATTGGGGCTGGGTCGCCGCGAGTTTGGGCAATTAAAAAATACCATCATTGATAAATCTATTGTTGCAACGATGGTGCCACTACGTGATCCTGATCTCAATGAAAGCCGTGCCAGTAAGATATTTGGGCTATTTCGTGACCGTATTCGCGCCCTGTCACCTGATGAGTTCCAAAACTTATTACGTCCGGCTTTCCGTGAAGATGAAATGACGCTGATTGTACTTGGCGGCTTGACTGGATTTTTAGCAGGTTGGCTACATCTGGTCTTAGTGTTTTTCCCCGCCATGCAGTGATCAGCAGTTTTTCATGCTCTTTATACACATCAAATACAGAGTGGATACAGAAACGTGACAAGTTGACGCTAATGTACCATGTTGTAAGCGTCTTAAGCTGCAACGGCTTATGGCGCTATTCAGATAATAACCGCTGACACTACCAACAGTAATAAGTACTGGATACTTTCGATTATCCTGCAATACCAATCCCTAAAATAAACAATGACCGTATTAAGGTAAACAAGGTTAGACCGTATGTTAATCACAGAATTGGGTTATTTTGCCGTGCTAGCCGCCTTTATGTTGGCGATTTTGCAGGTAGTATTACCAACGATAGGCGTTATGCGTGACCATGTTGCTTGGCAGCGTTTGGCACCGAGCTTGGCATGGGCGCAATTTGCCGCCATGATTACCTCGTTTGGCGCATTGATGGCAGGCTTTTATTTTAATGATTTTAGCCTTGTCTATGTGTCACAGCACTCGAATACCTTGCTGCCTTGGTATTATAAGTTATCAGCGACGTGGGGCGGGCATGAAGGCTCGCTACTGCTATGGATGACTATCATGGCAACGTGGTGTGCCTTGGTCTCATACTTTAGTCGCGGTTTGCCATTGTCAATGCGCGCGCGTGTGTTGGTGATATTGGCTGGCGTGCAAATGATGATGCTAGCGATGCTCATCTTTACCTCGTCACCGTTTGACCGCACTCTGCCAAATTTGCCCGTTGATGGCGCTGACTTAAACCCTGTCTTACAAGATTTTGGTTTGATTATCCATCCGCCGATGCTCTATATGGGCTATGTCGGTATGGTCGTACCATTTGCATTTTGTATGGCAGCACTGTGGGAAGGTCGTTTGGATGCGGTATGGACACGCTGGTCACGTCCATGGGCACTCGCAGCATGGGGTTTCTTAACCATTGGTATTGCATTAGGTTCGTGGTGGGCGTATTACGAGCTTGGTTGGGGTGGTTGGTGGTTTTGGGATCCAGTAGAAAATGCTTCGCTATTGCCTTGGCTCGCAGGTTTGGCATTGCTACATTCGCTTGCAGTTACTGAAAAGCGTGGTGTCTTTAAAGCGTGGACGATTATGTTGGCCATTTTTGCCTTTGCATTAAGCTTACTTGGAACATTCTTAGTACGCTCTGGGGTTATTACCTCGGTGCATTCCTTTGCCGCTGATCCCACGCGTGGTTTAGTAATTTTAGCGATTCTTGGCATTATTGTGGGTGGTGGTTTATTGATGTTCGCTGTGCGTGGCTGGCGTCTGACGATTGAGAGTCAGTATCAGCTGATTTCACGTGAGTCGTTTTTAGTCATTAACAATGTCATCATTTTGATTGCGACCTTGGTGGTATTACTTGGTACGCTCTATCCTATCATTGCCGACGCTTTTAATTTAGGTCAGGTATCCGTAGGTTCTCCATATTTTAATGCGCTGTTTGTGCCACTGACTTGGCTATTGATGATAGCAATGGGCATGGGCTCCAATATCCGCTGGAAACAAGATAGCCGTCCACTGTTGGGCATTGGTATGGTCATTGCGGCAAGTAGCCTTGTTTTAGCTGCAGTCATTGCCTATTTTGTTAGCCCATCTGCCATGCTCAATATTGGCGTGACGCTAGCGGTGAGCTTTTGGGTATTGTTCTGGATGGTGGTTGATTTTAAAGACAAAACCAAAAACGCCCCAAGCTTATTCAAGGGCTTAGCTAAGCTCCGTTTAAGCTACTGGGGTCAGCAGACCGCTCACATCGGCGTTATTATAGCGGTCATCGGTGTGGCCTTTACCAGTACTTTAAGTATTGAGCGCGATGTGGCATTAAGAATTGGCGAAACGGTTAATGTCCAAGGTTATGACTTTAAATTAACGGATTTAAGAGAGACTAGAAGCAGTAACTTTGATGCAACGCAAGCCGAGGTCACAGTAACTAAGAAGGGCAAGGAAGTAACGATACTTCATCCTGAAAAACGGACTTACATTATCAGTACGATGCCGACGACTGAGGCGGCAATTGATGCCAACCTCATGCGTGATTTGTATGTCGCACTCGGTGAACCTATCGCTGAGGGTAGCAATCAATGGGCAGTACGTATTTATGTGAAGCCATTGATTCGCTGGATATGGCTCGGCGCTATTATTATGGCCTTGGGTGGTCTATTGAGTATGCTTGATAGGCGCTATCGTATCAAAACAACCAAGACCCCTGCTAAAATTGCAGCGAGTAAGTCAGGTTTTGCGACCGTTACTGACTTAGATGGCAACAATGTGACAGATGCCACGGCAATAATAGGGGAGAAATAAGATGACTCAATTAGAGAAGTCTCCTCAAAAAGGTACTGATAAAAAAGGCAATCAAACGATGAAAAAAAGCCAAATCAGAATATGGTTTTTGATTCCGTTGATCATCTTTTCCGCTTTTATAGTCATGCTGTATTTCCGTTTAGGTCAGCCGACCGAAATCGTAACCAATACCGCTCTTGAGCGTCCGGTGCCCGCTTTTGAGTTGCCGTTATTGTCCGATACCAGTCGTATTATGACCAATGACAACCTGCCAGATCAGCCGTTTTTGATGAATATTTGGGGCTCTTGGTGCCCAACTTGTATCATTGAGCATCCTTTTTTAATGCAGTTAGAGGAACGTGGCGTCAATCTGGTGGGCGTTAATTATAAAGATGATATTGGCGACGCCCTCGGTTATTTAAACCGTGGCGGAGACCCTTTTTCGATGTCTATCCAAGACTTATCTGGTCAGTTTGCCTTAGATTTGGGTTTGACCGGTGCACCTGAAACCTTTGTGGTCGATGGTGAAGGTATTATTCGTCAGCACATTGTCGGTGAGATTAATGAGAGTAATTGGCAAAGCCGTATCACGCCCTGTCTGATGGTGCTTAATGAAGCTGATAAGAGCAATGTCAGCCCTGATCCTGACCAAGTTAAGGAGGCGTGCAAATGATTATGATGCCATTAAAATCTATCATGAAAAATTTGGCAAGTTTCATCATCGCTTGCTTGGTTAGTGTGCTTAGTATCAATGCTTATGCCGCCATTGACGTCTACGACTTTGACTCAGTGCAGCAAGAAGCCCAGTACCGTGGTCTTATCGAAGAGCTGCGCTGCCCAAAATGTCAAAACCAAAACTTGGCAGGTTCTGATGCGCCTATTGCTCAGGACTTAAAGCAAAAAACTTATGACATGATTAAAGAAGGTCGTAGTGATGGTGAGATTCGCGCCTATATGCAGGAGCGTTACGGTGACTTTATTACTTATAAGCCACCTGTACGTCCTTCCACTTGGATATTATGGTTCTTCCCGCCATTATTATTAATTGCATTAATTGCTGGCTGGTTTTGGCAAAGTAAGCGCAGTCAGCGTATTGCCCGTGGTCAAAGCGGCATCATGGTAGACAGCGCTGCTGCATTATCAGCAGCAGAAAAAGCGGAACTTGATCGTTTGCTATCACGAGCTGATCGCAATACAACAGATCATGACATCACAAGCATAGAGGACAAAAAATGACCCTATTTTCTACTTTTGGCTTATTTATTGCCCTAAGCTTATTGATTGCGCTGATACTGGCAGTTATCGTTATCACGCCTTGGCTACGAGCCTCACGCTTACGAGAAAATCCCGTCGACAATCAGCTGTTAGATATCAATATTGGTGTATTTCGTGAGCGTTTGACAGAATTACAATCGGACAAAGACAACGGCACGATTGATGACGCCCATTATCAAAATCAAAAGATTGAGCTTGAGCGTCAGCTATTAGATGCTCAGCGTGAAGTTGCCCCTATGGTCGCGCCGGGTATCAAGAGTCGTTTGATTATCCTGGTATGGGTGCCTGTGCTTGCCGCATTGGCTTATTTCTTGGTCGGTGATCGTACACCCGTATTTGATTTATGGGCTGCAGAAGACAAAGTTGCCCAAGTGGCAGATGACTTACTGACCGGCAAGATTGACCAGCCGCCAGCTTGGGCGATTGAAGATGGCACTCAATTGATCAGTGCGATGCAGACCAACGTCTATCGTCATGCTGATGATCCTGATCGCTGGATGCGTTTATCAGAGCTGTTCTTATCGTTGGAAGCCACCGACTCAGCGATTGAAGCTTTATCTCGTGCTTATCGTCTGTCGCCTGACAACGAAGAGATTGCAACCACCTATGCGCAGATTAGCTTTTTTGCTAATAAAGGTCAGCTCGATGCTAATAGTCGCCGTGTGCTGCAAGATGTTCTTGCCAAAAATCCGCAGCATGAAGGGGCACAGATGCTGATGGCAATGGGCGAGGCGCGTGGTAATAACTTTGAGCAGGCGCAAGGTTGGATTAAGCGTCTACGTAAGAATATTGCTGCCAAACCCGGTGATCATAGCCAAGCACTAAGCAGTCTTGATGAGCTGAGTGCCAATGTCACAGCACAAGAGCAACAAGCTGCGCAAGGTATTGAAGTTACTGTCTCTATTGATGGCTCATTATTGCCGCTAGTGAAAGCTGAAGATGTGTTGTTTGTCGCGATACGTGATGTTAAAGGTGGTCCGCCATTCGCCGCTAAGCGTTTACCGATTAGCGTTATTAAGCAAGGCGAAGCAACTGTTAGTCTAAGTGATTTAGATGCCATGATGCCAGAGCGCACATTAAAATCTGCGCGTGATGAAAAAGTTCAATTAGCAGTGATTGCTCGTATTAGTCATAGTGGTACTGCCATTGCTGAGTCGGGCGATTTGTCAGGCAATCCTGTGGTGATTAGCGCAGACCAAAATCAGGTCAATGTTGAGATCAATCAACAAGTTCCTTAATGACGACATATCAAAATATCAGCAGGTAATAAATGGGCGCCATTGTCTTTTCTGTGGCGTGCAAGCTTATCCCATGAACAGATAAGTCATCGTAACTTGCCGCATCAAGACTAAAAATACTTGAGCTTTTGAAAGGCACAAGGTAAGGTAAGCTCTGAAAATCACCAATCCCTAAGTTTTACTAGTCCCAAAATCCTATTTATTAAGGAGAGTCGTGTAATGATGCGTATTATTTTGCTAGGTCCACCAGGCGCCGGAAAAGGTACCCAAGCTCAGTTTATTTCTAAAGAATATGATATTCCACAGATCTCAACTGGTGATATGCTGCGTGCAGCAATCAAAGAAGGCAGTGAGCTTGGCAAACAAGCCAAAGACGTGATGAACGCTGGTGGTTTGGTTTCTGATGATCTGATCATTAACCTCGTGCAAGAACGCATCGCTAAGCCTGATTGTGTCAACGGCTGTATTTTAGATGGTTTTCCGCGTACCATTCCACAAGCGCAAGCGCTTGCAGATGCCAACGTGACGATTGATCATGTGATTGAAATCAGTGTACCTGATGATGAAATCGTCAAGCGCTTATCAGGTCGTCGCCAACATGCAGGTTCTGGTCGTGTGTATCATATTGATCACAATCCACCAAAGGTCGATGGCATCGATGATGTGACTGGCGAACCGCTTATCCAGCGTGAAGACGATAAAGAATCGACCATTCGCGAGCGTTTAGCCACTTATCATGAGCAAACATCGACCCTAGTTGGCTTTTATCAAGACAAAGCGGCTGAGGGCGGCGATGCGCCTAAGTATGATAAGTTTGATGGTACGCAAGGGATTGATGATGTGAAGCAGCAAATATTCTCTGCCCTAAAAGGGGTGTGATTTTGGCTGATATTGTTATTGAAAGCTAAGTTATGCAAAGCGAATATCAAATAGCGCCATCAAAAAACCCTGCTTATCGGCAGGGTTTTTTGTTAGGGTTGATAATGACTCTGTGGGCTAATATTTGTGATGAGCTAATATGGTTAAAATATCTCAAAAACGCTACAGTGCTGCTAGTATAAATTTTTTGTAGCCTCTGTCTGCATAGGCACAGCAAGCAAGAAAAATTAATATCAGCAGTACTTGATGTATCGAGATTACTTTTCTCTGACTATACTTGTGGGCTATGACCAGCCAAGTCATAAATCTATCATATATAACAGCTAAAATAACAGTAAAAAAGCCGGCTATCCTAAAAGATAGACGGCTTTTTTATTTGCATGTTTTGACACGCTAAGACTTATGCATTACCTTCAGCATCAACTTGCGCTTGTTGCTGACTTTGTGCATAAGCTTGATCAAAGTTCACTGGTGCAAGTAATAACTGCGGGAAGCTACCACGCGTTACGATGTCGCTGATGACTTCACGAGCATACGGGAACAAAACGTTCGGGCAGTAAGCGCCGAGGATTTGACCGATTTGGTCTTCTGGGATGTCTTTTAATAAGAAGATACCGGCTTGATGAACTTCGGCAATAAATGCTGCTTCTTCAGCGTTTTTCGCAGTGACACTAACCGTTAATACAACTTGATAGTGATCATCGTCTAGTTTTTCGGCATTGCTAGATAAATTAATATCAAGCTCAGGGTTCCACTCTTTGGTGAATACGCCTGCGCCTGGGACTTCAAGTGACATGTCTTTAACATAAATGCGTTCTAGCGCCAATTGTGGTTGTGCTTGTTCTTCAGCCATGATAATTCCTCTAAAAGTTAATCAAATGATTGGGCAAACTGTTATTGTAGTAAAGTTTAATAAAACACTATTGTAATATAATTCGAGACAAAAGCCTGATATTTTTTAGCAAAGCCCTTTAGAGCTGTCTTCATCCTTACTTATATAAATGACGCTCATAGATTAGTAAAATAGATAAAGACAGCCGCTATAGCAAATTAACCCGCTAATAGCTCGTCAAGTTTACCTTGTTGGTTCATTTGATTGAGCTCATCAAAACCACCGATAAAGGTCTCACCAACGAAGATTTGTGGCACGGTGCGATAGTTATTGGTCTTTTGCATTAGAGCACGGCGATCATCGCTGCTCATATCGTGCATGCCAATCTCTTCATAATCAACGCCTTTAGATTTCAGCAGTTGCTTAGCGTTTGAGCAGTATGGGCAGATTGGGGTGGTATAAACTTTAACAGGTACGGTCATGGTAAATCCTTATTTATCAGTGTATAGAGCAATCGTTATCGGATAGGTTATAGGATGGAAAGCAGTATTATAAAATCTACTTATAAAGGCTGCAATCAAGTAAATCATAAGCCTATATTCTACTATGCTCACTATAAAGTGGGGATGGGCACTATAAATTCAAGCCAAATACATACAAAAGCGTTATCAGTATCACAAATGCCACATAAAAAAGACACCTTATAAAGAGGTGTCTTTTTTATGCGCTATCGATAGATAGCAAGTCATGGTTTAATAAAGCGCGCTATCAAACTACTTATGCAAGCTTGGTTTTGCTTTGACTTTAGGCTTAGCATCTTTTAGTCCAACAAGTGGCATCCCAGCAGCTTGCCAGCCGCCAACACCACCTTCTAAGCGATAGACGTTTTCTTTAGCAATCATCTGAATGGCAGCACCTGCTTGCACGCCCATATCGCAGATAATAATCACTGGCTGTTCAATCGCATGAATTTCCTCAATGCGGTCTTTGAGCTCAGTAAATGGTATATTGCGACTGCCTTGGATATAACCGGTGACAAACTTCTTTTTGGCACGGATATCGATAAGCTGCGCATTTTGCGAGTTCACCATCATACCAAGGGTATTGGGTGAAATCTTTTTACCGCTACGTTTGTTTTCAATAGCAAAAAATAGCACGGCTAGCACGGCTAATATACCAAATAAAAACGGGTGGTTGCCCACAAATTCCAGCGCACGATCCAAACCATACCTCCAAAAAATAAGTGTTCTATTACGCTGAGAAGACAGCCTAATGGATTGAACAAGGCGCTATTATACCGATTAGCCTAGCCATAGTAAACGTGTGATGGTCATCATCGTCGTTAACGATGGATAAGTCGTCATATGGCTCAATAAGGTTTGGTATCCGCCTCTTCTCTTAGCGTCACAAGGTTTTCAACGCGGCGCTGTAATACTTTGCCATCAGCAACTGCCTCCCACAACGCGCAGCCTTTACTATTATGAGTATGGCGACAGTCGCGGAACTGGCAGTCACCAGATAATGGCGCAAGCTCAACAAAGCCTGATATGATGTCATCAGGCGTCAAATGCCAAATACCATACTCACGTATACCAGGGGTATCGACGATGCCACCTTGGGTCAAATCATCGGGATTAAAGGGCAATAAGCGACTGGTGGTGGTGGTATGTTGACCAAGTTTTGAGTTATCAGAGATGATATTGACGCTTTGTGCTGATTCAGGTAGTAGCGCATTGATTAAGCTGCTTTTGCCCACACCAGATTGACCCGCAAAAATCACCAACTTTTTATCTATGTAGCGCTTCAACTCATCAAGTCCTTCTTGCTCATCGCTATCGGCGACATTTTCGGGGCAATCGACTGAGGTCAAAACGCTCTCATAACCGAGCGAAGCATATTGTGCCAATAATTTACTGGTATCGACGCCGTTTTCTTTTGCCAATAAATCGGCTTTATTGAGCACCAGTAGGGGCTTGACCCCTGCATGATGACAAACGACCAAATAGCGATCAATAAGTGTCGGCGCGGCAGCAGGCAGTGGCGCAAATACGATAGCAAGAATATCGACATTGGCGGCGACAGGCTTAAGCTTATGATAACGGTCAGGACGTGAGACAAGTGAGGTACGTGGTTTGACCGATTCGATACGTCCAAAGCCTGTATTAGAATCAGCGCTCCAGCGTACTTGATCGCCCGCCGCTAACATCGGCAAGTTGGTACGCACATGGCAGCGCCAAATATCACCCAATGCCATGGTTTGCCAAAATGGCTCAGGATCATCAGGCGCAATGTCAGGCTGCACCGGCATCACTACTGGCAAACTGGTCACTTGTACCTCCAGCTGCTTGCCATAATGTGCCATGACCACGCCATCCATCAAACTGTCATCGATGCTGTCTTGACTTAACAGCTGCTGCTTGTCGATGCGACGAATCTGCTGTTTAGTCAGTTTGCGTTGCCGGATTAATGCCATGGGTTTGTGACCTATTAAAAAAATATTGCTCAGTGTAGCGTGAAAGTTTGCTAACATACAGCCTAAAGCGCTGACGCTTAGCAGAGATTTTGTAATGTTTTGGTGTTTACAAATCAATAGCTGCCAGTGATTGTTGTTTAAGTACAAGCATTTATAGGCGACTTATTTTACTAACAGTGCTGTTAACTTGTCTCAAACTTTATTGACCATAGGATATTTTATGACCACCGGCGACCATCCCAATAAAATTAAAATCAAAAACCAAGGCAAAAAAGGGCTGGTATGGATTGACCTAGAAATGACCGGACTTGATACCTCAAACGACGAGATCATCGAGATAGCCACCGTTGTCACCGATGAAGATTTGAACATCCTTGCTGAAGGACCTGTCTTCGCGATTAAAGTCTCCGATCAAAAGTTAAACGGTATGGATGACTGGAATACCAAGCAGCATGGGCAATCAGGGCTGGTTGACCGTGTGCGCCGTAGTACGGTGACCTTGGCTGAGGCGGAAGCTGAAACCATTAAGTTTTTGAATAAATGGGTCGACAGTGGTAAGTCGCCAATGTGCGGCAACTCAATCTGCCAAGACCGCCGCTTTATGGCGCGTCAAATGCCAGAATTAGAAAGATTCTTCCATTATCGTAATCTTGATGTGTCGTCTATCAAAGAGCTGTGCTTCCGCTGGCGTCCTGATATTCTTAAAAACTTTGAAAAAGGCGGCAGTCATTTAGCGTTAGATGATATTCGTGATTCAATTCGTGAGCTAAAACATTATCGCCAGCATTTCTTTAAGTTGATATCTTAGAATATAAGCTAACCTGTAGCATGATAAGAAAAAAGTCTTCAAACGAATCTAGCGCCATTATTGGGCTGGTTTGTCTGAGGACTTTTTTTGAATCACTTAAAAGTAAGATGTTATCAACGTTTTATCTTATAGTCAGAGAAAAGTAATATCGATACATCAAGTACTGCTGGTATTAATTTTTCTTGCTTGCTGTGCCTATGCAGACAGAGGCTGCAAAAAATTTATACCAGCAGCACTGTAGCGTTTTTGAGATATTTTAACTATATTATTGCAGTCAGCGATTTTCATCGGCACGCTTAATACTGTCTGGACTTGCTGTATAAACAGCGTCCAGTTCTGCTTCTGTTAGATATTTCTCTACCATTGGGTATAACTCTCGCTCTTCAAAACGAATATGGTCGTATAAAAGCGTGCCTAATGCTTGAACTTGCGCCGCAGTTACCTCTTTATCGATAGATTTCTGTGAACGCTCGGTTTCATCTATCAATTTATAGAGCTGCTGATGCTGACCATCAAGCGTATCAAGTACCGAGGCAACGTCAGAGTGCGAGGCGCGGTAAGGCGCTAAAGCATGGGCGATTAAGGTGTCTTCAATCTCAAAGTGAGCTTTCATATCGCTTATATAAGAGGTGAGATGATGCCAATGCTTGGCAATCTCTGCAGATTCATCAGTACATTCTTTAGCATGGCGAGATAAGTTAAGCCCAAGGTGATGCTGGCGAGATAAAGGCTGTAATTGATTGGTACGTTTCATAATAAAGACCCTTAATGATTCAATAAATTATACTTTATTCATTATTTGTCACGGTACAGTATGCTCAATATCCACTCATTCCGTATTTGCCTGAGGCAGCCATATGAGCACAGGTGGGCATTTGATCTTATTATTGGTTAGCCGACTCCAAACACTGTCCTCATGAATAGGGTTGACGATTGACCGGTATAAAAATTATTTTGGCGACATACAACATAACATTTTCTTTAATGAACATTCATCAAATCATGAGTATGTCATGTAAACGGATAAGGATGGTCACCATTTGGTCACCGAGTATTGAAATGGTGACGCTAACAATGAAGATGGGTTGCTATCAAAGACAGATAAGAGAAGAGGGTAAGGCGTCAGTCAGTTTTGAGGTGATAATGATTTATCAGTAATAATTATTTATAAATCAATAACTTGTATAAATACACAGACACAAAAAAACCTCAAATATAAATACTTGAGGTTGAAACTTTTGTATTAAAACTAAGTTTTAAATATGGCGCAGCGGACGGGACTCGAACCCGCGACCCCCGGCGTGACAGGCCGGTATTCTAACCAACTGAACTACCGCTGCTTAGGTCATCTTTAACGTTTCACCTGTATGAAGAGGTCCACTTCGCTAAAATAGTGGTGGGTGATGACGGATTCGAACCGCCGACATTCTGCGTGTAAGGCAGACGCTCTACCAACTGAGCTAATCACCCTTCGAACAATTGCAGTGCAATTTATTCAACATCAACCGAGCTCTAAGTTTGTCACTAAGCTCTGCTGCTGTGGGAGTGTATTATATAGATTTACCTAAGGCTGTCAAATACTATTTCACATTTTTTATAAAATGAGTGCTAAACGGGGGTTTGAGAGTATGGTTAGGTGATGTGACAGTCCCTATAGCAACTACCTATTTAACTAATAGTTATCTGTTGCGCGGCGGATAAAAGCCTCTATACTTGATGGGTGATATTTGATTATAGTGTGCTATTAAAGGTTGGAGGCGAAAACAATAGAAGCTTTATCTACTACTGAGCAGCAAGTGGCAGCATGGTCATGGACTGACTTTGCTGGGCTTGGTCTGATGTTTCATATTATTCTTATGATTGTGATGACTTTGCGCATTGTCTCGGTGCAGCGCAATATTGGGGTGGCAATCGCATGGATAGCGGTTTTGTTTACTTTGCCAATTTTTGGCCTGATTGCTTATGTGCTGGTCGGTGAGCCGATGATTGGTCGACGTTATCGTCAGCGCATGGATCAGGCGAGGCTATTGATGAATGAGATGGCGCAGCGAGAGCGCTTGGTGTTTGATGAAGGTCAAGAGGTGTTGCCGACCCATTACCGCGGCGTTAGCCAGATTGGTACGCGCTGGACAGGGTTTGGGGTGTTCTCAGACCATGACATGCAGCTACTAACGCACGTTAATATTATCTTTAAACGTCTGATTGACGACATCAATGCTGCTCAGCGCACTATTTTGATGGAGTTTTATATTATGTACCCCAAGGGGCAAGTGCTTGATGTCATAGAGGCGTTGATGGCAGCCGCTCAGCGCGGCATTGAATGTCATATTCTGATTGATAGTGTGGGGAGTTTTAGCTTTTTTAACAGTAACGCCCATCGAAAATTAGAAAAAGCAGGCGTTTTTGTCCATCAGTCATTGCCAGTAGGGCTGTTTAAAACCTTGTTCAAGCGCTCAGATTTGCGTAATCATCGCAAAATCGTGGTTATTGATGAGTATATTGGTTATATCGGTAGCTTTAATTTGGTTGACCCTAAGTTTTTTAAGCAGAATAAAGACGTCGGTGAATGGATTGATGTGGCGATACGCAGTGTCAGCGATAATAACATTAGCATTGCGACGGCAATGGCAAAAGTAGTGGTGACCGATATTGGCGCTGAAAATAGTGACAATCTAGACGCGCTGCATCAACGAGTCAATAGCTATACGCGTAAGCTGTATGTGCGCAATCCGACGATTAACGATCTTAATAGTCGCATCAAAGTATTGGATGACGCGCCAGAGAATACAGAATTGCCTTGTACTGGAGCGATGTCGACCGTGATTGCGCAAATGCCGGTGGTAAAAGGCGTGGTCGCACAGCTGATTCCTTCAGCGCCGCAAGTGACTGCCCATGTTATCTATAGTACCTTAGTGACGGCTTTACATCGCGCCAACCACTGTATTTGTATCACAACGCCATACTTTGTGCCGGACGAAGCCTTATCAAGTGCACTGGTAACGGCAGCCAAGCGCGGCGTCAAAGTCACGCTGATTATCCCCGAAAAGGTCGATTCGTTTTTGGTTCAGCATGCCTCGCAAGCGTATTATCAAGAGCTATTAGAGGCGGGCGTGACCATTGCTTTGTTTAAAGGCGGTCTGTTACATGCCAAAACGGTGGTTATTGATGATGATTATTGTCTGTTTGGTACTGTCAATATCGATATGCGCAGTTTTTATTTGAACATGGAAGTCAGTTTGGCAATTTATACGCCTGAAATGGTCGCCCAAGTTGCCGCTTGCCAAGAGTCGTATTTACAAAGCTGTCGTTTTTTGGGCTTGGATGAGTGGCAACAGCGACATAAGGCTGAGCGATTGTTTGATAATGTGATACGCTTATTCAGTCCATTATTGTAGCACTGCATATTTTAAGCTAAGGTAAGCACTATATTTTGTATGACTGCCTCTCGCTCATGGCCTCTATGATTGATTTACTTTTTTAAAGGATACGCGCTTCTTATGTCTGCATCGCCCTTAACGCCCCTTGATTATATTGCAGCAGGTTATTGGCAAGATTTTTTGGCAAGGCGTGCTGTGGCAGGCGGTATTGCTTATGAAGTAGATTTGCATCACTGTAGCTTGGATGAATCGCTAGCAAGCTTGCAGCGTATAGATACGTTACTGTCTCAGATACGCCGTAATATGGTCAAAGCAGGCATTTGGGATGAAGTAACGTTATTAAAAGACGAACGCTATCGTAATTTTATGGTGTTTTTGGCGTTTTATGCTGGTAGGGTATTGGCGCAGCAATGGCAACAATCGCCAAGGTGGTTTGGTCAATTTGAGCTAGATGCCCGCTATCCTGAGTTAGTACTGACGACAGACGACTTTTATCAGCATATGGCGATGTTTTATGTCGCTGATACTGATGTGAATACTGATGTTAATACTGATGTTAATACTGAAAATAGCAGTGATAAAGGTACTATGCCGCTTTTCTTTGCTTTAGAACCGATAGGGGTGCGTCTGTTTGGTCATATCGACCGCGCGTTTAAATCGGCGCAAGGTATTCAAGTCGCTAGCGGCTTATACCAAGCGGTCAGTGCCAGATTACCAAAAGCGGTGAATCATCAGCCTCATCTGATTGATGCGACCATAGCCGATAAACCAAACACCCAAACAGCAAATGAAAAGGCATTTATTGAGAAAGTAAGCCCTGAAAATAGCAGCACATCCCTTTATTCGAATAGTAAGTCGTCCATAGAGATGGCGACAAATCAACTTTCAGATGACAAGGTGGGTAATGTATCGTCTATAGCAGCTACTACAATTACATCAATGCCATTAGCAAAAGATATAGAAATAACCAACGCAGCGGTAGCGCCCATAGCAGCGGCAACATTTATACTAGAACCAGTAAAGACCACGCCAGTCGCAAAAAATTCGCCAACGCCAGAGATGTTTAGCCAATTATTAACAGAGCTACATGAGATAGAAGTCACACAGACTACTGGCAAGACTGAATATAAGCAGGCTTGTAAAGTTTTAGACCAGTTTGAGCGTCATATTGCAAAGCAAGAAAAACCCCGTCAGCAAGTTGTCTTTTCAGAGGCGCATCTGCAAGCAAAGCAGCAAGCCTTGTTGGGATTAGAAGACGCTGCCAATGCAGGAAACAGCGCTGCAATGTTGCGCTTAGCAATGTATGAGTTGCTTGGCGAAGGTCTGATAGCAAACGAAGGCGCGGATAAAGGGGTTGGGATAGCAGCCGGGGTTGAATGGGTGAAACAAGCAGCGAGCAAAAATGACAGTCGAGCCCAGCGTTTAATGAGTAAAATGTATTATCAAGGCGTAGGGGTGACTCAAGACCTTGAGATCGGCAAATATTGGCTCGAGCAAGCCGCAGAAAACGGTCACATAGAAGCAGCAAGCTTGGTCAGTCAGTGGCAACAAGCGCAGGTGTTAATCAACAGCCAAAAGCAAGAGCAGCATAGTCTTAAGCGCTATCAGCTACTGTTTGCAGTGATTATCGTGATAGCCTTACTCATCATTATTCTGGTCTAAAAAACGATGACTCATATTTCTGAATTTAAAAGCGTATTGTTCAGCAATAAATTCAGGTAGAATTGGTGCGTTTTTTATGCGCGACTCCTATTATCTGCTCCATTAATTATCTGGGCTTTTGCATGCCATCTTCTGACATCTCAAAAAATCCTTCCAATAATGCCTTGCCTATGCAAAGCCGGACAGCTTATAAACCGCCTGTATATTATCAAGTGGGCATAGGCGTATTAAAGCCGCTATATCGGCTGCAAGTATGGCGCCGCTCACATAGGCGTGATAATTATCAGCAAGAAGTTGAGCAGCGTTTTGGTAAACGTTATCCTGCGCCTCCTGTAGCGACAAACACTTGTATGCCAGATGCGACTTTACATAGCAGCATCCATGCTAATAATCAAAACCACACCATCTGGTGCCATGCGGTCTCGCTAGGGGAAACCAATACCGTTGCGCCATTATTGGATGCACTATTGGCTCGTGGTTATCGGATATGGCTGACCAATACTACCCAGACTGGTTTTGCGCGTGGTGCCAGTCGATTTGCAGAAGAGATTGCGCAAGGTCGATTGAGTCACAGCTATGTGCCGGTTGACAGTCCGGCGGTGATTGAGCGCTTTTTGACTCATGTGCAACCTGTTGCTGCCCTGTTTGTAGAAACAGAGCTATGGGCAAACATCTTAACCAAATTGTCTGAGCATCATATTCCAAGTGTCTTGGTCAATGGACGACTGTCAGCAGCATCCTTTAAAAGCTATCAAAAGATTGGTGCCGTCAGTACCAGTATGATGAAAAATCTCAGCTTAATCATTGCGCAGGATAATGACTCCGCCAAACGCTTTCGCCAATTGGGCGCACATAGTGCTCAAATCCGCGTGGCAGGCTCACTAAAATGGGTCATCAATACGCCTAAATTGTCTAATATGCATGAGGCAGATGATGAAAAGGCGATTGATGTTGATACTGAAAATAGCGAGCAGCCAGAGTTAGTAGAAAAAACGAGTGTGACGGCAAGTGATTTGGGCAGGAGTAATCGCCCAATTTGGGTGGCAGCTAGCACTCACAGTGGTGAAGAGAATACGGTTCTGTCATGGCAGCAGCAATTACTGTCAAACCCTGCATTGTCCGAGGTGCTACTTATTATCGTCCCACGTCATCCAGAGCGTTTTGATGAAGTAGCAGCGCTGATTCAAAATTCAGGCTTGAGTATGGCACGGCGTAGTGCAGCAGAGGCCATTGATAGCAATACCCAAGTTTATCTGGCGGACAGTATGGGTGAGTTGATGAATTGGTACGCCCTTGCCGATGTGGCGTTGGTGGGCGGCTCATTGGTCAATGTTGGTGGGCATAATCCGGTTGAGCCAGCAAGTGTGGCGACACCGGTGTTAATGGGTATTCACACTCAATCTTGCCAAAGCGTCGTGGATAAATTGGCAAGCGTCGGGGCGTTATATCAGCCAAACAACCCTTTTTATCAGGCGATTGATAGTGTTGAGCAAGAGAATGAAAACCCACAATCTGTCGATGATAAGACGCTGATTTATCAACAACTAAAATATTGGCTGAGTCATTTAGTAGCGGCTAAACAGGCAGGACAAACGGGCGCGCAGATGACTGAGCAGCAGCAGGCCGTATTGGGTCGTCAGTTATCGATGATTGAAAAGGTTATCGAGCAGTATGCTATGCAAAACAATATTCAAGATGTTAGCCAAGATTTAAACTAAGATTTAAAATAAGAGCCACTATGAACTGTATCTTATTACCAGCTGCAAACTTTTCTAATGAATCTGCACACATCAATGAAGCCAAGCAAGTTGAGCACATCAGTCAAGTATTGGCGGCAAAAGTAGGCGATACCCTAAAAATAGGGCAGTTAAAAGGTAATCTTGGCAGCGCAATCATTGCTGATATAACGCCTGAGCGTATTGAGTTATGTGAGGTAAAGTTAACGATAGCACCGCCACCTAAGCTTAACCTAACGGTAGTGCTGGCATTACCGCGCCCAAAAGTATTGCGCCGCCTGATGATGGACATGACCGCGCTTGGCGTCCGCGATATCATTTTGATTAATAGTTATCGTACACAAAAAAGCTACTGGCAAAGCCCGATGCTCGGTCGCCTTGATGAGTTTGTATTAGAAGGGCTGCAACAAGGCGTTGATACGGTCGCGCCGCGTATCAGCTTGCAAAAACGTTTTAAACCTTTTGTTGAAGACGAATTGGCGCAGTTAATCACCAATCGGGCTATTATCGCGCACCCTTATGCTGAATTATCGTTTTCACAATATGTGCAAAAACAACTAGAAAACTCTGAACCACCTCACAGCTCAGTATTGCCAAGCATGGTATTTATCGGTGCAGAAGGCGGCTGGATTGATTATGAAGTTGAGCTGCTCATAAAGCAAGGCTGCCAAGCGGTGCATATAGGTCCACGTATATTGCGCACAGAGGCGGCGGTCAATGCTATTTTGGGGCAATGGCTACTATATCAGTGAAAAGTAATATCGACACATTATGTACTGCTGGTATCAATTTTTCTTGCTTACTGTGCCCATGCAGACAGAGGCTGCATGGGCACAGCAGTAGCGTAGCGTTTTTAGAGTATTTTGACTATATATGACTGATGTAAAACTTAATTAAAAAATACGGCAAAACTCAGCGCTATAAAACAAAAAATCGCTTAAAAACTACTTTAAAAGCTGCCCTCTACACACCATAAATCAGCGATTATTGATGCTAATAGCGGTGCCAAATAAATGTATTGATAATTAATCTCATTTCCATTAGTATATGTCTTTCCAGACATTAGGGTCTTTTTAGTCCTATCAATCCATGATTTTTAATGTCGTTTTATCCTACCTATCCGTCGCGCTATTATGGGGAAAGCCATGTCATTGAATGTGATCAGTGCAAATTTAACTTCTACTAAGCTTACTTTACCAGTTGCCGTATTTGGCATGATGTTGGTCCTTGCCGGCTGTAGTAAGCCATCGACGCCAGAAGAAACTGTTGATGCCGAAACGACTGCGCCAAGCACTGAGCAAGAAGTAGCAAAAGAAGAAGCGACTACCGCTGATGGACAGACAGTGACTATCTACTCATCACGTAACGAGCAGCTAATCAAACCATTGTTGGATCGTTATACTGAACAGACGGGTGTGAAGGTTGAGCTGGTTACAGACAAAGATGGTCCACTGATGGCGCGTCTGCAAGCTGAAGGTAAAAATACCCCAGCCGATATGCTTTTGACCGTTGATGCAGGTAACTTATGGCAAGCAGCAGAGCAAGGTTTACTGCAACCTGTTGCTTCTAGCGTTTTGGAAGCAAATGTACCGGCTAAGTATCGTGACCCAGAAGGTCGTTGGACAGGTTTGTCATTACGTGCTCGTACGATTTTTTATGACCCAAGTAAAGTGAGCGCTGATCAGTTATCAACGTATGCAGATTTGGCAGATCCAAAATGGAAAGGCAAATTGTGTCTACGTAGCTCGAAAAAGGTTTATAACCAGTCATTGGTTGCGAGCATGATGGAGCATTTGGGTGCTGAAAAAACAGAAGCGGTCATCCGTGGTTGGGTTGATAACTTAGCTACTGACGTTTTCAGTGATGATACCAACCTACTAGAAGCGATCGCTGCTGGTCAGTGTGAAGTGGGTATTGCCAATAGCTACTACTATGGTCGCCTGCTTGATGAAAAGCCTGATTTCCCAGTAAAAATATTTTGGGCAAATCAAGGTACCACAGGCACGCACGTTAATATCTCAGGTGCTGGCGTAGTAACCGGTTCAGACAATGCAGAGGGTGCATTGAAGTTGATGGAATGGTTGTCCTCTGATGACGCACAAGGTCTTTATGCCAGTGCTGATAAAGAATTCCCAGTAAAAGTTGGGATTGATGAGTCAGAGATGCTTAGATCTTGGGGTCAGTTCAAACCAGATGATATCAATGTACAGAAATTTGGTGAATTACAAACCCAAGCCATTCAAATGATGGACAAAGCAGGCTATAAATAAAAGTCTGCCAATAATTTAATCTGTCAGTTATTTAATAGAGTTATGATGCGTATGACACGGTAACAACTTATGATAACAATGCCAGAATCGTCTGCAAGTCAGAACCATACTGTCAATGAAAGCAATGAGACAGGCAATACGAGTAAATCCATTCGCCAAGACCATGCTACCCGTAAACGTGTCATCTCGAAATCAGTCTTAGGACTGATTTCGTTGTTTATGCTAGTACCGATTTTAATTGTGTTATTGTCATGGACACAGCCAGTTGCTGATATCTGGGGGCACATGCGTGAGTATGTATTGCCACAAGTCCTCAAAAATACAGCTATTTTATTATTAATGGTCACAGTAATTTCTGGTACGATTGGCACGGTATTAGCGTGGGTCACCAGCATGTACCGCTTCCCTGGACAGCGGTTTTTTTCGTGGGCACTGATGTTGCCACTGGCGATGCCAGCTTATGTGTTGGCATTTGTCACAGTCGGTATCGTTGATTTTAGTGGTCCACTACAAACGGCGTTAAGAGAGTTTGGTGTTACGGCTGCCATCCCATCAGTACGCAATGTCTGGGGTGCAGGACTGATATTGTCATTGGCGTTTTATCCGTATGTGTACTTGCTAGCCCGCCAAGCCTTTTTATCTCAAGGTAGGCGAGCGATTGAAGCTGGGCAGATGCTCGGCTTAAGTCGTGGTCGAGTGTTTTTTCGCTTGGCATTACCGCAAGCATTGCCTTGGGTCATCGGTGGTTTGCTACTGGCAAGTATGGAGACGCTAGCAGACTTCGGCGCGGTGTCAGTGTTTAATGTCGATACCTTTACTACTGCTATTTATAAAGCATGGTTTGGTTTTTTTAGTTTAACGACAGCAGCGCAGTTGGCAGCGCTATTAATTGGCGTCGTCTTTATCGTTGTTTTGTTTGAGCAATATTGGCAAGCAAAACGAGGTAATACCATCACACAAGGTAGTAGCCAGCGTTTTGAAGCCAGTAATCCTGCTAAGCTTGCTATGACGCTGCTTTGTACGCTAGTATTCTTAATCGCCTTTTTGATACCGTTTGCACAGCTTATCTATTGGACGGCGGCAAATTTTCAGCAAGATTTTGATGAACGTTACATCGATTTTGTCACCAATAGCCTCATGATTGCCAGTATGACCACCGCGTTTATTGCTTTTTTAGCGATTATAATTGCGTGGATCAAGCGTCAATATCCTGATAAATCTACTAAGCTTATGACCACCTTAGCCAATTTGGGCTATGTGGTGCCAGGTACGGTATTGGCAGTTGGTATCTTTATTCCGATTGCGTGGCTGGATAATCAGCTGATTGCTTTTGGTGTGACCTCCAAGCAGTTTTTATCGGGTAGTGTGATTGTGATGCTACTTGCTCTGTCGACGCGTTTTATGACGGTGAGCTTTCAGCCGGTAGATCGTCAGCTTCAGCGCTTGACTGTCAATCAAGAAGCGGCTGCTAAACTGCTCAGTGACAGCCCTTATCAGCGCTGGCGACAAGTGATGTTGCCCGTATTGAGCCCTGGTGTGCTAACGGGGTTGTTGATGGGTTTTGTCGAAGTGATGAAAGAGATGCCGATTACCTTGATGACGCGGCGTCAAGGCTGGGATACGCTGGCGGTGCGGGTATTTGAGATGACCAGTGAAGGCATGTGGGCTCGCGCTGCATTACCAAGTTTGTTGATTGTGCTGGTCGGTCTTATTCCTGTTTGGATATTGCTGCGTCAAAGTGATAAGCAAGGCTAAGGTATTTTTCTGAATTGAGTTTTCCTTGATTAAAAGCGTGTTTTTAAATTGCCAACTGATTTCAATTATTATTTTTCACGATTTTAGCGTTTTCAATATTTTTATGATGGATTTTCTTCACTAATAGCTGACTGGTACCGTCTATGTATACTGACTTGATGAACGATTCAATAAATCCAGTAGACTCTAAGCCCGTAAAGGCTCAAAGCAAAGCACGACAGCGTCATGTGGAAAAACCGCCCATTACCATCATTACCAAGGCACAAATGGCGCAAGCTTTAGCGGATAGAGAGTTACAACAAAGGGCACTTGGTTCAGACAGCTCATCCAGTCAATATAATGAAACCACTGCCATACAGCCGTATTTTAGTGTACAAGACCTGATAGTTGGTTATGACGATACCATAGTAGTTGATGGCTTATCGCTAGATTTGCAGCAAGGTGAGATTGGCTGCTTTTTGGGCTATAGCGGCTGCGGTAAGACCACCGCACTAAGGGCCATTGCAGGGTTAGAGGAGAGTCGTAGCGGCAAAATCAGCTTAAACAATCAGCGTTTAACAGAGCAAGCGGCGCGTGTCTCATTTGCCGTTGCACCTGCCAAGCGCGGCATGGGGATGGTATTTCAAGACTATGCGCTGTTTGGGCATTTAAGTGTGGCAAAAAACATCGCCTTTGGTCTGAATAAATGGTCGGCTGCCGACAAAAAAGCCCGTGTTGCAGAGATGCTAGCGCTTGTTGAGTTGTCTGAACATGCCGATAAGCGTCCAAGTGAGCTATCCGGTGGGCAACAACAGCGGGTGGCGCTGGCTCGTGCATTAGCGCCAAAGCCGAAACTATTGCTGCTCGATGAGCCGTTTTCAAATTTGGATGTGGTACTCCGTGAATCACTGGCAATGAATGTTCGTGATATTCTTAAACGTACCAATACCACTGCAATTTTGGTCACTCATGATCAAAACGAAGCATTTGCGCTTGCTGATAAAGTTGGGGTTATGCATAAAGGCAAACTGGTACAGTGGGCAACCCCAAGTGAGCTATATCATGAGCCGATTAGCCCATTCGTCGCTGAATTCGTCGGCGAAGGGACGATGATAGACGGTATCATCAAAGAAGGTCATGTCGAGACGGCGCTTGGCGATATTTATCGGCGGATGGAAGTCTATGATGCGTCCGGTCAGCCGCAGTATTGTGAGTATGATTATCCGAATGGTACGCCGATTAAAGTATTGGTGCGTCCCGACGATATTATCCATGATGATGACAGTACGCAGACCGCCTTAGTGATCGGTCGGGTATTTCGCGGTGCCAACTACCTCTATCGCTTGCAACTAGATGATGGTCAAACCGTATTGTCCTTAGTCGCCAGTCATCATAATCATGAAATCGGCACGCAAATCGGTATATTACCGATACTAGAGCATGTCGTGGTATTTGATGAAAAAGACATCAATGCCACGACTTGGTCAGAATATGATAGAGCAGAGAGGATTGAAGAAATACGATAGCGTTTATCACAAGTGGTTTTTAACCGTTCGGATTAAAAACGATTAATCAAAGCCACTATCAGCGTTAATTTTTTCGAGTTGCCAATATATGTAAGTAGCGCCCAAGCCACTTGTATGGCTCTAACTGTGAGTAGCGTAGCTCCATACGTATGACTGCCTCAGGGTCGTTATGACCGCCACGTTTCAGCGGTGAATAATCGTGGAACACGCGCAGACCACTGGCAAGTACCGTGTGATAATGATGCACCTCTAACCAAGATTCTACCTCTTCCTTTGCAACCGGATGATTGGGTGTTAGGCTTTTTTTGTTGTCCGCTTTATAATCCGTGTTATCGAGCAAATTAAAATTGCCCATAATAAGATTGCGATAATCAAAGCTTGCTGGATTATAAAAGCACAGCGAAATTGCTCCATTATCGGATAATTGCTGGTCAAAAAAGTCCATCACCTTAGCAGGCTCTGCCAACCATTCAAACAGCGCGTGACACATAATCAAATCGAACTTCTCTGTTTGCTCAGCAAGATTTTTTTCAAGCTCTTGATACGGGCATACATACCACGTGATATCTAGTTTCCCTTTACTTTCAAATAGTTCACCGCATTGCATGGCGCTTGCTTTGGCTTTCTCTAACATATTGGCTGAGATATCATTGATGACCAACGTATGTCCTTGAGTAGCAAGCTCAATGGCAATCTGCGCCAATCCTGCCCCGACATCCAAAATACGTAACGGTCGCCCAAGCGTTTGACTCAGCTGTTTACTATAGTCAAAAATATCACGGCGCAACACCGCCAGCCGAATATCTCCTTTCAAACCACCATAGACTTTTTTTTCAAAATGGTCGGCAATCGCATCAAAGCTACGGTCGCTACGCGCAACTTTTTCTATCGCTTGTATTGTCGGATTTTCTGTAGAATCTGCCGCATCGTTATGGTTAATATCTTGAGGGTTTATCGGCATAAAAGGCTGTCTATATCGGAAGGTTTATGATGGCGTATCGTACAATAAAGCAGGGCGCTAATCTAGCGCAGCTTTAGCCTCTTTAGGGTATTATCTTCAAATTGAATCCATTGTATTTATCAAGTACAAAGATAAAATATGTGTGGTTAAACCCAAATACTCTGTGTCTCATATTGCTTAACAGTCAGTAAGTTCAATTGCAAAACTGGTAAAATCACTAACTCAGGACAATGCTGTCGGTAAAGGGTTTTTAATCGTGATAATTGTCTCATAAAGTAGCGACTAATAAGCGGTTTTACTTGATTTTAATGGCATCTAGATGCCCCTAAATCAACAAGTTTGTGCTAAAATAGCTTCTTTTATTCAACATTAAAACTATCGCTAATTCTCTATAGATTTGAGTGGTTGCTAAGCTTTTTTCGATGGTCACTGTGTTTATCATATAACGGCGCTTTTGTGCCGTTATTGTTGCCATCATTGCTTATGTATGCCAATGCTAAAGAGTGGATGTGAGTGAGGGAGTGTATATGAGCGAATCGGTCAGTCCTATTGCCATTGTGGACGAATTGAAGCAGTCCTATTTGGATTATGCGATGAGCGTGATCGTCTCGCGCGCGCTACCTGACGTGCGTGATGGGTTCAAACCCGTACATCGCCGCGTGATGTACGCCATGCATGTGTTGTCTAATGACTACAATAAAGCCTATAAGAAGTCAGCACGTGTGGTCGGCGATGTCATCGGTAAATATCACCCGCATGGCGATAGCGCCGTCTATGATGCCATCGTACGTATGGCGCAGGATTTTAGCTTGCGTTATCCAATGGTTGACGGTCAAGGTAACTTTGGCTCAATCGATGATGATCCACCGGCAGCGATGCGTTATACCGAAGTGCGTATGACCAAGCTGACCCATCAGATGCTTGCTGACTTGGACAAGGATACCGTCGATTGGGAGGATAACTACGATGGCTCTGAGCGTATGCCAAGCGTGTTGCCGGCGCGTATTCCTAACTTATTGATTAACGGCGCTACCGGTATTGCGGTTGGTATGGCGACCAATATGGCGCCGCACAATCTGACAGAAGTGATTAACGCCTGTTTGGCTTATGCTGAGAACCCGCAAATATCTGCTGAAGAGCTGATGTCGTATATCTCAGGTCCTGATTTCCCAACGGGCGGTATTATCTATGGCCGTGCGGGCATCTTAGATGCTTATCGCACCGGTAAAGGTCGCTTGCATGTACGTGGTCGATATATTATTGAGCCAATGAGTGAAACGGGTGTCAACCGTGACCGTGAGCGTATTGTATTCACCGAAGTGCCTTATCAGACCAATAAAGCCAAGCTGATTGAGCGTATCGCAGAGCTGGTACGTGACAAAAAGATAGAGGGCATTACCGAGATTCGTGATGAGTCTGATAAAGACGGCATGCGTATCGCTATCGATTTACGTCGCGGTGAGACTGCTGAAGTTATTGTTAATAACTTGTTCCTGCAAACGCCGCTAGAATCGAGCTTTAGTATCAATATGGTGGCGCTCGATAACGGTCAGCCGAAATTATTGACTTTGCGTCAACTGATTGCCGCATTTGTCCGCCATCGTCAAGAAGTGGTGACGCGCCGTACGATTTTTGAGCTCAATAAAGCCCGTGTACGAGGTCATTTGCTCGAAGGTTTGACCGTTGCACTTGCTAATATCGATGAGATTATTGCGACGATTAAAGCGTCTGCAAACCGCGGCTTGGCTCGTGAAAATTTACTCAGTAATACTTGGGGTTCAGGCAGTGTTGTAGCAATGCTAACCGCTGCAGGCAGCCAGTCAGTACGCCCTGACTTTATCGAAGGCGAAGATCCAAAAGCGCCGTTTGGTCTGATTGATAATCAAGAAAGCTATCGCTTATCACTTGAGCAGGTCAATGCCATTTTAGACATGCAGCTGCATCGCCTAACGGGTCTTGAGCAAGATAAATTAACTGAAGAATATCAAGACTTACTGCGTGAAATCGCCCATTTAGAATCGATTCTTGGCGATTTTGATAAGCTAATGACCATTATCTCTAATGAGATGATTGAGATTCGTGATAATTTTGGTGATGAGCGTCGCACCGATATTATCGATTCACGCATGGACTTTAACCGTGAAGATTTGATCCCAGAGCAAACCGTGGTAATGACGGTATCGCGTACTGGTTACGCGAAAACTCAGCCCATTGACGACTATGTGGCGCAAAAACGTGGCGGTAAAGGCAAATCAGCGACGGCGATGAAAGAAGACGATGTGATTGATCATTTAATCGTGACTTCAACGCACGCAACCGTACTGTGCTTTACCGATACGGGTCGCGTCTTTAGTTTACGTGGTTTTGAAGTACCAATTGCCAGCCGCGGCGCCCGTGGTCGTCCACTGGTCAATCTTATTGGCTTAAATGCTGATGAAACGGTCACAACGATATTGCCTATTCCAAAAATCGTAGAAGAGTTATCTAGCAAAGGTGAGACATCAGCAGATGCCATACTAGATAGTGATGATCTATTAGACGATAGCACGCAAGCAGAGCCGCCTTTTGTATTTTTTGCAACGGCAAACGGTACGGTGAAGCGTGTCGAGCTAAAACAGTTTGCTAATATTCGCTCGAACGGCTTGATTGCCGTTGGTCTAGAGGAAGGCGATAAATTGGTGAGCGCTCGTATCACCAATGGTAGCCAAGAGGTCATGCTATTTGCGTCAAGTGGTAAAGCCATTCGCTTCAATGAGACGGATGCTCGTGCGATGGGTCGTACGGCGAAAGGTGTCCGCGGTATGCGCCTGACTGCTGATGAATTTATCAAATCGTTGGTAGTGATTGAAGATGACGTCCGCGAAATCTTAATTGCTTGTGAAAACGGCTTTGGCAAACGCACCTTTATTGATGAGTTCAACACGCAAAATCGTGGTGGTGGCGGCGTGATTGCAATCAAAACAAGCGCGCGTAATGGCGAGCTTGTACGAGCAACTAAGGTAGAGCCTGAAGACGATATTATCTTAATCTCAGACAAAGGTACGTTGGTCCGTACACCGGTGCAGCATGTTGCCAGCTCAGGTCGCAATACCCAAGGCGTCACCTTGATTCGTTTATCAAAAGATGAGAAGCTGGTTGCTATGGCGCGTGTTGAGCACGAAGAAGGCGACAATGAGCTGATTGATGCGATGAAAGAAGACGGAACGTTTGAAGTAGAAGGTCAAGAACAGATGGATGTTGATGCGGCAAATAATGATGCTACCGAAGTAGACATTAATGAGCCTATTCATTCAGAAACTGATATTGATATTGATACTGATACTGACACTGACGAATAAGGTTTTTATTAGTTAGCTTTTTGATCTATTCTTTTATGACCTTTTCTAAAAAAAGCCTCTGACGTTATCGTTGGAGGCTTTTGTTTTTTTTATTTTTTAAGGCTGTTTTTATGCTTACGACCAATCAAACCGTTCAGGGAACCTTAGCCTCAGTATCATCAAGTTTTCTGTTTTCTTTGATGTTTTTATTTGGGCTATTTATGCTGCCATTAACGGGTACACAGGTAGCTTCATGGCGCGTATTGATGATGCTCTTGAGCCTTGTGCTATTGGTCAGCCTTACAAAACAGTGGCAGCATGTTTTTGATTATCTAAAAACGTTAAAGAGTCTAAAAGAGTGGATTATTTTTGTACTGCCGACCCCAATTTTAGGTGGGCAGATTTGGCTATTTATGTGGGGACCGGTGAATGGCTTTGGTCTTGATGTGACCTTGGGTTATTTTTTATTGCCGCTGGTGATGATTGTGATTGGGCGTTTTTTTTATCATGAGCATATGAGTGCTTTGCAATGGCTAGCAGCGATATGTGCTGCGCTCGGCATTGGCTATGATATCTGGCAATATGGCAGTATATCTTGGGTAACAGCCTTTGCGTGCTTGGGTTATCCGCCTTATTATTTGCTACGTCGTAAGCTTGCTGTACCGCCAATCACAGGACTGCTATCAGATTTGACGTTACTGACGCCAGTGGTGCTGATTATGCTTTATAGCAGCGGCGGCTTTAGTGTGGCGGCGCAAAATACCAAATTTTGGTACCTATTGCCGCTGCTAGGCGCTTTTAGTGCGCTTGCGATGTCACTGACTATGGTCGCTAGTAGTAAGCTGCCAGTGTCGCTATTTGGCGCGCTCAGCTACATAGAGCCCATGCTGCTATTTGTATTATCCCTCACTGTGTTAAATCAAAGTTTGGATGAAGGCGGCTCATTATTTATGTATGGCATGATTACTGTAGCGTTATTTATCATGATTGCTGATAGTATGAAAGGGTATCTTATTCGCCGCCGTGACGACCGTTTGCATGGTTACCGAGAGCCACAAGTTGGGAGTTTCCCACCGCGTCGCCGTTTTATTGACCACCGTATAGAAGGAGTATTAAAGGCGCACCGCTTCCGTAAAATCAGGAAATACCAACAGCGAATAGATAAAATCACGCGTAAAATACAAGCGTTAGATTCAAAGTAGTGACTGAGTTAATGTATTGACTGAATTAATGATAAGTAGCATTGGTCGATAAAGGTGGCTTGGTAAGTCAAGCTACATAGCAAAGCTATAATTCAGACAGTAACTGAGTTATTATAAAGTGCTGTTATTAACTTAAATCGGGTTGTTTGATTCATCAAACCTCTTTTTATTGAAAAAATTATTGAAAAAATAAATTTATAAAACCTGTTACTGAATACTCAAAACTTATTATTAGGATAGTTTATGTTACATCTTCATCATTTAGAAAATTCACGTTCATTTCGTATTGTGTGGTTATTAGAAGAATTGCAGGTAGACTATCAATTGACCTGCTATAAGCGTACCAAAGCTTATCTTGCGCCAGATAGCCTAAAGAAAGTTCATCCATTAGGTCATGCCCCGATATTAGAAGTGAACGACCGCGCGCTGGTTGAGTCCGGCTTTATTATCGAGTACTTGCTCAGACACTATGATAAAGAACAGCTGTTTAAGCCTTCTGGTGATAATGAAGCGGCGTGGGAAGCCTATACTTTTTGGATGCACTTTTGTGAAGCGTCAATAATGCCGCCCTTGGTCATGCGTTTGGTGTTCACCAAAGTGGTGGCAAGATCGCCAATGCTAGTCAAACCTATCAGCAAAAATATCCAAAAGCAGGTCGAAAGCAGTATGATTGAGGACAGTATCAACAGTGTGTTAACCATGATGGAGCAACAGCTAAAAGACAATCATTGGTTTGCTGGGTCAGAATTTAGCGCCGCTGATATTCAGATGTATTTTGCGGTAATCGCAGCCAAATCACGTACAGGATTAAACGATGGCAAATATACCAATGTATTAAATTGGCTCAAACGCTGTCAGGAACGTGACGCATTTAAACGCGCTGAAGAGAAAGGCGGTCGTATTCAGTTTTAAGGGCGGCGCTTATTATCAACCATTGATGTAATATAACAATAAAAGGTTTTGTTTATTTATAGACAAAACCTTTTTTAGGATAAAAAATGACAGACTTGAATAAGTCGAATAATGACATTTCTGATACCGACCATACCGACATTGCTGCTGAACAACCACTGAATGGGGTTGATAGTAATGTGAATAGTAACGTCAATAGTAATGTGAATAGTAACGTAAATAGTCAGCAGGTCTCTATCAAAGCATGGTCACAAAAACTGCTAGTGGTTATGCTATGTGTTGCCAGCTTTTATGGAGGCTGGAAGTCTTATGAGTCCAATATGGTCAATGAATGCACGGCCAATGGTGGGCAGATGATTGAAGGAAAAAGAACACTGATATGCCAGTTATCATAAAGGTTGATTGTGATACATCAAAGAGATAAGCGATGCTAAAACTTACTTTCTTGGGTACTTCAGCTGGGGTGCCAACCAAACAGCGTAACGTGACGGCGCTTGCCATCGAGTGCCTTAATCCTTATTTGATTGGCTCGATTCGTCAGCAAGATAAAAATAAATCCAATAATAAAAATAGCAAATCGCGACCGTGGTTATTGATTGATTGCGGTGAAGGTACCCAGCATCAGCTATTACATACCAAGTTATCTTTACATCAATTAGCCGTGATTTGCATTACTCATGTACATGGCGACCATTGCTATGGTCTGCCAGGACTGCTAGCGAGTGCGGCAATGTCAGGGCGCCGCGAGCCACTGACACTGATTGCGCCAAAAGCGATTGCCACACTGCTGGATGCTGTTATTTTGACTACCGAATTGCACCTTCCCTTTGCTATTAACTTTATGACGATAGAAGATTTGCTATCTGAACCCATTAACCAGAATAAAGTCACTATCCGCTTAGACAATCAACATCAGCTTGAGATTGATATCACGCCGTTATCACATCGAGTCGCCTCTTATGGCTTTGGTATCACGCAAACTATCACTCGTCGTAGTCTTAATACGGACAAGCTGATTGCAGATAGCATCCAAGCCAGCGCACTGTGGGGCAAGCTACAACAGGGCGAGGACGTTATGACGGACGATGGTCGTATGCTCCGTTCAGTAGATTATGTCGATAATGAAATATCACAGACTCGGGCTGTGATAGCGGGGGATAATGATACGCCGGAGCGCTTAAAAGCGGCAGTGGTCGGCGCGGATGTATTGGTGCATGAAGCCACGTATACCAGTGACGTTTTAGCGAAGATTCAAGCCAAAAATCCAGACTTTGATCCAATGCATAGTAGCGCGCAGCTGCTGGGTCGATTTGCTGAGCAAGTCGGGGTCAGAAACTTGATTATGACCCATTTTAGCGCGCGTTATCAGAGCTTTGACAACCCAACTAGCAGCACGCCAAATATGGCACATATTCGCTTGGAGTCTGAAAGTGTTTACCAAGGTAATTTATGGCTAGCACATGACTTTGCCCAATATATGGTGAATGGATCAGCAGACTTGGCAGACTTGGCAGGCGAGACAGAGAGTGGCAGCGTGCAGTATTTAGGCTCTGCACGCGATCATAACAACTGATTTTTAATGGCATTTTAAGGGTGATTGTCTTCAGCTGCCAATTGTGTCTGACCTATCCAATGACGACTGAACTGATACGCCACTCGACCAGAGCGTCCACCGCGTTCAGATGCCCAGCGTAAAGCAGCTGCTCTGATATGAGTGGGTAGCTCATCAATGCTGTCCGCCCCTTTATTTTCTTCATCGCCGTGCATGTTATCATGATGTGTTTTAGCATCGACTTTTTGTTGAAGAGATAAGTAATGATGCACGATGTGTAAATAAGTGTTTTGATCCATCGGATGAAAGGATAGCCATAAGCCAAAACGGTCAGATAATGACACCGTCTCATCGATGGTCTCATAAGGGTTGACTTCATCAGTTTGACCATTATAAATATTAACATTGTCTTTCATCAGCTGCGGCAACAGATGGCGGCGGTTACTGGTGGCATAGACCAATAACTTATCTTGCTCTGAATCAAGGGCACCATCGAGCACACTTTTTAAGGTGCGGTAGCTTTCATCTTGACCATTGAATGCCAAGTCATCACAGTACACTACATAGCGACAGGTGCAGTCAGCTGGCAATGCTTTAATCGCAGCCCGTATTTTATCAAGCATCCGTAAATCATCGCGGGCAATTTCAATGATGCGCAGACCTTCGTTATGATAGGCTTGTAGCAATGCCCGAATCAGTGATGATTTGCCAGCGCCGCGTGTCCCTGTCATCAGCACATGATTGGCAGGATAGCCCTTTAGGAACTGGCGTGTGTTCTGTACCAGTTTTGATTTTTGGGTATCGATACCCTGTAAGTCATCTAAATTCAAAAATAAATTGACTGCCAGCGGCTCTAAATATCCAGTCTGCCCACCGACCCAGCGATAAGCCAGCTGCGCAGGATCAATCTCAATGGTTGGCGTGACCCGCTCTTGTAAATACTGCCCGAGTAAATCTAATAAAGGGTCAGGCAGGGCATAATTCATAACGGGCTTAGTGGATTGGGGCATAAACTCAGTCGCTTATAAAAATTAAAATAACAGTTGGCATACTAGATATCTAAAGGCATCACTTTACCATGAAAAATAGTGCCAGTATTCCTTGTGTCGTACCAGCAGGGACAAAACAAACGTTGCGAACGCAAGCGCAGCAGATCCTGCCAGCTTTGACTGTATTCTTTTCTAGCCTAAATTATAGCGAGATATTGCATCAACGCCTGAGCCAGCAAGGTAATAGTAGCGAGCTTGACTGTCAAGGCTTAACACGTGCACAACATTCACAGCTTGGGAGGGTGATGATTAAATGGCAGTTATGTGCTGATACTAGTCAAAATTCGGCTGACTTAACCTATGAAGCTGAGGTTCTGAAATCTATCAATAACTTATCAAATAATCAAAGCGCTTTTCAAAACAGTCTTCAAAACAGCCTTTCCGCTATCGCACCACCACTACTAGCCTATGAAAATATTATTTTGCAAATATTAGGGCAGTTGCAGCAGCTGACTATCTTTGTCATACCTTATTATCCTAATGGCAGCTTGGCAAATCAGCTGAGTGCTCAAAAGTATGTGTTATTAACAGAAGCACAAAAACATCAGTGTATCCTGCAATCTGCTTATCTTATTCACCATTTACATAATATAGGCTGGCTACATAATGATATTAAGCCCAGTAATATTTTTCTAGAAGGTTTTTTGCCAAATAATGCGGATATTAGCCGTATCACCTTTGATTTATTATTGACGGATTTTGCTTTGGCGGCACGCTGTCATCTGCCAAGTAAGGCAACTCCTGCTGGCACGCCTGCCTATCTCGCCCCTGAACGCTGGCAAGGGTGTGGCACAACTACTCAAAGTGATGTTTATGCGTTTGGGATACTGATGTATGAAATATTAGTCGGCGAGCGACCGTTTGCCGTTGATGCTCAAAGTAGTGATTCAATGATTGATTGGGCGACTAGGCATTGCCAACAGTCTGTGCCGAGCTTACCTTTAGAATATCGTAATTATCAAGGAATTGTTGACAAGGCATTGGCAAAGCGGACGGGCAAGCGCTATCAAAATATGAAAGACGTGTTGAGGGATTTAGAGAAGCTATAGTGAGTTTACTACAAAATTGTTATAGCGCTATTGGTATGAATTTTGCGCAGCCTCTGGGAACGCAGCACGCCAGTAAAATTTATACCAATAGCGCGTTTAAATTTTCATAACATTTCTATTTTCATCTGACTATATAGTGAGTTCAATATAAAAGAGTTACGCTCAGAATAGCATCATGCTGGTACAAATTTTTTGCAGCCTCTGTCTGCATGGGCGCAGCAAGCAAGAAAAATTGATACCAGCAGTACATAATGTGTCGATATTACTTTTCACTGACTCTATCGTTATAGAGCATAAAATTCAGATACAAAAAAACCTGCTAAAAAGCAGGTTTTAATATTTGATCTAAGATGTACTATCCGAAAATGGTGGGGCTGGAGAGACTCGAACTCTCACACCTTACGGCGCCAGAACCTAAATCTGGTGCGTCTACCAATTCCGCCACAGCCCCATTTTCGTTACCTTATCATCTTTGGTGTTCAATTTCAAACGCCATTGAGATAAATAACTGATTCGGTAGTGCGTCTCAGTGGTTGGCTATTATATAGAGTTCGAGTGGTTTGGCAAGTCCTATTTGCCCTTATTTTTAATTATTTAACAAATATTTTTCTTAAAAATCGTAAATAATTGATATTGCTAACTTTTTAATTTACACTTTTTACTGCTGTATTAACGCTCATCTTACTCTTGATATGATGAGAGGTCTAATTGCTGTAATTTACGTGTCAGTGTATTGCGTCCCCAGCCAAGTAAATTGGCAGCGGCTATCTTTTTGCCACCGCTATGATTGAGCGCTGCGGTCAGCAAGACCCGTTCAAACTCAGGTGTTGCCGTCTGCAGAATATCGGTTTCACCCGCTTGTAGTGAATTCTTAGCCCAAACGGCTAATGCTTGCTGCCAGCTTTGAGTGCCAAAAGCATGTTGGCTTTGCAAATGCTGGTTTTCAGTCATATATTCTGAAGATATGGGATATTGGTTTTCTAAGGTAGCCGCGCTATTTTCGAGCAACTCTGGCGGCAAGTCATCAATCATAACCGTGTCGCCGGTCGCCATCACTGTCAGCCAAAGACAAACATTCTCAAGTTGGCGGACATTACCGCGCCATTCAAAAGACAGTATCATTTGCATTGCCGCCGGATGCAGATGTTTTGGCGCCGTATTCATCTGCTCAGCAGCGCGCTGCATAAAGTAAGTCGTTAATGCTGGTATGTCCTCTCGCCGTGTCCTTAGAGGCGGCAATGGCAGACGAATAACATTAAGGCGATAAAATAAATCCTCACGGAATCTGCCTTGTTTGACCAATTCTTCTAAGTCTTGATGGGTGGCGGCAATAATACGTACGTCTACTTTGACCGGCTGCTGTCCACCCACACGAAAAAATTCACCATTTGCCAGCACGCGTAGCAGTCGCGTTTGGGTGCTAAAAGGCATGTCACCGATTTCATCTAAAAATAACGTACCACCATCCGCTTGCTCGAAGCGACCTTGGCGTGAGGTTGTGGCGCCAGTGAATGCGCCTTTTTCATGACCAAACAGCTCAGATTCAATCAAATCATGGGGAATTGCTGCCATATTCAGAGCGATAAAGGTTTTATTTTTTCGCGGTGAGTGTTGATGCAAAGCGCTAGCGACCAGCTCTTTACCTGTGCCTGATTCACCAGTGATTAAAACAGTAATCGGTGAGTGCGCGAGTCTGCCAATGGCACGAAACACCGTTTGCATGGCTTGTGACTGACCAATGATGCCGCTGGGATTGTGATTAGCTTGTGTACTAGATTTTTCTTGAGCTTTAGTTTCAGCAGATTTGGTGGTTTTTTTAGCAGATTTGGCTGAGTGTGGCTTGCTAGTAGGGTGTTCTTTAACAGTAGACTTCACAGCAGCAACGGATGCGATGTCAGTATGTATATTCGTATTAGACTCGATTGAATCATTTGATACCAACAGATTCGGCTGATAATTAATGGCCTTATAAATCGTTGCAACCGCATCGTCCAAGTCAAATGGCTTTGGTAGATATTCAAATGCGCCTGTCTGATAGCTACTAATGGCAGAAGTGAGATCTGAATGCGCTGTCATAATGACAATCGGCAGCTTAGGAAAGTGCTTGTGTACCCAATCACTAAAGGATAGACCATCCATCATCGGCATACGAATGTCCGTCAATATCACATCAGGTAATAATTCGGCTGACTCTGACACTTGCAGAATATCATTAAGGCGTGTCCATGCGGCTTGTGCTTGGGTAAAGCTGATAACCGTCAATCCGGCGTCTTCAAAAGTATCTGCAAGTACCAGTCGTAGCGTTGCATCATCATCAATGAGCCATAAAGTGGCAGGCTCATTATCAGGATTTTTATTGACTGTGCCCATTGGCATTTGCTCATTGCTTGTAAGGTGTTGGGTGTCATTATACTGAGTCATGTATTTAGCCTAATAAGCATGAGAGGGTGAAAATATAGTCAGTGAAAAGTAATATCGACACATGATGTACTGCTGGTATCAATTTTTCTTGCTTGCTGTGCCCATGCAGACAGAGGCTGCAAAAAATTTGTACCAGCAATACCGTAGCGTTTTTAGAGTGTTTTGACTATAGCTGCATTAATTTTCAGCAATTGGTTGATGAAAAGGCAAGTAAAGGGTGAAACGGGTCTGACTGTTATTGAGGCGTTGATGATTAGAATCAACGCGTTGTGATTGAATAGAGCTGACGTCAATCATACCATGATGACGGCTGATGATATCTTGCACAATGGATAAACCAAGCCCAGTTCCTAGCGCGCGACTGGTCACCATAGGGAAAAATATCTGTCCGATAATATCTGAATCAATGCCTGAACCGTTGTCAGTGATAGTAACTTGTAGTACTTGTTTGTGCTGCTGCCCAGAAATTGTATGCTGAAAGACAACTCGAGTCTGAATATGTAGGATAGGTTGATAATCATTGTTAGTATCGAAAGAGATAATATTTGATGCCAAAACGCTTGATTCTGAAGGTGCATGGTGCGGCAAGGCTTGTGCAAATTCCGTCATAGATTCGCAGGCATTATTGATTAAATTTAAGAAGACTTGAATCAGCTGGTCTTTATCCGCAAACAATTCAGGCAACGATAAGTCATAATCGCGTTGCAGTGTTATTTGCGGATATTGATGGATGATCAATGCCAAGACGTGCTCTAACGGCTCATGAACGTTGAGAGATTGCCAATTGGGCAGCTGATTAGAACCAAGAAATTGAGCAATCAGCTGAGTTAAGCGATCCGTCTCTGAAATGATAATATCAGTATAGCTGCGTAATTTTTCAGCAGTTTTTTGACGATTATTATCAGGGTTTGAAGAGAGAGTGGATATAAGGCTCGGATGGTCAGTATCAGCAGCGTGAGTATTCAAAGAGCTTTCACTAAATTTGATAAATTGGCGCTGCAATAATTGCGCGGCACCGCGAATACCGGCCAGCGGATTTTTGATTTCATGGGCAACAGAGCGCAGCATATGACGGGCAACGACATATTGCTGCTGCTGACGTTGCTCCTCTGAGATACGACTTTGGCGGTCTTTCCCCCACATCTCAATAATAAAGTAGCTCTGCTCCTCATAAATGACAGGCGTGACACTATAGTCAATTGAGAGTGCTAAGTTGCCATTTAATGGAGTGTTTGTTATATGATCATGATCGATAAAGGGTTGTTGATAATTCTTCGCTTGAGTAAATCTTTCTGTCAAAGAGCGGATTTTTTCATTACCATCCTCTTTATCAATCATGGGGCTGTCTTTTAACTTTAGCTCCTCTGGTGCAAGCAGCGTCAATATAGATTGACCCAGCAAGCGTCCGCTACTAACGGCAAGCAGTTGCTCTGCTTGGGCATTGAGCCATACAATAGCCAGCTCATCATCAACCCATAGGATTGCTGTAAATAAATGTTGTGAGATAAAAGCTAAGTCAGGCGTTGGTTTTGCGCTTATAGAATCAGCGGTCATGAGTAATACCTAGATAAATAGATGCTCGATATAATATTTAACCATAAATCAACACTATAGAGCGACAAAACTGGCGATTTTTGCAAAAAAAACGTACAATGCGCACAGCCAATTTATCTCAAGCAAGGTTAGCCATGCCCAAAATTTTCACCGAGTCCGTTAATGCGACTATTTCCCCTTCACAGCCAGCTTCTACCTCATCAGCTTCTATGCCAAAAGACACTGCCACTCTCTTTAATCCTGCTAAGCTGACAGCGACGCCTGTGCAAAGCTCGACGGCTGGTGTTCAACCTTATCATCATAAAGCCAATCATAACCAAAACCGTAGTATTGCCCAAAGTGCTGATGTAACCAGTAGCGCGAAAGCCTCTAGTCCAGTAACCGCGGCGCCAAAGATTGGTTTTGTATCGCTCGGTTGCCCAAAAGCCTTGGTAGACAGTGAGCGTATTATCACCGAGCTTAGCCGTGATGGTTATCAAGTTGCGAGCGACTATGACGGTGCAGATTTGGTTGTGGTTAATACCTGCGGTTTTATTGAATCAGCGGTACAAGAATCGCTAGATGCCATCGGTGAAGCGATTAGCAAAAACGGTAAAGTGATTGTGACGGGTTGCCTCGGTAAAGAAGCAGATAAAATCCGCGCTATGCATCCTGCCGTGCTAGCCGTGACGGGCGCTCATGCTTATGATGAAGTGATTAGAGCAGTCGCACTGCATGTGCCCAAGCCTGACCGTAGTTTGGATGCCAGTTATGACCCAAAAATAGATTTGATTAATGAGGCGGGTATCAAATTAACCCCAAGCCATTATGCTTATCTGAAAATCTCAGAAGGCTGTAACCACCGTTGCACCTTCTGTATTATTCCAAGTTTACGCGGGGACTTGGTGTCGCGTCCGATTGACAGTGTGATGAATGAAGCGCTGGCACTGAAAAACGCTGGCGTGAAAGAATTGCTGATTATCTCGCAAGATACCTCTGCTTATGGTCTGGACTTGAAGTATAAAACCAGCTTTTGGAATGGGATGCCGCTAAAGTCTAAGTTTTATGACTTATGCCAAGCGTTAAACGATTTGGGTATTTGGGTGCGCTTGCACTATGTTTATCCGTATCCGCATGTGGATAAAGTCGTAGAACTCATGGGTCAAAAGAAGCTACTGCCTTATCTTGATATTCCTTTCCAACATGCCAGTCATCGCATCCTAAAAGCGATGAAGCGCCCAGCACATAGCGAAAATACTTTGGCACGTATTCACGCATGGCGTGGGATTTGTCCTGATATCGTCATTCGCTCAACCTTCGTCGTTGGCTTCCCTGGCGAGACAGAAGAAGATTTCCAATGTCTGCTTGATTGGTTGGTTGAAGCACGCCTAGACCGCGTTGGTGCCTTTACGTATTCTGAAGTTGAAGGTGCGGTTGCCAATGACTTGCCCAATCATGTGCCAGAAGATATCAAACAAGAACGCTATGAGCGCTTGATGACATTACAGCAAGATATCTCAGCACAAAAACTGCAAGAAAAAATCGGCAAAACCTTGATGGTCTTGGTGGATGAAATTGATTTTGATGAGGGTGTTGCCATTTGTCGTAGCTATGCCGATGCGCCAGAGATTGACGGTCATGTCTATGTCGATGATATTACTGCTGCGGTCAAAGTTGGACAGTTTTTAACGGTTACTATCGATGATGCTAGCGAATATGACTTATTTGCCAGTTATCAAGCCTAAAGCGCACGCACAATATGTCAGCAAAAATTGCCCAATAGCGGGCAGTTTTTGCTACAATTAGCGCAATTTGACAGTTGTACCTGCTTATCCTTAAGTAGGACAATGCCCTCAAGTCTCAAAGCAAACTCTATTTGTATTTTACCGATAACTTTACTTATAATTCAATACTGACAAGGTGACCTCATGTCTGACAAAACCCCGCGTTATTCTCGTATCTTGCTAAAACTCTCTGGTGAAGCCTTAGCCGGTACGAAAGATATGGGTATTGATACTGAAGTGCTAGATAAGATGAGCTTGTCTATCGCTCATTTGCGCGGACTTGGTGTACAAGTGGGTATTGTGGTTGGCGGCGGTAACTTATATCGCGGTGCCCAATTACAAAAAGAGGGTTTGGTTGGGCGCGTCACGGGCGATCAAATGGGTATGCTGGCAACCGTCATGAACGGTCTGGCAATGCGTGATGCGCTTGAGCGCCGTAATATCAAAACACGCCTGATGTCAGCTTTACCGATTGGTGAAGTGACTGAAAGCTATAGCAGCCGTAATGCCATTCGTTATCTCAAAAACGGTGAAGTGTGCATTTTTGTTGCCGGTACAGGCAATCCATTCTTTACCACTGATACCGCTGCTTGCTTACGTGGTATTGAGATCGAAGCGGGCTTGATTTTAAAAGCGACCAAAGTAGACGGTGTCTATGATAAAGACCCAAGCCTACATTCTGATGCGGTTAAATACGACGGCTTAACCTTTGATGAGGTGTTAGAGCAAAAGCTTGGCGTGATGGATTTAACCGCCATTGCATTGTGCCGTGAGCATGATGTGCCATTACAAGTGTTTGATATGAATAAGCCCAATGCTTTGTTAAATGTTGTGATGGGCGAAAATGAAGGCACACGCGTCTATCATTAATATCGTACGCAAAAACAGGACAAAAGATAAGTAGAAGTAAGACAGCTAGTTATCTGTGGTAACACCTGAATAGTTTTTATAATTAACAATAAATGATTTGTCGGTAGCGATAAATAAGGATACCTCATGATTAAAGAGATTAAACAAGACGGCGAAGCGCGCATGCAGAAAACCTTGGAAGCGCTTGAAAGCACGTTTAGTAAAGTTCGTACGGGTCGCGCGCATCCAGGTATGTTGACAGGTGTGATGGTCAGCTATTACGGTTCTGATACGCCGTTGAACCAAGTGGCGAGCGTTAACGTTGAAGATTCGCGTACCTTACTGGTACAGCCATTTGACCGTACCATGGTACAAGCGATTGACAAGGCTATTCGCGAAGCAGATTTGGGGCTGAACCCAATGTCAGCCGATGTGATTCGTGTGCCAATGCCAGCATTAACAGAAGAGACGCGCCGTGATATGCAAAAATTGGCACGTGGCGAAGCAGAAAACAGCCGCGTATCTATCCGTAATATCCGCCGTGATATGATGAATGACATCAAAGAGTTGGCAAAAGAAAAAGAGATTTCAGAAGATGACGAGCGCCGTGCCAGTGATGATATTCAAAAAATCACTGACAAATATATCGAGACCATTGATAGCCGTCTAAGCAAAAAAGAAAGCGATTTGATGCAAGTATAAGTATCTTTTATCACTAGAAAATGACCACTATCAAAACGCCGTGCCGTAATTTTTAATAGCAGCCGCTTAAAGCAAACAGCCAATAGCAATATGATATTGGCTGTTTGTTGCTATGTAGACGACTGAGTATTTTGTATCAATACTTTTTAATAATTTGTAAAATACGTGCTAGGCTTTTATATAGCATGTCGCGCGTTATGATTATTTTACCTCAACAATAAGCAAGTTAGCCTATGTCTATGTCAGATGATTTAGCTCCAGCCCTTCTTCCACGCCATATCGCTATCATCATGGACGGCAATAACCGCTATGGTAAAATCCATAATTTGGGCAAAGGTCAGGGACATATCGCTGGCAAAGATGCGCTAGATCCTATTGTTGAGTACTGCGTCAGTACGGGCATTGAGGTTTTGACCGTCTTTGCTTTTTCAAGTGAGAATTGGCAGCGCCCCCCAAGTGAAGTGGCATTGCTGATGCATTTGCTGAGCTTAACCATCAATGAGCAAATGCCTCGTATGGTTAAGTACCGCATTCGTCTGCGTTTTATCGGCGACCGCAGTCAGCTTAGTGATGATTTGCAAACATTGATGGCGGATGCTGAAGCAAAAACCGCTGATTTTGATGCCATGACATTGGTCATTGCCATCAGTTACGGTGGACAGTGGGATATCGCTTATGCCGCAAAGCAGCTGGTACAGCAAGTACAGGCAGGTCAGTTGTCAATCGATGATATTAATAAAGAAAAGCTAGGAGAGTATGTGCAATTGGCAGATGCGCCAGAAGTGGACATGCTGATACGTACCGGCGGTGAGTACCGTCTTTCCAACTTCTTATTATGGCAATCAGCCTATGCAGAGCTGTTTTTTACCCCAACATTGTGGCCAGATTTTAGTGTCGATGAGCTTGCAGCAATGCTAGAGGATTTTGCCCAACGTCAACGCCGCTTTGGCAAAACCAGCGAGCAAGTAGTGACGGCTCAGCAAATATCTTAGAGGTTATGTTAAGAGCATTAGACGACTTTTGTCAATTTGGAGCACTTTCAATAGCGCGTGTCACTATCAATACGCTATTATAGTCAGCAGCTGGCTATGATACGTCATTATCTATAGTAAATATTTATCACGCAATTTGACCAAATGTTCTTCATTATTATAAGGCTCAATAAGTATGTGGCAACGAATTAAGACGGCAATTGTTCTCGTTATTATCGTTGGTATTGCAATGTTTGCGAGCCAAACGCCTATATTGTTTGCGCCACTTTTGGCGATAGGGGTAATTATCGCCGCCCATGAATGGACGAAACTGATGCCAAAATGGCGTCAACCAGCGGTCTTTGTGCTATTGGTGTTGCTGCTGACATTAGTGTCACTGATGTTTAAAGTCACCTGGCTGTTTTGGTGGGCAGCTTCTCTCGTCATATGGTTAATGGCGCTGTCTTGGGTACGAGTTTTCCCAACGTCTACCAAATGGTATGGTAAGCAGTTGGCACTAATGGGGGTAGTGATATTAACCGCTTCAATTACGGCTATGTTTTACTTATGGCAATTGTCGGCATGGTGGTTACTGTATGTATTTTTATTGGTCTGGTGTGCAGACAGTGGTGCTTACTTTGTTGGGCGCAAGTTTGGTCGCCGCAAAATGGCACCGAACGTTTCACCCAATAAGAGTATGGAAGGGCTTGCTGGTGGCTTAGTCACAGGGCTGCTGGTCGTAGTGATCATAAGTGTCTTTAAATTACAATTAACGGGCACTGCGCTCATCGCTTTTGTGGCATTGTCTGCGCTGACGATTTTGGCATCAGTACTGGGCGATTTGTTTGAGTCTATGCTCAAACGCCGCGCTGATGTCAAAGATTCAGGAACTATATTGCCAGGGCATGGTGGAATACTTGACCGTATTGATTCACTGCTATCTGCCACGCCGATATTTGCACTGGGTTTTTGGGCGATACAGCAATTTGGTTTGATGGTCGTCTAATTTGCCTAAAGCTATCAAAACGCCTTAGGGCGTCATTTGATAGAATATAACCTTAGCGGCTGATTTACTTTTTATAGTATGACTTACATTATTATCTATAGGCATCCATGGTTATGACCCAACGTATCGCCGTATTAGGCGCGACAGGCTCGATTGGCGACAGTACATTAGCCATCTTGGCGGCACAACCACAGCATTATGACGTTTATGCTTTATCTGGCTATCACCGTTTAGACAAGCTGCTTGCGCTTTGTCAGCAGTTTGCGCCTAAGCGTGTCAGTGTACCAACCGCAGCAGTTGATGACTTCGCACAGCGTTTGAGTGCAGCAGGTCTTGATATCGAAGTAGTCGGCGGCGCTGCCGGTTTGGTGGATATTGCAACCGATACGCAAACTGATACGGTCGTCGCAGCTATTGTGGGCGCAGCTGGACTGCCTTCTACCTTAGCCGCTGCCCGTGCAGGTAAGCGTATCCTGCTAGCCAATAAAGAAGCGCTGGTGATGGCGGGTCAAGTGATGATCAATGCGGTCAAAACCCATCATGCAACTTTGTTGCCGCTTGATTCTGAACACAACGCTATCTTTCAGTGTTTGCCATTAGCGATTCAGCAGGATAACAGCCAAATCCACCGACCAAACCATGGTGTGCGTCAGCTATGGCTGACGGCATCTGGCGGACCTTTTTTACAACAGTCATTTACGCAGATGCAGCAAGCGAGTGTTGCTGAAGCGGTTAAACACCCCAACTGGTCAATGGGGAAAAAGATATCCGTCGATTCTGCCACGATGATGAACAAGGGGCTTGAGCTGATCGAAGCTTGCCATTTGTTTGATTTACCTGAAAATAAGATAAATGTGGTCATTCATCCACAAAGTATCATTCACTCAATGGTAGAATATAGCGACGGCAGCTTTTTGGCGCAGCTTGGCAGCCCAGATATGAAAACGCCCATTGCTCATGCGCTCAGCTACCCTGACCGTATTGAGAGTGGCTCGCAGCCATTGGACTTATTTGCGCTAAGTGGTTTAGAGTTTATTAAACCAGATTTGCAAAAATTTGCTTGCTTGCGCCTTGCCCGTCAAGCGATGCAAACGGGTACTCATGCCACTATCATATTAAATGCTGCTAATGAAAGGGCAGTTGCTGCATTTTTAGAAAATCATATTCGCCTGACAGATATTGCCGATATTAATGAGCAAGCATTAAACGAGATACAGGTGCCACTATTAGACGAGACTGCCGATATTGATGAGATCTTGGCGATTGATAATCTAGCACGTCAGTATACTGATAAGTTGGTGGCAAAACTGGCTTAGATGTATCAAACGCTAGCGCCTTTATAATGATATTAAGACAAAAAACTGAGAAAAGATCATGACGTTTTTATTAACGCTGCTTGCGGCAATATTTGTCTTAGGTCCGCTTATTGCCTTGCATGAGTGGGGTCATTACATAGTGGCGCGACTTTGCGGCGTTAAAGTACTCACGTATTCTATCGGTTTTGGTCCCAAGCTCTTTGGTTGGACGAGCAAAAAAAGCGGCATTGATTATCGTATTTCAGCCCTACCACTTGGCGGCTATGTCAAGATGCTCGATGAGCGTGAAGGCGAGGTGGCAGCCGATGAGCAGCATCTGGCGTTTAATCGTCAGCATCCGCTTAAGAAAATAGCGATTGTTGCCGCTGGTCCTATCATGAATTTTGTCATTGCTATTGTGCTGTTTTGGGTGTTGTTTATGACCCCATCTGAGCAGTTGGTTACCAAAATTGGTCAAGTGTTGCCGGACACCCCAGCAGCGATGGCGCAGCTGCCAGTCGGTGATAAAATTGTGGCTATTGATGGTCATGAGGTGCAGACGTGGGAAGGCATTAACTATCGCCTTGCTGGGCGTATGGGTGAGACAACTAATATCAGTGTGACGTTGCAATCAGAAATAGACAAGGGTGCAACCAAGACCTATCAAGCACCTATTAAAGAGTTCATGCAGGGCGCGGCGCAAGGCAAAGATGCGCTATCAAGCTTTGGTATGATACCGTGGCAACCGAACATCGCACCGATAGTTGGTGATTTGACTCCTGATGGCGCTGCTAGTCTTCAAGGCTTAAAGGTTGGTGACCGTATCACTGCTATTAACGATGAAGTGATTAACGACTGGATCAGCGCCACTCGTATTATCCGCGATAATCCTGAGACGTTGCTGACATTTAGCGTATTGCGTGATGATAAGCAGGTCGAATTGCAGATTATGCCGCAAGGTAAAAAAGACAATTTAGGTAACGATTATGGACAAATTGGTGCTATGGTGGCACAGTCTGAAATTGTCATTCCTGATGCGTACAAAACCACTGTCGTCTATGGTCCTGGCGAGTCATTAGTCAAATCATTTGAGAAAACTGAACAATTGGCTGTCATGACGGTCAGCTCAATGGGTAAAATGCTATCAGGTATGATTGGTCTTGATAATTTATCAGGTCCGATCACCATTGCAAAAGTTGCCAAACAAAGCTTTGATATCAGTTGGCAGATGGTGTTATCTACCGCGGCTTTAATCAGTTTGAGCCTTGCGGTTTTGAATCTGTTGCCCATTCCAGTATTAGATGGTGGTCATATTGTGTATTATCTTATTGAGCTGATACGCGGCAAGCCACTCTCTGAAGGCGTACAAATGGTAGGATTAAATATCGGTTTACTCTTGCTGGCAGGTTTCATGGTGTTAGCAATTGGTAATGATATCAGTCGGCTTTTTTGATGACATATCATACTGCTGACAAGGTAAGATGCGATAGGCTAATGGTTTTATGCTTATCAAACACTGATTATCAGTAGCAAAGCGATTTCTTTTATCGCCTTACTGCTGTACTAATTTTATTTTTTAGTTTATTTTATGACGCGTTTTATATAAAGTGTTCTGAGTCTGTCCTCTGCGTGTTCACAACATCACACAAAAGAGACAAGACAAGTGTGCTTTTTAACTTAACTTAAGCAAGTTTTTTATTGACGGATAGTGTTTATGCGTACGCCTTTATTTATGAGCGCGGCTGGGTTGCCGTTAGTTGTAGCAATGATGAGTATGCCGGTTCAGGCCGCAGAATTTGTGGTCACTGATATTGGCTTTAATGGTCTACAACGTCTAACACCTGATAGTTTGTATCCGGTGCTGCCTATTTCGATAGGGGATACGGTCAATGATGCAAATCTGGCTGCCAGTATCAAAGCGCTATATGCGACAGAAAACTTTGCTGACATTCAAAGCCGTATCGAAGGTGGCAAGCTGCGCTTTGATGTCATTGAACGTCCGACGATTGCAGAAGTTAACTTTGATGGCAACAAACTCATCCCAAAAGAAGGGCTTGAGCAAGGCTTAAATAATGCAGGTCTTGCTGTGGGTAATGTACTTAAGCAAGCAACCTTGCAAGGCGTTGCAAACGAGCTGCAGCAGCAATATATTAGCCAAGGTTATTATAATAGTAATATTGAAGTCGATCAGACCCTGCTCGATGGTAACCGCGTCAAACTTGACGTGCGCTTTATTGAAGGCAAGCCTGCCAAGGTCGTCGATATTAATGTTATTGGCAATAAGCACTTTAGTGATAAAGAGATTAAAGAAGTCTTTGCAGTCAAAGAGTCTTCATGGACACGTCTATTATCTAAATCTGATCGTTATGCGAAAGAAAAGCTCGCGGCAAGTTTAGAGAATCTAAAAGCCCTGTACCTAAATGATGGTTATGTGCGCTTTTCGGTAGACAATGCGGTGCTCAACATCAGTGAAGATAAGAACAGTGTGTTTATTGAGGTCAGTCTTAGTGAAGGCGAGCAATATCAGTTTGGCGAAATTAATTTCTTAGGTAAGCCGACTTTTGAAACCAGTGAGCTAAAAGAGCTGGTCACCTTTGATGCCAAAGAAAAGTACTCACAAGCCAAGCTTGATGCTACCACGGCCGCTTTAAAGAGCCGTTATGGTAATGAGGGCTATTATTTGGCGCAAATCAGACCAGTACCGCGTATCAATGATGAGACCAGAGTCGTTGATATCGATTACTATATTGATCCTGCACGTCCTATTTATGTTCGCCGTATCAATTTTACGGGTAACTTAAAAACCCAAGATGAAGTACTACGCCGCGAAATGCGTCAGTTAGAAGGGTCACTGGCTTCTAGTGACAAAATTCAGTTATCACGTACGCGTCTTATGCGTACAGGGTTCTTCAAAAATGTTAACGTCGATGTGAAGCCGGTTCCAAATCAGCCAGACCAAGTGGATATAAACTATACGGTTGAAGAGCAGCCGTCTGGTAGCTCAACCATTGCGGCAGGTTATTCACAAAGTGGTGGTGTTACTTTCCAGTTAGATCTCACGCAAAACAACTTTATGGGCACTGGTGACCGTGTGAAAGCTGCTTTGTCACGCTCAGAGACGCGTGATTCTTATAGCTTGGGTTATACGGATCCGTATTTCACAGAAAATGGTGTATCACAAGGTATTAGCGCTTATTACCGTGAAACCAAATACGACGACAGAAACGTCAGTAACTATGTTACCGATGCTTATGGCGCGACGCTGAACTATAGCTATCCAGTTGATGAAACCAAACGTGTAAGTGCTGGCTTAAACGTTGATAACACCACAGTACGTGGCGGTAGCCGTCTTGGTGTGTCAAGCGTTCAGCAGATCATAGATGACGGTGGTACGTTCGAGAAATTCAATAACGAGCAAGATGAATTCTCTGGTCGTACGGGCTTTAAAAATGATTATCAAAGCTACAACTTACTATTCGGTTGGGATTACAGCACCATAGACCGCCCAGTATTCCCAAATAAAGGCATGAGTCATACAGTCGATGCGACCATTGGTCTGGGTGATGCCAGTTATCAAAAACTGGTCTATCGTGGCAATATCTACCAACCTATTTACAAAGACTGGATAGCACGCGGTTATACCAAGCTTGGCTATGGTAACAATTTACCTTTCTATGAAAACTTCTATGCTGGTGGTTATGGTTCGGTACGTGGCTATGAAGCCTCAACGCTAGGTCCTAAATCGCAAAGCTATAATGATGCGATAAACGATGATGTTCGTTTTAAAGATGAAGAGGTTGGTGGTAATGCGTTAGTCAGCTTTGGTACTGAATTGATTTTACCAATGCCATTTAAAGGCGACTGGGCAGATCAAGTACGTCCGGTACTGTTTGCTGAAGGTGGTCAGGTATTTGATACCACTGACAAAGAAGATCGTACCTTTATTGATCCAGCTACCGGCGAAGATACGGGTGTAACTCTATTAACGCAAGACAACAAAATGCGCTTTAGTGCCGGTTTAGGCGTTACTTGGTATACGCCAATTGGTCCGATTTCTTTGAGCTATGCCGTACCTATCGGTGATAAAGAAGACGATGAGACTGAGAAAGTCCAGTTCCAAATTGGTAACACTTTCTAGTTATGTCTTATTGTTTACAGGGTTTGATTGCTATTATTTAACCCTGTAAACAAATAAAGCGTTCGTTATATTTAGCCGGTCGTCAAGATGATATCTCAACTTGGCGACCCTCTTATTCATGCCAATACTAATACTTACTATGATAACGATTGAGCAACTCATCTCCCAGATTGAGCAGCGTCAGCCTGTTCTTAACAAGGCTGAGCTTAGCCCTGAGCAGCGCCGTCTATCCTTAGAGGGTATTGGTAATTTAACCACGGCAAACTGCCGGCAGCTAAGTTTTCTGAGTAATCCTCATTATCTCTCTAGTCTGACCAATACTCATGCTGGTGCAGTACTCATCACTGAAGAGCATCATAACGAAGCGCCAAATGATACGGTGGCTTTAATCGTTGCTGTCCCTTATTTGGCTTATGCTAGTGTGAGTCAACTTTTCGCTCGTCAATATTCAGTTAGCGGTATTCATCCGACAGCCGTCATTGCCGACAGTGCCATTATTGGCAATCATGTGACTATCGGCGCTTTTTGTGTCATCGGTGAGCAGGTACAGATTGGTGACCGCTGTGTCCTTGAAGCTCACGTGGTTGTTGAAGACAACACCACCATTGGCACAGATGGCGTCATCAAACCTCAAGTGGTAATAGGACATGATTGTGTCGTTGGTCATCACGTAAGATTGTACGCTGGGGTTAGCATCGGCTCAGAAGGCTTTGGCTTTGCACCCACCAGTAATCCTAGTGTCACAGGCTGGGAACGTATTGCGCAGTTAGGGCGTGTACTAATAGGTAATCATGTACGCATTGGCAGTCATACCTGTATTGATCGCGGTGCTATCGATGATACGGTGATTGGAAATCATGTTATTATTGATAACCTCGTACAAGTGGCACACAACGTCCGTATCGGTGATGGTACGGCTATCGCTGCTCACACAGGTATCGCGGGTAGTACCAGTATTGGTAAACGCTGTATTATCGGCGGTGCGGTTGGTATTACAGGTCATATTGACATCACAGATGATGTTACCTTGTCTGCTATGACCATGGTCACCAAGTCAATCACCACTGCCGGATCCTACTCTTCTGGAACGGCTGCTATGCCAACTGCTAACTGGCGCCGTGCTGCTGTTCGTTTTCGCCAGCTTGGTCGCAACTAGCATTTAAAGATTCATAGTTAAAGAAAACTGATACTTAGATTATTTGCCATATTCAAAACCCAGCAAAGCTTTAATTTCAAGCAAGACTTTAAATACAGCAAGGAAGCGCTACTATGAGCACTAGCAATATTGATAACCCAACAGCAGAAGACATCAAAAGCTTGGCTGAACAAGGGTTAGCGTTGCCATTAACTTATCATACTTTGAAACATTATTTGCCACATCGTTACCCATTTTTATTGGTGGATAAGATAGTTGCCTGTACACCAGGTGAATGTATCACGGGCATAAAAAACGTCACCATTAACGAAGAGTTTTTTAATGGGCATTTTCCTGATGAGCCTATTATGCCAGGCGTATTAATGGTTGAGTGCATGGCGCAGGTATCAGGTGTTCTTGGTTTTATTAGTGCAGGATTGACGGCAGAAGATGGCTATTTATATCTGTTTGCAGGGGTTGATAAAGTGCGCTTTAAGCGCCGTGTTATCCCTGGTGATCAGCTGATTATCCGCTCTAAAATTGTGATGCAAAAGCAAGGTATTTATAAGTTCGATTGTACTGTGCATGTTGAAGATGAGCTTGCGGTTAGTGCGCAGATTATGATTGCCCGCCAAGAGCAATAAACCGTATGGATAACTTGAAATAATGCATAAAATATTTAGACCATGATGTGAATATCTATTTATTAGCATCATCATTTTATTTTTTAATAGAGACAGTTATAGGGTAATTAATACCACTCAGCTGTCTGTATTTGTTTTACTAATTTGCTTGCATTCGATGATACAAAGGCCTCTATTATGAGTCAGATCCATCCAACAGCACTCATCTCACCGTCTGCTACGATTGATGAAACCGCAACCATTGGCCCTTACTGTATCATCGGTGATGAGGTTACGATTGGTGCCCATACGGTATTGCATCGCCACGTGGTTGTCACTAGACTGACCCGTATCGGTGAATACAATGAGTTTTATCAATTTGCTAGTATCGGTGAAGATCCGCAAGATTTAAAATACGCAGGTGAGCGCACTTGGCTTGAGATTGGCGATCATAATACCATTCGTGAAGCCTGTAGCTTGCACCGTGGTACTGAGCAAGATGGTGGCTTGACCAAGATTGGCAGTCATAACTTGCTCATGGTCAACACTCATGTGGCTCACGATTGCTTAATTGGTAATCATAATGTATTGGCTAATAATGTTGGCGTCGCCGGTCACGTTACCATTGGTAATCATGTTATTGTCGGTGGCAATTCAGGCATTCATCAGTTTTGTACCATTGATGATTATAGTTTGGTTGGTGGTGCAACGTTGGTCTTAAAAGATGTAGCAGCCTTTACTATGGTTTCAGGTAATCCTGCTAAGGCGCACGGTCTTAACATAGAAGGCATGCGCCGCAAAGGCTGGTCTAAAGATAGTATCGATGTGTTGCGTCAAGCTTATCGTGTTGTTTTTAGATCTGGTTTAACGACAGTGCAAGCCCTTGAAGTATTAAAGCAAGATTTGCTACCAAAAGAGCCGAAAATCGAGTTTTTAATTGATTCACTACAGAAAAGCCGACGCGGGGTTGTTCGTTAATTTGTGTGTTATAAAACAGGCAGTGTGTTCGATAAAGATTCACAAGCGAAACCAAAGCTTATTGATATGAATTGTAAATATAACAAGCCATAACTAATCAGTTATGGCTTGTTATATTTACGACCACTTGACTTTTTTGGCTCCTCAGCAGAAACTTACTTATGGTTTGTAGTAAGGTTACAGCAACTTATTTTAACTAACAGCTGACTTGTGATCTCTTTGGTTATCTCAATTCATTTAACTTAATACAAATACTAAAGATGATCAAAGAGACTATTGATAAATTTTAGGAGTGGTACATGGCACAGCAAAGGGAAAATTGGTCTGGTAGAACTGGATTTATCATAGCCGCTATCGGCTCAGCGGTAGGCTTAGGTAACATATGGCGTTTTCCTTATGTGGCTTATGATAATGGTGGTGGGGCATTTATGGTGCCTTATCTTATTGCTTTACTGACAGCAGGTATTCCACTATTATTTTTAGATTATATTATAGGGCATAAATATCGTACTGCAGCGCCTCGGGCTTACAAAAAATTCTCACCATCTGGACAGTTTGTAGGGTGGTGGCAGACGCTAGTATCTTTCGTGATAGCCATTTATTACGCAGCCGTTATTGTTTGGGCTGGTAGCTATATGTTTTTCTCGTTTGGACAAAAATGGGGTGAAGACACCACGAACTTTTTCGTCAGTGACTTTGTAAAACATACAGGAGACTTAACCTCCGTATTTGTACCACAGATGTTCATAGGTTTGGTTATCGTTTGGGCATTATCCATATTAATTATGTTTGGTGGTATCCGTAAAGGTGTGGAACTCGCCAATAAAATTTGTCTGCCGTTGTTGCTAGTATTGTTTGGCGTTATGGTATATAAGGCAGTCAACTTACCGGGTGCTATCGTCGGCTTAAATGCCTTTTTTGAGCCAAACTGGGTGAAAATGAAAGATCCCAACGTCTGGCTAGCAGCTTATGGACACATCTTTTTCTCTCTATCAGTAGGTTTCGGTATTATGGTGACATATGCCTCATACTTACAGAAAAATACCAATTTAACAGGTGCCGGCTTAGTAGTTGGTTTTGCGAACTCTTCGTTTGAGCTTATTGCAGGTATTGGTATCTTTGCTGCTATTGGCTTTATGGCCGTATCAACAGGTCAAGATGTCTCTGAAGTTGCTAGCGGCGGTGTTGGACTTGCGTTCTTCGTATTCCCTAAAATCATTTCTACTATGGGTCCAAGTGGTGATTTCATTGGTTTCTTATTCTTTGGCTCTTTGGTCGTTGCTGGTATTAGCTCTCTGATCAGTATTTTAGAAGTACCCATCTCTGCTTTTCAAGAAAAATTTGATTGGTCACGTAAAAAAGCAGTTGCGGTAATATGTGGTGTGTGTGCGGTCATCTCTATCTCAGCATTTTCTACTGGTAGCTCATTGGTATTAGTAGATGTCATTGATCATTTTGCTAATAATATCGGTATCGTTGCTGGCGGTTTAATGTCAATTGTATTAATTACTTGGTTTAACCGTAATAAAATTCCAAATTTATTGGCTCACAGCAATCGTATCTCTAGTATCAAATTAGGCGGCGCTTGGATATTCATGCTAACCGTTATTACCCCAACGGTACTTACCATCGCTTTGGGTCTTAAGTTTATTGATTTGGTTAAAACACCTTATGAAGGTTATTCTTCAACTATCCTATTACTATTTGGTTGGGGCGCCGTCGTATTCTTTGGTTTAGGGGCATTTATACTAAGCCGTATGAAGGGTATCCATGATGAAGAAGATGATAAAGCTCGTGCAATTGATGAGGCGCGCTAGCCAATAAACTAAATAGTTAGCAGATAGATTAACATTTCAATAGGAATTTATTATGAGCACCTCAGCTATTATTTTTATGATTATATCAATGGTACTTATATGGGGCGGCTTGATTGCTTCCATCATACATCTAAGAAACAACCCAGATGTTCCAATGAGTCAAGTGCCAGATGATAATTTTTAAGTATTCAAGTATTAAATTTTTTAAGCATAAAGGTTTTTAATCATTAAAAGTAAATGCCAGTCAGTGTAAGCCGACTGGCATTTTTGTACTTAATATATTTGGTGGTGTTCTAAAAAGTATGCTGTTATCAGACGTAACCATAATTGATATAAAAGAACACCAAATCAAACGTCTTAAAGTGGTTATCAAGCTTTTTTGAGAAGCAACAGGTCTTTCTAACGGCTCGACGCAATCGGTGTCTTAGGCGACAATTATTACCTTCTATGCCTACCGTATGCTGCTTACCAATTTGTTTATTATCAGTCTTAAATGCGGTTATAAAGCTATCCCAGTTATCCATGTTAATAGAGTCATAACTGACTTTAAGCTGCTTAAGACGTGCTCTTAACTTCTTAGCCGTTTTTAAGTCACGCTTGCCCCAGACATAAGCGACAATCTCATTGGTAGCACGGTCATAAGCATAGATGAGCCAGACTTTACGTTTCTTGCGATACACGTAAGTCCAAAACTCATCAACCTCTAAACGTTCATAGTAGCTCTTTCTAGGCGCAATCTCATACACGGATGAGCCTATGGTGCTCAATACTTTACCAATACTGATAGACATGACAACAGCAATGTCTCTGATGCCACAACCTCTAACCGTCATCAGCCGTATCTTATCTTCTATTCTAGAGTGACAGCCTTGGTAGGTTAAGGCATGGTCACCTATGAATTGACGTTTGCAGTCCTTACACTGGTAGTTTTGCTTACCATAGCTTTTTATGCCGTTTTTCTTTAAACTGGAGCTGTGACAGTCGGGGCAGCTGATATCTATTTGTGTCTTCATAACTTCAAATATATCATCTTGCTTTGGCTGTCACCCTCCTTTATTTCCTCAGCATACTTTCTGATACACCACCATATATTTTAATAACAGGTTTGTTATTAAGTCAGAGTCTAGTCAAAGTAAATTAACGCAGATTTAGCTCAGGAACACTCTGACCACGTTTATTATAAAATTCAGTTACGAACTCATCAAATTTATCTTGTTCGATGGCGTCTCTGATACCTTGCATCAAACGTTGATAGTAACGCAGATTATGAATGGTCGCTAACTGCGCGCCCAGCATCTCTTTGCATTTATTCAAATGCGATAAATAAGCACGACTAAAATTCTGACAAGTATAACAGTCGCATTCAGGGTCTAATGGACCTTCATCGGTGCGGTATTGGCTGTTGCGTATACGTACCACGCCCGCATTTTCAGCGTCGCCTGTGACGAAGTAATGACCATTACGCGCGTTACGGGTTGGCATCACGCAATCGAACATATCAACGCCGCGTCGTACTCCTTCAACGAGGTCTTCAGGCTTACCAACACCCATCAAATAACGCGGCTTATCAGCTGGCATATCATCGGCGATGTAATCTAGGACGTCTATCATCTCTTCTTTTGGCTCGCCAACAGATAAGCCACCGATGGCATAACCGTCAAAGCCAATATCAAGCAAACCCTCAAGTGACTGCTTACGCAAATCGGCATACATACTGCCTTGGATGATGCCAAATAAGGCATTGGTACTACCAAGCTTTTTATGCTCATCAACGCAGCGTTGTCCCCAACGTAGTGACAATTCTAAAGATTTTTTGGCTTCGTCGTGGGTTGCTGGATAAGGCGTACATTCATCAAACTGCATCACGATATCTGAATTCAAGCTATATTGAATCTGCATCGATTTTTCTGGTGATAAGAAAACTTTGGCCCCATCGATAGGCGATTTAAAGGTAACCCCTTCTTCAGTGATTTTACGCATCGCACCCAGACTGAATACTTGAAAGCCACCTGAGTCTGTCAAAATCGGCTTATCCCAATGCATAAACTTATGCAGACCACCAAACTTATCAATAATATCGGTACCAGGACGCAGCCATAAATGAAAGGTATTGCCAAGGATGATATCAGCGCCAATCGCTTCGATATCACGTGGTAGCATACCTTTAACAGTACCGTAAGTACCGACTGGCATAAAGGCCGGCGTTTGTACGTCGCCATGATTGAGATGGACTGTGCCGCGGCGTGCGCGTGTGACGCCGCTGGCTGTTTTATGTAAGACAAATTGCATAAGATAACCGCTATATGAGCTATGAAAATGGTGCTAATTATAGCATTGTTAGGCTTTTTTTGGTTATTGATGTTTATTTGGTCTAGATTTCATGGGGTGTTTTTAGTCGACTATAACTAAAAGCTACAGACATCGTGATCAAGTCATTGCTAAAGTGTAAAACAGACTAAAAATCCCCGTATTAATACCTTATATGCTTTTGGGCAATGGAGATAAGTCATGACCAAAAGAAATTACTTAAAGAGCAGCTTATTGTTAAGTAGCTTATTATCGATATCAGGAGTAGCTATGGCTACCGAAGAACCAAACTATACCCTTCTATCAAAAACCGAAAACTTTGAATTACGTCGCTATGAGAATCAGCTGGTGGCGCAAACTTGGGTGTCTGGTGACCAAGATGCGGCCGGTCGTGCAGGATTTAAGGTATTGGCAGATTATATATTCGGTAATAATACGGCGCCAAGTGGAGAAAGTAGCAAGATTAGCATGACAGCGCCTGTAGCTATGAAGTTTGAAGCAAAGCAATTTAGAAATAAAAACGACGATAATGAGCCGCAAAAAATTGCCATGACCGCTCCAGTGTCTATTAAACAAGAGCAGCAACAAAACAATGGTAAATGGCGAGTACAATTTACTATGCTGAGTCAATATACGATGCAGACACTACCCAAACCAAATAATCCAGACATCAAAATTATCAAAGTGCCAGCGCAGACTTATGGCGTTATTAAGTTTTCAGGACTTGCTGGTAGTGAAAGGGTGGCTGCCAAAACAGCAGAATTACAATCTTGGATGCAGAAGCAAAAATTAACAGTGATAGGCACCCCTGAACTGGCACGTTATAATCCACCTTGGACACTGCCTTTTATGCGCCGTAATGAAATTATGATTGCTTATCAACCAAAATAACCTATTATTAATAAAAATAACCCATAAAAAAGACAGCATTTGCTGTCTTTTTTATATCTAATTTCAGAAAATTTGGTTTAGCTGTTTTGCTCGCGGATGATATTGAGCATACGGCGTAATGGCTCAGCTGCGCCCCATAATAGTTGGTCTCCGACGGTAAATGCGCCTAGATACTCAGGTCCCATATTCAGCTTACGCAGGCGACCTAATGCGACCGTCAAATTACCGGTCACTGCCACAGGCGTTAAGCGATTCATAGTCGCTTCTTTATCGTCTTCTACCACGTCCAACCATTCGTTACCGCTATTTTTCAATGCCGCTTCGATTTCTTCTAGCGGAATATCTTTTTTAAGCTTGATGGTTAAGCCTTGTGCATGACAGCGCATGGCGCCAACGCGCACACACATGCCATCGATAGCAATCTTATCTGCTTCAGAGTTGCCAAGGATTTTATTGGTTTCAACGCCACCTTTCCACTCTTCACGAGATTGTTTGTTTTCAAGCTGAGAATCGATATAAGGAATTAAGCTACCGGCTAATGGCACGCCGAAGTATTGTTTAGGGAAATCGTCTGAGCGTTGAGTCTGAGCAATTTTCTTATCAATCTCAAGAATGGCGCTGGCAGGATTGGCAAGCTCGTCTTTGACGGCATCATGCAATATACCCATACCTGCGATAAGCTCGCGCATGTTGTTGGCACCTGAACCACTAGCGGCTTGATACGTCATGGCGCTGACCCATTCGACCCAGCCTTTATTGAACAATTCACCAATCGCCATTAGCATTAATGAAACGGTACAGTTACCACCGATAAAGTCCTTTTTACCCTCAGCAAGTGCACTATCGATAACGCTACGGTTAACCGGATCAAGAATGATGATGCTGTCATCTTCCATGCGTAATGTACTTGCCGCATCAATCCAATAGCCAGTCCAGCCACTGTCACGCAGTGGTTGATGGACCTTTGAGGTATAGTCGCCACCTTGGCAGGTAATAATGACATCACAAGCGGTAAGGGCGTCAATATCATGAGCATCTTGTAGTTGGCTGGTCTTAATACCATCAAAACTTGGCGCATCACCGCCTGCATTACTGGTTGAAAAAAACACCGGTGTAATACCGTCAAAGTCTTTTTCTTCCATCATACGTTGTAACAATACTGACCCGACCATACCGCGCCAGCCTACCAAGCCCACTGTTAAATTACTCATCAAACTCAATCCTTTTTACAATAAATTGTTGCATCGCCAACCAATAACAATGCCGTGAATAGCCCCAAAAAGCAAGGTTTTTTGACTGGTTTCGCGGGTTTTACTAACACTATTAACTATGCTGGTGATAACTTTGAGTTATGGTCAGGACTCAAAATAGGCTAATAAACTAGAAATGATAGCAATTCTTAGTAAAGTATGAACTTTGCTCAATATAGTTAATCCACTTTTAAAAGGGTACATAACTACTGGGGTTAATGATTCGCATCTTCTGTCTGCATAGGCACAGCAAGCAATGAAAATTAACCTAGTGCTTGATAATATTTACATTTCTTTTGTTTACGATCGACTATAGCATAAGCCTAAATGCAAGCATTATCATTGTAATTTTTTATAGTGTCTATTGGATAATTAATGTTCAGTAGTAGGTGCTGGTCGTTTGACATGCTAAAGTAAGCCCATATGCTAAGTCTGCATGATTTATGATCTATAAGCTGCTTATGTTGCTATCATAAATGCAGAACAGTAATAATAAATACAATCACTGGCTTAGCCATTCATTTGATAAGTGGTCGATACACATTATGGATTTCTCATTTCTATACTATGGTGCACAAGGACTGGCAGGGCTTGTCACATTTGTCACCATATGGGGCTGGCTGCCGCTAGACAACTGGTGGGTACGCGGTGTGGATTTCCCTCGTATCCAAATCATGATACTAGGGATCATTGCATGGATCGGTATGGTGGCATTTGGCTCAGACTGGCAATTGGTACAGTGGCTGCTGTTTGGGGCGTTGAGTATTGCCTTAGCCTTTCAGTTTAGAATGGTATTGCCGTACACCATGCTATGGAAAAAAGAAGTACTAAATGCTAAAGACAAGCCGGATGTGCAAGAACATCAGTTAAAAATCATGGTCTCAAATGTATTGACGACCAATGACGACACCTACAAATTGGTTGAATTGGTACAACGGAAGCAGCCTGATATTTTGATTACTTTAGAGAGTGATGAGAAATGGGAGAAGGCGCTGAATCAAATCGAAGCCGATTATTCATATACCGTAAAAGTACCCTTAGACAATTTATACGGTATGCATCTTTATTCTAAGCTTGAGCTGATAGACCCTGAAGTTAAATATCTAATCATCGATGACATACCGTCTATTCATACTCAGCTGCGTTTGCAGGGCGGGCGCGTCATTTGGCTGTACTGCTTGCATCCGATGCCACCAAGTCCAACGGAAGCAGACAAATCTACTACCCGCGATGCAGAGCTGCTGATGGTTGGCAAGCATATTAAAGACAATGAGCAGACTGCCATACTAGCAGGGGATCTTAATGATGTCGCTTGGTCAAAGACTACTCGTCGCTTTCAGCGTATTTCAGGTCTACTAGATCCTCGTATCGGGCGGCATTTTATCAATACCTTTCACGTCGATTATCCATTTTTACGTTGGGCGCTCGATCATCTTTTTCATAGTCCTTGTTTTACGGTTATTGATATTCAACGTTTACCCTCGATTGGCTCTGATCACTTTCCGGTGCTGACAACATTGCAATATGAGCCAGAAAAGGCGAGTAAACAGGAAGACAATGCTCCTAGTGAACAAGCAGAAGACTCTAAAGAAACAGAGAATAAAATCAAAGCGGGTAAAAAAGAGGGCAGTAAACTATCTAAAGAGCACGCAGAAGCACAGAATAATAGCAATTGATAACAAAGCTAAACTAGGTCATAAACTTTCTTGAATTGCTCGATAAAGACGTAAGCAAATGCTTACATCAAATAAGGTCTTTAGCCTCTAGTTGCAGCACATTAATTGTCTTAGAATACACCCATCAACACAAGGATACGCAAGGATGTGGTGTTGAGACAGTATCAATAATAGGACAGGACAGCCCACTGGCTCATGGATTACTGTTTATGACTTAGGATGAGTCAACACGGAAGAGATAATAATAACAATATGAAATACCAAAGCCCTGAACCAATCGCCCTAGGTTCGGGGCTTTTCTTTGTGTGTAAGATATTGATCTATAGGTTTTTGCTCGTTATTCTTATACTCGAATATTCATATGTTCGGTATTATTTTGAGTAATAAAAAAGGGTATCTGCATTAGCATATACCCTTTTTCAACACGTTTTATCAGCTATTAGTTAAGCATGGATTAACCCAATACTTGAATATAAGCGCCAGCACGTAGCTCTTGCAACCAATCTTCCTTCGCCTGCGGTGCTAAACGTTGATATAGTGCTTGACGTGCCATAGTACGACGATACTCATCGCTGACATCTTGTTGACGTTTACCTTCAACTTTAAGTATGTGCCAACCAAATTGCGTTTTAAACGGAGCAGAATAGTCACCGACTGCGGTGTTTTTCATCATCGTTTCAAACGGACCAATCATTTGATCTTCACCAACCCAATCTAGATCGCCACCACGTCCTGCTGAACCAGGATCGTCTGAATAGGTTGATGCCAAACTTGCAAAATCTGCCCCATTACGTAGCTGGCTATAGAGGTCATTGATTTTTTGCTCGGCAAGGGCGTCCGTTTGCAGCTCATCAACTTTGACCAAGATATGGCTGGTATTCCACTGAGGGACAAGCATGGTATCACTGGCTTTTTTATTAGCAAGCTTGATGATGTCAATGCCTTCAGGCGTGATTAAAGGGGCACTCACAGCGCCAACCTCAAGCTTGGTAATCTCGCTAGATAGCTCAGTTGGGAGGGCAGCGGCTTTATGAAAGCCCATATCACCACCTTGTAGTGGGATAGGGTAATTGCCTTGACTGGCTACAATGGCTTCAGCCACATCGACATTTGGCACTAGAAGGCGCGTACGTAGATTTTGCGCCACTTTTAAGGCGTCGTTACGCTGCGCCTCTGATAGGCGGCTATAGTCATCTATATATGGAACGCGGACATGGACAGTCTGATACTCACTTTGATTCAAGCGTTTGGCTTCAGGTGATGCCAAAAATGCGTCAATATCTTGTTCGCTAATGCGCACGCGATTGGTGATTTGACGCTGTTGTAAGGCTTGAATCGCTGTATCTTCAATCAGCTGCGCGCGCAAAGTCGCGTAGCTGCCCGATTGCGCTGAGTCTAAGCGCTGCTGTAAAGCTGCGATGCTACTTAGCCCTTCCGCTTTTGCTATTTGTTCCAAGCGCTTATTGATAGCCGCTTCGTCAGGATTTAACCCAACACGTTTAATCAAAGACAGCTGTAGCTCACGCAAGATAAGGGCGTTTAATACTTCTGACTGTAACTGTGCTGAATTGGCGATAGGTTCGCCTGCAGCCTTTGCACGTGCCTGTGTCTGAGCAATAGCAGCAACAAGATCACTTTTTAAAATCGCATTTTCATTCACCAATGCAATGATGCCATCTGTACTATTGGCAGGCGTTAAACGAGCCACGCTATTTTTTTGAGTTGTCGTCGCTTGCGCTTTTGCAGCGTTCACCGTTGCTGCTTGGGCGCTAACGCTCAGGGTAAGAGCAGTCATTAAACCCATAGATAGGACTACTGCTTGGCTTGTTTGGCGTAAAGAAAAAAATCTCATGATGCTCCTCATCAATGTCATTGCATCGGATGGTAATCGGTTAAATCCACTCGCCATACTTTAAGTATCAAACAATGTTAATGCTAAAAATATTAATACTAAAGTAGTGGCTAAGGTTGTTTATAATAGAATTCAAATCATTTTATACCACACATAATAGGCTATAAATTAGGCTTGTCTCTCATTATGTTTTTAATCTTTCCATGCGCTTTGAACAGGCTCAAAGCCTAACACTTTATCAGCCAGCAAGCGCGTTAGACGACTGCTACCGCTGCCAAGACCACTCAATCTCACTTCTGCCATAATTGCTTGTGTGGGTTTGTCGGCAATATTTAAGTCATTATAGTAACGACGACCATACACCGCAAAGCCAAAACAGCAATCCTCATAATCGATTCCAATCAGTGAATCGAGCATCTGATTGCGATTATAGTCATATTGACCTTGGGCCAATACACGCCAGTTGTTATTAATTGGGAAAACTGCTGACGCTGTCAATGCCGACAATGGCAGCTGGTTGGTGTTTTCATCACGTTGACGTTTGATAAAGCCTACATTAAATAGGCTGTTGTCAGAGGGCTGATAACGTAATTCAGTGGTAATATGATTTAAATCATAGCTGTTGGTCAGCGCGCCACTCACATCAATCCAGACATTATTGTAAGGCTGGGTACTGGTATCCCAAACCAATCCTGAAGAGGATGAGGTAAAGACAGGTTTTGTATTATCAAGCGTAACGCGTCCATCATCGAGATAAAATTGCTCACCAATGCTACCATCAAAACGTGTCACGCCCGTTGCATCGATGTAACGATAGTTAATGCCTGGGGTAAAAGCGTGTAAATCTTGCAAGCGATCATGTCCCAAGAACCAGCTGTCTGAAAACAGTTGCTCATAATTGATGGAGGCAATACGAGTATTAAAGTTTGGAATATCATTTTGGTCTTGGTAAGGCGAGTAGGTATATTTTAAACGTGGGCTAAGCAGGCGATAACCGCCTAAGGTATCGTCAAATGCACCAAACGGCGAACCTGCTTGATAAAAATGCAAACCTGCATCAATACTGGCTTGGGGAACAAACACTGATTGGCTGCCATCATCTTTACCCAATGAATTGTCCACCAAGCTGTCTTGATCATAAGTGGTAAACAGGTGCTGTAAGCTTAGCTTTGGCTTGATATAACCCCATGAATTCTCCATAGGGTAAGAGGCGCTGAGTTTATTATAAAAACGCGTGCCACTTTTTTCACTCTCAGAACCATCATCGATGGATTTTTTAAAATAAGCAGAGTCACTTACGCCAGTAATATCAAAATTCTTCGCCCAAGGCAGGCGATAATCAAGTTTGAGCTGCGGCAGGCGTGAGTAAGGTTTGTCTTTATCTTGCAATATCTGCCCGTTACCATTCAGCGCATCAAGTGTTTGGAAGGTTTCTACTTTTAGCTCACCATCGACATAATCATTATAATAATTCAACTGCGCGCGGCGCGGTAGATTTAGGGTGTTATCTGATAACCCTAGCGTATCAAAATCATTGAGGTAGTCGGCATCTGACACGTAGCTGTATTTGGCCTCACCACTCAGACGTGGAATGCTGGTAGATGACCAATAATGATCATAAAATAAACTGCGGCGGTCTTCGCCATCGTATTCTTTATCATTAGGCAAATAGGAACCATTAAAGATACCCTCGCCATAATTCTCGGTTAAATAGCGAAACTCGCCAGATAGCATGGGATTACGGGTGCTATAGATATGCGTGCTGAGCGTAGCATCATAGTTGGGTGCTAGATTGAAGTAGTAAGGTACATCAATTTCAAGCCCATTTTCACTACTGATACTTGCATTGGGCAATAAAAACCCACTACCGCGTCGACTGTCTATCGGAAAGTTAAAATATGGCAGGTAAAATACGGGCACATCGGCAATACGGAAAGTGGTATTGTAGGCTTCACCGCGTCCTGTTTCGGTGTCTAAATCTATGCTTTTGGCATCAAATTGCCACTTACGATTGGTCGGAGGACAGGTGCTATACATGACCTCATCCAATTCATACTGGCTCTCATTCGGTCGGTTTAAGCGCTTGGCATAACCATGTGATTGTAGCTCAACACTGGCAAAAGCGACATTCGTAGCAGTAGATTGCCCCGTTTCAGTATTATAATTCAAATCGTCAGCGACACCGATGAGACCACCTTGCGCCGCTTTTTCAGTGAGGCTGGTTCTACCGTTTTGTTGAGTGCGGTCTTGTGCTCCAGTCGCAGAAGCATTGCCGGTGGCTTGATCCGTAAACATCACGTTACCTTGCGCTGCCGCCACCCCGTTACTTAAGTCCAGTACGATTTTTTCGGCTTCAATATGCTGAGTCCCTTGGTCAATGATGACATTACCTGATAGCTCGGCATAATCGACACTATCGTAGTAGCCATAATCTGATTCTGCAAATAGCGGCGCTTGATTATTGGGCAGACCGTTTAAATTTGGTGCTGGTTGACCATTACTGGCGCCTGCTTCATTGATAGCCCGTTGATAATTGGGATTTTTCTTAGGATAAACCCATTGACCTTCGCAGCGCTCAGCGCTATCGACAGTGTTTGGCAGCAGTTGCAGGTTGCTGCCGACAGTTGGAATGTTGGTGGTTACAGGTGTCAGGCTATTTTGATTGCTGTTTACTGTTGAAGCGCTCGTCTCTGGCGTCAGCTCATAAAACTCTGCTAAACGTTTAAGGCTTTCTTGAATACTCTCATCATTGGTATCAATTCGACGATTACCAGCTTTTGATGGGTTGCCTGTATTTACTGGGGCAACGCGGCTATCTTGGCTCGTCTTGTTACGATCATTAATCTCAGTGATATTGCTATTATTTACAGCCGCGTCATTACCTAAAGTAGCCTCACTACTCAAACTGGCTTTTTTATAGGCTGCTGACTGCTGACTGTCGCTTTGATAGCGGATGTCTTGATTGATTTCATTATTAAAACCAGCATCAATATTGGCATCAGTTGCTACGTCATCGGCATACTGGTTTGAGCTATCAGCCACCAATGGCTCAGGCATCATCGAGTCAGTCTGATTGATAGCGGCACTAACGGTCAGGCTCGATAAGCCTAGCGCGCCAAATAAAATCAAACGGATGCTTTGGTAAAGCGGAGAATATAACAAGGGCACACCTATGATTTGTAGAGCCTATTGGATTGCAATATATCGTCTATCAAGCCTATTTTAGACAGCTACAGCGCTTTATAAACGAATAATAAATAATATAATCTTAAAAGTTGGGACGTTTTACATATAATGACGACTAATCATAGTCAAAAAAAACCAAATCAGCTACACTATTTATCAAATTATCAAAGTTTATTAGATAGCCATGCAATTTTTAAGAGAGCAGCGACTGTGCAATAAGCGCCCACTATTTTAGCAAGTATTTGTCCTACTTATCACTCATTTAGTCATTTACGACTTATATTTAACCTGCGATGCTTTTTATGACCGATAAAACACTATTAAATCCTACGATACCTGCCATTAATACGCGCCAAGAGTCATTAGAGTGCTGGTTGCAGCAAGTGTTCGAGAATCAACCCTTTACCCTTGAGAGCTTACCGGGTGATGCCAGTGCTCGCCGTTACCACCGTATTCAGCTAGTAGCTGGTGGTACGGATGATACGACAAAAATAGCGCGTTATATTGTCATGGATTCGGCTGATGAGCAAGACGCGATGCAGCAGTTTATTAATGTAGCAAAGCTCATGTCGCAAGCCATCAATGTGCCGACGCTGATCGCGCAAGATGTGACAAAAGGCTTTTTGGTCTTGCAAGATTTTGGCGCGGTAGAGTTCGCTCATTTATTGGTTGGTGCTACGCCTGCGCAAGTAAATGACTACTATCAATTAGCAATGCAGACACTAGCTGCGCTGCAACAGATACCGGTAGAGACAGCAAAATCTCAGTATCAATTGCCTGATTATGATGCCGCAATGCTAACCCGTGAAATGGACTTATTTAGCGAGTGGTTTATTCCACATATCGGCGTGACACTTGATACGTCATTATGGGAAAACCTAAAATTAGCCTTGATAGAAGAGATTCTATTACAACCACAAGTCATCGTCCATCGTGATTATCATAGCCGCAATTTGATGCAGGATCAGGCGGATAACACGCGATTAGGGGTGATTGATTTTCAAGATGCCGTGATTGGCGCGCATAGCTATGATTTGGTATCATTGCTGCGTGATGCCTATGTCGAATGGTCGGAAGCGCAAGTAACGCAGTGGATTCATGACTTTTGGCAGTTACAAAAACAGGCGGGACTGGTAACAGCAGACAGTGCTGAGCAACTTGAAAGTCAGGTCAATATCATGGGCGTACAACGACATCTAAAAGTGTTAGGTATTTTTATCCGGCTTTATGAGCGTGATGGCAAAAGCCGCTATTTAGCCGATATTCCTAAAGTGGTGCGGGACTTTCTATTTGAATTAGACTGGTTAAGTACTCAACTAACTACGCAAGGCAGTAAGCGTTTACAACAAGTTATTTTGCCATTTAATCAATGGATGATGAATACAGTATTGCCCGCCTATCAAACCAAATTTGGGCAGCAATATATTTAACGCTCGTATATTTAATACCAATGTATTCAAAGCTATTGATAAGCAGTCACCTTGTATAAATTTGCCAAAAATAAGGATTATTTATGTCGGTAATAACGCAAGCCATGATTTTGGCAGCAGGTAAGGGCACGCGCCTGCGTCCATTGACCCTTGAGACGCCAAAACCCTTGGTTGAAGTAGGCGGGCAGCCCCTTATTGTTTGGCATATTAAAGCACTCAAAGCTGCTGGCATAACCGACATTACGATTAATGCTTCTTGGCTGGCTGATAAGTTGATGGACACGCTTGGCGATGGCGCGCAGTTTGGCGTACAGTTGCATTGGTCACTTGAAGCTGACGCGCCATTAGAGACAGCAGGTGGTATTTTTAAAGCGCTACAAACTGGGAAGTTAAAAGACGAGCCATTTATCTTAGTCAACTCTGACATATGGACGACATTTGATTTTAGTCAATTAATCACCTATGAGCTAGGTGCAGACCAGCGCGCCCATTTATTATTGATTGATAATCCGGAGCATAATGAGGGTGGCGACTTCGCTATTAATAATGGTTTGGCAAGCGAGCAGACAATTGGTGATGGCGATAAATATACTTTTGCCGGCATCAGTGTCGTGTCGCCGCGATTGGTTGATGGCTTGGTGTCAGGTCAGTCTGCCGCCCTTGGACCCTTACTTAGATACGCGATGATAAAATTTCAAGTGACGGCTGAAATCATGCTTGATAATTGGATAGACGTTGGCACGCCTGAGCGACTAGAGCAGGTAAATACTTTTATAGAAAATAAAGGTGTAAGCGCACATTGCGGTGCTTAATTAACAATGGGTTATATAGTTAAAATATCTCAAAAACGCTACAGTGCTGCTGGTATAAATTTTTTGCAGCCTCTGTCTGCATAGGCACAGCAAGCAAGAAAAATTAATATCAGCAGTACTTGATGTATCGATATTACTTTTCTCTGACTATAGCATTATCTGGAAAATTCAGTGGGAATTAACACCATTAAAAAACCGCAGCGCTAATAAAAAATTAGCGCTCCGGTTTTTATGAATGGCTAATGGAACAAATATTTATACGCCCATTGCCAATTTAATCAGCTGGGCAATGGTAAAAATCGTCAGAAAACCTGCGATATATAAGCCAATAAACCATGCCCATTGAGATTGCTTTTTACTAAGATTTTTCATGACATTCTCCTAAACAGTGTTCTCCTGAAAACTTAGAATATAGAATACTGCTTAATAGCTATTAATACATGTGCTCGTGACCGGTTTTACCTTTAAACGTATAGTAGGCAAAGGCGGTATAACTCAAAATAATGGGTAGCATAATACCAGCACCAATAAGCATAAATGATAATGAAGTATCCGCTGCTGCTGCCTCATAAATGGTCATCTGATACGGCACAATATAAGGGAAAATCGCAAAACACACGCCGATATAACCCATCAAAAACAGCGCGACGGTCAATAAGAACGGACGATATTCACGCTCTGAGATCAAATCTTTACGCATAAAGAAAAATAACGCCAAGACGATAATCGGCATCGGTGCAAGATATAATAACCCTGGTAAACTAAACCAACCTTCAAGTGCCTCAATGTCTGAGAAATACATAAAGGCAGTCACGACAATCATCGCAACCACCAGCGCTGACAGCATCCAACCAGAGACTTTGCGTGCCCACACTTGTAGCTTGTGCTCAGTCTTAATAATCAACCACGTCGAGCCAAGCAGCGCATAACCGATAATCAGGGCGATACCGCAAACTATGGAGAATGGCGTGAGCCAATCAAAAGGACCACCGGTATACAAACGATTACTTGCTTCAAGTCCTTGTACCAAAGCGCCAAGCATAATCCCTTGGAAGAAGGTAGCAACCACAGAGCCGATAAAGAAAAAGGTATCCCATACATAGCGGTGTGAGGTTGCTTTAAAACGGAACTCAAATGCCACGCCGCGCATAATCAAACCGAACAGCATAAAGGTTACCGGCAGATAAAGCCCTGTCATAATAATGCCATAGGCGACTGGGAAGGCGGCAAACAAGCCACCACCGCCCAATACTAGCCATGTCTCATTACCATCCCAAAAAGGGGCAATAGAGTTCATCATGCGGCTACGGTTTTTATCGGAGCCTGCAAACGGAAATAAAATACCGCAGCCCAAATCAAAACCATCAAGTAGCACATAAACGAAGACGGACAGGGCGATCAAGCCGCCCCAAATGAGAGGTAAATCTAATACGTCACCAAAGTTAAACATTAGCGTAACCCTCCATCTTCGACGTCATCGGCAGGTTTATCAAGATCTTTTACTGAATTGCTTTCAGTTGAGTTCGATTCCATATGTTCACTGGCATTGCTATCACCACTTAAGGTACGACCTTGACCTTCAGTGATAGAGTGCTCGTAGAAGTTATCATCAGCAGGATTCTCATAAGGCTGTGGACCTTTAGCAATCAGGCGTAAGATATAAAAACTGCCCGCACCAAATACAAATACATACAGCACAATAAAGCCAATCAGTGTCGTAGCCACTTGTTGTGCCGCAACCGGAGACATACTCTCTGCCGTGCGAATAACGCCGTAAACTGTCCACGGCTGACGTCCGGTTTCAGTGACGAACCACCCAGCAAGCAGGGCGATAAAACCCATCGGGGTCATCATCATCCATAAGCGGTGAAACCAGATGCTGTCAGAATTAAACTGTTGTTTTTTAAAGTATTTATACAGGCTAAACAAGCCGACCAATACCATCAGCATACCAATAGAAACCATGATACGAAACGCCCAAAAGACAATGGCAACGAATGGTCGATCTTCTGGTGCCCAGTTTTTGAGCCCCTTCACTTCTTTATCAAATGAGTGGGTTAAAATTAAACCGGACACATAAGGTATTTTCACCTCATAGTGGTTCTTTTCTGCTTTTTGGTCTGGAATGCCAAATAATACCAGCGGCGCACCGCGCTCATTTTCCCAAAGCCCTTCCATCGCTGCGACTTTTACAGGCTGATGCTCTAAGGTATTAAGCCCATGCATGTCGCCGATAAGTACTTGTGCTGGGGCAACAAAAATCGCCATCACCATCGCCATACCGAGCATGACACGACCATGTTTGCGATGTTCGACATGTTTTTTGGATTGCAAATAATATGCACCGATGCCACCAATAACAAAAGCAGTCGTCAAGAAAGCTGCCGTCATCATATGCGCATAGCGATAGGGAAATGAGGGATTAAAAATGATTTCTAACCAATTGGTGGGATAAAGTAGGCCATCCGCACCAACCATAAAGCCTTGTGGCGTCTGCATAAAGCTGTTGGCAGCCAAAATCCAAAAACCTGATATCAGCGTACCGATAGCGACAATTGCCGTCGAAGCAAGATGCATACGTTTACTGACGCGGCCCCAACCAAAGAGCATAATCCCTAAGAATGATGCTTCTAAGAAAAAGGCGGTCAATACCTCATAGGCAAGTAATGGGCCAAGCACGTTACCCGCTTTATCAGAGAATACTGCCCAATTGGTGCCGAATTGGTAGGACATCACCACGCCCGATACCACACCCATACCGAATACCACGGCAAATATTTTTACCCAGTGCTTGTACACTTCGGCATAAATAGGTTCACCGGTTTTTAACCAGCGAAACTCTAAAACCGTCAAAAAGCTGGCAAGTCCGATAGAAAAAGCCGGAAAAACAATGTGCCATGAAATAACAAAAGCGAACTGGATACGCGCAAGCATCAGCGCATCAAGCTGGTCAATCATAAATGTAGCGAACATAAGCAGTTACCCTTATATTTTAGCTGAATAGCGCTTGCTTCCATGTTACGCTGAAATCATTGTTCGTAGCTGTCCGTCGATACGGATGTCAGTAGGATAATAAGTGTTACGAACAATAGTCAATGTAAACTGGCTATCATTGTCATTGAGACAACACATTATCTATGATAATTTAAGCACTACTATTTAGTTAAAGTAAATAATTTATGTCCTTATAAACTATAAAATATGTCTTTATGGCATTCTTGAAATATTTTCTATTTCAGCATTATGCGCCTGAGTCTGCTTGCGCGCAAGTTGCTATGAAGTCATAGCAGATACCTGTTGGTCATAAATGATTTACAATGTAATTGAGTGCTATTCATATCATAGTCATTGTTTAAATAAGGTTGTCAATAGATACATAACCGTAATATAAAACAACATTTTTTAATAATGTATTTTTGCTATCTATTGTCAAAAATTCACTGTGAAATTGACCAGACTGTTATTCAGTTAAAGCTATTGCTGTAATTGTTTATGCAAAATACGCCGTAAGGTCAGAATGGTTTGCGGATTTTCTTGGATACTATGACCGCCATTGATAACCGTCTCAGACGCCGCACCATCAAGATGCGCGCTGGTGTAGGGCACGATACCATCTGACAGACGCTCGGTTAATGCTTGGCTAATCTCTTCATTGACGATAACAGAAGCAACCAGTGCCTCAGCCGGCAAGGTATCTGTCTTAGCAGGCGCATCTTTTGCAGTCTCTACATCAACTACGGCAGCTGAAACGTCTAAATTATCTGAGTTTTCTACATTGCTGGTACTACCGGTATCGGCAGTCTCAATCACACTATCGTCATCCTCTATGACTGCTTGCGATAAATCAAGCTTGACGCCTTCCGGTTGCATTGCTGCCAGACCTCTTGTGATATCGGCATCGTTATTGGCAATGATTGAATGATAAGTAATACGTTTGTTGATGCTAATGTCTTTGGTTAATTGAATAAAGGAGGATTTGTCACTCAATTGACTGGCACCATTTTGCAGGTACAGCGCCCCTAAAGGATTATTCGCCAAGTCGCCTTTGATAGCAATGGTCGCCAAATTGTCCGTAACGGTTTTTACTAAGCCCACCGGCAGATAAATAATGCGGCGTAACGCACGGGTAAACCAGCGATCGGCATAGTCCGTACCTTGAAAAGGTGACGACAAAAATACTGCTGTATCGACCTGCGGTAGCGCGTTCAATTCAAATCGGTTGCGTAGCTCTTTATTGGTAAGGGCTTGCTTGAGCATGGCGTCAACCTGACGCTGGCTGCTGTTTGCTAATAAGCTATTATCGTCTAACGCATCTAAATTATTCGCCAAATTATCATCAGACAACATCATGCGAGCAATGATGCCGCCCATGCTATGGCTAATAATGACGCTGTTCTTGCTGGCAAGATTTGTCCCTGTAGGATCTGTTTGCTGATAAGTAGCAGTGATGAGTTTTTGGATTTGATAGCGATTTTCTAAAATAGGCAGATTGGTCGGATAAAAGATTTGCCATACCTGATAGTTATTACGCAATTTATCATCATTAAAAATATCGTTGGTCAAATTGACCCACGTTGCCGGACTTGATGCCAGACCATGCAGCATGATAATCACGCGTTTGCTAGGATCATAAGGCTCAAGCATAAAAAGTTTTGGCAGGCTGGCTTCTTTTTGGCGGGTAATAAGATTTAGGTAGCCGACACCATCGAGCTGATTTTCTGCCAACCATAGCCCATAACCGGCAGAGAAGTTGGCGGCCAGTGGATAGTCATCGCCTAAGATAGAGGCGCTTTCGCTGCGATATGGATTATATAAATGGATATCGAGCTGCTTACTACTTAGGGTGTCGAGTACACTAGTGCCCGTAGGTTTAATCAGCCCCGTCATGAGCAGATGACCAGTAGGATAAATGCGCAAGCTAGCATCTTCTTCTTGCGCATTTTTTGCGGCGTTGCTTGCGCTATTGTTGCCAAGTTTGCCAAGTTTGCCATTAGCCGCTTCTTGACCGAGTTGACCTGAGAGCGAAGAGAGCAGTAATTGACGAATAGTGGTAGTGTAGCGATCGTCCAATGATGCCACCAAGCTGATACCTAAACCCGGTCGCTTGCTGATGGAGTTTAGCCCCGACAAGCGCAGCTCATAAGTAGACACTAAGTCTGCCAGCGCAGAGTTTTTCTCATTGGCATTTTTAAGATAGTTGTTTTCATTTGGCAAATAGACGTTCAGATGATAGTTGTCTACTTGCACATTCATTACTTTGACTTGATCGGTCGGCTGTCCTTTAACGGGTACACTATTGGCAATGGCTGGACTGACGGCAAGCTCATTACTATCACGCGCGCTGGTATTAGCGCTCGTGGCAAGATGCTCTACTTTTACATTGCGCATCAATTGTTTCATGTCGCCTGTTGATTGATAAAGCTGAGTAATAACATCATTGCTGGCGGCATTGTAAATATCTTGAGTCTGAATATCGATATCGCTTGGTATGCGGTTTTTTGCCCGCCCGCCACTTACTTTTTCATCGGCTCCTTCAAAATCATGCGCTAGGCTGTCATAGAATAAATAGGTATAGCTGGATTTGATGGCGTCAAAGAGCCGCTCTTGATAGTCGATTAAACATATCTCGGTTTTGCTCTGCTGCGTCTTAGCAGTCTCGTCGTCTAACGGTGCATTGGCATAATAAGGATCAAGTGGCGGGCGGACGAGCGCATTGCTACAGCTTTCTGAGGTAGCGAGTTGGCGCGCTTTTGCATAGTGCAGCTCTGAAAATGCGGCCAGTGCTGGGCGGTAGTGTCTATTGAGCATGCTGTCAGCAAGCTGCGTTAAGCACAGCTCAAATTGCTGCATACAGGCTTGCTCATTGAGTCCTGCTGACAACAACAATGACGCGGTATTACTACTGAGTTTGTTATCAGTGACGATATTACCTCGCTGCGCCGAAATGGTCTTGGCAGATGCCTGTTTATTGACAGAGACAGTACTACAAGCAGGCAATATCAATATGGCCATGGCTGATATTAGTGCCAACATAGCTAAAGGCGTCTTATCTTTATGAGTAGGTGTCGGCGCATTATGGACAGGGTCAGCGAAAATCATAGGTAATTCCAGTGAATGATGGACAGGAATGTATTATTGAATAGAGCGTATATTAGAAGGAGTGTAGCGGAAGTTTATTACTTCGACTATCGTATTTATTGCCTTATACTGAAATAATGTTAAATTTAATTGATATAACGCTCGAGAAAAATGCACAGCTGACAAGACTGGATGATAAGGATAGGGTATTGCATAAAAATCAATCGAAGAGAACGACTACAGTTTATGTGACATTCTTAATGAGCATTGACAATTGACACAAAAAAGCGCCTTTGTTCTATATTGTTAAGTTCGCAATATAAAATAAGACGCAAGATTGATGCTTTTTCAGTGTTTTTTTTACTATTTGTGATGACGTATTTTGTACACGTTATCTTGTGAAAATGGATTTCATTTACATATTTGGTTTGATATTTGATGCAGGCAAATCCCAAATGTAAAACTTACCGTCTTCGAGCAGCTTGATTTGCTGACGGATAACGGTATTGTCTGGGACTTTTTGTTCCAAACGACGCAAACGCTCTAGCGCTTTTTCACGGCGATCACTCAAGACATCCGATTGTGCCAAGCTTTGCTCAGCTTCGGTATAACCTAAGCTGACGGCTTGATCAAGATACTTTTGACCTTCTTTAAAACCGCCGCCTTCTGAGAGCATCATGCCGTAGATAAAGTTGGCTTCGCCGCTATCGGGTTTGATTTTGATGGCACGGTCAATATACTGCCCACCACGTACCGTATATTCTGACCCTAAGTCTAAGTTACGACCCATACCATTTAGCTTAGCAGCACGCAATAACACATCGTAAGAGGCATTGGATAATTTGGCATAAGGCTCAATCCAATCGGTTAATACTTTGATTTTTTCACGAGCATAATGACGCTGGGTGCGGTTAGGGAAATTTGGTGGATAATGGCGTGCATAGGGTGAGGTGTCTTTAATAAAATCATCAAGTAAGCTGACATCCAACTTGTCGGTACCAAGACCGGTTTGCTGCGCTATCAAGATGGTAGGTACAAAGCTGATGTCTGAGAGTTGCACTTGCGGCGTTGGGATATTTGGCAGTTGACCACCACGTAAATCGATACCCGTTGCAACCATTGGTCCACGCTCATAAACTCGCGTCGTCCCTGTAAGCTCAGCATTTTGGTTGGCTTGGATTGCTTGATTTTGGCTAGGATTTTGAGGTGCACGAGTGGGCTGTGTATTAGTGATTTGAGCATTGGTAACTTGAGAACTAGTAACTTGAGCATTGCTTTGTTGATTGGCATTAATATTTGCTTGAGCACTCACTTGTGCAGCAGTACTTGTTGCCACTTCTGGTTGACTAGTGGTTGCCACCTGAGTAGCACTGACAGCCGCATTAGGTCTAGCAAGACGAATCACTCGTTTGCTTGAGTCAATCGCGCTTGGCACAGAAATACTTGCAGTCGCTGAAGCATCAACTTCAGCGGCATTCACAGGCGCAGACAACATCATGGCACAAGCTGCAGCCAATGCGGTTAAAGTCGCAACCTTAGGCGATTTTTGAGAGTGGGTCGGTTGACTGATGGTGTTCATAAAGATAGTTACCTTATTTAATCGTTATTTTGTCTATTTGGTCGGTATTGATAAATTCATTGCTTGATATAGTCAGAGAAAATCAATATCGATACATCAAGTACTGCTGGTATCAATTTTTCTTGCTTGCTGTGCCTACGCAGACAGAGGCTGCAAAAAATTTATACCAGCAGCACTGTAGCGTTTTTGAGATATTTTAACTATAGCTGCTTGATAGCTGCTTGATAGCTGCTTGATAGCTGCTTGATAGCTGCTTGATAACGATGCCGATGTCGTATTCATGTGGTTAAGGCAAAATTGTACAATTTTTATACCCTAGCAAATTAATCTCAATACAAACAGTAGTAGGATTGTTAAAAGTCATTACTGAGGCAGTTTTTACAGCATGATGTTTGTCAAAGTAAATCAATTAAAAATGATAAGCCGTGGCTTTCATACGGTTTGCCATCCAGCGCATGGTATGGCGTATAGGTGGAGACAATGCAGCCCCACCATTGGCAAGTGCCAACTCACGATGATGTAATTCCTCGCTATCCATTTGTGCCAATATCTCTTTTGAGCGCTGATCTTGCGGCGGCAATTGTCCAATATGATCTTGTAGATGTTCGCTAACTTGTGCCTCTGTTTCAGCGACGAACCCCAAGCTAAACTCGTTAGAGATGGCACCCGCTACTGCGCCAAGACCAAATGACATGCCATACCATAAGGGTGTAAACACACTCGGATGACTACCAAGCTCGCTTAGTCGCGTCTCACACCAGACCAGATGGTCGACTTCTTCTTCAGCAGATTGCTGCATGGCTTGTTTGACATTATCGTCTTTTGCCGTAAAGGCTTGCCCATGGTACAGCCCTTGCGCGCATACTTCTCCGGTATGATTGATACGCATCAGCCCTGCAACGTGCCGCGATTCTGTGATACTCAGCTCAGGGATATCATCACTACTCACAGGTAAAGGGCGGGTACTCGGATTGGAATGCGGTACGACCGCTCGCAATGCCTTGTCTACCCCAAGCAGTAAGTGGTCGATTTTGGATAAGGGACGCAAAGCCATGATTCACTCCTGATGGCATTATTTATTATAAATGACGGGTTGCTATGAGCCTTGTAGAGCGCTGCAACGGCCACTATTTAATCTTATAGCTTACTATAGCAAACAATATCAATGGTCGGCATCATAATAATGAGGCGCTCAGCAATCGACTTATAATAACAGTTGTCATTAATGCTGTTGGTGCCAATCCTTAAACCCTTTAATCATGTCTGTTCAACCCATCATCATGAGTTTGGATGCTGGCATGTTTGATATGTTGGTTCAGCTTGGCATATAAAAATATCCCAAAGGCAATATTGAGCAAGCCCGTGACTAAGAACAACTGCGGTAGTGACATACCCAAGCTATTTAAGACAACGATTGAGAAGATAGCGGAGCCAACCATAAATATGGCATTGAAAATATTATTGGCACCAACAATGCGCGCGCGGTGGCTCTTGGGTGCATACGCCTGCATAGACGCATATAAAGGGACGATATATAAGCCGCCACTAAAGCCCAAAAAGAATAAATCGACAAAGACGCGCCAGCTGCCAGAGATAGCAAATAATCCGCTCACTCCGATTAAGGTCTCGCTACTCACATCAATCGACAATCCTGATAGAGAAAAATATAAGTCGATAGCAAAGATACTTAAACCAGCGATACCAAAGGGTAGCAGCCGTAAGCTGACCTGATTTTTAGTGAGCCTTTTGCATAATAATGAGCCAATGGATACCCCAACTGAAAATAAAGTCAGTAAGAAAATTACCACTGACTCATCGCCATGTAAGATAACTTTGCTGAATTCAGGCGTTTGGGTCAAAAAAGTCGCGCCATAAAACCAAAACCAGCTATTGCCCAAGATAACAAAGAATAAAAACCGTAACGAATATAAATAACGTACCGTTGAGACACTGGTGGTAAAGATATTCCAATTAATCTTCAAATCAGGCTGCATCGCTGGCATAGTAGGTATAGATCGGGCGGCAAAATAACCTAATATCGCAACGACTAATACCGTCAGACTAATCCAGTATAGCGGCTGCGGTACTTGGGTTAAGACGCCCGCAATAATCATACCGAGTAATATCGCTAATGATGTGCCCATTTGAAACAGACCATTGGCACCGACCAGCTCATCTTCTTGCATTGCTTGTGGTAAATAGGCATATTTGATGGGTCCAAAAAAGGTAGATTGTGTGCCCATCAAAAACAACGCAACAAATAAGAGTGCGTACCACTCAAACACAAAGCCCACTGCCGCAATCACCATAATTGACAGCTCAAGCAGCTTGGTTAAGCGGGTCAATTTGGACTTTTCAAACTTGTCAGCGATTTGTCCTGCCAGTGCCGAAAATAGAAAATACGGCAAAATAAATAACATGGCCGCCAAGTTATTCAAAATACTGACCTCAACGCCAAGCTGGCTCGCCGCCGTGTAGGTCAAGACTAATATCAGAGCTTGCTTAAAAATATTGTCATTAAACGCTCCCAAGAACTGGGTAAAAAACATGGCGCTAAAACGGCGACGCTTAAATAACTGAAACTGATTGGCCATGAAAATTCCTACAAATGAGTCAAGACAAGTAAAAGAGAAGCAAAACGGAGAAGATAACCATCAATATTGTGATAATTATCAACGCTATCAAAAACTTAACTAAATATGGCATAGGTTTTATCAATGTTAAGCCGTATAATAGCAAGGCTTTGATAAAAATACATACGTCCAATGCTATGATTTCATAATTAACTAAGTTATGATTTGTAAATTTTAGCCGATTAAATTCTAATAAAGTGACCAATATAGTCGGTCCTAAATAAAAGAAATACAAATGTTATAAGGTACTACTGGGATTAATTTTTCTTGCTTGCTATAGCTAGCCGACAGAGGCTGCGAATCATTAACCCCAGTAGTTCTGCACCCTTTTAAAAGTGGATTGACTATAGCGAAGGTTTGCCAGCGCTTAAATGGTCTGATTCGAGTAATTTTTTATATGCTAATGATGTGATAATGCTTCAATCATAGGCTAAACCGTCAGATAAGAAGTAAAATCGCAAGTTAAAAAAATGCTTTAGTTTATTACAATCATTACAATCATTGTCAGCACTGTATTTACCGCTAAGACTTAGTAGTCGTCAGCGTCAGCAACCTTGCACTGCGTGAGGGAATAGGAATGAATATGAAACACCAGCCTTCAACGCCAGCGCACAACTTACCCGTTAAGTTGCCTGACCTCTTAGGTTGCTCAAATGGCTCAATAAAATCTAGCGCTGCTATTAATGCTAATGATACGCCGCGTCTTTATTTTACCCGCACAGCGTTGTTTAGTGCATTGACCACAAGCTTGGTCGGCTTTGGTTGTAGTCTTGCTCCTGCTGCTTTTGCCGCTACTACTGATTTAAATAACAGCGCTACAAACAGCCAAATAACGGCAAAGACTGCTACAGCAGCGTCACCAAAAACCGCCAAAGCGGTTATTTCTGATGATGACAGTCAATTAGATATGGCGTTAGATGCGCTGCGCCTAAAAAAAGCGGTTGAGCAAGGCATTATTGAGCAATCCGTATTGGATGATTATAGTGAGCAAACGCTAGGTATTGAGAAGTCGGACGCGAAAAATTCAGCTGGCAAGACTAATAACACTGTTACTCAAGAAAATGCAAATAGCTTGAATAATGATTTTGATGATGCGCAAACTTTTGATGCCAATCAAGATCTAGAGCAGCAAGCCGCAGCGATACAGCAGCAGGGCTATCAGATGATGACGCCTGACGAGATTGATCGTGAGCTTGCGGCGATGGACAGGCAGAACGCGCAAGATATCGATAGGATTGGTACTAGTAATATTGGCACTAGTAATAATAGTGGTTTTGATGCACCAATTGCCACTTTAGATGATCGCACGCCACCGATTGGGCTGGATGTGGAGCTGGATGCGACCAATTTGCCGATACCCAGTAATTTAGACACGTTAGGCATTACTGAAACGGCTGCCGAGCGAGCTGAGACCGCAGAGATTATGGCGCGTCCTATTACTGTTAGCGATGCTGTCAGTAGCGGTAATGGCAGTGAGATGACAGATAACGACATTTTAGCCAACGTCAATCAATCAAATAATACAGAAAACTCGATCGATCCTGATGATTATTTGCCAGATTATGAAAATGATACTGGGGCAATTAGCGAAAGTATCGAGCAAGCTAAGACGCCAAGCCCGATGGCGCGTAATAAAGGCAATATCGTCAAGCGCCTCTATAATCGGTTGTTTAATGCCAGCTCACTGGCGCTACCACATGTAGACACTACGATTTATTTGCAACAAGCCGCAGCTAACAATAGCAATGCTGTCAATACCAAGCCGATACTAGTCAAAGCGGATGACGATGTGCAGCCCATCAAGAACATCAAGGCGGCGCTTGACGACACCACTGTGCAATCTGTCGTTGACTTTACAGCAGCTCTACCGCGTTTACGCCAAACCGCCTTAGATGCAGCAAAAGCGGTCGGTTACTATGATGTGAGCTTGCGTTTACGCCAGCCTTATACAGACACAATAGATGTCATCATTGAAAAGCTTGGTGAACCAGTACGCGTCGATAGTCGAATTGTTGATATTCGCGGTGCAGGCAGTGAGCAAAAAGAATTTGCGGCGTTAGAAAAAGATTTGCCACCAAAAGAAGGCGATATCTTTAACCACCGCGTCTATAAAGACAGCAAATCTGCCCTTGAATCACTCAGTAATACCTACGGTTATTTTGATCAATATTGGTTAAATAAGTCCGTCGATATTATCTTGCCTGATAACACAGCAGATGTTTCGCTGGTTTACAATACTGGCGATCGCTACAAGTTTGATGAAGTGGTATTTTTTACTTATGATAAAGAGTCTGGGACACTGACACGTGACCCCGAAAAACTCCCCGTTGAATTGTCATTGTTAAGGCAGTTATTCGACTTTAAAGAGGGCGACCCGTTTTATCGTCCCGCGGTGACCAAATTTAGCAATGATTTATCGGCGACCCGTTATTTTAATACCATCAACGTTGAATCGATTTTGCCACCAGATGAGCGCACACAAAGTGCTACCTTAGCCTTTGATAACTCACCAAATGCTGAAAACACTATTGAAACGATAGATGACGAGATTGATGATACTTCTAATGCTAATGCTCGCCAAATAGAAGGTGTGAGCAATGACGGCGAGCTTTATACCAATAGCGGAGAAAAAGTAAATGCGGCCGACATTGCTGCTATCGAATTTGAAGCCGATGAAGAGACGCTTGAGAAGTTGCAAGCGATTAAGCAAAAAGCAGAACGCTTAAGTCGTCTGCCAAATGATCGGTTGCTAGATGAAAAAGACCAAGATTCAAGCAGTATTTTAGGCAAAATCAGTGATAGTATCACTGACATTGCCCAAAAGATATTCCCTGATGAGAAAAGTATATTGGCGGATGAGAACTTTGTGCCACCAACATTGGCAGGGCGTAAAACACCGCAAGAAGTGTTAGAGAGTAAGAAAGTACCATTATACGTGTTCGTGGCGGCGAATAAACCGCGCGATGCTCAGGTGGGTATTGGTTATGGTACAGATACAGGTGTCCGTGCAACCGCAAAAATAGATTATAACCTGCTCAATCGTAAAGGCTATCAGGCAGGGCTTGAGACAGAAGTTTCGAGAATTACTAAAAATGTCGGTGTCTATGCTAGCAGGCCTTGGAAACATCCTTTGAATGATAAGCTTGAAGCAAGTTTGACTTATGAAGAAGAGTCGATTAATCAAGGCGGAGGCAATTTCGATTTGTCTACTAAGACGCTAAAAGGGTCGCTGGCGCGTAATATCCGCCGTGAAACGGGTTGGAATCGGAGCTACTCTCTGCGCTACCGTTTAGATGAGTTAGAGACGGGTATTGATGATGAAGCGAGGTTAAACGACCTTCCTATTCGCTTTACGTCCTCAAAGCCCAGACAGCAAGCATTATTACTTGGTTATGGCATCAGTAAGACAGATGTGGACAGTGCGACCAATCCTACTAGCGGTATCCGCCAGTACTATTCGATTGAAGCGGGTGCTGATAAAGCGCTTAGCGATACTAATCTAGCAATTGCTCGCGCTGGCGTCAGCGGTATTTATAGCTTTGGTGCCGATGATAAGCATCAAGTGCTTGGCAGTATCAATACCGGTTATATTTGGGCCGATGACTTTAATGAGGTGCCTTATAAGCTGCGCTTCTTTGCTGGTGGTGACCAAAGTATCCGTGGTTATGACTACGAAAGCTTATCGCCACTGGATAAAGGTTATCTGACCGGAGGACAAATCCTCGCGGTTGGTAGTGCAGAATATAACTATGAGTTTAAACCCGGCTTTCGCGGGGCGGTTTTCACCGACATCGGTAACGCTTATGACAAAGATTTTGATACAGACACCAAAGTTGGCGTCGGCGTCGGTATCCGCTGGGCATCGCCCGTTGGCGTGGTGCGCGTCGATGTTGCCGCTGGCGTGACAGAAGAGAGTATTCCAGTCAGATTGCATCTGTTTATTGGCTCTCCTTTGTAAAAGTATATAAGCAAAACCGTTGTCTTTATTATTCTAGCGATTGCTGGTAATTCATTCTTTAACGTAGTTGAGTGTCATGTCGACCAAAAATACCCTGCCTAATGAGCCATTAGATGAAGATCCAGCACAACGAGATGCCCGCGCCGTAAGACGTTGGTATCCAGTATCTTTTGTGCTCAAATTGCTGGTGCTGATTCTTATCGTGCTAGCGATTATGTTTGCCATCTTCTTATATGCGGCGGGTACTGAGTCAGGTACTAAGTTTATCTTAGGAAAAATCAGTGCAGAAACCGGTATTGAATTCAAATACGGTAGCGGTAATCTGCGCGAGGGTCTATGGCTCACTGATATCGATATTGTTGCCAATGAAGATCTTGAGATATTGGTAGATAAAGCCTATGTCAAAATAGGCTGGCGCGCCGTCTTTGCCAAAGAAGTGCACTTGCGTGATGCAGACATACAAACCATTGAGATTATCAATAAAAAACCGCCAACAGGCAAAGCTTTCGATTATAGAACCTTAAGCTTACCGGTCAATCTACGTTTCGATCATGCAAAAGTAAAAACCGTTATTTATAAGCAAGTAACCCGTGACCCCATTGTTGTGCATGATGTTGAAGCCCGTGATTTGACTTGGGTTGGCAGTATGGTGACGGTTGGTCGCGGTAGTTTGCGATATGGTGATATGGTTAAGGTCAGTGCTTTAGAGGGTCATGCCGATTTACAAGGCGACTATCCTTTAGATTTGAGTGCCATTGTAGAGGTCAGCGCTTTAGAAAAAGCCTATATTGACCCGCTGAACATCACCGTAACAGGCACGTTAAAGCGTACCGTTGGCAAGATCAGTAGCCGTTACAATGATGGTGCGGTTAGTGGCGACTTTGTGGTGCAAGGTTTGGATCCTGATGCGCCGTTTCAGGCAAAGCTTGAATGGGACGATATTCTGGTGCCTTATGCGGACAGTCAAAACATCCACTTAAAGAGTGGTATCGCGACCGCATCAGGTGTGATCTCAGAGATACGCCTGCGTATCAATACCGAATTGACCGCCAAAGACATTCCCTCAGGACAGTACCAAGGACGCGCCATTCTTGCCAATCGTCAGTTACGTGTCGATCGCTTAGATGCCGATGTTGCCGCTGGCAATTTGATATTGCAAGGTATCTTGGATTGGAACGGCAGTTTTGATGCCAAGGTAAGAGCAAGCGGCAGTAACTTTGATGTGCGGCGCGTCATTCCTAAAAAATATGCAGCCTTTAAAGTATATGCCCCGCAAAAGTTAAACGGTCGATTGTCCGTTCATTATCAGCAAAAAAATAATGCAGGTAATATGGAACTGGATGCGGCATTACGTCAGCGTGATGGTGAGCGAGTCAATGCCAATATCGTCCGTGGCAAAACCTCAGCCAAATCTAAGCAAGTCGCGCCTTTGTATATTGATGCGAAATGGCAGAACCTTGTACGTAAAAATATCCCTAATATCGGCAACATTGATAGCCCTAGTGGACAAGCAAAGGTGATTGTCCGCGGCGCAAATCTTTCGGTCGATGGTAAAGCCATTATTAATGAGCTGAATGCTGCGCCCAAAGGCAATTACGATGTCAAGCTGCGTAAGGCTGGCAATGTCATTGATATCAACCGCCTAAACTATAAAGGGGTGGTGGGCGATTTATCAGGGACAGGTCAGATTCAATTGGCAAGTAAAAAACGTCCGCTTACTTGGCAGATTGATGCACGTACCAATGGCTTATTGCCCAAAAAATACCGCAGTGACATACCACTTGAGCGCCTAACTGGTCGTATCAGTGCCCGCGGGCGACTGCTGAATATCACTAAAAACCGCGTTAAAGGTCAGCGGCATATTATCAGTTTTAATAATACGGATTTGCAAGCGCAGCTGGATGCCACGCAGAAAGGTCGTGATATCGGTATCACTGGCAGCGGTGATGCCAGTGTCGATATTATCGGCGGTAAGCTATCGGTCTTTGACGCGCGTTTTGATGGTCAAATTGATACCGCTGATGTGCCAAAAGGTCGCTTATCAATCGATGCCGCTGGTACGCCAAATCTGATTAGTGTTCGTAAGTTAAATTATAATGGCGAAGCAGGTGCGGTCAAAGCCAAAGGTGTTATTGACCTAAGAAATAACATCGGCTGGACGCTAGATGGTCGCTTTGATAAGTTTAATCTGGGTTATTTCTTGCCTAATAATGCTGCCATTATTACCGGCGATTTAAAAACCAGTGGCGTATGGCAAAGTCCGCCAAAGAATAATGCTAAGGCAAAAGGCGTACTGAAAAATTTCGTCGTAAACTTTGATGGGGTCTTAGACGCTGAGCAATTGCCAGCAGGTAAACTGACCATTGATGCCAGTGGTAATGCACAGCTCATTCGTATCAAGCGTTTCCGACATGTGGGCGCAGCAGGCAGTATTGATGCTAAAGGCACCGTTGATATGCGCCAAGGTCTTGCTTGGGATATTGATGCAGTCATGGATCGCTTTAATTTAGGTTATTTCTTCAAGGACATACCGAGTACGATTACCGGCACCATTGATAGCAGTGGACGTTGGGGCGATACCCAGCAGACGATTAATATCAAACAAGTAAATTTGAGTGGGATGTTAAAAGGTCAACCACTTAGCGCCAAAGGCAGCTTGACAGCCAAACTACATCTACCAAAAGACTTGGCAAGCTATTTCCAACGTTTGCAAAAACAAGATGCGCAGGCACAATATAAGCAAGTGAACGCGTTAATTGAAAGCTTAAATGCCAATAATTTGGTACTGCGTTGGGGTGATAATTACCTCACCGCTAACGGTAATGCCAAACAGCTACAAGCTAAAATTAATATCACAAGCCTTGATCAGCTCTCAGATAAGCTTGGTGGTAAAGTCTCTGGCGGTGCCACTTTGTCACAGCCAGCAGGACAAGCATTGCCGACGATCTATGTTGATTTGGTAGGTGAGCGTATCTCGCTGCCAGGCTTTATACTACGTCAAGGTCGTATTCGCGGCAAACTGGTTAACTTAGCAAACAGTCCAAGCCAGTTCATTGTCACTGCCGAAGGATTAACAGTGGCGGGGCAAAGTTTCAAAAGTCTTAAGGCAACCTTTAATGGTACTGAACAAGCGCACGTAGTTGATTTTGATCTGCTTAATGAGAAGCTCAATATCTCAGCAAGGCTCAAAGGTGGCTTTAATCGAGATAAGCTTAGCTGGTCAGGCGTCATCGGCAAGGGTCAAGTTAAATCCAAATATGCCACATTAAATCAGTTGCAGCCGGCGCAACTGATTGTTAATTTGCCTAAGAAACAAGGTAAAAATAGCTCGGACTTAAAAGTACAGCTGGCGGCACATTGTTGGCAGGCGACTGACCAAACCGGCAAGCTGTGTTTACGTGAAAACCTCATCGCTTCAGCTGCCAGTGGTCAAGTTGATTTGGCGATACAGAAAATAGATACCTCGCTATTTTCGGCGTTTTTACCGAAAGATATTGATTGGCACGGCAAGATTAATGGTAAGGCGATTATCGGCTGGCAACGTGGTCGTCCACCGACCATTAACACCACACTGTACTCTGACAACGGTAAAATTGGCTTGATTCAAGACGGCGATAGCTTGCCTGTCACCCTACCTTACAAGCGTATTTCACTCATTGCTGTGTCTGTACCAAATGGTCTAAAAATACGCTCAGATATCAATACAGGTCGCGGTGCTCGTGGTTATGCAGAAGTCATCATCGACCCTTATAAAACGCCAAAACCAATCTCAGGTGCACTTGTGCTCAATGAGCTTAACTTGGCCATTTTCAAGCCTTTCTTTCCTGGGATGCGAGTGCTTGAAGGCAATATCACCATGGCAGGTGGCTTAGGAGGTACGCTAGATAAGCCGCAGTTCTATGGTGATGTGAAGTTGGCTAATGGTCGTATGGCGGTCCTTGGTTTGCCCATTAATTTAAATAAAGTGAATGCCAACGCCAAAATTCGTGGTACGCAAGCGGTCATTGATGGCAAGTTTAATAGTGGCACAGGTACTGGAACGCTCACCGGCACCGTTGACTGGCAACAAAAACTACAGGCAAAACTGAGTATTATTGGCAAGCGTTTGGTATTAACCCAGCCGCCATTATTAGTGGCTGAAGTCAATCCTGATATCGATATTATCGTGCGTCCAGGCGATCGTTATGTCAATATTACAGGGGCAGTCAGTGTGCCGTCAGCGACCATTCGTCCACCAGAAGCTAGTGAAGACATCGTTACTCAAAGCGAAGACGTCGTTGTGCTTGACCGTCGCCTCATTGGTAATATTGATGAGGTCTTGGCCATCTCAAAACCTTGGTCAATCAATGCTGATATCGGTATCGATTTGGGCAATGATATTAACTTCCGCGGTTTTGGTGCGGTGATTCCTTTAGCAGGGGCGATTAATATCACGCAAAATGGTACGGGCATCATGCGCGCAAAAGGTGTCGTGCAAGTATCACGTCGTACCAATATCAACGCCTTTGGTCAAAATCTAGAGCTTAACTATGGTCAAGTGCGCTTTAACGGCGATGTGATGAAACCGAGTCTGAGTATCGAAGCGGTTAAGAATATTAGCGGTAAAACAGTTGGTGTCCGCGTCAAAGGTAATACCGAAAGCCCTAATATTATCGTTTTCAACAATGCTGGGCTTACGCAGCAGCAGGCGATGAATGCTTTGATAACGGGTCGTATTAATAATCAAAGCGCCACTCAAATCAGTGAGCAAGGCTTTAAATCTCAAGTTACCAATAACTTAGCGGCTGCTGGACTGAGCTTTGGGCTGAGCGGTACGCGTAATTTGACCAATCAAATCGGTCAAGCATTTGGCTTCCAAAGCTTGACGGTTGATGCTTCAGGCAGCAGTGAAGATACCAATGTCAATGTCACCGGTTATGTGACCCCTGACTTATATATCCGCTATGGTGTGGGCGTCTTTAATGCGCAAAATAGCCTATCGATACGTTACCAGTTGACCCGCCGTATCTATGTAGAGGCAACGTCAGCAGCAGAAAATGCCGTGGATGTGGTTTATAGTTGGCAGTTCTAACGATTGTAGCTAAAAAGTCATACTTGTTATGGTTTTGGCGGATTGAAGGTAGTCAGTTAATCCACTATAGTCAGGGAAAAGTAATATCGATACATCAAGTACTGCTGATATTAATTTTTCTTGCTTGCTGTGCCTACGCAGACAGAGGCTGCAAAAAATTTATACCAGCAGCACTGTAGCGTTTTTGAAATATTTTAACTATATGATCATTTGATCAAATAAAAAAACGCCTTTATAAAGGCGTTTTTTTATGAGTATTAAGACATTTTATTTGGTTAAGATCAATCGATTGTTACGCGTTAAGCGTAGGCGATATTCTTCGCCCTCATGTTCAATACGTACCTCTTTAGTCAAAGCAAACAGGTGCTGTGATTGTAAAGTAGGCAGACGGTTTTCACGGAAGCTCAAATGACGAGAGACAACAAGACTCATGGTAAATTCCTTTTGATAGCAAAATGGCAAATATGCAAAGCAATAAATACTAATAGAACATAATTTATTAACGATAATAATTATCATTTAGATTGAATGTTTTTGCAAGCTAATTAATAAAGTAAATGAAGGCGATTGTGTAAACTTATCTAACGGTTTTTTATTTCAGCAATCGTAGCCATCAATCTCAGCAGCCATAAAGGAAAATAGGATGTCAGTCGAGCAAAGTACCTCTATAAAAAATAATTCAATAACGACAGTCAATGTAGCCGTTGCCGTTATTCATTATCAAAATCAATATTTACTGGGATTTAGAGGGACTTCTCAGCACCAAGGTAACCGTTATGAGTTTGTAGGCGGAAAGATAGACGCTCACGAAACAGCAAAACAAGCGCTGATACGAGAAGTTGCTGAAGAGACAGGCATAAACATCGACAATAATACGGCGGTTAAACTGGGTCGATTGCATCATGATTATGGGGATAAGCAGGTCTGCTTACAGGTCTACCGCATTGAAGTAACTGCGCAACAATATGCGCAATATAAAAATCTAAGCTATGGCTTAGAAGGTCAAAAGCTGACATGGGTAGAAAAAGCAAAGCTGCTAGCAGGGCATTATGATTTACCAGCTGCCAATAAGACAATTCTTACGTGGTTGCAACTACCAGCGCATATAACGGTTACTTATCCCCTAGCGCACTTTAGCGACTCTTCCAATCCTATGACCGCATGGTCACAGTATCATCATGAGCATATAGCGGCTGATGCTTGGGTTTATATGCGAACAAAAGCAGCAGGGGCAGAAAACAGTATCAAGCAGCTATTACAACTACGTCCTGATATTCAAGCAATTACCCCTGACAATTTGGATACTGACAAAGCAGATAATGCTGTAATAAGTCGTCAAATTATAGCAAAACATTTAACACAGACTCAGCTTATGCAACGGTCAAGCAGCGATGCAAAAGAGTCTATGTCGTACTCTGCCGTATCTACAAGCTTGCCATTGATAGTCAGCTGTCATAATGCAGATAGTATTAATGCTGCCAATCAACTGGCGTATGCTCGCTTGCAGCAGCAGCTACCACCCGTTATCGGTATTTTTTTGGCACCTGTTGAGTACACCCAAACCCATCCTGATACGCCGCCGTTAGGTTGGCAGGCGTGGTCAAAATTAGCAGCATTAGCAGACATGCCAGTTATCGGTTTGGGTGGTTTGTCCCCTATGATGTATCAACAAGCGATGTTACATGGCGCGGTCGCCGTCGCTGGCATTCGGCAGTTTTTAAAATAGGTATTAGCGCCATTGCTATTATTATCTTTATAATAACTTGAAATGCTAAGCACATAATTAACTATTGAGATTGATACCAGTAGCGTAGATAGAGCAGAGGCTTGCTTTAATTCTAAGCTAAATATGACGCTGGCAATTAGATAAGGTAAGTCACTGCTTTCAATATTTTTTAATAGTTAATAAAATTGTAATCTTCCGTGGTCTATATACAGAATTACTTACAAACCGTTGCGTTTTCCTACATTGCTACACTGTTTTGATTGGGGCTTTACCATTACTATAAGTCATTACTTATCGAAGGGCGCAGAATAGCCCAATGGGTTATTACAGCAACTCTTAATTCTTATAACAAATTTAATGTTCATTTATCTATTGTCGAAGTGATTAATGGAAATTATTTTGTATCTGTCTGATAAAAAAGCGCTTTTAATAATCACTATGAATAAATGGTATCCCTATGAAAACCAACAACTTACCGAGATCAGTATGGTCTGATTTTAAGGCAGCTGGTTCTCAATCGCAGCAGACTGACCAGGCATCTAAGCATCAGTTACATAAATATGAGGCAATACAAGCAGGTAATATTGACCATGCTAGTAACGATGCTAGCTATAGGTACAAAATTTGTAATGACGAGTATTTGGATAGTCTGGCGCAAGATATGTCTAGCCAAGCCAGCTTTTTTGGCTATAAAAGTGTCAAAAAAACTGAAGTAAGCACAAAAAATTCTAGCGTAATGGATAATAATATCTTTACAGCCAGTGCTGTTGATATCAACTCTAGTAAGACCAATATTTTTGAAGAATTTGAGCAATCGACAGTTGAGGCAGGAAATAATATCTTTACTAAAGACCCAGCAACTATTGCAGAAATACCGGAGCGTATATTTATGAATGGTCTTATCAAGCATACTGGCATTGCCCTAGCTATTATCATCCCACTAGCGGCATTTTCTGCTTATGCAGCGACACCGCCTGTGACCCAAGCTGCTGCCGCAAACACCATTAAGGCCACGACAGCGTTAGTCGATGTTAAAGCCAGTAATATTATTCATAAATCTGCTAGTACACCGACTACGGTAGATAGCGTTGATCTCAATAAATATGCTGGTACTTGGTATGAGATAGGTCGATTGCCGATGTATTTTCAGCGCAACTGCGCCAGCGATGTGACCGCGACCTATATTGAAAAAAGCGATGGTTCGGGCATTAAAGTTATCAACCAGTGCAAAGCTGAAGATGGTTCAAGTATTAACGCTGAAGGCTTAGCAAAACCTGCTGATGCGACAGGTAGTAAACTGAAAGTGACCTTTTTGCCATCGTGGATTCGTTGGTTGCCAGTAGGGCGAGCTGACTATTGGATATTGGCACGTGATCCAGACTACAAAACCGCTCTGGTTGGTACCCCTGATAAAAAGTATTTATGGCTGCTGGCTCGTTCGCCAAACGTAAGCCAAGAAACTTATGCCAAATACCGTCAAATTGCCCAGCAACAGGGTTACGACTTAAAAGAATTTAAATTAACGTCGCAGAGTAAGCAGACGGTGAATTTGATTCCATAAAAGTCTAATAATGGTTTATATTGCCTTTATTTATCACGGCTCTTGTATTTATCATTGTTTAAATGGATTTATAATAAGGCAGCATAATAGGCTGCCTTTATCGTAATAACCCGTTTTATTATGCTAAATCGGTAGTCATCAAATAGCTTCTGACTCATACAAATTTGTTATCACTAGCAAAATAAGGCGTTTTAAGCTAAAATCTAGCTTATCTACAGACTTCTATGATAATAACCGATGACAGCAGTCGTCTGTTAGCATATCTGAGTGAGTGCATAGACTGTATATACCCTATTCAATGATATTTCTTCCTATTTTACTGATTCCCCAATACTGACCATAAGGATGTTTCTCGTGAGTAACGCTGATACCTTACGCCAATTACATCAAGACCATTTGAGCAACTATAATAATCAAGAGCAACAAGCGATTGAGCTGATGGGGCTATTGAATAAGCTCTATAACGAGCAAGATGTACAAGTGACTTTATTTGGTGATACGCTAGACACCCATTCAGTAGGTCAAATATTGGCGTTGCATCAAAAAGTTGCCTTGCGTGACCAAGGTGCTCATGCTATTGATATCGCTGATACCTTAGCGATGGTGAAAGTTTTAGCGGATAACAAAGACATTCAAGCTACTCGTGTTGACGTTGGTCAGCTAATTGCTAATGACAGCGGTATCCAAGCGGCATTGCAGTCTATTGATAACACTAATGCTGCTATCAATGGCGCGGCAGATGTGGTGCTATACGGTTTTGGTCGTATCGGTCGTATCTTAACGCGTCTGCTATTATCACAAGCGTCAAGTACCAAAGGTATGCAGTTAAAAGCCATTGTCGTACGTCCTGCAGCAGCTGGTGACTTGGCGAAGCGTGCTTCATTGCTAGAGCGTGACTCAATTCATGGTAGCTTTGCAGGCGGCGTGATTGTTGATGATGAAAACAATGGTTTGATTATCAATGGTCGCTTTGTCCAAGTCATCTATGCAAAAGACCCAAGCGAGATCGATTATACGGCTTATGGTATTAACGATGCATTAATCATTGATAATACGGGTATTTGGAAAGATGAAGCCGGTCTTGGCAAGCATCTACAATCGACAGGCGCAAAAAAAGTGCTATTAACGGCACCTGCTGGCGGTGAGATTAAAAACGTCGTATATGGCGTTAATAACAATACGGTTGGCGATGACACTATCGTCAGTGCGGCAAGCTGTACAACCAATGCGATTACCCCAACGTTAAAAGTGTTAAATGACGAGTACGGTATCGAAAACGGTCATGTTGAAACGATTCATTCGTTCACCAATGATCAAAACTTGATTGATAACTATCATAAAGCGGATCGCCGTGGTCGTAGTGCGGTATTGAATATGGTTATTACTAGTACTGGTGCAGCTAAAGCAGTTGGTAAAGCGCTTCCTGAACTAAACGGTAAGCTGACTGGTAATTCTATTCGTGTCCCAACGCCAAACGTTAGCTTAGCAGTTTTGAACTTAAACCTTAAAACCGCGCCAGCGAGTGCTGATGCATTAAATGAATTCATGCGTAAAATCTCAAATAGTAGCCAGTGGCAGACACAAATTGCTTATACGGACTCCACAGAAGCAGTATCGACGGATTTTGTCGGTGATACGCATGTGGGTATCGTTGATGCTCAAGCGACTATTTTGACGGACAATCATGCCATTGTTTATATTTGGTATGACAACGAAGTAGGCTATAGTACGCAAGTATTACGTTTGGCAACGCAAATGGCAGGTATCAGTTATGCGCAGATTCCAGCTTAATATTTGCGTTTAATAACAATGGCTCGGTTATAATGCTTTTATTACAAAGCAGGTCATTGGTTAGATAAACAAGTGAATATGATTTTAGCGGTAATATATACAGCACCCGATAGTCCGATTGGTCATCGGGTGTTATTGTCATAAATAAAGCAATGACAGATAAGTAAAAACCTGCAAGATATTTTAAAGACAAGTATAAGCTCGAGGTAAAACAACCTTGATTGAGCTTATAAACCAGATTGTAAATAAAGGAAGGTAAGATGCGATTTATTGATGAAGCCGTCGTAACGGTAAAAGCAGGTGACGGTGGTAACGGAATCGCCAGTTTTCGCCGAGAAAAGTATGTCCCGCGCGGTGGTCCTGATGGTGGTGATGGTGGCAAGGGCGGCGATGTTTATGTCATTGCAGAGGATAATACCAATACCCTAGTTGATTATCGTTATACCCGTCGTCATGACGCCATGCGCGCTGAGAATGGTCATAGTAGAAACTGTTCAGGTAAGGGCTCTGATGATCTTTTTTTACCAGTGCCTATTGGTACGACGGTCGTTGATACCGAAACAGATGAAGTGTTGGGTGATTTGATTGAAATTGGTCAGACTTTACTGATTGCCAAAGGCGGTGACGGTGGTTTGGGTAATACCCATTTCAAAAGCTCTACCAACCAAGCACCGCGCAAAGCCACGTCAGGTTTTGAAGGTGAGTTAAAAGTTCTTAAATTTGAGCTAAAAGTAGTGGCTGATGTGGGCTTAATTGGTTTACCTAATGCTGGTAAATCTACTTTTATCCGCCAAGTCTCTGCTGCTAGACCAAAAGTTGCTGACTATCCTTTTACCACGTTAGTACCTAATCTGGGTGTGGTCGATATTGGTCGTCATCGCTCATTTGTCATGGCTGATATTCCGGGTTTGATTGAAGGCGCCTCAGAAGGTGCTGGACTTGGTATTCGCTTTTTAAAGCATGTCGCTCGTACGCGTCGTCTGTTACACTTGGTTGATATCAAGCCTATTGATGGCAGCGACCCTGTACAAAATGCTCGAATTATCTTAAATGAGCTGGAACGTTTTTCACCTGAATTGGCGAATTTGCCGCAGATTTTGGTATTAAACAAAATCGATCAGGTAGCTGAAGAAGAGTTAAATGAGCTCTGTACTCATATTGTGGCAGAGCTTGGCTGGACAGGCATTGTTTTTCGTACTGCCACTCTAACAGGTGAAGGCGTTGATGCCATTAAGTACCACTTGATGAATGAGATCGAGCGTGAACGTGAGCGTGAAATCGAAGATCCAATCTTTGCTGATGCACAAAAAGCACGATTTGAGCGCTTAGAGGCAGAAGTTCGTCTGAATACTGAAGCTCAGCGTGAAGCGTATCGTGCGGCTCGTAAAGCGGCACGTGAAGGTATGGATTTATCGGATGACGATTTTGATGGCAACGATGACGATGATGATGGCGTCGAAGTGATTTACGCCCTTTAATCTGATTGGTCTTTGCACGTATTTTTTAGATGTATCCCCATGATTAATTTACCATAACAACAGGAGTTTATATGGCAGTTGGCATAGAGAACACGATAGAAGAAGCAAGGTTTGTTGAGCAAGCTCGTAACTTTGATATTCAGCGCGTTATTGTCAAGATTGGCTCATCGTTATTAACCAATAATGGTCGAGGGCTTGATCGAACTGCCATTTACGAATGGGCAAAGCAGATCGCTAAACTTCATAAGCAAGGCGTAGAGGTGCTGCTCGTATCTTCAGGTGCTGTTGCTGAAGGGGTGGTGCGTATGAATCTTGAGGAACGTCCCAAAAAACTGGCGGCATTACAAGCCTGTGCATCTGTCGGACAGATGGGTTTGATTGAAACCTGGTGGTCAGCATTGATTCAACACGGTATTCAAAGCTCACAGCTATTGCTGACGCATGATGATTTGTCTAACCGTAGTCGTTATCTTAATACCACTGGCGCGCTAACGCAGCTATTGGAATGGCGAGTGCTACCGGTCATTAATGAAAACGATACCATCACCATTGATGAGATTAAGTTTGGTGACAACGATACCTTAGGGGCGATGGCAGCGGCGATGGTCAATGCCGATTTGTACATTATCTTAACCGATCAAGAAGGTGTCTTTACTGACAATCCACGCCACAATCCTAATGCCAGAATGATCCGTCAAGAGCGTGCGATGGCTGATTATTTATTTGATATTGCAGGTGATGGCGGCAAGCTGGGTCGCGGTGGTATGTTGACTAAGATTCGTGCTGGTCGTCTTGCTGCAATGGGTGGTTGTCCGACGGTAATCGTGAGTGGCGCTATCGATGATGTGATTACTAGAGTGGTAGCAGGCGAAGCAGTCGGTACCTTATTGACCACCAATGATCAAGATAAAATTATTGCCCGCAAACAATGGCTTGCGGCGCATTTGCGTATGTCAGGCTCTTTAATTGTTGATGCAGGTGCTGCAAAAGCCGTGGTCAAGCATCAAAAAAGCTTATTACCAGTTGGCGTGTCTGAAGTGCGTGGTGATTTCGATGAAGGCGATGTGGTTGAAATCGTCCATCAGGATACCGGCGAGCGTATCGCCGTTGGTCAAGTCAACTTCTCCTCTCGAGATGCGCGCCGTGTTGCTCGCGAGCGTACTGAACAGTTCGATCGCATCCTCGGTAACAATGAAGAACGCGTCGTCATGGTACACCGTGATAACTTAGCATTAACGATGTAACACTTGCAGGATTTATTGCTTAAGAAGTGTTTTTATAATACGCGTTTGACTATTCTTTTCTTTAACGTCATTTATTCAGCGCTATGTTTACTACATATATTGCTGTTTTGGAGATTTGTACATGAGTGCTGTAGATAATAATAATTCGCTTGAGCAAAAATTTGCGCCTTTGAAAAATGATAGATTGCTACGAGCACTTCGTTTTGAACCGATCGATACCACGCCTGTCTGGATGATGCGTCAAGCTGGTCGTTATTTACCAGAATATAAAGCGACCCGTGCTGAAGCAGGTGATTTTATGAGCCTGTGTAAAGATACCGCGCGTGCGACAGAAGTCACCTTACAGCCATTACGTCGTTATGATTTAGACGCGGCTATTTTATTCAGTGATATCCTGACTATTCCTGACGCGATGGGATTGGGTCTTTATTTTGAAGCGGGTGAAGGTCCTAAATTTAAACATCCTATTCGTCAGCAGGCAGATTTGGATAGATTGCCGGTACTCGATGTCAATGACTCTCTCGATTATGTCATGCGTGCAGTGACCAGTATTCGTACCGCGCTCAATGGACAAGTACCATTATTTGGTTTTTCTGGTAGTCCGTGGACGCTAGCGACTTATATGATTGAAGGTGGTAGCTCAAAAGACTATCGCTATACTAAAGGGTTTTTGTATAGCAACCCTGAATTCTTACATCAGTTATTAGATAAATTAGCGACCTCTGTGATTGATTATCTCGATGCCCAAGTCGTGGCTGGCGCACAGATATTGCAGATATTTGATAGTTGGGGCGGCGCGCTTGGTCATCGTCAGTTTATTGATTTCTCACATACTTATAATAAACGCATTGTTGCTGAGTTAAAGGTACGCCATCCTGAAGTACCAGTAGTATTGTTTACTAAAGGTGGCGGGCTGTGGCTGGACGTTCAAGCCGACAGCGAAGCGGATGCTCTAGGTTTAGACTGGACGATGCCGATTGATCGTGCCCGTCAAGTATTGACCGAAAGTCAGCGTCAGTTAACCAAGCACCATAAAAAACTACAAAGTAGCAAAGCCATTCAGGGTAATTTAGACCCTGCAACTTTGTACGGTTCTCCGGCGACTATCCGTGCTGAAGTCAATGCAATGCTCGATAGTGCTTATGTTAACGGCGAAAAGACCGGCTATGTGGCAAATTTAGGTCATGGTATTACCCAGTGGGTCAATCCTGATAATGCCAAAGTATTCATTGATGCGGTACATGATTATAAAATCTAAGCAGGACGATTCGAGATATAATTTCAGTTATTTGACTGACTCTATATCTTGTATTGATTAAGTAATAGCAAAGTAGCAAAAAAGGATGTCTTATGATTTCAGCAGCGATTGTTGGTGGCACAGGTTATACGGGTATTGAGCTGATACGTTTATTGTCTGCTCACCCTGAGGTGTCTATTGATTTGCTAACCTCGCGTAGCGAAGCAGGCACTCGCGCTGATGAGATATTTCCAAGTTTACGCGGTATCTCAGATATTGTGTTTAGCGACTTGGGGGACGAGACGCTAGCGACATTGCAACAGTGCAATGTGGTATTTTTTGCCACACCCCATGGCGTGGCAATGAAGCAGGCAGAAGCGCTTACTCAAGCTGGCGTCAGAGTCATTGATCTGGCCGCTGATTTTCGTCTGCAATCATTGGCTGAGTTTGAGCACTGGTATCAACAGCCACATGCTTGTCCTGAGCTACTAAAAACAGCCGTTTATGGTTTACCTGAAATTAATCGTGACAAAATCGCTAATGCTTTGCTCGTTGGTAACCCTGGTTGCTATCCAACCACGGCTATTTTGGGTTTAAAACCCATTATAGATTTGCAAAACCAACAGGCAGTGGCACTGATTGAGTCGCGTATTGTTATTGATGCAAAATCTGGCGTTTCTGGTGCCGGTCGCCAAGCAAGTCTTGCACTTAATTATGCTGAAAGCACAGACAATTTTAAGGCATATAGCGTTGAAGGTCATCGCCACTTGCCAGAGATTGAGCAAGGTGTTGCCCAGCTATTAGACAGTCAATTTAACCATCGCATTCGTTTTTTGCCGCATCTTGTACCGATGATACGTGGCATGCTGAGCTCCATTCATATGGAGCTTACCGATACGGGTGCTTTGATAGATTGGCAACACGTATTTGAACAAAGCTATCAGTCAGAGCCATTTATTGATGTCATGCCAAAAGGGCTGTATCCCGATACCCGTAGTGTACGTGCCAGTAATCGCTTACGTATTGCTGTTTATCAAGACAATGAGCGTGCCGAATTGACGGTGATTGTCGTACAAGACAATTTAGTTAAAGGGGCGGCGGGGCAAGCAGTGCAAAATATGAATGTCATGTTTGGACTTGATGAGTCTCTTGGCTTAAATTTTGCGCCCATCGTTCCTTAACAGATGTTTACTTGTAACCAAATCATTACTATTTATGATACTAGGTATTGATTATAAATTCCGCTATAATAACTTGCCTTTCCTGTTAAGAGATACTGCCTAAATGCGTTTTAAGAGTGTACTACGCTTTTGCTCACTGCCAGCACGCCCATCGTGCCAAAACTCTGTTTCCTATGAATTGGAGCGTAGCTTACATTGTTCATCGCTGTATTCTGACAATCAGCGCAGTGCCACTAAGCATGGCAGCATTACTCGCTCACAACAAGGCGCTTCTACATTGGTGTTAGCGTTATTTGTGATTGCGATATTGGTGACGGCAATGGTCGCACTAGTATTTGGTCATAAACTTGGTTATCAACGTGGCTATTATTCGATGCAAACCGAAACCAAGCAAGCGGTCATTACCAGCAAAGAGTCGCTCCAAGAGCTAAAAGATTTGCGGGTCAGTCATAAAATAGCGACCAATGAGGTTGCTACTTCTAAGCAAGAGCTAGAAATAAGTTTGGCAAATTTAAAAGAGTTGCGTGAGAATCAGCAAGCCATCATGGTTGAAAATAGACAAGTCGCTCAGCTTAATGAGCTCTATGCTGAGATTGTAAGTGAGAAGGGCGGCATGCCTTTACAGATATTGGGTGCAAAGATTGAGCCATTACCTGAAAATGCCTTTGAATATGGCTTTGATATTGGTATGCTCGCAAGCGATGGTAAAGCCAAACGTTTAAAGCCAACGTTGACATTGCTTAACGACGATGATTTTGTAGAAGTGCCATTAGACCCAGCAAGTTATCCCATTGAAGGCGTTGCTCATATTCGTGGTCGTTTTACAATGCCCGCGGGTTTTAAGCCTTCGCAAATTAAGCTCAATCTAAAAGCCGGTGGTCAAGAAGTCGAGCAGCTGTATGATTGGAAGCTTGGTGCTAAAGTTGATAATATGCCATTATCACTGTTAGATTTGCCAGAGGTTGATAAAAGTCCTATTGAATATTAGTAAGGTATCAGACCTGATAACCCTATGCCTAGCGTGATTCTACTCATCTCTTTTAACCTTTTATATTCTATTGTAACTATACTTATTCATTAAACCTACTTATTCATTTGTATGCTAATTATGATAAAACAAACAATATTACCCGTAACGCCAATCACATCAGATTGGCATTTTCCTAATATGCCTATGCGTCTTGCGCAAGTGGGTGAGCCCGACGGTGAAACGACCCCGCAGGCTGATGTATTAGTGGCAGAGCCAGAAGTGGCCAAACCGCCTATGTATGCTGTGGTGATGTATAATGATAATTACACACCGATGGAATTTGTCGTCTATATTTTACAGTCTGAATTCCGTCACAGTGTGGATTCGGCCGTTGAGATTATGTTGACGATTCATAATAGCAGCAAAGGTATTGCTGGTATTTATCCTAAAGATATTGCTGAGACCAAAGCCAAAAAAGTCAACAGTCTTGCCCATCGTGAAGGCTATCCATTATTGACACAAATCGAGCCGCATCAAGGTGAGTAGTTGCTTTACACCTGAATATAAGACTTTTTCCTCCTCTGTTTTCCCCATCTTTTATAAATAAATTTTACTCTTGTAGTGCTTTTTTTAGAGCAATTTCAATCAACTATTGACCTTGCTTTAAAAAACCTGTCTTTTCCCAAATGCTGTCAATTGTTTGTTATTATAGTCAGTGAAAAGTAATATCGATACATTACGTACTGCGGGTATTAATTTTTCTTGCTTGCTGTGCCTACGCAGACAGAGGCTACAAAAAATTTATACCCGCAATACCGTAGCGTTTTTAGGATATTTTGACTATAGTCTAATATTTTTTTCTAAATCTGCGCTTACTTTCTCGTTTGACACTTGATTTTCATCTCGTAATGCCCTATATATCTAAGTACACTTCTCATTATTAAATCAAATGGCAGCTTTGTTTGCTTCGCTATTTACATTTGATTTTTAGAGTCCTTTATTAAAAATGCTGCACCAACAACTGCTGTTTGAGACTCTTTTTTTATTGCTTCGTTTTTTAGTATGATGCCAATTTTCACTCTGCCTTTGGGCTCTCTAAATCGTTCATTGGTTTTTATCGCTGTCAGATTCACCATATCCTTTCTTAATAGTGTCTTTTCAAAAAATGCTCACACCATACTTCGATACATTTTAGTATGCGTTAATAGATTGACTATACTTGAGTATCATGTTGAGATAAAGAGAAGCGAGGATCATATCCAAGCCATGGAAATCAGTATTTAATCATATCCCTTAATAATACTCATATTGCCCTTGAACAATCCATCTATCGCCCTGATTTACTTACTAATTCATTCATAAAGCTATCAATTATAAAGATAGGTATAACCGTAGGAAGTCGTTATGTTAAGTCGTCATCTTGAAGTTTCTTTGCGTTTAGCAATGACACTTGCGCGCCAAAAATCGCATGAGTATCTCACTGTTGAGCATCTCTTACTGGCACTCTTAGAAAACACTCACGCTGCCAATACATTGACGGCCTGTAATGCAAATGTCTCAGCACTACGTACCGAGCTTGAGGCTTATATTAATAAGCATACCCCAACGGTTGATCCTGATACCGAGCAATCCCCACAGCCGACTCAAAGCTTTGATCGTATCCTGCAACGTGCTATTTTTCATGTGCAGTCTATCGGTGGTGGTCGTTTGGTTGAAGGGTCAGATATCTTGGTCTCAATGTTTTCAGAACATGATACTTATGCCGTTTACTTGCTTAAAAAACAGGGCATTAGTCGTCTTGAGCTGACCCAGTACTTATCACATGGTCAAGATAAAGATGAGCCCTCTGAGCCGCGTGCTTCTACGACTGGAGAGCGCCGTGGTGGTGCCTCAGAAAAAACCAGTAAAGATCCATTGGTTGAGTTTGCGTCTAATTTAAATCAGCGCGCTGCTGAAGGTAAAACGGATCCACTCATTGGGCGTGGTCCTGAGATTGAGCGTGCCGCGCAAGTATTGTGTCGCCGCCGCAAAAACAATCCATTGTTGGTCGGCGAGCCGGGTGTCGGTAAAACCTCTATCGCTGAAGGGTTGGCGTGGCTCATTATCAATGATAAAGCACCGAAACCATTGAATGGTTGCGTGATTTATAGTCTTGATATTGGCTCATTAATCGCGGGTACTAAGTATCGCGGCGATTTTGAAAAACGTATGAAGTCGCTCCTTGATGCGCTGAAGAAAAAGCCAAATGCTATTTTGTTTATTGATGAGATTCATATGATTATTGGCGCAGGGTCGTCAATGAGCAGTAATATGGATGTGTCAAACTTGATTAAGCCGGCACTTGCCAATGGCGAGCTGCGTTGTATCGGTTCAACTACCTTTACCGAGTATCGTCAGGTATTTGAGAAAGACCATGCCTTATCGCGTCGTTTTCAAAAAATTGACGTGAAAGAACCAAGTGTCGATGATACGATTGATATTTTGCGTGGTCTTAAGCCACGTTACGAAGAATTTCATAATGTTGTGTATACCGATGAAGCGTTGGTTACTGCCGTCCAATTATCAGCCAAGCATATCCATGAGCGTTTTTTACCGGATAAAGCAATCGATGTTATTGATGAAGCGGGTGCCTACAAGCGTTTAGGAATTGTAGCTGATGCAGCTGATATAGAAGCAGAAGAGAGCTTCATTGCTGATATAGAACAAGATTTTGATACGCAGATTGATGCTGATATTGAAGGTCTCGATGGCGACACCTATAGTGACAACGAAATGCAGGATGAAGCAGACACTGCAAAAGCCAATGATCGTGCAAAATCGTCTGTTGATAAGAAAGCAAAAGCGAAGCGTGCACCGATAAAAATCGGTGTGGCAGATATTGAAGCCATTGTTGCCAAGCTTGCGCGCATTCCGCCCAAGTCAGTATCAAGTGACGATAAGAGTATTCTTCAGCATTTAGATCGTGATCTTAAGCACTTAGTATTTGGGCAAGATGAAGCCATTGCGACCCTTGCTGATGCGATTAAACTATCACGAGCCGGTCTAAAAGCACCAGATAAGCCAATCGGTTCATTCATGTTTGCTGGACCGACAGGGGTTGGTAAAACAGAAGTATCACGTCAGCTGGCAAAATTGCTGGGCGTTGAGCTGGTACGCTTTGACATGTCAGAGTATATGGAAGCTCATACCGCCTCACGTCTGATCGGTGCGCCTCCCGGCTACGTAGGTTTTGATCAGGGTGGACTATTGACTGAAAAGATCAACCAGCATCCGCATTGCGTATTGTTGTTTGATGAGATAGAAAAAGCGCATCCAGATGTCTTTAACTTGTTGCTACAAGTGATGGATCACGGTACATTGACGGATAATAACGGTCGGGTTGCTATCTTTAAGCAAGTCATTATTATCATGACCACGAACGTCGGTGCTGATAGTATTAGCCGCTCTTCTATGGGCTTTACCCAGCAAGACCATAGCCGTGACAATACTGAATCGCTCAAACGCGTCTTTACCCCTGAATTCCGTAACCGTCTCGATGCCATCATTCAATTCAACCCGCTGGATACGTCAGTCGTTGTATCAGTAGTTGATAAGTTCTTGGTTGAGCTACAAGTACAGCTTGATGATAAGCAAGTGACTTTAGAGATTGATGATGAAGTACGTGATTACTTGGCTGACAAAGGTTATGACCGTCTGATGGGGGCGCGTCCAATGCAGCGTCTGATTCAAGATGAGATTAAAAAGCCATTGGCAGGTATGATTTTATTTGGTGAATTGGTGAACGGCGGAGTGGTACATCTGACCTTGGAGCCAGAAGCCTCAAATGGCGAAGCTGTGAAGCTTGAGAAGTCTTCAGACAAAGGCTCAGCAGACAGTCGTATTATCCTAACCGTCGTTGAGACTCATGAGCCGCATCCGGATTCTGAGTCGTTAGCAAGCTAAGTTGTCTAGTAGTAATATTATAAGAACGGTTACCTTGTTATCGCGGTAGCCGTTTTTTTATTGTTATAATTTATACGACAGTCAGCCCAGTATTTTGCTAGTATCAACGAGCGTATCCTGATAACAAATAAAAAAGGATTGATGATGGAATTATTTGACGTACAACCCACAAAGACAGCGGCGCAAAAGCAAGCGATTTTAGACAATGTCCGTTTACCAGAAGATTGGAAGCAGGCGTTAGCAGAAGAGTTAACCTCTGACAATATGGATAGCTTGCGTGCTTTTTTAAAAGAAGCCTATCAGTTGGATAACAGTATCTATCCACCGGCACCGCTGATGTTTAACGCCTTAAATCTAACCCCTTTATCGCAGGTGAAAGTCGTTATTTTAGGTCAAGATCCTTATCATGGACCTGGGCAAGCAATGGGGCTATCTTTTTCAGTACCTAAAGCCATTCCAAAGCCGCCCTCACTCAATAATGTGCTTAAAGAGATGGCAAGTGATATTGGTATCACGCCTTCAAAACATGGTGATCTGACTTACTGGGCACAGCAAGGTGTATTATTATTGAATAGCTCCTTGACCGTAAGAGAAGGCGAACCAAACAGCCATCAAAATAAAGGCTGGGAGCAGTTCACTGATGTGGTCATTGATGTGATTAATGAGCAAACAGAGCATACGGTATTTATTTTGTGGGGTAGTAAAGCGCAGAAAAAAGGCAAGTATATCAATACCGATAAACATCTGATTTTGACAGCGGTACATCCATCGCCACTTGCGGCTAACCGTGGCGGTTTCTTTGGTTCTAAGCCATTTTCAAAGACAAATGATTATTTGGTACAGTATGGTCAAACGCCTATCGACTGGCAGCTACCACAGTAAATGAGATATTTTTTACCTACAAATTTGTCGATTTATCCTCCACTAAATAGTTCATCAGTGGATACTGTTGCAATAATAGAGCAGATTCAGACAGCTCTATTTTGGTCAGTTGAGGATATCAAGTGGATGAAAGAGGCGTTAAAACTTGCCAAGCAAGGCGCTGAGCGAGAAGAGGTGCCGGTAGGCGCTGTCTTGGTATATAATCAGCAAATCATTGGTCAAGGTTTTAATGAACCAATTGGACGCTGTGATGCGACGGCTCATGCTGAAATTGTAGCTTTAAGAGCGGCTTGTACACGCTTAAAGAATTATCGCTTGCCCCTAAAGACTACCTTATACGTGACTTTAGAACCCTGTACCATGTGTGTGGGTGCGATGATTCATGCGCGCGTCGATAGATTGGTATATGCAGCGCATGAGCCAAGAGCAGGGATGGTTGGTAGTCAAATGAACTTGGCTGAGCAGCCTTTTTATAATCATCATATGCAAGTTGATGCAGGTTTATGTCGTGAGCACAGTAGTCAGATGCTAAAGGACTTTTTTCGTCAGCGCAGAAAAGCGGCAAAAGCCAATCGTAAGATGAGCGATTAACAAGATATGATTTTTGCTGCTAGTGATAGGTCGCTTTGTTTGCTATAATATCGCCCTATTTAGTTGTTAATGAAGTTTTTTACTTGCATGTCTTTGATAAACAAGTAAAAGAAACCTTATTTACGCTTCTATCATTATTTATTTTGTTATAAAAAATGCCGACTATAAAGTGAGTGTTATGACTGTTATCAACCTTAATACCGCTAATAACAGTGAAACAACCTCTTTGCGTTTCCCTGTTATTTGTATAGATGGCCCAAGTGGTGCAGGTAAAGGTACAGTTACATGGCGCTTAGCACAGGCTTTAGGCTATCAGCTGCTTGATTCAGGTGCACTATATCGTATCGTGGGACTTAAGGCGTTTGAAGCGGGATTGATTACTGCCGATGCAAGCCAAGTCATTGATGAGATGGCTGTATTAGCGTTGACGCAAAGCTTAAAGATTGCCTTTGTCCCTAACAATGCGTCAGGACGTGTTGATATTATTGTGAATAGTGAGGCAATAGGCGAGCAAGTTCGTAATGAGGCAGTTGGTGGTTATGCATCGCAGATAGCAGTATTTCCAAAAGTTCGTCAAGCACTATTAAAGCTGCAACAAGATATGGCAAGCCGTTCAGGATTGGTTGCGGATGGTCGTGATATGGGTACAGTGGTATTCCCAGACGCTGACGTCAAGGTGTTTTTGACTGCCAGTGCTGAAGCGCGTGCTGAGCGCCGTGTAACGCAGTTACTAAATGCGGGTCAAACAGCGGATTTTGAAGCGATTCTAGTGACAATCAAAGAACGTGATGATCGTGATGAGAATCGGTCGACGGCACCATCAAAGCCTGCAGCGGATGCGCTACTATTAGATAGTTCTAACTTAGACGCTGATGCGGTTTATAAGCAAGTAAAACAATATTGTCAGGATAAAGGTATTTGCTTTACTAGCTAATAAAAATAAGGTAGTAAGTATGAAAAGGTTTCCTATAGGCTTGATTTTAGTATAAAATTACAGTAGTAGACGCCGATGATTTTTAGAGAATAAGATTCTCTCTAAAGGATACAAATTAATAAGCATAACGTATTTTAATATAAGACAGTTGTTGCTAGTGAGTTTGCTGAGGCATTCGCTTATTAGCAACAAACGTTTTTATATATGACTGCATAGGATATAAAACCAGTATTCTCGTTTTATACAGTTATAAATTTGATCCGTACTGTGCTGGACAGGATACGGCTATACAAAGGTAGACATAATGGAATCATTTGCTGAACTATTTGAAGCGAGCATTGAAGAAACAGGTCTGGATATCGAGCGTGGCTCGGTTATCACCGGTACTGTTGTCGCCATCGATAACGACTGGATCACTGTTGATACGGGTCTAAAATCTGAAGGTATTGTCGCTCGTGAAGAGTTTTTAAGCGAAGAAGGCGAACTTGAAGTTGAAGTTGGCGATACAGTAGACGTAGTGGTTGAAGCGGTTGATAACGGTATGGGTCAAACCTTACTGTCACGTGAAAAAGCCAAACGCGTTGAAACTTGGAATTTCCTTGAAAAAATCTCTGACAACGATGAGATTGTAAAAGGTATTATTTCTAGCAAAGTAAAAGGCGGCTTTACCGTAGATATCGGTTCAGTACGCGCGTTCTTGCCAGGCTCATTGGTAGATGTACGTCCTATCCGTGATACGACACATCTAGAAGGTAAAGAGTTAGAATTCAAAGTCATCAAACTTGATCAAAAACGTAACAACGTGGTCGTTAGTCGCCGTGCTGTTATGGAAGCTGAAAACTCAGCTGAGCGTGAAGAGCTATTGAACAAGCTTGAAGAAGGCATCGAGATTGAAGGTATCGTTAAGAACCTTACTGATTACGGCGCGTTCGTTGATCTTGGTGGTATTGATGGTCTATTGCACATCACTGATATGGCATGGCGCCGCATCAAGCACCCATCTGAGGTGGTTGAAGTTGGTCAAGACCTAAAAGTTAAAGTATTGAAGTTTGACCGTGAACGCAATCGCGTTAGCCTAGGTCTTAAGCAATTAGGTACTGATCCTTGGGATAACGTTGGCGGTACTTATCCAGTAGGTGCAGTTGTCAAAGCTCGCGTAACCAACTTGACTGATTATGGTTGTTTCGCTGAAATCTCTGAAGGTATTGAAGGTCTAGTACACGTATCAGAGATGGATCATACCAACAAAAACATCCATCCATCAAAAGTTGTTCAAGTGGGTGATGAAGTTGAAGTAATGATTCTTGATATCGACGAAGAACGTCGCCGTATCAGCTTAGGTATCAAACAAACTCTAGCCAATCCATGGGATGAGTTTGATAAGAAACATGAGCGCGGTGATAAAATCACTGGTACGATCAAATCAATCACTGACTTCGGTATCTTTATCGGTCTAGATGGCGGTATTGATGGTCTGGTTCACTTGTCAGATATTTCTTGGAATGAAACTGGTGAAGATGCTATCCGTAACTACAACAAAGGCGACACCGTTGAAGCAATGGTATTGTCCGTAGATTCAGAAGCCAACCGTATCAGCCTAGGCGTGAAACAATTGACTTCAGATCCGTTTAACGAATACCTAGTCAATAATGACCGCGGTGCTATCGTTAATGGTAAAGTAAAAGAAGTAGACGCTAAAGGTGCTACTATTGAACTTGCTGACGAAGTTGAAGCGTATCTACGTGCCTCTGAGATTCAACGTGACCGCGTTGAAGATGCGACTAAGCATCTAACAGTTGGTGATGATGTTGAAGCTAAAATCATCAGTGTTGATCGTAAGACACGTAACATTAGCCTGTCTATCAAAGCGAAAGACGAAGCTGAAGAGCGTCAAGCGATTAAAGAATTAAGTAGCACTACCACGACTAGTACTGCTGCCGGTTCTGAGGCACAACCAAAAACCATTGGTGACTTGATCAAAGAACAAATGCAGTAAGCTATTTACTGCTAATGTTATGATCTCATAAAAGAAAGCGACTCCGGTCGCTTTTTTTTATGGTTAAATTTTGCTATTGACGATATTTGATGAAGTTTTTTCCTTGATAGGAGAACTCTTGTTTCCAATTTAGCTCAATATCCGCTATCATTTGCAACATCGAGTAACGAGATGTAAACTTAGACCCAAGTCATTATAAATAAACAGATATTTAACCAACAATAGCGTGGTTATTAGCTAGTATTTTATAATATCTGTGGTGATCATTTTAGTTATTTACATCATCTTATCTATCAATTAACAAGGCAAGTGTGATAATGCAGCAAACAATTAATAAGTCTGAATTTATTAGTAATCTGAGTGCGAATTGTGACACGATGACAGATACCATTGTCGATGACGCCGTACGCGAAATATTAAATTTGATGACCCATACGCTCGCCAATGATGGTCGAGTAGAAGTTCGTGGGTTTGGCAGTTTTTGTCTTCATCATCGCCGTGCTCGTATGGGGCGCAATCCTAAAACTGGTGAAAGCGTACCAGTACCTGCAAAAGCAATTCCGCATTTTAAGCCAGGCAAAGCATTACGGGAAGCCGTAAATGAAAAAGTAGCAGGCGGGCAGTAAGCCAATTGAAGTAATATAAGATATTAAACCGATCTAATACTAAAGCATGAGCCGATTTTTCTTATTTATACCAAACCTTTGACAACGTAGTATTATCAATCAGCATGGCTTAGTTTTTATCCATTTATCTGTTTTATTAAAAACCTAAGGGGACGTCTGATGCGTATTTTATTATTAGTGCTGCTATTTTTGAGCTTCGCTTATTCGCTAGCTTTGGTATTAGCAAACAATACTGAAGTTGGCGTGAATCTGCTGTTTTCACAAGCGCCTACGATGAATTTGGGTTTGCTACTGATCCTATGCCTGATACTTGGTATCGTCATCGGTATCTTATTAGCATTGCTGATTTTCCGTGTGTTGCAAAACAAGTGGGAAATATCGCGTCTACAAAAGGCAAATGCCAATTTACAAGAGCAGATAACCCAAGCCAATGTGGTGATTGATCGTCAAGCGAATGCACCTACTGTAGAAGAGGCTGTCTATGGTTCGACAGCGGTCAATGTACAAGACACAACAATGCACAATGCGCATCCCAATGGCAATGTCCATGAAGGGGCAAGTTTGATCAAGCAAAAACGCGATTACTGATGATGAATAGGATGCGTTTTTACTGCTTATTCTGTACATGATAATTTGATGAACCTGATATAAAGAGGCATAACAATGAACAACGCAATCAATTCTCCTGTCATCGTTGCATTAGACAATATGACAAAGGATGCCTCTCTTGCGTTAGCTGACCAATTAGATCCGGCGTTATGCCGATTGAAAGTAGGTAAAGAGCTGTATACTCGCTGTGGTCCTGAGATAGTCAAAGCGCTACACCAGCGCCAATTTGAGGTTTTTTTAGACCTTAAGTTTCATGATATTCCGAATACCACCGCGCAAGCAGTATTGGCAGCGGCTGAGCTTGGGGTATGGATGGTCAACGTCCATGCCAGTGCAGGACTAGAGGCTATGTCATTGGCAAAACAGCGCCTACTAGATAGGGATTTTGACACGCTACTAATTGCAGTGACTGTCTTAACGTCTATGGACAATGAAGCACTCATGCGAACGGGTATCACCGACGGTCTAGACGCACAAGTGAGCCGCTTAGCACAATTAACCAAGCAAGCCGGTCTTGATGGCGTGGTATGCTCAGCTCAAGAAGCAAAGACATTAAAGGCATTATGTGGTCAAGACTTTAAACTGATTACGCCTGGTATTCGTCTGCTAGATGATAATGCTGATGATCAAAAGCGTATTTGTACGCCAAAACAGGCATTAAATGATGGCTCTGATTATCTGGTGATTGGGCGCTCAATTACCCAAGCAGCAGATCCTAGCGCTAAATTGCAGTTGATACTTCAAAGCCTCTAACTTTTAAGTTAGATATTAAATAGACACTTACGACAAAAAGTAAAAAGACAGCCTGATCCGCTGTCTTTTTACTTTTTGTCGATAGCTGAAAAGGTGCTAAACTATTTATGTTTATTTAATGATATTGACCGCTATGAAATTACAGATTTTGAGTGACTTACATATTGACAGTTATGTTCGTCAATCCCATCCGATAGGGCATATCCCTAAAACCGACGCAGACATCGTTCTAGTGGCGGGAGATACGGCAAATAGTGATAGTGGTATGCCATGGCTACAAGAGCAAGCAGCGCGCTTACAAGTCCCTATAATCACGATTGCTGGCAATCACGAGTACTTCAATGAAGACGTGCTGCATTTTGATAAAAAGCTGGCGACTTGGGACAATTATGATGGTGAAGCAAAGCAGGGCGTTCGAGTCTTGCAGTGCCAGCATATTGATATTGGAGGATTGCGCATCTTAGGCTGTACGCTTTGGACAGATTATCAATATCAAGCCAACGAAGACACTATGGCGGCGGCGCTGCGCTTTATGCGTGACTATAAACAGATATATGCCGGTGGCGAGCTGTTTTCACCTGAGATATCAATGCAGATCCATGCTAAGCAGCGCCAATGGCTCAAGCAAGCATTAATCAACGCAAAAGCATTGGGCAAAAAAACCGTGGTTATGAGTCATCATAGTATCAGCCCATTATCAGTGTCTGAGAAATATGCCAATTTGCCGAGCAATGCTGCATTTGTGAGTGATTTATCCAAATGGATGTATGAGGACTGGGCACCAACGCTTTGGGTACATGGACATACGCACGAGGCATTTGATTACCCCATTCATAAGACGCGTGTCATCGTCAATCCGCGTGCCTATCCAAATGAGGTCAGTAGTACGGCCTTAGCGTTTGCATGGGATAGAGTGATTGATATCGGCTAGTTTCGCGTAATAAATGTGAGTCTTTATTTTACAAGGTCAGCGTGTCATAGTATTTTAGTGATGTTGAAATCAATGGGTCTGCTCTCAGTATATTTGTTTGAGATTATATTGCAATCGGACTTATATTTGGTTCATTCCTGTCAAAAAATCTGCTAGGCTTGTGTGATGAGTAAACTTCCTAATAACACCACATCGAGCCTAGCCGCTGAGAAGCTTGCGAGTCATAATCCAAGTGCACCCGCGCCCTCACACCTCCCTGATAGCATGATTTCTTCGGTCAGCTTGTTACCTGAAGGTAAGCGGTTGATTTTATTTACCAGACATTCCCTGCGTGAGCGCTCTGATGGTAATGGCTTTGCCAGTTATCAGCTGCCATTGACACCCAAAGGGCGCATATTGGCAAAATCTTGGGGTCGTTGGTTGGCAGGTCATCTGCCGTATTCGCTCGATGTCGATAGTATCTCGAGCCCGATTGGCCGCTGTCTTGATACGGCGCAGCTGATGCAAGAAGGTGCGGGACTACGGCGTGATATCGTACATCAGTCATTACTGGTTGAACCTGGTAGCTTGGTTACTGAACCTGATATTGCAAATCCCATCTTTAAAGAGATTGGTGTTCTTAATTTTATCAATCGATTCTTGCAAGGCAATCTTGAAGGTACCAAAAATGCTTATCAGGGTGGTCTCGATATTCTATCGCTCTTTTATCAAAATCAGCCACAGCACGGGCATCTGATGCTCGCTGTCAGCCATGATACTTTGTTATCTGCATTTTTAGCGGTGATGTTTGATGTTGTTGAGATTGATTGGAACGACTGGCCAAAGATGATGGAAGGGGTATTTTTGTGGTTTGATGACAAGCCATTCGAGCAAGCAAGTGCGTATTTTGTCTGGCGCGGTAAAGTCTATGTGCGTCCGATTCAGAATTTGCTTGAAGGTTACCTTGCTGCTGGCTTTCATCCTAACAAACTGCTATTGCCACCAGAAGTAAAATGGACGTAAGCGCTATAGTTAAAATATCTCAAAAACGCTACAGTGCTGCTGGTATAAGTTTTTTGCAGCCTCTGTCTGCATAGGCACAGCAAGCAAGAAAAATGAATATCAGCAGTACTTGATGTATCGATATTACTTTTCCCTGACTATATTTATTCAGTTGCTAACTTTTTGAGTAGGCATAAAAAAACCTTGCCTCAGTATTAGAACCAGTGGCAAGGTTTTAGTTATGATGCTATCAAAGCATCATACGGTCTAAACGTAACCAATCTTAAGCTAGTAAGCCTTTGATGGTTTTGTTTAGGCGGCTCTTACGACGAGCAGCTTTATTCTTATGAAGAATACCTTTGTCAGCCATACGATCAAGAACCGGTACCGCTTTTTTGTAAGCTTCGGTAGCCGCGTCATAATCTTTAGCAGCGATAGCCGCGTCAACACGTTTCAAATAAGTACGAACCATAGAGCGTTGTGACGCAGAGTTCTGACGACGTTTGGTGTTTTGACGGGCGCGTTTACGAGCTTGTGCAGTATTAGCCACGCGAATCTCCTTGATAAAGACAGATGAAAATATGAATGTGAATAACAACAAAGGGTTTAACCATCATCGGTAACGAGCAGCCGTCTCGCCAAACATGATGTCGATGTCTACAATTAGAGTATCTAATAGTAATAAATCATCGCAAGCGCCAGAACTGTTTGGAATAATTAAACAGTGTTGACGTGTAAAGCCGGTTATCTTAGCAAATTATCGCCCTTAGAACAATAAGTTTGATGATTATTGCTTAAAGAAGTTATGGCATTACATGGATGAGCGGGATTTTATGCCTTTAATAGAGGTTTATACAGCTATTTATCATAATATTGAGTCAGTATTTGAGTCTAAACGAGCGTATGAGCTGAATAAAACCGCTTGCTGATAAAATCTCTTACAATAAATCATGCATAATAGCCTCGATGATTGATTAATTTAGGTATGATACTACAGTGGTAAGCGTCACCGAAGGGCTTTTAAAAGTCACATTTTTGACGATCATAAGTATTTCAACACTCTATAAATGGATAGGATATGCAGCGAAAAGCAATGGTAATAGGTGCCACAGGGTTGGTCGGGCAACATCTTGTAAAGCAGCTTAGTGAGATTTATGACACATTGATTGTGATCGCACGGCGTCCTCCTCGCTACATTAATGCCAGCATGCGTTTTTATCAGGTGAATGATTTTGACAACTTAGCCGAAATCTTTGCAAGCATTGGCGCTGATCGAAAAACGGATGCCTTTAGTTGCCTTGGTACCACCAAAAAACAAGCGGGTAGTGATGAAGCTTTTCGTAAGATTGACCATGATTATAATGTCGGTTTTGCCAAACTGTGCCAAGATAAAGGGGTTGAAAACTTCTTTTTATTGTCCTCAATGAATGCGGATATCAACAGTCGCTTTTTATATAATCGGGTAAAGGCTGAAACTGAAGAGTCGATAATGGCATTGGGATTTGCCCAATTGGTTATTTTCCGTCCGTCATTACTACTTGGTAAACATAAGGGTCGCCCGCTTGAAAGTTTGGGACAAAAAGCCTTTCAGCTTATCTCGCCATTGGTGTCTGAGTCGCTATCCTTACATCCTATTTCAGCCAAGCGTGTCGCTAGTGCCATGGCGATGAGCGCCCATGATATCTACCACCGCAGCAAATATCGCACTGAATCAGTCATTAACAGCACTGAGATTATCGACAATAAACAGATGCTTGCGATGACTCGCGTAAAAAATTAAGCTATCAATCAAATAAAATTTCACGTTATTTATAAGTACGCCAAATAGCCTGAGTAATAATTGAATGTAAGAAATAAAAATAATTTGACCATAACAGACAAGGAGTCTTACCATGCCAGAATCAGCAATGATGACTACAGAAAATTTTGTAACCTGCGATTTATTGGATGCCCGTCCTGAATCACAGGTGTGTTTGCCTAATATCGAAGGTAAGTCGTTTTATAGTTTTGGCGGCAAAGACAGATTTTGCGGTGAGATTGTGACCGTTAAATGTTTTGAAGATAATAGCCGGGTCAAATCACTGCTAAACAGTGATGGTAAAGACAAAAACGGTCATGGCAAGGTGTTGGTCGTTGACGGTGGTGGCTCTATGCGTTGTGCGCTATTAGGCGACATGATTGCACAGTCAGCGATTGATAATGGCTGGGCAGGGGTTATAGTTTATGGCTGCGTGCGTGATGTCGATGATATGGCACAGATGGCGCTTGGCGTCATGGCGCTTGGTTGTATTCCGCGCAAATCAAATCGCCGTGATGAAGGTCAAACGGATATCGAAATCAGCTTTGGTGATTTAACGCTAAATTCTGGTATGTTTGTTTACGCAGATAATAACGGTATTATCGCTAGTGATAAACCGTTAATTTAAAACCCGTTCAATGAATAAAAACGCAAAAACCTCAGCTTATTAGCCGAGGTTTTTGCGTTTATCAGCGCTGTTTTTAGCATTAAATCTTTATTTTATAAAGTATAGTCAGGGAAAAGTCATATCGATACATCAAGTACTGCTGATATTCATTTTTCTTGCTTGCTGTGCTTACGCAGACAGAGGCTGCAAAAAATTTATACCAGCAGCACTGTGGCGTTTTTGAGATATTTTAACTATATATGGCTCTTTGCATTTTCTATAATAATGCTATGTGACAAACCGTTACGGCATAAATTTTGGTAATTGCGCAAATATTCGTATAATAGCTTTCTGACCCATAACTTTGATCCTATCCTCTATGTCTATCACTGCTTTAACTGACGCCTTTGCCCCGATTAATCAGCAGTTATTCCCTATCCAGAATGCCCAGCGCCGCTGGCTTGCACCTGTACATGGTGCGGTCAGCAGCTTATGGCTGGCAAGTTTAGTGCAAGCACCTATATGGAATGTTACCGAGCGTCTAAAAGTCGTAGTGACACGTGACCAAAATCAGCTGAACCAAATAGAGACAGAACTGGCGTTTTGCGGTGTGGATGCTCATGTATTTCCTGATTGGGAGACGCTGACCTATGATGAGCTGTCACCGCATCAAGATATTGTCAGCGAGCGTATCAATTTATTAACCGATATGCCAACGTCAGGCGTGCTATTGATATCTGTGCAGGCATTAATGCACCGCGTCGCACCGCCAAGCTGGTTAATTGGACAGCATTTTGATTTAAGTGTTGGCGATCAATTTGATATCAATACTCAGCGTTCTCTGCTCGCAAAAGCAGGTTATCGAGCGGTAGATAACGTTTTTGAGCCGGGTGAATTTGCGGTACGTGGCAGTATCATTGATATCTTTGCCATGGGTCAGCCATTCCCGCTGCGTCTGGATTTATTCGATGACGAGATTGAAACGATTCGCTTCTTTAACCCGCAGACCCAGCGGACATTGACCGTTGATGATTTAAAGTCAATGATGAGTGGTAACGATAGCAGTATGGGCAAAGAGTCGTTGTCGCTACTGCATAAATTGCCAGATATCTCAAAGCCTATTCAGCAATTCCAAATACTACCGGCAAAAGAGTTTCCACTTGATGAAGGGCGCGAGACCTTCCGCATAAATTTTGCTGCCATGTTCCCCAATAGCAGTAGCCGTAAGTTCGAGTTGCATAAAGATGTGATGGCAGGTATCGCTAGTAGCGGACTTGAATATTATCAGCCCCTGTTTTTTGATTTAAAAGACTGGACGGTGGAAAGTAGTTTATTTGCTTATCTGCCAAGCGATACGCTATTTATCACCGATGAGCTAATTAACGAAAAACAGGCGGATTATTGGTCGCAAATCCAGCGCCGCTATGAAGAGCGTCGTCACGATATTGATAAGCCTATCGTCGCCCCTGAGCTGCTGTATTTGTTGTCAAATACCCTTAACGAGCATCTCAATCATTATCCACGCGTTATCTTGAGTGCGCGTAATGAGTTAGCGACAATGAATGAGGGATCTGCAATTGAAGAGTCAGTATTGGAGAGTCAATTACAGTCAACTGCACAAATACCATTAGATTTTTTTGAGAATAAACAACAAGGCTTGGTGACGTTAAGTGCGCAAGCACCGCCGCAATTAGCTGTCAATCATCAAAAATCAGAACCTTTAACTGAGCTGCTAGCGTTTTTAGAGCTACAAGCGCAAACGGCGACGCCGGTATTGGTGGTTGCTGAAACAGCAGGTCGCCGTGAGATTCTTATTGAGCTGTTTAAAGGTAAAATCGACATCAAAGCCTATGATAGCTTTGAAGCATTTTTAGCAGCCGATAAGACAAAGGATATTAAAAATAATAAGTTGCCACAGGTCGGTTTAACCGTTGCGCCCATTGAACGTGGCGTTTATGTGCCTGAGCGTTTGGTGCTGATTAGCGAGACACAATTATTTGGTCGACAAGTTCTGCAAACACGCCGTCGTCGTCAAAGCGGTGTGTCAGAAGAGTTCTTGGTTAAAAGCGTCACCGAAATAACCGAAGGCAGTCCAGTGGTTCATATCGAGCATGGTATAGGTCGTTATAATGGTCTAATTACGTTAGATGTGGGCGACGGTGAGCAAGAGTTTATTCATCTGAAATATGCCGATGATGCCAGTATTTATGTGCCGGTCGCCAATCTGCAAATGATTAACCGTTATAGTGGTGGCGACCCAGCACTCGCACCATTGCACAAAATTGGTAGCGGCAAATGGGATAAAGCCAAGCAAAAAGCGCTGGAGCAAATCCACGATGTTGCTGCTGAGCTGCTGAATATACAAGCGCGGCGTGAAGCCAAAGTTGGTATTCATTTCAAAATAGACATCTCGCAATATGAGCTGTTTGCGAGCCAATTTGCTTTTGAAGAAACCCCTGACCAAGCCAATGCTATCCACGCAGTTATGGAAGACATGCGCCAAAATCAGCCCATGGATCGACTTATCTGCGGCGATGTGGGTTTTGGTAAAACCGAAGTGGCCATGCGAGCTGCGTTTATCGCGGTTAGTGCTGGCTACCAAGTGGCGGTATTGGTACCGACAACCTTGCTAGCAGGTCAGCATGAGGATAATTTCCGTGATAGATTTGCTGATTGGCCGGTGCGTGTTGAAACCTTGTCGCGCTTTGGCGGCAAAAAGCATCAAGAAACGGTTCTAACAGACCTTGCGGCTGGTAAAGTGGATATCGTTATCGGTACTCATAAGCTATTGCAACCAGATGTGAAGTTTTCCAATTTAGGGTTAATGATTGTCGATGAGGAACATCGCTTTGGCGTACGTCATAAAGAGCGTATCAAGGCGATTCAGACCGATGTCGATAGTATGTCGATGACAGCGACACCCATCCCTAGAACGCTTAATATGGCGTTATCTGGCATGCGTGATATGTCTATTATTGCCACACCTCCAGCTCGTCGCCTTGCGATTAAAACCTTTGTCATGCAAAAGACAGAAGCATTGATGAAAGAAGCTATCTTGCGTGAGTTACTACGCGGTGGTCAGGTCTATCTATTACATAATGATGTGGCCAGTATCGAGCGTATGGCAGAGACCATCCGTGAGCTCGTGCCTGAGGCGCGAGTGGGAGTCGCTCATGGGCAAATGCAAGAGCGGCAACTTGAACAAGTGATGCAGCAGTTTTATCATAAAAAATTCAACGTGCTGATATGTTCGACCATTATCGAAACGGGTATCGATGTACCCAATGCCAATACCATTATTATTGAGCGCGCTGATAAGTTCGGTTTGGCACAGCTACATCAGCTGCGGGGTCGCGTTGGTCGTAGTCATCACCAAGCCTATTGTTATCTGCTGGTACCGTCTATTAAAGGGCTTAAAGGTGATGCCAAGCGCCGATTGCATGCGATTGAACGTGCTAATACGCTGGGTGCAGGCTTTATGCTGGCAAGTGAAGACTTAGAGATTCGCGGTGCTGGTGAGATACTCGGTAAGCAGCAAAGCGGTAATATGCAAGCGATAGGCTTTAGCTTATATATGGATATGCTCGAGCGGGCGACAAAAGCGATTAAAGCCGGTAAAGAGCCTGATTTAAGTACGCCATTGTCGCTGACCAGTGAGATTAATCTGCACAGCTCGGCATTGATACCAGAAGAATATCTACACGACGTACATCAGCGTTTATTATTCTATAAGCGTATTGGGAATGCAGATGATAAAGAGGCACTGACTGATATTCGAACTGAAATGATTGATCGTTTTGGTATCTTGCCAGACCAGACCAAGCAGTTATTTGCCATTCATGGGCTGCGTATACAAGCTGAACCGCTGAAAATTAATAAAATTGATGCCAATAGTAATAGTATGACGTTAGAGTTTGCACCAGATACGCCTGTTGATGCTTTAGCGATTATTAAGCTAATTCAATCGAATGGGCAGCGTTACCGTATGAATGGCGCCTCTGGCATTCGTTATCAAGATGGCGATAAACTGGCAACGTCGCAGCAGCGTGTGACAGTCATTCAAGAGCTATTACGCTATTTTAGCGAGCACAGGGTGGCGGAGTCGGCTTAATTTTCGACAGTTGCTTTCCGCCAATTAGATCAGCTAAGTAGGTGAACGGGGTATTGATAAGATAGAACGTCGAGTCAATCAAGTCATGGCGCTATTTTATCGGTTGGATAACTGATAAAATAGCGACACCCTATATTTAGCCTACTGTGTTTTAGTGAATCAAATGTTTTAGTGAATTAAATTTTGCTTTTCTATATTCCAATTTCTTTTATTCAAGTGTCATAACAAGAGAACCGTCATTATGTTCCAACTTCATCATAAACTTGCTGCTGATAGTTTCTTAGTGGGGGACTTCCCCTTATCGACCTGTCGTTTAATCAATGACTGCCAGTTTCCATGGTTGATATTATTACCACGCGTATCAGGTATCAAAGAGTTGTACGAGTTGTCTGAGGCAGACCAAACACAGTTTTTGCGTGAATCAAGCTGGTTATCAAGCCAACTTGCCAAGACTTTCCAAGCCGATAAAATGAATGTGGCAGCGCTCGGCAATCAAGTACCGCAGCTACATTTTCATCATATCGTCCGCTATCAAAACGACATGCAGTGGCCAAATCCAGTATGGGGCGTTCCTGCGATACCTTATACCAAAGAGGTATTGGCGCAAATGCAGCAGACTTTGATGATGGCGCTACGAGGTCATCATCAAATGCCGTTTGATTGGCAAATGTAATCAAATACTTATTTAGAACCTAAAATAGCTCGATAAATGTTAGTCAAAATAGGTCAGATATAGCATCTGGCTTTTTTGCTTTTAGCTCGAATTTGGCGCTTTTGTTTAGTATGAAGACATGACGACGATAATTTAATTGGCTTATGACAACATAATGAGTGACGAACGGTATGCTTTGAGGCGCCAATAACATAGCTGTTAATAAAATAAAAACGTATAATATACAAGCTTACTGTTTACTTTCTCTTATAGTATTTATAAGCGTAAATATCGTTTATAAAGATAGGGCGCACAACCTATATTATTTTTATGAGTACTTTTAATGATTTTTCTGGTTTAAGCGAATAGCTATCATGGCCCTTTTAGACACATTTAGCCCAAAAAAATCTATACAGGGTAATGATGTCTGTCGATTTGATTATCCTGAAGTCTTTGTTCTGATACTAAGCGTGATACTGCTCGCTATCCATTTTGACTTCAGTCCAACTTCAATGGCGCTTTTAATCGTCGTCTGCTTACCTAGCCTTATGATTTTAATTTATAACTTTCGTCGTCAAAAAAGCTTTTGGACGTCTAATATTGTTATTATTTTATTGTCTGTGGTCATTGGTTCTATTCAGCTTTGTCCTATTATCTCATTAAGTTTGGCGGCGTTGATTGGATTGCGTATCATTATTAGTAGTCCTGAGAATCATCTAAAGCTGATTTCTGTAGCCGTCGTCACTGTCATTATTTTTTACTATGTTAGTGTGATTTTGAATAGTGTAGAGATAGATTGTCATACCAGTTGGATTACCCCTATTATTCTGCTGTCAACAATGCTCGTGATACTTTGTCATTTTCGCCATATATATCGTGAGTATGTCCATTATGAAGCACGTGCTGAGCAAGTGGTTGGGCGTTTAAGTACGATGGTGTCGGTGATCAATAAGTTGACCCGTTTTATACCACCGCAAGTATGGGAACCTATTGTTAAAGCGGACAGTCCGGTTACTGTTGTTAATAAACGTGCTAAGCTGACGATTATGTTTTCAGATATCGTCGGTTTTACGGAGCTGTCTGATAGCCTAAGTGCAGATAATTTGGCTGATATCTTAAACACTTATATGCATTGTATGACTTTGATTGCCAATAAACATGGGGCAGTACTAGATAAGTTCATTGGCGATGGCATGGTGTGTTTTTTTGGTGAGCCAAACAGCCGTGGTCCTCGTCAAGATGCACTAGACTGCGTAGCTATGGCAATAGATATGCGCCGTGAGATGCGCACACTACGACAAAAATGGCGACTGATGGGCTTTGAGGGGCTATATATACGGATTGGCATTACCACAGGCTACTGTCATGTCGGCAACTTTGGTAGTAATAATCGTCTGAGCTATACGCTCATTGGTAAAGAGGCAAATCTGGCTTCAAGGCTTGAAGCTGTCGCTGGTAAGGGTGAGATATACATTAGCGAAAGCACTCACGATTATATCGCTCATGATTTTGATTGCGAATATGCAGGTGCTTTTCCGTTAAAAGGATTCGATGATAAGGTAAGTGCTTGGAGAGTGCTGGATCCAGATGAGAATAAAGGTAAATTGTCGAAATGGGTAGACCATACGCTTCCAGGTTTTAACCTGCATTTGAATTTTAGAGACATGCAAGATAACGATTATCAAGATATTAGAAGTCGTCTTAATCTTGCTCTTGCTCGTATAGAGCAAGAAGAAAAGTCTGCCGCTATTGAAATTGACGCAGCCAGCAAAAAAGAAAGGCATCATCATAAATAATTTATAGCCATATTATATGTTTATAAATGATTTTCTTTGCTCATGAATAGATTGTGATTATTGAAAGTTACAGTTTTAAGTGTCAGATATTAGAATAGAAAAAAGCCAGCTATAAGACATAGTTGGCTTTTTTATGAGTATTACATATATAGTTAAAATATCTCAAAAACGCTACAGTGCTGCTGATATAAATTTTTTGCAGCCTCTGTCTGCGTAGGCACAGCAAGCAAGAAAAATGAATATCAGCAGTACTTGATGTATCGATATTACTTTTCCCTGACTATAGCATTAACAATGCGCCGCGCTTAAGCAGAACCAATAAGTAAAGTCGTCAATAATTAGTGATTCTCTTTAGCATGGTTCAAAGTGTACTTTGGAATCTCAATGACTAAATCGTCATCTTCAAGCATAACCTGACAAGACAAGCGTGAATCAGGCTCTAGTCCCCAAGCACGATCGAGTAAGTCCGCTTCGATATCATCCATCTCATCCAAGCTATTAAAACCTTTACGTACGACGACATGGCAAGTCGTACAAGCTTTTGACATCTCGCAAGCATGCTCAATCTTGATGCCTTTTTCGAGTAAGGCTTTACATAAATTTTCGCCTGCTGCTAATTCAACTTCGATGCCTTCAGGGCAAATTTCATGATGGGGTAGTACAGTGATTTTTGGCATAAGGTAGTCTATCCAGTGCTAATCCGTTTAAAATAAAATCTAAAAGTATAAAAAATATGCTTAATTTGACATGTCAGCAATATGGTAAAGCATCTTGGTTACCAGTCTTGGGCACTGGTGCCTGCCATACTGGTCTTGACACTTTGATTCATAATAAGAGCAGCAAAGGCGTCGCTATGCGGCTTAAGCGCCAGTTTTTTTGCGTCAATAAGACTTAAATCATCCGTACCAAGCGCAGCTTGCAAGTCTTGCATGGTTTGCGCCAAAGACTGCTTAGCTTCTTCTGAGAGTAAAGCGGCAAAATCTTTCAGTGCCGATTGCAGCGCCAGTATCTCACGTTCTGATTCAACCTTGGTTTCAATCAATGAACGTGCATTTTTATCTTCTTCAGCATATTTAAAGCCTGCAATGAGTAACTGCTCTTTTTGTTCATCAGACAAGCCATAAGAGGGCACAATCTCAATTTTACTTTCGGTCTTGGTGGTGGTTTCTTGCGCACTAACCGTCAGCTGACCATTAGCATCAATACTAAAAGTTACTTCAACACGGGCAAATCCCGCCTTCATAGGGGGAATGCCATATAACTCAAAACGTCCCAGTGAGCGGCAGTTATCGACGGTTTCACGCTCGCCCTGCACGACATGAATGACCATGCCGGTTTGCCCGTCTTGATAAGTGGTAAACACTTGGCGCTTTTTGACTGGAATGGGTGTGTTACGCGGAATAAGTACCTCAACCAAACCGCCCATGGTTTCAAGACCAAGCGATAGCGGAGTGATATCTAACAACAATAAACTATTATAACTATCACCATTAATCAATTGATGTGCAGTTTGTGCCGCACCTAAAGCGACCACTTCATCTGGATTGAGGCGACAAAGCGGCTGCTTTGCAAAAAAATCGGCAACCACTTGTTGAATCGCCGGCATACGGGTTGAGCCACCCACCAAAATAACTTCATCCAAATCGGCTGTTGAGAGTTTAGCATCACGTAAGACTTGCTCGCAGACACTCAAAGTACGGCGACTAACAGGTTCTACAATGGCAAATAAATCTTCACGGCGTAAGATACCCTTAAAAGATTGCTCATTCACGACGATATCAATATCGACTTGCTCAGTATCCGTCAGTGCTTGTTTATAAGCTTTGGCTTGTTGGGCGAGTATCGACTTGTCATGCAGGCTAACGTCTTTTGGGTCGATATTCAACTGTTCGATTAGCCATTTAGTTAATAAACGATCGATATCATCGCCGCCAAGCGCACTGTTACCACCTGTTGCCAGTACTTCAAAAACGCCATCGTTTAGCTTTAAAATAGACACATCAAACGTACCACCGCCCAAATCATAGATAAGGTAATGTTTCTCAACGCCCGCATCGGTCGCTTGGTCAAGACCATAAGCGACAGCAGCTGCAGTAGGCTCGTTCAATAGACGCAGTACTTTGATACCGGCTGCTTGAGCGGCATCTTTAGTCGCTTGACGCTGTGCTTCATCAAAATAGGCAGGCACGGTAATGACCGCACCTTGAATGCTATCCTTAGGCAATGCGTGAGCAGCACGCTGTTCAAGCGCTGCTAAGATACGCGCTGACACTTCAACAGGAGATACGGCTCCCTGCGCAGTGATAAAAGTAGGCATTTCATCTTTGCCACCGCTTAACTCATAAGGATGAGAGAATTTAATATCAGCTTGGCTGCGACCCATAAATCGCTTAGATGAAATAATGGTGTTGCTTGGGTCGTCTATGACATGGGCGAGGGCTTCTGAGCCAACCAATGGGCTACCTTCACTTGGATAATACACCACAGAAGGCAATAAGGTATCTGTCGCTGTGCTTGCTTGCAAAACTTGTGCCTTGCCTGAGCGTACCACGGCGACCAATGAACGCGTCGTACCAAGGTCAATGCCTAGGCCAAAACGATGCTGGTGAGGTCGGGTGCTTTGATTGGGTTCAGCAATTTGCATTAAGGACATAAGATAACTCAAAGATAAAATGAATAAGTGAAATGATACAAAGATGATAGATCGACTACCATCAGTACAACATAAAATAGTTTTGCTATAAATGCTCAAATATGGAAATTAGCTATTAGAAATTAGCTATTAAAGGCTTTTGCAGTCAAGATTATACGAGATAATTGGTGCTACTTTAACCGTCACTTTTTAAAATTGCTGAAATGCATTTTAAATGTCTGCCAAGGTGTTGCTAATGGTAGTAACAGGCGATTAAAGCACAACAACTAAACGTATAAATCATCGTCATCTAAATGTGTAGCCGCCGAGATTGCATCAATGGCTGTCACGACGTCAGCATTTAACTTCACCAAAAACTTTAACTTTTGGGTTGCATCAATAGCGGTTTGCCAGTCTTGAATCTCATAAGCGTTTTTAAAGCTTGCTGACTGCTTTGCTAGACGTTCTGTAATCTGTGGATGTAACTGCTTTAGCGTTGCTATGTCTCGAGCACCAATAGCGTCGTCCAAATCCATACGCATTTCCATAGCGTCTTCTAAAAAATCCAAATCTGCGATGGAATGCTCCAAATTTTGCGCTTGACCTGCCATATCTAGCAAGTAACTGGCTCGACTATCAGGGGCACTCAAGGTTTGGTAACCCTGATTAATAAGCGCTGATGCTTGCTCAGATTGCTGCTGTGCTTTTGCAGGATTAGCTCCATCTTTTGCAACATTGTCAGGATGATAGCGTTTTTGCAAAACACGTAAACGCTGATCTAAGCTGTCTTGTACAATATCAAACTGAACAGGCTGCTCAAACAGAGCAAAAAAGTTATCAAACTGTGGCTCTAACGTGCTATCTGTCATATCATCTGCCTCTATTTTATTTATTATTTTAAGGGCTTCTACTTTGTATAATAAAAACGGTTATACCGTAAAGGACTCACCGCAGCCACATTCGCCTTTTTGATTGGGATTGCTGAATTTAAAGCCTTCATTGAGACCTTCTTTTTCATAATCCATCAATAAACCATCGAGATATACCAAGCTTTTAGGGTCAATAAAAATACTGACTCCAAGGCTTTCATAACGGGTGTCGTTTTCATCAGGGATATCGACGAACTCTAAAACATAAGCCAAGCCTGAACATCCTGCCGTACGAATACCCACGCGTATACCTTCGCCTTTACCGCGATTGTCCAAAAACTCACGCACATGTTGAGCGGCGCGTTCTGTCATTTCAATCATGCCAACTCCCATTGACTATCAATAATAGGGATAAAAATTCAAAATAAATAACGAAATAAATAAAAGGTGACAATTACATAAGCGTCATTGTCACCTCCTTGGCGTTAGCCGCTTTTTGGCAGCTTGCGCTTTCATACAGAGAACAAGTTGCTAAATACTATATATTAAACCGCTTACACACGGCTTAATATAGCTGGTCATTTTAACGACGACTGGGCTTAAGCAGGAACATGCTTGCCTTTATAGTCGCTAATAGCCGCTTTAATAGCATCTTCTGCAAGGACTGAGCAATGCACTTTTACTGGTGGTAATGCCAATTCTTCAGCAATGTGACTGTTCTTAATTTCACCAGCTTGATCCAAGCTTTTGCCTTTTAGCCACTCAGTAACGAGCGAGCTTGAGGCAATGGCTGAACCGCAGCCGTAAGTTTTGAAGCGTGCATCTTCGATAATACCGTTATCATCGACTTGGATTTGTAAGCGCATGACATCACCACAGGCTGGTGCGCCAACCATGCCAGTGCCGACGTTTTTGGCATTTTTATCAAGATTGCCAACGTTGCGTGGATTTTCGTAATGATCGATAACTTGGTCACTATAGGCCATGGGGTTTTCTCCTGGTTAGATGATGAGCTGTCATTTAATGACTGTCGTCGTTAATGGGTTACTGGCTCATCGATAATTGGGGTCAAACATATATTTATAAAAACTGGATTTATAATTGTCTGATTCGTTGGCTATGGCGATATTTCTATTTTTAAAAGTACTTTTTATGAATAAAAATATCGCTTTGATCATTATTTTTAAATTATAAAGCTTAAATTGAGTATTAGTGCTCAGACCATTCTACTGAGTCTAAATCAACACCTTCTTGATACATATCCCAAAGTGGCGATAATGCACGTAATTTATCAACGGCTTGATGCATCTGGGTGATAACCGTATCAATATCTTCTTCGGTGGTGTAGCGCCCGAAACTAAAGCGGATTGAGCTATGTGCCAACTCGTCTGGGCGACCAATAGCGCGCAGTACGTATGATGGCTCTAGAGTCGCTGACGTACAGGCTGAACCTGATGACACCGCTAAGTCTTTTAGCGACATCATCAGTGACTCGCCTTCAACAAAATTAAAGCTGATATTTACAATATTCGGTACACTATTCTCTAAATCACCGTTTAGATAAATCTCTTCGATATCTTGTAGACCATCCCACAGTTTTTGGCGTAATTTTGCCGCATGAGCATTGTCTTCTTGATAGCGCTGATTGGCTAGCTCAAATGCTGCGCCAAGACCTACGATTTGATGGGTCGGTAAAGTACCTGAACGCATGCCGCGCTCATGACCACCGCCATGCTGCTCGGCTTTTAGGCGAATACGTGGCTTGCGACTAACGAATAGAGCACCGATACCTTTAGGACCGTAAGCTTTATGGCCTGAGAAGCTCATCAAGTCAATTTTCATCTCTGCAAGGTTGATGAGTACTTTACCAACAGACTGTGCCCCATCAACGTGGAAAACAACACCCGCTTCACGCGTGATTTCGCCAATAGCGGCGACATCAGTAATCGTACCAAGCTCATTATTCACCATCATGAGTGATACTAAAATCGTATCTTCACGTAAAGCGGCTTTCACTTGCTCTGGTAAAATCATACCCGTACTTGGCTGTGGCTCAAGATAGGTAATATCAAAACCTTCTTGCTCAAGCTCACGGCAAGTATCTAATACGGCTTTATGTTCAATTTTACTGGTAATAATATGCTTACCGCGAGACTGATAAAAATGAGCGGCGCCTTTGATGGCTAAGTTATCAGATTCTGTCGCACCAGAGGTAAAGACGATTTCGCGTGGATCAGCATTGATCACTTCAGCAACTTGCTGACGAGCCGTTTCTACTGCCTCTTCCGCTTGCCAGCCGTAGCCATGTGAGCGTGATGCTGGGTTACCAAAGATGCCATCTACCGTCAGATATTCGCTCATCTTGGCAGCGACTGACTTAGCAACTGGCGTGGTGGCGGCATAATCTAGATATATAAGGGTGTTATGTTGGCTCATGCTGGGTTTGCCTCGCTGGTCGATAAAGTAATAGTATTGATGTCTTTTATAGAAATATCTTTTAGAGCATCGCTGTGCTGACGGTCTGATACAGACTGCACATGCTCCATGTTTAATAATTGCGCTAATGTTATATTTTTCAAGTACTGCTCTACATGATTTGATAATGCACACCACAAATCATGAGTCAGACACATTGTACCACCTTGGCAGTCGCCGCGTCCTTCGCACTGCATTGCATTAACCGATTCATCGACAGCAGAGATAATGCTCATCACATCAATCTGATCAAGCGGCTTTGCTAGATAATAACCGCCTGCTGCGCCGCGAATACTGGTCACCAAACCACGCTTACGAAGTTTTGAGAATAACTGTTCAAGATAAGAGATAGAAATGGATTGCCGCTTGGCAATGTCTGATAAAGACACTGCGCTGTCTTGTTGGCTGGTTTGTAATGCCAAATCCAGCAAAGCGGTCACGGCATATCTGCCTCGAGTAGTTAAACGCATGTGTTATCTCCAAACTTTTTAAGGACAATTTTATTTAACAACGATCTTAGTTCTGTCAGATGTTTAAGAGGCAGACAATCACATATAAAGAGCTGTGCTGCTAATAAGAAAAATCATCTATCGACCAAGTATGTTTTATCGTTATTAAACAACAGATGGTTTACCCGATGTGTGCAACGATAAGGTAATTATACTCAATCCCGAGTAATTTAGTCAAGATTAAAGTGTGGTTGAATGGTTAGTGATATTAATGACGGTGATTGATAAAAACAATGGCTGGAGATACAACGAAAAAAGCGCTTGATAGACGATATGTCATATCAAACGCTATTAAGAGACATTATTAAAAGATGTTTTGAAAATTTATTGATACATCAGATTATTTTTTGAACATTAATTCATCACAAACAGTGCAATAATGGCAGCAAGAGCAATGATTGAAGCGATGATCGTTGTAATAATAAAAGTTTTTTGTTTGCTTTGTAGCTCTTTGACAGCGGTTTCGAGCTCACGATTTTTGATGGTCAAAGTGGTAATTTCGACTTGCTGTTCTTTAATACGTAGCTTATAGCTTTCTTTTTTATCCGCCTTTTCCGCTTCGGTTGGCTTAGGCTTGCTTTTACCGCCTTTAATCTTTTTAATCAAGCCTTGAATCAAGCTGCCGAAACCAAGTTGCATGATAAATTGCTTAACCAGCTGAACCTGTACTGTTTCACCGCGCATTTGCAGCTTTTCAGTGCTTTCGCTATCGTGAGTGGTGATGGCATTAATGACCTGAATGCTGTAAGCGTTGATAACGACGTCAGGCTCACTGCGACCAATAGGTAGCCTGTCGTCCAATAACACGCCTTTGGTACTAAAGGTGGCGAACACCTCTACGTGTGGCAGATATAATCTAAGCGCAACGACAGTTTCTTGCTTAGCAAGCGGATAAGCGGCTTTACGGAGTTCTGGATCTAAACGTAACAATAGGGTCAGCGCCGATTCGATAAACACCAAAATGACATTAAGAAAAGAGTGAGACAACGTAGAACGCTTCATGTAAATAATCCGTTTTTATTGTTCGAATGAAACATAAAAAGATAAGTAAGGATCAAAACTGATCCAAAGTATGCAATGACATTGCGCTTATAGTAACGCCTTTATGATAAAAAGTAACGCGGGTTTCTGTCAGTTGCAAAATTATTACCTGACAATAATTCTTTTATTTACTGTGTTAACCCTTGCTAGTAGTATTTATCGTGGATAAAAACCAATATCTAGATACGCCTCCAATCTAGAAAAGCTCAGAGATAAATCAAAAGATAAAATAGCGCTATTATTAAAATATTGCAGCAGGTTTAGGTAACATTGGGTGTCAAATAGGTTGTAGAGTGCACAAAAATATGTAAAATTGCTTGCGCTCCTTATGTTGCCTTGCTATAAAGACGATAACAAAGCAAAACCTGTTTATATATGAGCCAAGTGGTTTTTATTGCTTAAGTACTCTGAGAGCGATACAATGCTTGGCGTGAGCATTTTTTTACCCCCTAAAACTTGAAGGAAATTTTATGAATAAGTCAGAATTAATTGATAGCATTGCTGAGAAAAGTGGTCTAAATAAAACCCAAGCTGGCGAAGCATTGAATGCCGTTATGGAAAGCGTTGGCGAAGCTCTAGAAGCAGGCGATAGCATCTCACTGGTTGGTTTTGGTACTTTTAGCGTAAAAGATCGTAAAGCACGTACTGGCCGTAACCCTAAGACTGGTGAAGAGCTAAGCATCCCAGCCAGCAAAGTACCAAGCTTTAAAGCTGGTAAAAACCTAAAAGAGCGCTTGAACTAAGCTGTATCTATTTAAAGACAGTCGCAGCTTATGACGTGATACACGAATAAAAACTGCGTTTGTTGATGATAAAGCAATAAAAGGTGACACCTCATAACAGCTATGAGCGACTCATCAAAAAAGCACCTAGATATTAGGTGCTTTTTTTAGTGCTATAGTTTGTATTATATCGCCTGAATATTTTGAGTCTGCATCAAAAATCACGTATCATAGGGCGCGCGATAGAGATGTTGTTCGAATCAAGACGGTGTTATCCACCTTGAGCGACCATAATAAAATGCACCCCTTGTTAGTTTTACCATTTTCTTACCATTGCCAGCTTGTAGAGCGTTGATATTATTAATAGTATTACAATGGTTTTTCATCAATATAGGTTAATAAAGCAGAGATAACTATGGATAAATTGCGCGATTTTTTAAAAAGCTGGCCGGGTCGCATTTTATTGATTTTATGCCTATCGCCGCTCGCTCTATTGGGCGTCGAGAGCTACTTTGGGGGTAATGTCGATCCCAATCAGATCGCTCAGGTAGGGGACGCGAGTATCGGCCTATCAGAGTATCAGACTGCGGTAAACAATCGCCGTACTGAGCTTTTGGACCAAGTTGATGATGCCAGTTTATTAAATGAAGATGTGCTACATGAGCAGGTGTTAAAAGGTCTGATTGATCGCACCTTGCTAGAGCAGCAGGCTGGCAAGCTTGGCATGACCGTCTCTGATGACACCATCAATCGTCTTTTGCGCCAAGAAGAGATCTTTAAAGGTGCAGATGGTGAGTTTTCAAATGATCAGTTTGCAAGCTTTTTACGTCAACGTAATATGACAAAAACCCAGCTGTTTGATGAGTTCCGCAATCAGTTGAGCTTAGATCAGCTGAATGCCAGTATCGTTGGTACTGCTGCCTATCCGATGAAAGCGGTCAGCCAGCTGATTGATTTACAGCTAGAGTCGCGCAATATTTGGCTACATCGTTTTAACTGGCAAGATTATGTGTCAAAAGTTAAATTGAGTAAAAACGACATCCAAGCGTATTATGATGCCAATAAGGACACGCTAAAAAGTGCTGCTATGGTCGATTTGGCTTACTTGCAGCTTAGCCCTCAGACTATCCAAGTAAACGAGGTCACTAAAGAGGATTTGCAGCAGCAATATGAAGCCTATAAGCAAAGCCTTGCCGTCGTCGATGAGCGTAAGATCAGCCAAATCTTATTGACTGGTAACGATGCCAAAGCGCGTGCTGATAAGATCAAAGCGCGTCTTGCCAAAGGTGAAGCTTTTGCAAAGGTTGCTAAGACAGAGTCAGATGACCCATCAGGGGAAACAGGCGGTGATATCGGACGCTTTAATCCGTCGGTATTTGGCAATGACGCTGCTGCGGTAGAGAAAGCGTTAGAAGGCTTGAGTGTAGGTGATGTCAGCGTACCGGTGAAGACCAGCTTTGGTTATCAGATATTTACGGTGACTGAAGATAATGGTAAAAAAATACCAAGCCTTGAGAGTATGCGTGATGAGTTAACTGCCAAAGCAAAAGAGTACAAGCGTCAAGAAATCTACGCTGACAAAGTAACGGCAATTAACGATTTGGCTGCAGATGGGTTTAGTATTGAAGATATCGCTCAGCAAGAAAATGTGTCATTAAAACGTCTTAAAGATTACCGCAAAGAGAACAATAAATCTGTTCTAGCGCAGCCAGCCGTGATTAAGCAAGCGTTTGATGAGTTCACCATTCAAGATCAAGCGGTCACAGCAGGTATCGAGGTTGGTAACGGCACAGTCTGGGTACAGCCAAGTAACTATCGTCCGACCAAAACACTGTCTTTATCTGCTGCAACCCCTAGAATTACGCAGCTACTGCGTCAGCAAAAAGCCAGTGATTTAGCATTAAATGATGCGAAAAAACTTGCCGCCGGCATCAAAACGACTGCCGATATCAATAAGCAGGCAGTAACGTTTCAGGCACTTGGTGAAGTCAACCGTCAGACCACGCAATTGACGGAAAAAGAGCGCGGCTTAGCGTTTAGTAAGCAAGCATCTGAGAAGGCTGTGGTTGCCGTGGCAAGCAAAACAGAGATGGGTGCAACCGTATTGGTTGGTGATCGTATCAAAACAGACCAGCAATCGCCATTATCTGCAGAACAAAGAGCGCAAACTGCGGCTATTATTCGTGATAATCTAGGTCAAGATCAGCTGCAAGATTACTTAGACTATTTGCGTATGGTTTACAAGGTTGAGATTAATAAGGCCAATATGGAAAATGCACAAGGGCGATAAGCACTTTATAAGCTCTCCATTCTAAATACATCTATTTTGAAATATAAAAAAAGCCACTGTCATCATACAGTGGCTTTTTTTGATTTAAGGGTAAGCATTTTTAATACTGAACGTGCTTGATATAGTCAACGAAAAGTAATATCGACACATTATGTACTGCTGGTATCAATTTTTCTTGCTTGCTGTGCCTACGCAGACAGAGGCTACAAAAAATTTGTACCAGCAGTACCGTAGCGTTTCTAGAGTATTTTGACTATAACGAATTAATGGCGGAAATGACGCATACCGGTGAAGACCATGGCGATACCATGCTCATTTGCCGCGGCAATGGTTTCATCATCACGCATAGAGCCACCCGGCTGGATAATCGCTGCAATCCCTACTTGTGCCGCATTGTCGATACCGTCACGGAACGGGAAGAAGGCATCAGATGCCATAACCGCGCCTTCGGTCGCAAGTCCAGCGTGCTCCGCTTTAATAGCAGCGATACGGGCTGAGTTAACGCGGCTCATCTGACCTGCGCCAACACCGATGGTACGCTGATCTTTGGCGTAAACGATGGCGTTAGATTTGACGTATTTGGCAACATTCCAGCTAAACAGTAAGTCAGCAATTTGTGCTTCGGTTGGTTGTACGTCTGTGACGATTTTTAAGTCATTAGCGGTAATTAAACCTAGATCTTGCTCTTGCACTAGTAAGCCACCATTGACACGCTTATAGTCAAGCTGACGGTCACGTAGCTCAGGTGCTGGCAAGTCACCGCAAACCAAGACGCGCACGTTTTTCTTGCTGGCTGTTGCCTCAAGTACACCGTCTTCAATACTTGGGGCAATGATGACTTCAACAAATTGATTATCGATAATAGCTTTAGCAGCAGCCAGTGTCAACGGACGGTTAAACGCAATGATACCGCCAAAAGAAGACTCAGGATCAGTACTAAAGGCAGTAAGGTATGCCGCTACTTGATCGGCATCGACAGCAACGCCACAAGGATTGGCATGCTTAACAATCACGCAGGCAGGGGTGCTAAAAGCTTTAACACACTCAAGCGCGGCATCGGTATCAGCGATATTGTTATAAGATAATGCTTTGCCTTGTAATTGCTGAGCGGTCGCAATAGAGGCTTGCTTGCTTTTTGAAGAATTATTTTCAACATAGAACGCCGCCTTTTGATGCGGGTTTTCACCATAGCGCAGGTCTTGCACTTTTTCTAGCTGAACGTTAAAGGTGCGTGAAAAATCTTCTGGCTCTTGATTCTCATTAACACGGCTGCCTAAGAAGTTGGCAATCATCCCGTCGTATTGTGCCGTATGCTCAAAGGCTTTAACCGCTAAGTCATAGCGTAAGGCATGGGTCAGCTTAGTGCCATCCAAGGCATCAAGTACGCGCGTGTAATCAGCTGGATCAGTCACAATACCAACATGCGCATGATTTTTCGCCGCTGAACGTACCATCGTAGGTCCGCCAATATCGATATTTTCGATGGCATCATTCATGGTAACGTCACTACGTGCAATCGTTTCTGCAAATGGATAGAGATTGACAACAACCAAATCAATGCGCTCAATCGCGTGCTCACCCATCACCGCATCATCTGTACCGCGGCGTCCCAAAATGCCACCATGAATCTTAGGATGTAGTGTTTTAACCCGACCATCCATCATCTCAGGAAAGCTGGTGTAATCTGATACTTCGGTGACAGCGACATTGTGCTCGGTGAGCAGACGGAAAGTACCGCCAGTCGATAACAGACCAAAACCTGCTTGAATTAAGCCTTGAGCGAATTCAACGATATTAGATTTATCGGAGACTGACAATAGTGCAAGTGGGGCTTTACTCATAAAAAAACTTCCATAAAAAAAGCCTGACGTAAACGTCTGGCAAGGTAACAATGACAATCAGTATAGAGCATATCGTGAGTGATAAGATCATAAACTATAAACTGCCATACATAGTATCAGTTAGGGTAGGTGAGCGTGTCATAAATAGGATTGTCGGTACTTATTAATGAATGAGACTTATTAAAAGTACTATTTATAGTATTACATTAAACCATATATTTTGAGCTTTTTGCGTAGTGTACCGCGATTTAGACCTAAAATCTGCGCACACTTGGTTTGGTTGCCGCGGCTTTTTTCAAGCACAACAGATATGAGAGGCTGTTCTATCTCTTTTAAAATTAGCTCATATAAGTCGGTTGGTATCTCGTCACCTAACATCGCAAAATATTGACGCACCACGCGTTCAACATGTATCCGTAACGGCTCATGTGCATGACCTGTGTGATCTAAAGCAGATTCCACATTGCGGATTGAGTGATGGTAGTCCTCTCTATAATAATCAGGATTACCAGCGCTTTTGTTAACATGACTGGCATTATACTGTGCCTGTGGTGCCATAAGATAATGTCCTTGGGGTTAAAGAGTAAAACCATGAGGCTCTTGTCAGCTATTATATCAAAGTCAGCAGCGATCATCTTCTTAATATCAATCAGCGAACATCAGTAAATAGGATGGATGACGACTTTGGTGATTTGAGTATTAGTAACCGGTATCGTAAAGAGTAGCTGTTTCTCACCACTGGCAGCAAGTTGGCTTTGCGTACTCGCTAGATATTCATCTGGCGATGCAATAAACTCGCCAATAAGCGCATTTGCACCATAAACACTGACCTTTATATGAGGATATAACTGCGCTTGTAGGCTTTGGTTGTTTAGAGTAGCGCTAATATCACTAGAATCGGCTGCACTGTTTATTCGACTGGCTCGGTACCTGATGTCGCTCATGGTCAAAGCCGTTAAGTCAGCACTAGGCAGACTACAAGCAGCAATCGTACATATCGTCTGCAAGCGTTCAGCATAGGCAGGATTTTTGACCAAGTTATTTAAGTTGAAAATAACATACTGAGCGAAAAGGAGCAGTGTTAATACCAGACAGCCAAATATCCACAACAAAGAGGCAGCTGAACGACGGGACGGCATTGGTGAAAATTTGGCTTGTGCTTGTAGCCTTTTGGCATGCGCCGCCTTACTACGGTCTTCCTCTTTGAAATCGACGCCCATACTGAGGAGTAACTGCGATAAATCAGTATCATTGGTTGGGGTATCTTCGCTGGAATTTTGTTCTTTAAGCAGTTTTTCGAGCCACGATTCATCCGCCTTATCATCAATATTGGCATGAATACTGTTAGCCGCCGTTGAGCTTAAAGCGATTTTTGCCGATGAATGAGATCGGTTTGAAGCGGTAGCCGAGGTAGAGGTTGTTTCAAATAAATCAGTGGACACATCTGAATGTTTGTCTAATTTTTTAGCAGTGTTTTTTTGTGATATCTCGCTTGGAGTGGCATTATTATTGTTATCAGTAGCTTGAGTGAGCCAAGCATCCATACTGTCTAGTGAATCGTATTCTAGACTCTTATCATAAGGCGCCTCAATATCCATGTCGTCATGAATCATATCGTCATGAATTAGGATATCTGCATCATCTGCGTTTGCAGTAGATAAGGTAGAGTGTGTGGTATGAGAGGTTGTGGTATTAGTTCGCTCATCATGATCGCTATAGGCTTCTGCACCTGTCAATTTTCGATTATTGTCTATATCAGCCGTGACAATAAGATTGTTATTCACCAAAAAAATTTGCTGACAATGTTCACAGCAGACAGTCGCGGTTTTTTGATTGAGCTGAGTATGTTTTATATTAAAAATAGTATGACAATGGGGACATTGGGTTTTGATGGGTGTGGTCATAGGGTCGAATCCAAAAAGGTATAAATAGGAATACCGTATAGCCACTCACCAACCGCTGCCAATTACTTCAATATCATCAAAGTATTTTTAGATCATAACCCACAGGCAACTCTAGAGTAGCGTCAAATATACAACATTTAACTACTACTCTATCGTAACAGATGTAATTTAATGTTGCTAGCCTGTAAATGTACCAGACAATCGCTGCCAATGCTGATCTTCTTGTGCAGTAAAGGCATGTTTAGGATCAAGCGCAAAATAAGGCTGATAGGCTACAGTCACTTGCTCAGTTTGTGACTCAATTAAACCGGCAAGCACGATTCGGCTTTTTGGTGCCATTAAGGTGACAAAATAAGGCGCTAGACCTATCAGAGGCTTGGCTAAAATATTGGCAACCATCACTTCTACAGGTGCTATATTTTGCTGTTGCCAAAAGGTTTTAAAGTCCTCTGGTAAAAAAGCTTGCAAACGATTATCGACCGAGTTACGTGCCGCATTTTGATTGGTTGCCAGTATCGCTTGCGGGTCAATATCCACCGCATAAACATGGCGCGCGCCTAATAATAAGGCAGCAATACCCAATATTCCTGAGCCGCAGCCATAATCTATCACGACTTTATCTTTAAGGTTTTGTTCCGTCAGCCAATCAAGACATAGTCGAGTGGTCGCATGGTAGCCAGTACCAAATGCCAAGCCTGGATCCATGATGATATTGGTCGCTTCAGGCTTGGGCGGTGTCAGCCAATTAGGCACAATCCATAAGTCATTGGCGCACTCAATAGGCTTGTAATTAGACATCCATTCACGTTCCCAATCTTTGTCATCGACAGAGCTTACCCAAGCACGGCTTGCGTGTACTTGCGCTGCAATCTCATGACTGAGCTGCTCGATAACATCACGAGTTCCAGTCTCTGTCGTGGCATCGAAGAGCCCTGTTAAAATTACCTCATCCCATAGTGGTGATTCACCAGGAAGTGGCTCAAATAAAGGTTGGTCGCCTGCATCATCAAGTGCAATAGATAGCGCGCCTGCTTCTAATAATAGCGCTTCAGCGAGATCGACATTGTCTTTTTCACACTGTAAGTGCAGTTGTTGCCATGCCATAAAAGTAACCTTATTTCAAAATAAAAAATGGATAATAAAAATGAACGACTGACTGTATAAGCCCATTTTAGCGCTTATACAGTCAGTCGTCATGGTCAATCAAAAAGATAGTGCTATAGTTAAAATACTCTAAAAACGCTACGGTACTGCTGGTACAAATTTTTTGCAGCCTCTGTCTGCATGGGCACAGCAAGCAAGAAAAATTGATACCAGCAGTACATAATGTGTCGATATTACTTTTCACTGACTATATTAGCGTAATGCTTGTTTGGCTTCTCTTATCACCCGTGCATTACCTTGAGCTTGTCCTGATTGCAGGATAATTTGCCATAGCGCACGGCGGCGACTACTGTCTTGAGAAACACTAAGACCACGCCGTCCCATTGCTTCAGCCTTACGCGGCTGGTTTTTTTTGAGCGCCACTTGCGCAAGATAAAAGTATACCGCTGATGATTTGGGCGCTAGGCGCTGAGCTCGGGTAAAGCTACTCTCAGCGCCATTTAAATTGCCTGCCTTTAATTGCTCAGTACCCACTTGCATGAGGTTACGAAAGGCGGGCAAGTTGTTATTATTGGTGGTGGTTCTCTGACTGCGCTGCGAGTTATGGCGCGCACGTTCCAATAGCTCATTGTGCGACGGGATGGATGGCGCATATATCACGTCATCTTCACGAGTAGGCGCGAGTATCACCGTATCAGGCTGAGTGACTATCGGAGTTTGACTTGTGCTTTGATTAGGTACCACGATTACAGTGGGGTTTTCTTTTACCAATTCCGTTGGTGACTCTAGCGATACAGGTGGTCGATAAGGCTCGACAGGATAATGGTCATCCGTCTTAGCAACGTCAGTGCTCTCAATACTTTCATAACCACTGTGATCAATGCTAGGGGTTTGCGTCACTGTTGTGGGTTGTGTAGGCTTTTGGCTACTGCTTGCTGGTAAGGTTTGAGTAGAAGGCGTTTTCATCGAAGTCGGTGTGGTCTGGCAAGCACTTAAGCTCAGCATGCCAAAACAAGCACTGATTAAAAGTGCTTTATAGCTATAATTTGACCGTTTTTTGGAGTGAGTTCCGCGCGTCTGCCGAGTCAAGAACGCTTGCAATATAGGTAACGCCATATTAAAACCCTTTTTAAGTTTTAAAAATATTAAAATCGTTCAGCTACTACCATGTAAAGTCAAACATTTAGCTATTACGACTGAAATAGAAGCAGTTCACTAAAACCATTCAACGGCACGGTCGTACCAAGTATCTACACGATTGGGTGTATCACCGTCTTGCTCGGCATCATTGCTGCCATTATCAATGGCTTCACCATCTGGAATGTCTAATCCTTCACGGCGACGTTGCTTATTGATGTCGCCTTGCTGATTTTGCCACTGCATTTGCTCGCGCGCACGATCCTGTTGGTATAAGCCAATCGCACAACTGCTGGCTTCTTGTGGCAAATATGCTGACATAACAGGCAAGTAGCGTGCGCTGGCACAGCGCTCATTTGACAGCTTGCCTGAGTTGTTCTCTAACCACAGCCATTCGATACCTTCTGGCTCGGGCAATGCAACAGGTGTCAGTTTTAGACGATTCATATAATCGACCCAAACTGGCAAAGCACCGCTACCGCCGCTAAGCCCAATAGGCTTATTGTCATCACGTCCAACCCAAACCACGCTGACATAGTTACCACTATAACCGGCAAACCACGCATCGCGGTAATCATTGGTGGTACCTGTTTTGCCCGCAAGATTTAGATGGCTACCAAGCGATTGCACGCGTCTAGCTGTACCGTTTTTGACGACGTCTTGCAGCGCATAGTTAATCAGAAAGTTGGTCTCAGGCGGAATACTGCGCTGAGTATTTAACCCCGTGCGCTGTAGGATACTACCGCGCTCATCAATCACACTACGGATACTATGAATAGGCGTACGGAAACCGCCCGTTGCAAAGATTTGATAGACACCAAGCATGTCCATCGGGCTTAGATTGACTGAGCCCAATAATGCCGCAGGATAAGGGGGTATTTTTTCTTTCACACCCATGCGTTTTAATTGCTTGGCAAAGGTGTCGACTCCAAATTCCATGCCTAAGCGTACGGCACTATGGTTATACGATTGCGACAGGGCGGTGGTAAAAGGTATGTAGCCATGGTCACGATTGTCATAGTTTTTAGGATTCCACTCGGTACCATCACTCAGACTGACCGTAATCGGGGAGTCATCGACTGAGCTTGCCAAATTATAGCGACCACTTTCGAGAGCGGTCATATAAATAATCGGCTTTAATAATGAGCCTACTTGGCGTTTGGCATCGACCGCACGGTTAAAGCCAGTAAACTCGCTGCCGCTACCGACAACAGAAACCAGCTCACCGGTTTCAGGATTGGCACTGACCAGCGCCCCTTGTAAATCCTTGGTTTTGCTACCACTACGGCGTAGCTCGCCAAGTTTTCTCTCAACTGCTTTGTCCGCTGCCAGCTGGGCAATAGGGTCCATCGTACTGATGATAATTAGACCTTCGTTTTTGAGGTCATCAGAGTAATAAACTTTATTTAATTCACGCTTAACGATGTCTAAAAAGTCGGGGAACTGGCTTTTACCTTCAACCGGCTTATCAACCACCCCAAGTGAGTTTTTTAATGCCTTATCGTAGTCTTCTTGACTCAGGGAGCCGACGGCCAACATATTGCTAAGTACAACGTCACGGCGCGCTTTTGAATCGTTTGGATGACGGCGTGGGTTATAAACGCTCGGTCCTTTTGCCATACCGACAAGCAGCGCTTGTTGATCTAGGCGCAGCTCATTGAGCGGCTTATCAAAATAAAATTGTGATGCCAAACCAAAACCATTGATAGAGCGTTTGCCGTTTTGACCCAAATAAATCTCGTTGAGATAGGCCTGCAAAATCTCATCTTTACTATAATGCAGCTCAAGTAGTACTGCCATCAAGGCTTCATTGGCTTTGCGCTTCATCGTACGGTCTGAATTGAGATAAAAGTTTTTAATCAGCTGCTGGGTGATGGTCGAGCCACCTTGACGTGAGCCACCAGAGAAGTTATTGATCACCGCACGAGCAATACCGCGTATCGATACCCCTTTATGCTCATAAAAACCCCGATCTTCTGTCGCGATCAATGCATCAATAAGCGGCTGCGGTACCTCATCTAACGAGACAACCATACGGTCTTCATTGCTATCAGGGTAAATACCGCCGATATTCACCGGCTCAAGACGGATAATACCGGTTTTCGCCGCCACAGTACTTTGTACTGACTCAATCTTATCACCAGCAATAGTCATTTTGATGACTTGCTCTTGGTCTATATCGTTGGCGCTATAAGTAAACCCACGCGTATGAATAAAATAGGTATTGCCAGATTTATGATAAGTACCTGTGCGATCATAGGCTTTATCGCTTTGATAATTGAGTAATTCAAGCCACTTCTTCATCGTGTCTTTATCGACGTTGGCACCTTGATACAATTCAAGCGGCTGCGAATAAACCTTGGCAGGAATATCCCAGCGTTTCCCCTCAAACTTGTGAGTAATGGTGCGATCAAGTTTGACCAAATACAGTGCCAATAGCACCATACCAGCGATGACAACAATTAATAAAATACTACTAAACACCATGCCGCGCTGCTGGGAAGGTAGCGTATTGATAGCAGGCTTAGAGGACTGTGGTTGCTTAGAATGAGATTTTTGCACTGATGACACACCATTTTGGGATAAAAAACTGCCTCATAATGACGCAAATTGACAAATTTTTCAATCTATCATCGTCAACGCAGGCATTCATTTGCTCTCAGCACTAAGGAGTTATACTGCTGAGAGCCTGTGCTTATAGTATAATCTTTATAAAAGCAATGATGGTTATTTGAAAGTATCCGCCACTTTTTATCACCGTAGCGGTATATTTTTTAAATAAGAATAAAGATTAGTGCCACATATCCTAATACAATAGCCATTCAATATAGTGGTTTCCTCGCTATCGAGTAGATCAGATGATAGAGCTTTGATTTGAAGTCATTCACTCAATGTTTTGTCTAAAGGAAATAAGTGCGATTATGTCCAGTATGCCATCTCCTATGTCACCAATACCGCCATTAAATACAAACACTCATTATCAGGACAACTCTATTATTGACGGTCTAGTACTACCGCTAGCAGGTCACTGTTTTCATTGCGGTGATCCCGTGCCGCAGCCGCCATTTTATAGCAATATATTGGGTCAATCGCGTGAGATGTGCTGTATGGGTTGTCAGTTGGCCTCACAAAGCATCGTTGAGGCGGGGCTTGAGCAATATTATCTTGATCGCTCAGAGATTAACCGTACGGCAAGCCTGCCAACGCAAATGACCCGCCTTGAGGCTTACGACCATGATGAAATAAAATCACAGTTCGTCTACGTCCAAGACGGTATGTCAGTGGCAGAGTTGTCGGTCAATAATTTGCGCTGCGCCGCTTGTACGTGGCTGATTGAATCGCGGCTTGATGAGTTAGAGGGTATTGATAAATGTCAGGTCAATTTGACCAATCAACGTATGCGCGTGATATGGGATGAGAGCAAGCTACCGATTAGCCGTATTTTAGCCGTCATTAATGAAATCGGTTATGAAGCCAAGCCTTATCGGCAAGACACTCACGAGGCTATGCTAGCACGTCATAATAATCAGATGCTTATCCGGCTTGGCATTGCGGCGCTTGGCTCTATGCAAGCAATGATGTATGCCGTGGCTATTTATTTTGGTGAATACAGCGATATGCTGATATTTCAGCGCGATTTTCTGCGCTGGGTGTCTTTATTCGTCAGTACGCCAGTATTCTTTTATGCCGGTATGCCGTTTTTTACGTCAGCATGGTCAGCGATTCGTGCCCGCCAAGTCAATATGGATGTGCCCGTTAGTATTGCCTTGATTGTCACTTTCTCTGCCAGTCTGTTTGCCACCATTACTGGGCAAGGGGAGACGTACTACGACTCAGTCAGTATGTTTATTTTCTTCTTGCTCGCAGGGCGTTATATTGAGCACAATGCGCGGCTAAAAGCGGCAACCATGGCAAATGATTTGGTGGTCGTTGAGCCGGTTTTGGTACAGAAAATCGCTGAAGATAAAGACGCAGCTGAAAGTATTTTGCAGTTATTGGAGCAAAACAGTGCTCATAGAAATGCGCTTAAACAAGAAAGCGCAGAGTCCACTAATCAGCTTGGCGATGTATCTGTGAGTGGGGCTGTTAACGGGATTAGTAATAAGCCAAACAGTCAAAATACAGCGAGCGCTACGCCCAACTTTACGCAAAGTATGGATGCTAATATCTTTACATTAACATCGCGTATTGCTCAAGATTGGCAGCAGACTCGCCAGCAACGATTAACTATCACAAATACAAAAGATGAGGCAAAAGAAAAGCAGATGGTGACCGCTCATAGCTTGCAAGTGGGTGACATCATCATGGTTGAGGCAGGTTCTGAGATTATCAGTGATGGTATTTTACTTAGTCCAAGCGCAACTATATCGCAAAGTTTACTAACGGGTGAAGGCGATTTAATCAGTAAGGCTCAGGGCGATTATATCGTTGGCGGCGCACAAAACGACAGTCAGCCGTTTGAGATGCTGGTCACAGCGCTGCCAGAGGATAGCCAAATCGGTCTGATTGACAGGCTGATGAATCGGGCAATGAGTGAAAAGCCAAAACTGGCGCAGCAAGCAGATAAGCTGGCACGTTGGTTTGTTGCGCGCATTTTAGTGTTGTCTGTTTTGGTATTTATTGGCTGGTATATCGTTGACCCAAGCCAAGCGGTTTGGGCAACGGTTGCGGTATTGGTCGCGACATGTCCTTGTGCGCTCTCCTTAGCGACACCAATTGCGCTCACTGTATCGACCAACCGATTAGCAAGTTATGGCTTTTTAACCACGCGCGGGCATACGCTGCAAACGCTCGCTGAGATTACCCATGTGGCTTTTGATAAAACGGGAACATTGACCTATGGTAAACCCAATTTATTAAATATTGAGCTATTAGCAGCAAATGATATGACAACAGACACAAATGATGAAAAGGACAGTCTATTAGCCATTGCGGCGGCGTTAGAGGTGGGCAGTCGTCATCCTATTGCGCATGCGTTACTGACCGCTGCCTATCAACTGCATCTGCCAGCGACGCAAGTGTTGCAGCATTATCCGGTAGGTGGCGTAGAAGCTATGATTGATGGCGTGTTATATCGCATTGGTCATGTGGATTTTGCTTTAGACAAAATGAATAATGTTGCCAATGTGGATAACGACTTAATGATTGATCTAGTTGCCGAGCGAGCCAGCTCAGCAGTGGTCTTGTCTTGTCAAAAGGATGAATCAATAACGTGGCAAGCACTGGCATGTTTTTATTTTAATGATAAGGTACGTGATAGCGCACAGTCGATGCTCGATAGCCTTAAAGCACTAGGTATTGAGCCTATCATGCTCACAGGTGACCCAAGTTCGCAAGCATTGGAGATGGCTAAGAATTTGGGCATGCAGTCAGCCTATAACGGTTTATCGCCAATGGACAAGGTCAATCATATTCAGCAGCTACAAGCTCAAGGGGCAGTGGTATTGATGGTTGGTGATGGTATCAATGACGCCCCAGTATTGGCAGCGGCAGACGTTTCAACCTCGATTGCCGGTGCAGCAGATTTAGCGCAGGTATCGAGCGATAGTATTATCTTAAACGGACAAATCGAAGCTATTATTGCTGCAAAACGTATCGCTGATAAAACGAAACGTATTATCAAGCAAAATTTGCGTTGGGCACTTATTTATAACAGTAGTGTCTTGATACCAGCGGCTTTGGGTTATGTGCCACCTTGGTTGGCTGCTATTGGTATGTCATTAAGCTCACTGTTTGTGGTATTAAATGCGCTGCGTCTCAAGCGAGCTTAATTTAAATAAGTCATTAGTTTGCCCCATAAAAAAACCACCTTTATAAAAGACGGTTTTTTTATGAGTAAGTTTTAAACAGTGTTTAGATTAGTCTTGTAGATAGCTTAGCAGACGCATAAACTCGATATACATCCATACTAGCGTTGCAAGAAGACCAATACTGAATAACCATTCGTAGTCTTCTGAGACACCCATCGCAACACCGCGCTCGATATTATCAAAGTCTAATAACAGCGTAAAAGAGGCGATAATAATCACAAACAAGCTAAAACCAATAGCAATAGCGCCCCCTTCAAATAAGAAAGGTAGGCTTGAACCAAATGCTAAAGAAAGCACCCACTGCACCACATAAACCAGCATGATGGCAATCAATGCTGAGGTCACAATTGAGCGGAATTTTTCTGTAACTTTTACCAAACCTGAGCGATATAGCCCCAGCATAACCGCTGCTGTCACAAACGTTGCACACATCGCAGTGACTGGTACGCTTGGGTACATTCTCATAAAGAACAGAGAGATACCACCTAAAAATATACCTTCCAAAAGTGCATAAGGAACGGCGAAGGTTTTGGCTTTTTGTGGTTTAAAGGTGATAAAAATTGCCAAGCCAAAAGCAGCAAACATACTACCAAAGGCGGCCATCGTGATAAAACCTTGCGATAAACCTGCCATTAGTGCATAAAAGAAAAATCCAATACCCGTAATAGCGGATAACCCAAGCAATAAACTGGTTTTTTGAATCACGCCCTTAACCGTCATCGGCGCGCCACCGACGGCAAGCTCTGCACGACTGACAATAGGATTGGCCATAAAGTTGTCCTCAATAAAATAACAATAATAGAGATGTCAGCTACTTTAACAAAACCACGATTATTGTCAATTGTGTTTACGTGACCGCTTAAAAGGCGTTACGCGATCACTAAATTGCATGCAAGCCTTCAATATAGTTGATCCACTTTTAAAAGAGTACAGAGCTACTGGGGTTAATTATTCGCATCCTCTGTCTGCGTAGCCACAGCAAGCAAGAAAAATGAACCCCAGTAATGATTGATAACATTTGTATTTCTTTTATTTAGGACTGACTATAGACGGATATTAAGTAGCTAAATAGACACGGCTAAAACAGCGTATATTGGTTTTTATATGGGGTCAATTACGACCGTTAACAACGATAATTCACAAACAGGCTAGTCTAAGCGCTTATTTCTCGCTATCATTGCTCTGTAATTTACCGTCATGACGAGTCAATTTATGGAAAACTCAGCGCAGTCAGCAAGATTGCCGCACTTACATGAGTCAGAGCTGTTCCACGCTATCAAAAACCCTGCCTTTCGCCGTATTGGCTTGATGGGTCGTGCCGGAAAGCGTAGCGTGATCCAGAGCCTTGTACAGATTGCTCAGACCGTCAACGATTTGAATCTCACGTTGATTATGGATGTGCAAACTGCGAACTTGCCAACATTGAATCTCGCTGAAATCGAAAGGGTTAAAATCGTGAAGCGTAGCCTTATTGGCGAGATTTGCGATTTGGTTATCGTGGTTGGTGGTGATGGCTCTATATTGCATGCCGCTGAAGCACTGGCACGCTATCGTGTTCCTGTATTGGGCGTCAACCGTGGTCGCCTTGGTTTTTTAGCCGATGTCAAACCTGATGAAGCCGCCTTCAAGTTACGCCAGGTACTGATGGGTGATTATCAGTTAGATCACAGGTTTTTGCTGACGATGGAGATTCGTGAAGGTCGTAAGATTATTCATGAAGATATGGCACTCAATGATGTGGTGTTGCATGCTGGTAAGTCTGTCCATATGATTGATTTTCAGATGAAAATCGATGGGCATGATGTTTATCGGCAGCACAGTGATGGTCTTATTGTCGCAACACCGACGGGCTCGACGGCTTATGCGCTTTCTGGTGGTGGTCCTATCATCCATCCGAGCATGGATGCAATATGTTTGGTGCCTATGCACCCGCATACGCTGTCTAGTCGCCCTATTGTGGTCAGTGGCACCAGCGAGATTTGTATCCGTATCCACGAGGATAACCGCACTCAGCCGATGGTCAGTGCTGACGGTAAACCAAGCACACCGCTTGAGCAAGAGCAGCGCCTATATATTCGTAAACATCCTGATAAATTAACCTTGTTACATCCGCCAGGGTTTGATTTTTATGAAGCGTGCCGGACGAAGTTGCACTGGAATGTGCATACTGAGGAATTCAGTCTCGATGTTGATGATGATATTATGGACGACGAATAAACGTCTTTGTTAGACAAAAATGTGATATAAAAAAATAGTAGTGGAGAGTAGGTACGATGGATAAACAAACGATATTAGCAAGCCTAACACCTGAAGTAGTCGATAAGTTTCGTATGGCGATTGAGCTTGGCAAATGGCAAGACGGTCGTAAGCTGACTGCTGAACAGCGCGAGACCTGTATGCAAGCCGTGATGGTATGGGAGCACGAGCATCTAGCACCTGCTGAGCGGACAGGCTATATTCATAAGCCGATCAGAGACGATGGTTCTGTCGTTGGCACTGAATGTGATGTCGAACATGAGCATCACTATCCCAATATGCCAAACCCCAAAGGCGCGGTACAGCCTGTTAAGTTTCGCGATAAATAGGCTGATGCCTAAAGTCACTGATAAAAAATGAAGCATAAAAAAAGCCACGCTATCAGCATAGCGTGGCTTTTTTATAATCGTCAATCATAAACCATTAAAGCGTACTGGTATCTACGCTAGGGCGCAGTGTTAATGGATTCTTTTCCATCAAAAACCCTTGCCAGCCCCAATGTAAAAAATTACGAATATTGGGATGATCAATCCCTTTAGGGGTTGCTTGGACTGTGTGGTAATGTTCACCAAATAACTTTAGGGTATCTAATTGATTTAAGCCATGGTGCTTTGCAAAACCAAAAATCTTTGCGCTGCCTTCGTTTTCACCAGCAGCATTATGTGCCATGCCATTAACAAAAGGCGCTGGCGCATAACGATAAAAATCATCAATAAAGCTGATGACATCATTGAATCCAATGGCTTTTTTATTCAAACCATTAAGTAGAGCCGATACGTCTGATTGGCGGATACTCATAAATAAATGACCTCAAAGCTGTTTAAAAGACAAAACTAGCGTGCTTGATACACGCTTAATGATTATTGATAGTTAGATATGAAGCTAACAGATTAGCGATTAAAATAGTCTTCGTCATCAAAGGATGGCGCAAAGCTGCCTTGCTCAAGATGCTGCATTTGCGACTGTACCGTGCGCTCATGTTGAATGCGCTGATAAATTTCTTCGCGGTGTACGGCAATATCTTTAGGCGCATCAACGCCGATACGTACTTGATTGCCTTTGACACCTAGGACAGTCACACTGACCTCGTCGCCAATCATTAGCGTTTCGCCCACGCGGCGTGTCAAAATTAACATGCGTCACACTCCTTATGTCGCGTCAACAGATTATTACTCATCAGATTGCGTCTCAATTACGGACATTATCGCCGCACAAAATAGGCAGCGGTTATAAAGTAAATGCGATAAACATTGCTTTATAAATGTTACCTAAAATAGGATGCTAATAGCGATAATGATAGATAAATTCATTTAGCCCAAATGAAAGCTTCATTATAGGGGGCATAATAGATACTGTCACGGGTTTTCACAAAACTATTGGTTTTATAATAACCTCAGCAATAATAAAAAAACAAAATAGGGTCTTATTAAGACCCTATTTAAATAAGCACTATTGATTAAAAAAGTATTACTGATTAAGAAAGCATTATTGAAAATGATAAATCGCCATTTATTGAACAAGTATTAAAGCCTGTTATTTTTATACGGCTTTAGCAAAGTTTTTATCAGCGCATTCTTATAAACCAGCGATTTTGCTTTCACCGTCCGCGCGATCAAGACCAAAGGCAGTATGCAGTGATCTTACCGCTTTTTCCAGATACTGCTCTTGGATAAGAACAGACACTTTGATTTCACTGGTTGAGATCATTTGAATATTGATGTTGTTTTCGGCAAGGGTTTGAAACATGAGGCTTGCAACACCCGCGTGCGAGCGCATACCGACGCCGACTAAAGAGACTTTAACGACTTCATCATTAGACAATATTTCCTTGGCACCGATCTCATCTTTGACTTCGTTTTCTAATACTTTCATGGTTTTTTCCATGTCAGTACGATTGACGGTAAAGGTAAAATCGGTCATGCCATTGGTTGATAGGTTTTGTACTATCATGTCAATTTCGATATTCGCGCGGCCAATAGGGCTGAGGATAGCAGAAGCGATACCAGGGTGATCAGGGACACCACGTACGACGATTTTTGCTTCGTCTCGATTAAAAGCGATACCTGAGATGATTGCCTGTTCCATATTGTCTCCTTCGTCTATCGTAATTAGGGTGCCGACATTGTCTTGAAATTCTTGGTCGAAACTACCATCGTTGTTTTCATCAAAGCTAGATAATACGCGCAGCGGTACGCCGTATTTGCCAGCGAATTCTACTGAGCGAATCTGCAAAATCTTAGAGCCAAGACTTGCCATCTCGAGCATCTCTTCAAAGGTAATCTTTTCAAGTTTTTTGGCTTTTGAGGTGACGCGAGGGTCAGTGGTATAGACGCCATCGACATCGGTATAGATTTGGCATTCATCAGCGCCTAAAGCCGCGGCAATCGCTACGCCTGTCGTATCAGAGCCGCCGCGCCCTAACGTCGTCGCATTGCCTTCTTCATCAATACCTTGAAAGCCTGCGACTATAACGACGTTGCCTGCATCTAGCTGCGCGCGGATGTTTTTATCATCGATGCTTTCGATACGCGCTTTATTGTGGGCGCTATCGGTTTTAATAGCGACCTGACGACCGGTGAATGAGCGGGCACCAATGCCAAGCTCTTTAATCGCCATGGCAAGCAGTGAGATAGAAACCTGCTCACCAGTTGAGACCATCTGGTCATATTCGCGAGCATCGGGCTGGCTGCTGATTTGGCGTGCTAAATCAATCAAACGGTTGGTTTCACCGCTCATGGCAGAGACGACAACGACCACTTGATGACCATTATCATGCCAGCGTTTGACTCGTTTGGCGACGTTTTTGATGCGGTCTATACTACCCATCGAGGTGCCGCCGTATTTTTGTACTATTAACGCCATAAAAATCTACCTATTATTCACCAATGGTTATCTGTTATTTAGAGACATCAATCTGTCATGGCACTATTTATAAATTCAGTGCCAGATTAATTTTAATAACGATAAAGCCGGATTATAAGAACTGCGCCCTTTGTTTTACTTTTTGATGGTTTACTGTCTGATTATACCAATAGACTTCGTATGCTGAGATAAGCCTAAGCGTTGACCTTTATATCATATTAGCGTCATAACTTTAAGTATCAGTAGACGTTAGATACATGGCAATTGGTTATAACTATTATAACCAATCACAGACTCTACGTACGACAAAGCTGTATTGTACTCAGCTTAATGCTTAATCAAGCTGAGCTGCAACCCAAGCAGGTATAGCGGCGATAACAGCAGCGCTATTATTAGACTTTGGCGCGCCGCCCTGTGCATAGTCAGGTTTACCGCCACCTTTACCGCCAAGCTCGCCTGCCAAATGACGAATGATGTCGCCGGCTTTTATGCGATCAGTCACCGATTTGGCGACGTTTGCGGCTAGTGCCAACTGCTCATCTTTATCGCCAATCAAGATAATCACGCTATCTGGTAGTTTGGATTTTATATCGTCCATCAACGTACGGATAGATTTACCATCGACACCGCTTAAGGTGCTGATAAGTACCGGCGTACCAGCGATGGTTTGTACCTCATCAAGTAAATTGGCTGCTTGGGCGCTGGCGATTTTTTGCTCTAAGCGTTCTAACTGCTTCTCTAACTCACGCTGCTTATCAGCCATGGTACGGACACGCTGTGCAACCTCTGGGCGTTTCACTTTTAGCTGACTGGCAAGCTCGCTCAGTTGCTGCTCGCTTTGCTGAATGTTTTTAATCGCATTCATGCCAGTGACAGCTTCAATACGGCGGATACCAGCGGCAATACCAGATTCGCTAGTGATTTTTAAGACACCAATATCACCCGTACGCTGTACATGTAGGCCACCGCATAGCTCAATAGAGAAGGGCTTACGCTGACCATCTATGATGTTGTCTGTGCCCATGGTAAGCACGCGAACGTCATTGCCATACTTTTCACCAAACAATGCCATGGCGCCTTGCTTCATCGCTTCATCAATAGACATATTTTCGATGCGGGCAGGAGTATTGGCTTGAATTTGCTCATTGACTAAGCGCTCGATACGGCTGATTTCAGCGGCATTGACTGGCTTGTCATACGAGAAGTCGAAACGTAAGACGTCGCTTGATACCAATGAGCCTTTTTGCGCGACCTCATCACCCAATACTTCTCTCAATGCCGCATGTAATAAGTGAGTAGCAGAGTGATTTTTGGCACTGGCAGCACGGATGCTAGAGAGCACTTGTGCGTCAGCTGTTTGCTTGCTATTAATCTCACCCATGGTGACCACGCCATAATGAATAATGGCTTGCCCAGATTTTTTGGTGTCTTGCACTTCAAAGACGCCAGTAGCAGTGCGAATTTCACCCAGCTCACCAACTTGACCACCACCTTCAGCATAAAACGGCGTACGGTCAAGGACAACCACACCTTCCATACCCTCAACTAAGCCATCGATAGAATTGCCATCTTGATAAAGGGCATCAATCGTTACGCCTTCTTGTTCAAGCTGCTCATAACCGATAAAGGTCGTTGGGTTCTGTACTTGAATGACACTGCTATAATCGACATCGAATTTGCCCGCATCACGGGCGCGTTCACGCTGTGCTTGCATATGCTCATCAAACTCAGCTTCATCAATCACAATACCGCGCTCACGAGTGATATCAGCGGTCAGATCAAGCGGGAAGCCGTAAGTATCATAAAGCTTAAAGGCTGCCTCACCAGAGAGCACATTGCCTTCTTTTAGACCTTCAAGTTCGCTAGCAAGCAAGCGTAAACCTTGCGCTAGCGTTTTGGCAAACTGTGTTTCTTCTTTTTGAATGGCGTTTTCAATTACGCTTTGTTTGTCTTTTAGCTCAGGATAGGCGACGCCCATCTCAGCAACTAAAGGCGCAACCATCTTATAAAAGAAATCACTATCCGCGCCAAGCTTGTTGCCATGACGTACGGCACGGCGAATCACGCGGCGTAGTACATAACCACGACCTTCATTACTTGGCGTGACACCATCAGCAATCAAAAATGAAACAGCACGAATATGGTCAGCAATGACTTTTAGCGATGATTGTTGCTGATTTTCAATACCTAAAATTTCAGCGGCTGCATCCATAAGATGAACAAATAAATCTATCTCATAGTTACCGTGTACGCCCTGCATGATGGCACTGATACGCTCAAGACCCATGCCAGTGTCAACGCTTGGTGCCGGTAGCGGTAGCATAGTGCCGTCTTTTTGACGGTTAAACTGCATAAAGACGCAGTTCCAAATCTCGATATAACGGTCACCATCTTCTTCTGGCGTGCCCGGTAGGCCGCCTTCGATATGAGCGCCATGGTCATAAAAGACTTCAGTACAAGGACCACAAGGGCCGGTATCACCCATCGTCCAAAAGTTGTCTGAGGCGTAAGGTGCGCCTTTATTATCACCAATACGGATAATACGATCGCTAGGGATACCGATATCTTTATGCCAAATATCAAAAGCTTCGTCATCGGTTTCATAAATGGTCACATACAAGCGGTCTTTATCAATCGCCAGCCACTCATCAGATGTCAAAAACTCCCAAATATAGCCAATACCTGCTTGCTTAAAGTAATCGCCAAAAGAGAAGTTACCAAGCATCTCAAAGAAAGTATGATGGCGCGCGGTATAGCCAACGTTATCCAAATCATTATGCTTGCCGCCAGCACGCACGCATTTTTGTGAAGACACTGCGCGGCTATAGTCGCGTGGCTCCATACCCAAAAAGGTCTCTTTAAATTGATTCATACCGGCATTGGTAAATAGCAATGTCGGGTCATTGTGCGGAATCAGACTCGATGAGGCGACGGGGGTGTGCTGCTTGCTTATGAAAAAATCGATAAAAGCTTGACGAATATCGGCTGAGCGAAATGGCTGGCTCACAGCGGCTCCTTACTGACGGATAATATTTAATAGAATAAGTAAAATAATTTTGCAAGCGATTTTAGCACAAACGTGCCAAGGGTGTTGAAGATTCATGAATAAACGAATGGTAAAGGCAGCTCATTGGTTTTGAGTAAATTACTTCTATCATTCTTAATAGTCGATTGATTTTAATAGTTGAGTACTTTGATTATGACGGTAACAATGAAGTTTTTTGAGTCAAAATTATAGGTTTATTCTAATGAAATTCAGAAGTTAATATAGTGAATAGTGAGTGTATTACAAAAGTGTTATAGCGCTATTGGTATGAATTTTACGCAGCCTCTGGGAACGCAGCACGCCAGTAAAATTTATACCAATAGCGCGTTTAAATTGTCATAACATTTTTATTTTCATCTGACTATAAGCATAAAATTGACCAAAAAACGTCAATTTGTAAAGGATAAAAGGTCGCAATATAAATCAATAACTATAACAGGGTTTTAATTATCAATCACTTGCTATAAATGGGCTGAGCGTCTATATGAAAATACTTACTATTTGTGTGGATTTAGTGTATAAAATAGCTATACCCACAAAAAAATTAAGGAATATATCATGAACTGGCCACTATTCTCTGTCATCTATTCAATAGCAGCAACGGTCACTATCGGTGTGTTTATGATTGCAGCATTGGTAACCGGACACAACCAAATCCTGCACATTCAAATAGCGGTAATAGCAGGTATCATACTGTCTGTCCCTTCAGCATTATTCTTCACCAAAAAAGTCGGTAGCATTACAGGTAATGAAGAAGGATATAAAGTATAATTTTGAGATAAGACGATAGCGCTAATGATAATAATAAATGTTGCTTAACGTGATAACCTTGCATGCTATGAAAATCTGTCATAAAAAAAACAGTGCCTAAAGAAGCACTGTTTTTTTATTGGGTCTTAATAGCAGTTGTTTAAGCAGAAAAAGGATTTAAATTTGGCAAAAAAAAGACCTTGATGCAATGATCAAGGTCTTTTTTTATTCATTCCAATGAACTATTTTAGCTCAACGGTTGCGCCATTTTCGATATTGGCATAAACCTCTAATACGTCCCAGTTGGTCAAACGTACACAGCCAGCAGATGCTTGACGGCTGATACCTTCAGGCTTCGGTGAGCCATGTAGACCATAAGAAGGTTTTGATAAGCCCATCCATACCACACCTACGGGACTGTTTGGTCCTGGCGGCAACATATGTACTTTTTTATCTGCGCCTTCACCGACGGTCGCTTTATACCACGGCATTTTTACTTTATTAACGATTTTAAACGTGCCTTGTGGTGATGGCGTGCTGTCACTACCTATGGTCGTTGGATAGGTGGCAACCAGCTTATCATCGTTATAAGCATATAGGGTTTTATCGGCCTTGTTAGCGACCACACGGTTAATACGCTGCTTGAGTGGTGCGCGTGTATTCAAGACGGTGATGGTTTCACCGGCTTTATATTGCTTATTTTTATTAAGCTTATCTAGGTAACGCACATCCATATGGAAGCGTTCACCAAACAGCTCTTTGATATCTTGATAATACAAGCCTTTCATTTTTGACTTTGCTTCTGAGCCTGCAGGCGTGGTGGCAAAGTTAGTATTAACGTCATCTTCAGTAATAGTATAAGTCACGAGCACCGGCTTATTGGCTGGGATATTTTTATTTAAAGCATCCCATGTTTTTTGATCCATTTTACCGTTTGCTGGCAAGCCTTTCATGGTTTGGAAATTGATAAGCGCTTTTTTACTGTTCATGCCCCAGCCGCCATCAATAGCGCCAGGAGAGGCGTGGTTCCAATCCAATAATGCCTGCATTCTGATGGTCATCGCTGAGTTAACTTTCATATTCGGTGTCCATGTGGCACCGTTTACTTGCTTGGCATAATTGGATAAGTTAAGCGTGGTGTGTTTTTTACCATCAATATCGGCGATACTTTTGATAGAAGCATCCGCTGCGCTATCAGCTGCGCTAGAGCTAGGTGCTGAGACCGCTTGACCTTCGCTAATATCGTCAGTACTATCAGATTGCTCATCTTTACGAGACAGCTCTTCTACGGTCATGTTATCAGCATTGACTGCCGCTGGGGCTGTATTTTCTTCTGCTTGCTGCTTTTCGTCAATCAGCTGAGTCATACGATCAGCTGGCTTGGCTGTATTAGCATCTAGCTTAACGCTCGCACGAGAATCAATTGAGCTACTGCGACTTTCCTGTACATTAAGGCTAACTTTCTGAGCAATACTAGGAAGCGCGTCAGCTGAGCGTACAGGCAAGGTGCGTGTATTATCAGTGGGAGCGGCAAACGTGCTGACACTGGCACTAACAACAGCGATAGATATAGCGGTGATAAGAGGCTTTATTTTCATAATTTTTGAACACTTGTGGTGGCTGCTAATGGAGCTATTATGCGCATAATTTAGATGCTTCGCAAACTTTTGACACATATTTTTTTGTTTAAGACTTGCCAAACGTCAACGGTTGACGTATTCAATACAATTAAGCAAGAGTTGAGTCAGGCTAGGGCTCCCTTTTCCACTCAATCAACAGTTACCACAATACGTTATGAGCTTTAAGGTAGTGATATATGGCTATGCTAAATCATCCTTTTTACCGTTCTGTTAAAGCCCTGCGCTACTTACTTCTGAACACTGATGTACATTCTGTTGAAGTAAAAAACACAGTCGTTGGCGCATCATCTTGTTTCCGTCTATAATGTGGAACGAGATTTTTATTTAATAAATCGGCTATTCAGTGAAATCATTGAAAGCGATTTAACCCATCCGCATGTAGTCAGTAAGCATGTAATCAGTAAGGTGCGATATGTCAGAAGACCAAGTAATGAGCGCAGAAGAATTTCAAAATCAATACTTTAATGATGATGAGTCACAAGGTATCAATGATGATATGGAATACGATTTAGAGACAGGGCTTGTCGGTGAGCACGATGAATTTGCGACTTTGCGTGCTGAGCTTGAAGAGGCACGTGAGCAACTGGTCACTATCCGCGACTTTATTCGTTTTTCAGTGACGCAATTACGCAATTACGATGTGGTTGTCGCTCAAGGAACGACCGATGAATTTGCTGAAGCGTCTGCTATTGTATTGCATTCTTTGTCTTTAGATTGGTCAGCCAATGATCAGATTCTTGACTGCCGCTTGACCACCTCAGAGAAGCAGCTGGTATTGAGCTTATTAGAAGAGCGTATCGCTGAGCGTAAGCCATTAAGTTATCTGATTAATCTGTCTTATTTCTGCGACTTGCCGTTCTATGTCGATGAACGTGTTCTAATCCCGCGCTCACCTATCGCTGAATTGATTCGTCAGCAGTTCCATCCATATTTTGATGTGACTGAATTGGCAAAACCGCTTGGGGTTAGTGTCAATAATCAAGCAGCCACTTTTTATGATCATGGTTTAGATATTAAGCAGCTGTCACAACCTGAGCGTATTTTAGATCTATGTACCGGTTCTGGTTGTATCGCTATTGCGCTTGCAACCCGTTTTGTTGATGCTTTGGTTGATGCCGTAGATATCGATAAAAGCGCGCTTGAAGTGGCGATGGTAAACGTCGATCATCATGATCTTGGTCATCAAGTCAATGTGATTGAATCTGACTTGTTTGCTAAGATTCCTGCTGAACATCAATATGAGCTGATTGTTACCAATCCTCCGTACGTCGATGCTGCCATTATGGCCGACTTGCCACCTGAGTTTTTGTATGAGCCTGAACATGCACTCGCTGCTGGTCAAGATGGGTTGGATTTGGTACATCGTATCTTGTTTGAGGCACCAGATTATCTTAGCCCAGAAGGTTTGCTCGTCTGTGAAGTGGGCGATAGCGAGTGGGCATTGAAGCAAGCTTATCCTGAGATTCAGTTTGATTGGCTAAGATTTGCTCACGGCGGTCATGGTATCTTTGCGATGACTTATGATGAGCTTATGAGCTACCGTCAACTGTTTGCCGCTTACGTAAAGCTATTGGATAGCAATCAATAAATCAAGATTGATACTATAATTAAAATTGATACTATAATTAAAACAGTCAAAAATCGACTTCATTTGTTTAAGGATAAGTATGGCAGGCAATAGTATTGGACAAATCTTTACCGTCACCACCTGCGGTGAATCGCATGGGGCAGGTTTGTTGGCAATCGTCGATGGCGTGCCACCAGGTTTGGCCTTATCCGAAGCCGATTTACAAATAGATTTGGACCGCCGTAAACCGGGTACTTCTAAGTACTCGACCCAGCGCCGTGAATCTGATGAAGTCGAGATTATCTCTGGCGTCTTTGAAGGTAAAACGACAGGTACTTCTATCGGTCTACTGATTCGTAATACCAATCAAAAATCTAAAGACTATGGTGAAATTAAAGATACCTTTCGCCCCGGTCATGCCGATTATACTTATAGTATGAAGTATGGCTTTCGTGACTATCGTGGCGGTGGTCGATCATCGGCGCGTGAGACTGCCATGCGTGTCGCTGCTGGTGCTATCGCCAAGAAATACTTGCTAGAGCGCTTAGGGGTGCAAATCCGTGGGCATGTGACCCAAATCGGTAATGAGTACAGTAATATAGTAGAGCCGAGCCAAATTGATTGGGATTTTGTGAATAGCAATCCGTTTTTTTGTGCAGATAAAGACGCAGTCAGTCGCTTTGAGACCTTGATAGACAATTTGCGCCGTGAAGGGACGAGTTGTGGTGCCCGCCTCGAAGTTATCGCCAGTGGTGTACCGGTTGGACTTGGTGAACCAGTATTTGACCGTCTAGATGCGGATATTGCCCATGCCATGATGAGTATCAATGCGGTAAAAGGTATCGAAATTGGTGATGGTATGGCAGTGGCTGGGCAGTTTGGTCATAGCTCACGTGATGAGATGACGCCAGTCGGTTTTACCGCCAATCATGCTGGCGGCATCTTGGGTGGTATCTCGTCAGGGCAGGATATCCGTGTCAGTATTGCGCTCAAGCCAACGTCTAGTATTACCACTGCTGGCAAAAGTATCAATACTCAAGGCGAGTCGGTCGATATGCTGACCAAAGGTCGTCATGACCCTTGCGTGGGTGTACGCGCAACACCTATAGCCGAAGCCATGCTAGCGATTGTATTATTGGATCATTATCTGCGCCACCGTGGTCAAAATGCTGATGTAGAGCAACCAGTTCAATCGATTACTTAATGTCTTTATGATATGAGGAGGGTTGACCCTTTACCTCACTTTAAACCTTTACAGTTGGCATAGTAACTGATGGTTGCTGGCCAATCTGAGAAGATACCTTTAACCCCAACGTCTTGCGCCAGCACATCAATGACATTCATGATGTCGCCATCGTTGTTAATGGCGTCGCCAAGCCCGCTATAATACCAGCCACCACCATTTTTTAATGGCCCTGAGCGTTCAAGCGACCACGTGACAATGTCGAGGCCATTGGCTTTGGCTTGCAAGGCGTATGTCGACGGTAGCAGCTTGCCATCGCCATCGCTGGTAACCAATAGCCAAGACGCTGGGGCAATAGTATTAACGCCGCGCGCTTTAATCTCAGCCAATGAATGCTTCCACGTCGTCGGGTCATTTTTATCAAATATCTTACCCGCTGCGGTCTCGTTGCTATCATCGATGAGATAGATGGCATTGGTAGCATAGTTCGGTTCGTTACTAATCCAATAGTCAATATCTTCAAGATTGAACGACTGCGGATATACATCACTGGCGGGCACGCCTGCACTTTTATAAGTGTCAATCAACTGTTGACGATAATTATCTAAACTATAGCCATTAAATGGCATGGTGACTACGGGCTCTTTGAGCTCAGGTGTATGCTTCATATCCAAACTGCTAGCAAGCGCAATATGTTCTTTTAAGGTCAACACTTCACCATTTTGTGAATATAAGTCTGTTCGCCATGGCGCTGTCGCATCCATGTAGGCGCTAATACTGGTCGCTTGGGTATTGACGGCGTCCATTTTCCCCGTCAGACTTTTAAAGTCTGTTACGCTAATATCTGAAGTTCGGCATTCAATATCGGCCGCATTGGTGAGTGTTCCATTAGCATCTATTATAGGCGGTACGCTACATTGGTCAGCTAGTGGCGTAGCAACAATATTGGTAGTGGTATGCAAATCGTTTTGGGCATGGCGACATACCAGCTCACCATCGTTGGTAAAGGCCACATCGCACTCTAAGATGCCTGCGCCCATTTGTGCTGACGCTACATAACCGTCATAAGTATGCTCAGGAAATTGTAGAGGCGCGCCGCGATGGGCGAGAGAGAAGTCAGTTTTGCTAGGCAATTGCCCTTTACAGGCCAATAATTCATCTTTTAGCGGGCTCTCATCCATATCGTTGACCAGATAAAATGGTCGAACGCCATAGGTATAGGCTAGCGACTGTATAGGGTCAGTCGTTGGGGGTAGAGTCGGCAGTATGACCGCCAATGAGCCGTCATCTTCATTACAGCCCAATAATAAAAAGGTGCTGATAATGGCTAAAGGTAGCGTAAGACATTGGCATCTGAGTTTGTGCAGGGCAGATTTGTGCAGCTGCGCCCGCTCATTCGCTGAATTTTTCAAAATTGTCATGTAAACTGTCCTCATAAATGTGCATAAATTATCATTATCAATTTTACTGTCACTGACTTAGCACCTAAACTATAGGGTTATGTTTAAGGAATGATGACAACCGAAGCAGTTTTATAGTAATTCCTTTTAAGTTTTTGAATATCATTAAGGATAACCAATGAGTAAGTATTTAGATGCCGTTATTGTCGAACACAATCCTGCAAACAAAGCGATTAATAGAGCGGTGATTTGGCTGCATGGTTTGGGCGCGAGCGGGCACGATTTTGAACCAGTAGTGCCGCAGCTAGGATTAGATGCTGATATGGCTGTACGTTTTATCTTTCCGCATGCGCCCAATCGTCCAGTGACTATAAATGGCGGTATGGTTATGCCAGCATGGTATGACATATTAGAGATGAGTCTTGAGCGTAAGGTTGATGTGAATCAGATTGAAGAGTCTGCGCAGCAGATAGAGGATTTGATTGCTCGTGAAGTAGAGCGAGGTGTGAAACCTGAGCATATTGTGATTGCAGGATTTTCGCAGGGCGGGGCAGTCGCTTATCATGTGGCACTTGGCTATCCAGAGCGTTTGGCTGGCTTGATGACGCTCTCTACCTATCTAGCAACCAATGACAATATTAGCTATAGCGACGCTAATAAAGATATGCCGATATTAATTGAACATGGTACGCATGATCCAGTCGTTCCAGCGATTTTAGGCGAGCAAGCAAAGCAGTTATTATCAGAGAAAGGATACAATGTTGCGTACCATACGTATCCAATGGCACATCAAGTATGTATGCCGCAAATTCAAAATATGGGTAAATGGTTAAATAAGGTATTGGCTTAGATGCTTAAGCTGTAACTTAATGTAATACGGACTTCTAATAGGTTGCAAGCAGAGGTACAAGTGCTATATAATCCTCGACCTTATTGGGGATGTTCTGGCTTCGACGCTGGTGATGAAACTCAATGATGCATGTCGAGAGTATATGTCCTCTCGTTAATCAAACATATATTGTTATAGTCGCAAACGACGAAAATTACGCTCTAGCAGCTTAAACCCTGTTTACATGGTTTAAATCCTGTTTACTTAGTTGCTGATCATCTACAGTTGGTCAACTAAGTTGAAGCGTCCGCATGTAGAAGCGCCACAAGCGATTGTCTCAATTGCTTGGGTTTAAAAGTAGAGAATCGTCCTATCCATCCTGACTGTCGGATCGGTGCGGACTAAAACCAAAGACAGAAACTAAACATGTAGATTCATGAGCGTAATGCTGGCGGACGCGGGTTCAACTCCCGCCATCTCCACCAAACAACGATAAAGGGCTGACCGTCATAGACTGTTAGCCCTTTATTTTGGGCGTTTTTCAAGGATTGAGGGTTATATAGGGGTATGGCGTCCTATATAGAATGTTGGTATTATTGTTGGTATTAGAGTTTATACACATGCTCAATACCAACAAAGGATAGTCCAATGCCCTTAACTCATACCGTTATCAATAAGCTATAGCCCAGTAGCACCTCGATTGATACAAAGCGACCTGACAAACATAGTGATGGTAACGGGCTGCAGTTATGGGTGCGTTACACTGGCGTTAAGTCATGGATCAGCGCCTACCGCTGGCAAGGCAAACAGCAAACCCTCACTATTGGCACTTATCCAGTAATGAGCCTACAGAATGCACGCCAGCGCAATATTGAGATCAAACGCTTAATAGCTGATGGTGTTAACCCTAAAGACCATAAGAGAGAGCAGCAAGCCAGCCAAGACGGTTTAAATGTTTTCGATAACATAGCCCAGTCATGGTACGCAGAGCGCAAAACCTACCTAGCAGAAAGCACCTTTTCCCGTAACTATTCTGCATACATGCGTGATGTTAAGCCCTCTATTGGTCAAAAGAACATAAACGACATTACCGCACCTGATGTATTGGCTATCGGTAAAGCAGTGGAGAGCCGCGGCGCTAATGAAATGGCAAGGCGGACTATTAGAGAGATAGGGCAGATATTTAAGCACGCTATCCGCAATGGACTAGCCACGCATAACCCAGCTACCGATTTAGCCGAAGCCATCAAGCCACACAAAACCGTCAATCATAGCCGTATCACTAGCCAGCAATTACCCAAGCTATTAAAAGATATTAATGCTTATGATGGTGATCTATTGGTGAAACTAGGCTTATGGTTTTTATGCTATACGTTTGTACGTACCAATGAGATTAGATTTATGGAATGGCAGGACATAGATTTTAATCGCGGCTTATGGACTGTCCCAGCTGAAAAGATGAAAGCTAGGCGCTTGCATATCGTGCCACTAGCACCGCAAGCAGTAGCGATATTAAAGCAGATCAAAGAATTAGGCTTTTCGGATCAGTATGTTTTCTTTAATACCTCAACACGTAAGCCATACAGTCAAAGCGCATTTATCAATGCCCTATGGAACATGGGCTATAAAGGCAAGATGACAGGGCACGGGTTTAGAGGGCTTGCCAGTACCACATTGCATGAGCAGGAATACATGCACGAAGCGATAGAGCTACAGCTGGCACATGATAGGGAAAATAAGATCAGTGCAGCCTACAACGGGGCGCAGCACCTACCATACAGAATAGACATGATGAACCAGTGGGCAAACTTCATTGATGATGCTTATGCTGGCAAATTGGACAATGTCATACATACCAGCTTTAAACAACAAAAACAAAGCATGGCTAACATCATGCTGTAACGACCATGCAAGGCTAGGACTAATTACCCGAACGACAGCTATTCACACCCTTATGCTGTCACTGCCTTGCACCTATTATGATTTAAGGGTGTAGGGGTGTGGATATGGCTGAAAGAAATAGTTTCTTTGATGAATTTGTAAACGCTTTAAGTGATGCCGATTTATACAAGCTTATGGATGTTATAAGTATTGAGGATGCAGCAGCATTGATTGCTGGTGTAAGTCCGAACAATGTTTATCATGATAACTATGGTAATAGTGATTATGTGTCAGTACGCAATAAAGACGGTGATCCACATAATGCAGAGGATGTTTTTTCAATTAGTTTAAAAACGTTGGTGCATGCTATCAAGGCAGGTAAGTTAAACGCTTATATAGTTGTTACCCCATACACTGAAAGTCTTATTCAAAATGACTTAAACAAAGACTGGATAGCTATATCAGATATTAACACAGCTAAAACTACAATAGATAGAGAAGATCTAAAAGAATGGTTATCAGATAGGGGCGTTTATCCGCATTTGTTATTCCCTAATGGTAAAAAAGATGACTACATGAACCAAAAGCACTTGAATTATTCTGCTAAATTGGCTTTATGCGTTAGAGCATGGGAAGCAGCTCAAACAGACAACCTAAATGGGAAAAGAGTAAAGGGATTTATAGAAGATTGGATGAAAGATAATGCCAAAGCTTTTGGTGTGACTAATACAGGTGAGAAGTTTTTTAAAGAGCTTGCCGCTATTCCAAACTGGGACACTACAGGTGGTAGAGCTAAAGCCAATCCTACCCCCCTAAAAGTAGGTAAAAGTGCAGATAAACGTTTAGCTATTGAAGTACAAAAAAAACTTACTGTTAATTTGCCTGATAATCTACCTAAAGCAGATATAGATTTCGATATACCTTTCTAATACCCCTATGTTTTCAAACTTCTATTTTATTGACCTAAGCAACAGGAACACTCATTATTTATAATAAAAAGGAAGTTTTAGAGGGGTAGCGATAACCCTACCTTTCCGTCTATTTTTAAGAAAAACCTACCCCTAGAATAGTTCCATAAGCCGAAGCGTAACGCCAAAGCATTTTATGGAGCTATACAAATGGACAAGCAACAAACAAACCAAACCTCTGCTATTGCATTCAGTGATAACACCGCGAACGACATTCAGAAAATATCCGATAGCCTACACGCTAGGCAACTGCCTACCACTGGATTAGGTAGAGCTAAAGATATTCTGCCATTTCTACCCTTTAGCAAAACCACCCTTTTTGAATGGTCAAAAGATGGGCGTTTTGTAGCACCTGTTAAGTTATCCCCTACCATGACAGCGTGGTCATATGCAGCGGTTAACGAGTGGATCAATAAACACACCTCAAACACTAGCGAGGTGTAGGTTATGCAGACACGGCAAACCAAACAGAGCTATAAGCAGATTATCCATGACTACATGCTGACAGGTAACAGCCTATCGACTTATGAAGCGTTCGACCTATGGCAAATAACATGCTTTTTACAAAGGGTGAGCGAGCTAAGGGCGCAAGGTGTGGTTATCCAAGATAAGACCGTCAAACGCAACGGTAAGACCTATAAGACATATTGGATAGACACGCCAGCACCGCAAACAGTAGAAGGGGTTTAATCATGCTTACTATATTAAATAACACTATACGAATGATGGACGGGCTTTACTCACTTAATGACTTACACAAAGTTAGTGGTAGCAGTAAAAAACATCAAGCTAATAACTTCATGCGATTAGAAAACACTAAGAACTTAATTGATGAAATAGAGCGTTCCTCAGATGTGAGGAACGGAACAAATTCAATAGCTTATAAAGTTATTCAAGGTGGTCATTCAGAACAACAAGGCACGTTTGTATGCCGTGAGCTTGTTTACAGCTATGCCATGTGGATTAGCCCACGTTTTCAACTGTTGGTAATACGTGCTTTTGACTCGATGGTAAGCCAACAGGTAGAGCTTAGCGAACGACTTAATAAGCTATGTAATGAGTTAAGCATTGTTGATGCTGGATTGACTAGCGCAGGGCGTTTTCTTTGCATTGGTGGCAAACAGATCAAGCCACAGCTAAAACAGCATATTGATAGCACGATCAAGCAAATGCAGCCTAATCTTAACCTTATAGGAGGTGCTAACAATGGGTAATGACAGCGAACGCTTAGAACCGCGCCTAGTGGCAGTAGATAGTTATTACTTGTCTGTCATTAATGACCGCATACAAGACCTATCAAACGATGCTGAAAGCCTAGCAATGGCACTTAGTACTTAGTGCTATCAATACCAATGATGACGCAAGCAAGGGCGTGGTAGTGGCAGTTAGAAGCGCCTTACTTGCTAATAGCGAGCTCGCAAGCATTGTTAGTGAAATGATGGACGGGCTTATAACCTTGCCAACAGTGGAGGTAACAAGCCATGAGTGATAATCATAACAAAACCAATCCACAAGCCAGCCACGGGGCACACGATTGCAAACAGCCACCTAAGCGAGGCTTACTACTTAGCTTTATTATATTCATGGCATGGGTGGCAGGTATTGGCTTGCTACTATCATTAATCGCTTGCCAACCAGTACAACCAAAACCGATTGCAACCAATACCAACAATGGTTACTATATAGACCTCTCGAAAATCACTAGCGGACAAGCCAGCCGTTACTTATTGGCTTTTTTTGTGCCTGATAATAGCGCAGCCTCTCAAGCTGTCACTATGCCATCAAGCACAGCCCCAAACGCGCATTTAAGCGTAACAAGGGGGCATTCCCTCATATCTATAGCAAGTCACTTGCTAACCGACTATGACGGGTTGACGCTGCAAAATACAATAGCCGAAAGGCGAATATGCGGGGCGGCTTCTAGTGATGCCGAGAGTAAGACCCGTCACCCTATACTTTTACCGTATAGCGTGGCATTAACTCATAAATCACTAGGAGCTATCCATCATGGGTAAATCAATCCGTACGACCTCAAACACTCAAACCACTACTAACAGCATACCAGCCACATTTAAGGCAGGTGACAACGTGCTATGCCCGTCTGTGGGCGATGGTACTTATAAGCTATTCAACAAATCAAAAGACTGCCTAACTATCAATATTGGCAATGTTGAGTGCTTATATCGTGCTGATGGTAGAGCCTATCATGAGGACTGCTACGTATTGCCCTCACTATTCCATGACACGCTAGCCAACCGCCAAGCAATAGCTACTCTATACAGTGGCATACATATCAGCCAACGCACAATAATAGACACTACCGAAGCAGACGACAAAGAAGTGATATTAATATCTGCTTTTGATTTATCAGATATTGCTTGCGACATTGAAAGCGCAGCTATTGTCATAAGTGATATTGGTCAGTTACTAGGACTTATTCACTACGAGAAAATAGACACTCACACCGCTATATCAATGGCACGATTAACGCATGACGCTACCGTAACGTGGTATGACCTATTACAAAGACAAGTAAATTCAATCAAAGAAACCCTAGCAATGACTCGCTACGGCAAGGAGGGCAGCCAGTGAAAACCTACCCACCAAAGCAAAGCCGTAAGTACGCTAAGCGCAAAAGCTACTATAAAAAATATAGAGAGCAGCGCAAGCCGAACCAGTCACAAGTAAGGGGGACTAGATGACTACCACACCAACAAACACCCATCAAAAAGCCCGTGCATTTAGCACAGGCTTTACAGTGGTAATGAATAGTTTTGATGCAGCCACACGGCAAGGGCTGGCAGACGATAAGCTATTGATTAAACTATTTGACCTACTACCGCCCAATAGCTTGCTCAACGTCACCGACAATCTTACTACAGATGACGCATCAATAGTACCGACAGCTGGCACGATAGCCTTACGATTGACCGATAAACAAGGCGATATTGTAGGCGCAGTATTCTACACACCAAACAGCAAAGCCAAGCCTATTGTTATTGATCCTACAGGGTATGGCGCTATCGTCATTGGTGACTTAAACAAAGCTAATGAGATAATTGCTTTTGATGATGCAGAATATGGCATTGATGCCTATCAGTGTATGGCAGACGACAAAATAACTTTTATTATCAGCCCTCAAAAGACAAAGCAATCCTTTAAAAAGATGGTGCAGCATTGGAGTAGCGGATCACTGCTAACCGTACCAATGACCATAGATAACAAAGGCATGATAAATCTATTGGCAGGTGTGAATGCTAGGGCATTGGTTACCATAGCTGATATTCTCACAATGCTACATGCTAACCATAGTTATGAGGCGATACTGGCAGCTGATGAAACCCAGCTAATCAATTTACAAGATACCGCTTACTATCCTGAATGGCGCGATGATCCACAGCTGAATGAGCCGATGATTTATGCTGATGGGCGTTTTGAGCTATACCATGATGGGCTATTTTTCGTGAAATATAACGATGACGACCCAGCAAACATAACCTTTAAGTTTAAGGCCTTTATTTGTTCACCGATTGAGGTTATCGCTAAAACACGGGACATAAGCAGCGGAACATGGGGGCGGTTACTGCAATGGCGTGATGATGATAACGTGCCACATACGTGGTCAATGCCGTTATCACTGCTACAAGGTGATGCCCGTGAGTATCGCAAGGAGCTTGCCAGTCAAGGCTTGAACATTACCACCAATGGCAAACAGCGCAGCTACTTAGACACTTATATTCAAAACTACCCTATTCACAAACGGGCGTTATGTGTTGATAAGCTAGGCTGGCATGGTGAGCAATATATATTACCTGATGGTGCAATAGGCAGTGATAGTAAGCAGTTAATCGTTTATCAGTCTGCCCATGCAATCAATAGCACCATAGCCCAGCAAGGCACGCTAGAACAATGGCGTGATGAGCTATGCAAACCACTAGCAGAACAAAGCCGTTTTGTTTTCTCTATTGCTTGCGCGTTTGCTGGTCAATTAATGGAATTACTCGATGATGATGGGGGTGGTTTTCATATTGTAGGCTCGTCAACTATGGGTAAGTCTTTATCGCTTAAAGCGGCTGCTAGTGTATGGGGCAACCCTGACAGGTATGTTAAGACATGGCGCAGTACAGATAACGCATTAGAGGGCACAGCAAGTGAATGCAATGACAGTTTTTTACCACTCGATGAAATTAGCGATTCCGATGCAAAAGCAGTAGGCAGAACTATTTACATGTTAGGTAATGGTACTGGCAAAGGGCGTAGCACTGTTACGGGACACAACCGAACCACTAAAACATGGCGCATTATCTTTTTGTCTAATGGTGAGGAGTCACTGCAGAACTTTATGGCGCAAGCAGGACAGAAAACCAATGCAGGTATTGAGATTCGAGTAGCACATATAGATGCTGATGCTGGGGCTGGTAATGACTTAAGGACGTTTGATAGTTTGGTACTGGCAGACACTGGCGCAGCACAAGCAGATAAAATCAAAGAGCTATATTATAGATACTATGGTGTGGCTGGCATGGCATGGTTAGAACATATCACTACTGATAAAACAGCAACCACAGCAACAGCAAAGCAGCTTGTAAATGACTTTATGAGTAAGTATAGCGACCTTGCACCGCAAGCGCATAGAGTGGCTAAACGGTTTGCTATTGTGGCTGCTGCTGGTGAAATGGCAACACAGGCAGATATAACAGGCTGGCAAGCAGGACAAGCAACCACAGCCGTTATGACATGCTTAGATAATTGGCTTGATAACTATGGGCGTGATGGTGAGCATGAGCAGCGTCAAATCATAGAGCATATCAAGGCGTTTATTGAACAGCATGGTAGTAGTCGTTTTCAACCTTGTCACAGCACTGCCTATCAAGACTTTGAAGCCAAGATAACTAACCGTGTTGGCTATCATAACTACGACACAGGGGAATATTATTTTACTACCAGCACGTTTGATGAAGTGTGTTCACCATTTAATAAAAGCAAAGTATTGCAAGTATTAGATGAAGCTGGATTATTGAATGTGACTGAAAGCGATCGCAAAACATGCAGAGTATCTCTGCCATTCAGGAAAAACCGTACACGCGTTTATGCAGTCAAAAACGACATACAAAGTTATGAAACTAATAAAAGCACTGGGACAGATGGGACAACTGGGACAAACCATACACAGCAAGGGCTAGACACTGTCCTAAGCATTAAAACACCACTGGGACAGATGGGACAAAGTAGCTCAATTTATTAATCTGTCCCAAGTGTCCCAAAGGCTAAAAACGGGCTGGGACAGCTACAAGCTATTAACTACGGGCGTTGTCCCGCTGTCCCAAGTGTCCCATGCTAAAAAGCAAGGTACAGAAAAAATAATCAAAGGTAGGCATTTATTGTCTGCCTTTCTTTATGGATCAACAATAAACAACACAGTAAGCACAGTCATAGCTTGTTATATATTATCCAAAAGTTTACAATAAATTATAAGTTTACTAATAATCTAACCCTATGATTAATATTGACCAAACAGAGCAGTTTGAACGTTGGTTGCATAAGCTCAAAGACCCGTTAGGCAAAGTTGGCATATTGGCACGTATTAAGCGAGCGCAAGGCGGTAACTTTGGTGACCATAAGCCATTAGCCAATACGAACGGTATCTATGAAATGCGTATATTCAAAGGCAATGGTTACCGTGTCTATTATGCCCAGCAAGGCGATACACTCTACCTATTGTTGATAGGTGGCAGTAAAGACAGCCAAACAAACGACATTACCAAGGCTTGCACCTTATGGCAGCAAGCTAAGGATCAAGAAAAGGAACACCCCAATGACTAATATTAAAACTAGCCGATTTGATGTAGCGGAATACCTGACAGATGAAACCCTTATTAATGCTTACTTGAACGAAATATTGACCGATGGCGCACCTAGTGAGTTTATCGAAGCCTTAAATGATGTGGCAAAAGCAAAAGGTATGAATGAGCTTGCAGAAAAGACGGGTATAAGACGTGAAAGCCTTTACAAGACATTGCGATCAGAAAAGCCACGTTTTGACACTATGCTAAAGATTATTGACGGCATGGGCTTACAAGTTACCCTAACCCCTAAGGCAGAACCTTTTCTAGAGGCTTGATCGTTTAGTTATTTTTGATTATTACTATAAGAGGTGTACGTTAAGCGTATGCCTTTTTTTATGGACTGCAAAAACCTAGGGGAAACCTAAGGTTAAGCGCTCAATATTCACTTTAAAATCACGGGCTGCATGTTGTCATTTGTTAACATTCAAACCAGTTTGCCGACTGCCAGCATGTTAATAAATGTTAAGGTTTAAAAGCATAATTACTTTTACCACGTTTTACCGATTGCCTAATCCCCAATGGGGTAAGTGTTAGCCCAAAGTATGACCATCATTAGCCTACAGCGTTATAACCTCACTAAAACAGCATAGAGCCGTCAAACAAAATAGATAACCCCAAAGCTGGGGGTATTGAGCATGATTTAGGTTGACGTGGGTTTACGGATTGCCAAAACTCCAATGGAGAGCAAACGCTGGCTAGTCATGGGCTATAAGGTGATTTTATAGTCAAATCAGCAAGGGGCTGTAAACCTAAATTGATGTGAGCAGTTTTGCGCGTATTAAACGTGATTTTGTTATACCACATGATACGAAATGACCATTTCATAACACTAGATAAATGACCCAATGGCAGCCCAGGCAAGGCTTATAGCTGATATGCACCGCAATAGCCGTATTAAAAAATAGATAGGCTCAAAATCGAGCGTATTAAACGTGGTTTAAGTTAACTATTTGTTTACGGATTGCCAAAAAGTGAATGAGCCGCGAACGATTGCTAGGCATGGATTACAGGGCGATTTTAGGGGTAAATTATAGGAGGGCTGTAGCGGATTATAGATAAGTCCAGTTTTGGACGTATCACATATCAAAGGGTAGGAATAACGGTAAGATTACGGCTAGTTTTCGGACACGTTAGAACCTTATAAAACCTTACATTCAAATCAGTGTTAATGACTCGCAAATAATCCACTATCCAAAGTTGGACATTAAGAACTTCACACCCTCGACATCATGACGAACCCCAAGATTAGAACCTGATAAAACCGTACATTTAAAGCTGATTAATACAGCCGCCGACTTAACTAAACTTAACATTCAAATGCGAATTAACCAATGCCAAAACCTTATAAAATCTTACATTCAAAACCAAATTACGGGGGTTTTTACACATTATAAAAAGGGATTTTCGGAGTCCATAAAGGGGTAGTTTTTCGGACTGCTTTAAAAGGACTTTTACGAATAGTACGCATGCATACAAGCGACTTTTGCGAGTCCATAAAAAAGGGTAGTTTCTTAACAAGTACGAGGCAGGTTATCACACACGTTAGAGTTATGGGCACAGTACGCGTACAGGTGCAGCTTATGCCAATTCTGCTAGTTTTTGGACACGTTAGAGCGAGATTAAAATAATAATTGGACTCCATAAAAAGGGGGCTTTATGCACAGGTATCGTAAGGGACTTTTCGGACATCTTAAGCAAGGGCTAAAATTGAGTTGTTGGACACGTTAGGGGGTAGTTTATGGAACAGTACGCGCACGGGGCATATTTTGCCCATGCTGGATAGTTTCTTAACAGGTATCGTGAGGCAGCATAAGGGACTTTTCGGACAGGTATCGTAAGGCTATACGAATTGATGCGAGTAAACGCACAGAAAACGCATGATAAACGCACGCTTAAAATACCATTATTTGAGCGCGTGCAGCCAATAGCAATTTAACCCCATGAAAGAAAATAGCAAGCTCATAATAGTATCGATTAGGTAATAACTGGATAACCGAATATATAGAATGTACCTAAGAGTAAATAGCCCATTGGTTAATACTAAAGAATACTGATTATAGAGATGTCTGCATGTTGAGAGATGTTGAAACGGTAAACAGTGAAAATAATTACAAAGTAATCTTTAGTTGATAGGGTAGGCACTGAATAACAGTAAAATAAAAAATTATTGTTGGTATTATGGTTGGTATCGTCTATTTTAAAATTATTAATAACGTTTATTATCAATGACTTATATATAGTTTAGTTTCCGCCATCTCCACCAAACAACGATAAAGGGCTGACCGTCATAGACTGTTAGCCCTTTATTTTGGGCGTTTTTCAGGTATTGAGGTTTATATAGGGGTATAGCGTCCTATATAGTAAGCTATAGCCAACGAACAATAAAGCCGATACAATAACCATTATGGCATATTCAAAAGATTACCGACAAATGATATTAAGGAAACTAGAAGACGGTCACACCTATCGTCAACTTGCTCTGGAGTATCAAATAAGCACCAGCACCATACAAAGCTGGTGTAAAAACATTGATGGTGTAGAGCGTCAGTTTAAACCGACAAAGATAGATAATAAAACACTCATAGCAGACGTTGAATTACATCCTGATGACTATCACTATGAGCGCGCAAGACGTTTCAACTGTAGCGATAGAGGTATATCTAAAGCATTAAAGCGTCTTGGTATTACCCAAAAAAAAGACACTAAACCATCCTAAGGCAGACGCTGAACTAAGAGGCGTGTTTCTTGAGCAATTGCACCAGTTCGAGACAGATAATAGACCCATTGTATTCTTAGATGAAAGTGGCTTTAAATCTCATGATAACAGGCCTCACGGTTACTCCAACAAAGGACAAAAATGCTTTGGTGAGTATAATTGGCAGTTAAAGAACCAGACTAATGCTATAGGGGCAATTTATAACAATCAATTATTTGCTGTCGGACTTTATGATTGTAGCGTTAACAGTGACGTTTTTCATAGTTGGGTAAGCCAGTTACTACTGCCTAATCTTCCTAAGAACAGTGTTATCGTTATGGATAATGCTACTTTCCATAAAAGACAAGACATACAAGAGCTTATCGAAGATGCAGAACATACCATTTTATGGCTTCCACCTTATAGCCCAGATTTAAACCCTATTGAGCAAGTCTGGGCTTGGGTGAAACGCAAACGTAAAGATTGGCGTCTAGATTGTATTGATATTTTGTTCTTTTATTTCCTCTGGCTATGTGACAGTTTTTAAGTTCGCTGACTATATACAATAGAGGATCAAGTCATTCTTTCCTATAAACTATACTTGTTCTAATCGTCTGGCCAGAAACTAAGATTTTTTCATCTTAGACTCGCGTTTTTCTTGTCGTTGTTGAAGTTTTGATAACTTGTCTATAAACATTGTAATTTGAGAAGTACTCATTAGGTAAGGGTTGAATTCATTGCTAGCTGAGTATTTCAGAACATATTCTTTATTCTGATCATTAGCAGTTAAATATTTCATTGACCATTTATTCCAATGCCTTTCCTCAATTTCACGGCATTCAATAATTTGCAAAGAAAAATGTCGCTTGTCCTCAATCAATTTTTTTAACAGATTGTTAATAACCGGTCTTGCGCCTTCAATAACTTGGAGAAAATATTTTTCATTAATCACTAATGCACCAGTAATACCATTACGCTCATTGTTACGCTGTGCCTGCTCAAGAATACGTGCTACTTCGATATTTGAATTTTCAGTGTTATAACGGCTAACATAAGTTAGACGCAGTATAATATGCTCGCCATGATGACTATTTATATTGTTTTTATCGGAAAGCTCATTCAGCTTTAGCTCCATAATGTACTCCAGCTTATTAAAGTTTGTTTTTATTTGACGATTCATCGTCATTATTTAATAGAAGATTTTTAACTGTAGCTAAAAAACTTGTATGAAACAAGCAGGTTGAATAAGGACTTATGTTATCTAACGGCTATCATTAGCTAATGTATCCTAAATAAATAAAGCGATGCTATTTCAATCGATTAATAATTTATACGATATATCTATGTTTATTCATGGAAAAAATAACGATAGAGAATAGCTGATGTGATAGCATCAGAGCGATTGATAGCTTTTATGCCTGAATTTTTCATTAGAATTACAGCATCATCTATTGATAGTAGAGGTAAGAGGTTGCTACATAAAGTTAATAATACACAATAAGAAAAAGGCTTCCAATTACTTGGAAGCCTTTCAATATAATGGTACCCGGAGCCGGAACAGAATTATGGGATTAAGTATTTGATATATATAGTTAAGTTTTCAATAATATAATTTAGTACACTCATGAGTATACTTAAGATTCAATTTTCAATTTTATAATTCAATAGTAACTAAATATTATTGCTTGAACAGGTTTTAGTATAATACAAGCTATGAACGTAATATGGTGAGGCAGAAGCTGTTGATAGACTTGCAAAAAGTATGAGGTTAGCCTGAAGTATCGTCCTTATCTACTGCTTCAGTATCATCATCAATAAGCTGAGCATACATTTGTTCGATAGAATGGTTTATAATTTTCTGAGCGGTAAAGCCACTAAAAGCTATAAGTTTGTCTAACTTAGGCTGATTTTTCTTATATATTTTTATAATACCATCGCTCGTTTTACTCTTAGAATCATATTGCTTTTGCCCATCCCATGCCTTCTTAATACTAAATAAAACATAGCTTCGTGGAGAATAACCCTTATTCTTTTCAGTTCCAATATTGTCACTTTCAATATTAGAAAGCCTATCTAAACTGGCTAATATAAGCTCATATTTTTCCTCAATGGTCTCAGGAAAAAAAACACCTTTGAGAATAGTATATTTATTCTTCTCAAGATAATCACACGCCCACTCTATCTGTTCATAGTTAGAAATATCAAGCCATTTTAGCTCTTTGTCCTCGGTACGACCTTTTAAGTATGTTGATTTAATTGACAGTAAAACTGCAGTTTTCCAGTCACCATCTCTGAGTATTTCGTCTTTGTAATCGAGGTTATATGAAGTGCAGTTTAGAATTGATATATGATAGCGTAGTAAATTCGATATTCCAGTAATCAACTCTTTTTTACCTTTGTAAGCATAGTCACTAACTGCACTCTGAATCAAGCTCATTAAAAAAAGTGAGCATCGCAGATCGTTTTTAAACCAATCAAGATAGCTATCTGGTAAGACATTTTTGGCTTTATAATTTACCAACAAGTTATATCTATCCATAGAACTAGGATAACTTTTAAGCTGACTAATCAGTAATTCTTTATAATCATCATCATTGTAAGTTATATTTTCCTGACTTTTGCCTAATAAATGGTTATCTATATATAGTAGAGATCTTGCATCCGCTGACCTCAGTTTTTGCAGATTCTTATAAAAATCTTCAATACACCTCCTACCAAATTTTACATCTTTGATGTGTTCATCTGTCATTAATTTTAAAAATTGCGATTGACTGTAAATCATCGATTCTTGATCAAATGGATAGTTCTGGTTGTCAGGAAGCCTAGTTAATTGTCCATCCACCGTGTCATTTCCTCATAAAAGATTATAGAAAAACACAGTATAAAACCTAGTTTTTATTAGGTTTTATACTGTGTTTTTTATAGTTTATTTCTAGCAACAAATCCATACAGACCTTATTATTAGGCGATATAATTTACCTATAGCTAATATATACTAGCTTACGATGAGAGTCTATATTTTTATTACGTATTAAACGACGGGCTGGTTAACTACAGCGATGGATGTTGCGAGTCTATACTAAATTGGCGCAGACGAAGCTAAGCAACTATTGAGTTAAAATTTGCTAGATATAATAACTAGCAGCTTTAATCGAAAGTGCTAGTTTAATAGCGAAAACATACTTATCAAACCTAGTTCTAAGTCACAGTAGATAGCTTTAGAAATTTGCGATCTCAACCTATTTTAAGATATTACAGCGAAAAATTGTTCAGACTAGTTGGTAGTGCCGTTCAGCTAACTCCATCTTCACCCTCTTCCTTAAAACACAGTAATTTGCTGTGTTGCGATTTTCATAAACCTAAGGCTGGCTTACAAAAAGCTTGCCTTTGGATGCTCATGGAAGGACGGTACGATAATATAAGTTATATTAAGTACTACTTAACCAAGGCGGATTCTATCCGCACTTAGTAGTAAATAAATATACAACCCTATGAATATATGTAGCACCCATTCAACTTTATATTCATAGGAAAACAAGCCATGCTCTACTCACCTGTTAATCACTCACAGCTTATCTCTAACGTCGACAGACTGGTTAGAGATGTATTATTTGGTACGATCAATTTTCAACAAATCAAAAGTCAATTGAACGAGTTCTATTACTCGTTCATGATTAGCCTTGATTCTGAATTCAGATATTCAAAACCAATCCAGGCATTTATAGAAAGCACCAATATGATTATCGGTAACGCGTATGCTTATAACGTCTTTTGGGATGAAGAAAAGACGATGCAGTTTATTAACTTACTGTCAGATTATGAGAAGGCGATAAAAAAAGACTACAGCGCGTGGCGTTATCAGAGTAATAAAAACTGCAGAAACTTAGAGTCTAATATCAGAACATTGATTTCGGATTACCCAAGATTATTGTTTGTGAGAGTGGATTTAAAATACATACCAGAACTCAGTCATCACATTACCATTCGTGATTTTGACTTTCATATGAAAAAACTAAGAGACGCCATTCATAATGGCGATACTTGTTTTAAGCATTTACTTAGCCATGCTTGGTCATTAGAACATGGTGAAGACAATGGTGGCTTTCACTGTCATTTGCTATTGATCTTTGATGGCGCAAAGCATTACAAGGACAGCTATTTGGCTGATCAAGTTGGACAAAAATGGCGAGATATTACTGAAGGCGTTGGCTATTGCTTTATCTTAAATACTAGAGAGTATAAAGAAGGTCTTGCACGCCGCGGCATACTTGGTATCGGCATGATTCATCGTGATAACTTACAGGAAGTCGAGAATGCGGTTAATGCTGCCTTGTATTTAACCCGTCCTGATAAGCGTGATAAAAGTTATCAACGTCTTAAGGTGTCTTTACCGAATATGAATACGTTTGGGCAAAGTATGGTTATATAAACTTAGCAATTGTATTTACGAGAATCACAAACGTAGAGGCTTGCCTGAATAACAAAATATTTTTAGATATATATTATTTTCATGTGATAAGACAGGAAGCCTAGCTACCTGTCTGTTTAACACTAATTCATCCTAGTCAAAGGTCTGCTTAATTGCAGGCCTTTTTTATGCGCTTAACTTATGGAGTTCTCTATGAGACCGATCTGCCCCCACTGTCATTCAGCCAACGTCATAAGTAATACGGTTACTGACAGTCCCTTTAATATCTTCGAGCAGCTGTGCTCACAATCTGCCCTATCAGGGCTTGGTGTAAGCATCTGTAGGTACTACAAAATCAATTCAGCTATCGGTGTGGTGGTAGGTACGGCCCTTGCCTCAGCAATCAGCTTGGCCAAAGACAAGCTACAACAGCCACCTTTGATCACCCTAGCAGCAAGGCCCAGTTATACCTGCAATACCTGCTCAAGAACCTTCACCATCTAAAGCACCCCTATAGCCAATACTCATAATCAAATCTAAAAGGAATATTCTCATGGCACATTTAATAGAAAGTATGGCATACGTTGGCGAAACCCCTTGGCATGGCTTGGGCAATGAGCTTGCACCCAAGCAGCCTATTGAGGTCTGGGCCAAACAAGCAGGTATGGACTGGCGTATTGAGTCCTCGGACGTCAGCTACATGGCTAATAATGACAAAGGTCATAACCTGATTCTGCCCTTTGCTGAGCAGAAGGTCTTGTACCGCAGTGATAACTTTGAGCCGTTATCGGTGGTCAGTCAACGCTATCAAGAAGTTCAGCCTCGTGAGATTCTAGAGTTCTATCGTGATCTTACCGAGCAATCGGACTTTGAGCTTGAGACCGCAGGTGTTCTAAAGGGCGGGCGTAAGCTATGGGCATTAGCACGTACAGGCCAGTCAGCAACGCTTAAAGGTAAAGATGTCAGTAATGGCTATCTCTTGCTGGCAACGGCTTGTGATGGGACGTTAGCGACTACTGCTCAGTTCACCTCGATCCGGGTGGTGTGTAATAACACTCTAGCGATCAGCCTTGCGAACGGCAATAGCGATATGGTGAAAGTGCCACATTCCACCTCGTTTGATGCCGATAAGGTCAAGCAGCAATTGGGCGTGTCGGTGAAGCAGTGGGATGAACACAGCTATGAGATGAAGCAATTGTCAGAGCGCCGTGTCACCCAAGCAGAAGCAGCCAATTATCTTAGCCGTGTATTCAACGATCAGGACAATGACATCATTTTATTTAACAGCGCTAAGAAAGAGAAAGACGCTGTGCCCAATGCTAAAGCGATGAATCAGGTGATGCAGATGTTTAACGGTCAAGGACGCGGTGCCACACTCGACGCCGCTCGTGATACCGCTTACGGTTTGCTGTGCAGCATTACGGAGTACGTTGATCATGAAAGGCGTGCGATGAATACGGACAATCGCCTGAACTCAGCATGGTTCGGTGCTGGGGCTAAGCTTAAGCAAAAAGGTTTAGAGCAATCGCTGCTAATGCTTGCCTGATCAGCTACGTTTTAAGAAGTCCAACACAATCAACCACGCCTTTGAGCGTGGTTTTTTTATGCCGTCTTTTTAATAAATGGTACTAACCAACAACAAATCTAACGAAGGAGTTCATTATGAACACAATCGCATTGAACCATATCGCTCAGCTAAGACAAACCAAGCGTTCAACCGTTAAGGTAAAAGCGCCCATCACCACAAAAGCCAATATAGATAGCGAAACAGTAAAGCCGTCTACCACTCAATCAACCACTGCAAAACGTCTGGTCAATACCAAAACCCTCAGTCATGAGGACTGGCTTGAGGTACGCAAACAAGGCATTGGCAGTAGTGACGCTGCTGCTGCCTGTGGAATACACCCTTACTTATCGATGCTTGAGCTGTGGATGATTAAGACCGGTCGTCTGCACTCACACTTAGACGACGATATTGATGGCTACTCACCATTGTACTGGGGCAATATACTAGAGCCGATGGTGGCTAAATATTATCAACAGCACACAGGTAATAAGGTCAGGCGTGTCAATGCCATCTTGCAGCACCCTGATCCTGATAATCACTTTATGCTCGCTAATTTAGACTATGCAATCACTGGTAGCGATGAAGTACAGATATTAGAGTGTAAGACCGCAGGTGAACATGGTGCCAAGCTCTGGAAAAATGGTGTGCCTTTGTATGTCACTTGCCAAGTGCAGCACCAATTGGCAGTCACGGGTAAAACTGCTGCGCATATTTGCGTGCTGCTTTGTGGTCATGAAGCCAAGATATATAAAGTTGAGCGTGACGAGCGCTTGATTGCATCCATCATCGAACATGAGCGTCTGTTCTGGCAATATGTAGCAACAGACACGCCACCAACCCCTGATCATAGTGAATCCGCAGCAAGAGCATTAAAGAAGCTGTATCCAACCGCTAAGCCATCCAGCAAAGTCGATCTACGTGATGATGACGGCGCTAATAAACTGTTTGAGCAATTAATTAGCTACCGTGACTATATGCAAGAGCTAGAAGAACGTCATGATCAGGTGAAGCACCAGCTACAAACGCTGATTGCCGATAATGAGGTCGCTGTATTTGATAAAGGCGCTATTTCATGGAAACGCTCTAAAGACAGTGTCAGTCTTGATAGTAAAGCACTAACCAAAGCGCATCCTGAGTTGCTTGAGCAGTTTAGTAAAACCCGTCAAGGCAGTCGTCGCTTTGTCATCCTTAATGACTAAGCTATTAGTCACTTAACCATCAATATATTCATCCACCAATCAAAGCTAACCAATTAAAACAAGCACATAACTGCCCACCTATCACAGGTGGGCTTTTTTATGGCCAAACACATTCTATTAAATCCATAAGGAATATCACCATGATTAAAGGTCTAACGATAACCCCGCCCGTACTAGGTCGTATCAGCATTGGACGTGTCATTCAAAAAGACGGCAAGCGTCTACCTGCTAAAGACGATCAATTTACCATTACCAGCCAAGTGCAGAATAAAGACGGATGGATTAATCATCCACTTGATGAAAAGCTACGCGCAAATAATGAAGGCAAGCTGCGGCAAATACCGGTACGTATGCTGTTCAATGATCCTGAATTAAACCTACGAGCTGAGTACACCTTGTTTGATAGACAAACCGGACGCCCACTATGCGTCGGTGACGGTGAGCAGTGTCAGCGTCGAACCAGTAAAGGCGTTGAAAGCCATCCTTGCCCATCACCTGATCGCTGTCCATTGGCGCAAGGCGGCGCGTGTAAGCCTTATGGCAGACTATACGTCAATCTGTCTGAGGACGATGAGCTGGGCACGTTTATCTTTCGGACAACGGGCTTTAATAGTATTAGGACGCTTGCTGCACGCTTAAGCTACTTTGCCGCGGTATCAGGTAATAAGCTGTCTTGCTTACCGCTGCAATTAACGCTTAGAGGTAAAAGCACGACGCAAAGCTATCGCACACCAATTTACTTTGTGGATTTAACCCTGCGTGATGGTGTGACACTTAAGCAAGCGGTGCAGGATGCACAAGCGATAGATAGTGAGCTGAGCGAACACGGCTTTGATCAAGCAGCATTAGAGCAGGCTGCAAGACAAGGCTATGTGAATTCATGCTTTGAGATTGATGGCGATGATTTAGCAGAAGTTGCTGAGGAGTTTTATCCGATGGAAATAGATGCTGTTAGTAATAACCAGCAGGGGAATTATCAGAACGGGTTAGCCACTCATAACGTGACTAGCATCGAACAAGGTCTACGGAAAAGTGTGACAACAGTGAGCTGAAATAGTTAATGCTCATAAGCGACATAAGAGAGAGCTGGATGATTCAGCTCTTTTTTTATTGCTTTAAATAAGTGAAGCGGTAGGACTGCATAGGACGCCGTAAATAAATATGGGACTCCGTAAGTGTATGAGAGAAAACGCTCTCATTCACTTACAAGGAGCTAATCATGGAAAACTTAAATATAGCACAACCAGTTATTGAGCAATGCAACCATATTCCTCAGCTACTGAGTATCAAAGACGTTAGTAGCTATACTGGTCTTAGTCGTTCTACGATTTATGAAATGGTCAATGAAAAATCTGATCGTTACGATCCAACGTTCCCCAAGAAGGTAAAGCTGACACAGGTAAGGGTAGTGTGGGTAGCGAGCGAGATCGCTAATTGGATTAATGACAAAATTGAAGCAAGATCAGCTTAGTTAATAGATCGGCCGATTCACTCAAAAGTGAGTCGGCTATTTTTTTTGTTTAATGCCTAATAATGAGCGTAACGTTACGACTGTGGCATGATTGGTCTCATCAAGTACTGGCTTAGCGAATAAGGGATCATAGCTTTTCGGTAACGCTGGATTATCGGACAATTGTAGATGCAACAGACTCTTACACTTTTGCGCGGTATGAGGAATATTCTGTTTCAGTACGCTAAGCAACATGCCTTCTAGGCATAGTGGTGTTGAGTATAAGATGGTGATACCTGAATCTTTAGCTGCTTCAATATCTTGTTGCTTAACAGGAACATCGCTATCCATCAAAATAAACTTCTGGTCATAATCAACATGACGACTCTTTTTAACTGTGTCTTTGATGATATCGTGCGGTGAGCCACCACTAGAAAAATCAAGTGTGATTTTACTGCCAGAGCGTCTTTCGTGATAAATGCCTTTCATATGGCTTAAAAAGGCCTTGTCATGCTCGCCTTCACCCATAACGAGTAGGGTGGTTTTGTTGACTGACCTAGTAAGTTTGCGCTTTGCCATAATCTAACCCCTTATAGATTTGGTATCGCGTCAAATGCGCCAGCCATATATTTTGCATAAAGGTTATCATCATTACGAATCCCTTCCATCTCATCAAGCCGCCAAGCTTCTGAAGCCTGCTCGTATTTTTCGACCAAATATATTTGATGCTTGTTCAATAAGTTAAACACCTCAGGGGTATGGCAACTAAAAATGAGCTGCGCATTATAAGGGTTGTGATGCGATGAGCGAAACAAATCAAAAATGGCAGGCAACAGCAGTGGGTGTAGGTCATTATCAAGCTCATCGATAATAGCTACGCCACCATTCTTAAGCACTGGTAGTATGAGCCCAAGCAAACTATAGGCAGATTGTGTACCATTGGATTCTTCATAAATCATAAGCTCAAATGATTCATCACCCACTTTATGTACACCAAAAGGTAGTAGTACTTCTTGCTGCTTACCCTCGTTTACCATCATCACGCTTTTTATATTAATCTCATCTATGCCCGTATCGAACTGACAAAGTAGCTTTTCAGCAGTTTGTTTTAAACCATCATCCTTAGCAAATAATTCTGTCATTTCAGGTATAGATTGGCTAAGGCTACCAAGCCTACCCATTGAGACTACATTAGTTTTATAGTGATTGAACATATCAAAAACGGCTTCTGCCAATGGCTCATCGAGCAAATTGGCATAGCTGATAAGTGAGGCGTTTTTCTTCACATCATCAGCTAAAGAGGGAATGACAAAGTTACGATGTTTATAGTTAAGCTCGTCACCGTCATGATGACGTATAAATACATAGCTAAATTGGCTACTGGTCTTTTTGTATAATGCCTCTTTAACCACGCTATGCTGTGTCAACGTTAGCTCATAGCGATACTCATCATAAATGCCATCAGCATTTTTAAGTAAAAAACCAAATTCAAATTCAGAAAATTCATCATTACTTAGCGCAAATTGGCTAAAAGAAATAGGTTGCTCTGAGTCAAGGCTGCTAGTAGATTCACACATAAACCAACGAAGAAAAGCAATGGCTTTTAATAGCTGCGTTTTACCGGAGCCATTCGCGCCAAGAACAGCTGTGACTTTATTTAGTCGATACTGGTCTTGCGTGGTATCAACATAAAAATCATAGTCAGTCTTAGTAGGTTGCTTACCCAAAGAGAATGACACCTCAGTAGACTCTGAGTAAGAGTAAAAATTATTAAAGCGAATATAAGTAATCATATTAGGTCACTTTTAACAAAATATTGTGGTTTCCCTGATAATATAGCATATTAATGTACATGTAGTATTATTGAGTGTATTAAGGTTCACTTTGTTATAATACTTGCAATAGCTCAATATAATCTTGGAAAGAGTTTTTGTAGGGTGTTTCAGATGTATTAACTTGTAGATAAGAATCTGACAAGTTAATAGTAGAATGCTCGGAGTTAGATAGAAATCCTGAGTATTAGGTCACTAAGCTGACTTTGAGATATAGTAAAGCCCACTTAAAAGTGTTATAAACTAATTATCAAACCCAATTGTTATTATAAAGACCATGACTTACTCACTAGATTTTCGTATGCAAGTTCTTAAAAGCTTAGACGAGGGTATGACCTTTGCCGGGGCGGCTGAGTTCTATAATCTCAGCCCCACCACCATACAGAACTGGAAGCGGCGTGTTCATAGTAAAACAACCAGGCAAACCAAACCCTATAAAATACCAGATGACGTGCTACTTAATGACGTCAAAGAACATCCTGATGATTACCAGTATGAGCGAGCACGTCGTTTAAGTTGTAGTAAAACAGGCATTTATCATGCCCTAAAGCGCCTTGGTATCAGTCAAAAAAAAGACCTTAGAGCACCCAAAAGCATGTCTGATCAGAAGAGCAGCGTATCACAGTAAGCTTGATAGCTTTACGCATCAAGGCTATCCCATCGTCTATATGGACGAAAGCGGCTTTGAGAACGAGACCATCCGCTCTCATGGTTACGCGCCTATTGGTAAGCCTTGTATCGATAGCTACAACTGGCAAGCAAAAAAGCGCACCAATGTCATTGGTGCTCTGTATGAAAAGATGTTGTTTGCACTTGATTACTTTAAACAGAACATTAATAGCAGCATATTCTACGACTGGTGTAAACACACGCTAATCCCAAGTCTTAAAACCAAATGCGTAATTGTGATGGACAACGCCAGATTTCACAAAAGTAGACGCATTCAAAAGCTACTAAACAGGCACGAGCATCGTATTCTTTGGTTGCCACCTTACAGCCCTGATCTGAACCCTATCGAAAAGAAATGGGCTCAAGTGAAGTTTCTACGCCAAGGCTGGATGGAAAACGACTTATCCAAATTGTTTTATGATATTTGCCCTGGTCATAACACTTTTATTTTGAACTGACTATAGATAACTGTTCACGTGCTGGTTTTTCCAACAACTCAACATGTATTTGATTTGATATAAGATCTAGCGCTGGTCGTTTAATTTTATTGAAGTATGATAAATTTTCAGCTTCTACCTTGGATAACTTTATACGATTGTTTGTACTATTTAAATAGCCCCTATATATATCATTGATGAAAATCCCCTTTATATGAAATTGAATTTGCTGGTAATGAATGTCATATACTTGCAACTGTCATGCTTCCATTAATAATGACGTTTTACTAAAAATGTATCGTGTTTTATTTAGGATTAATGCTGTTGCAAAAGCAGTCTTTTTATTAAAAAAGACTATTAATGGAATTTTTATCATTAAATATATATATAAAACAATTACTTAAGTGTCTCTCTAGAGATTAATGAATGGTCTTTATTTTTCCAGTAAATATGTTTTAAGAAAATTATAGAGACTGTATATATAAAGGTTGGAGTGAATAGAAAGACTGAACTAGGCACTAACATTCACACGCATTTCTTCCGTATCTTCACAGTATTTTACCCTTAACTCTTTAAAGCTCACCTGACCATTTTGGATAGCTTGCTTAATGATTTTCTGTCGTTGGTTTAGCCTAGCATTCCCTGTTTTAACTTCTGCAATAATGAGATGCACGTCCTCGATAGGCACGTTGCCATCGGCGCATTCGTGTAAGTTTTGGAAGATGACGTAGTCAATCGGTTCACCCATGAATCGGCAGTCTGAAGGGTTGTAAGGAAAGTCAGTAATAAAGGGCGTGAACTGTTCGCCAATTTGACCTTTTAGCACATTGCGCTGCATATTGTTGGAACGCTTTTGAGCCTCTTTAATGTCTTTTGCTAATTGCTGTTGAAAGCCTGCTTCTCTTTCGAGCATATCGTTCCTAATTTGCGCAACATCTCGTTCACTTTGTAGCAAAGCCTTATTTTGTAATTGTATCCGTTGTATAGCCCATACAAGCATGGCTAATATCAGCAGTATTGTAATTAGTAGCATAGTAGTGAGTGTCATAGTTTTATTCTCCGTATTATCAAATAGAATCATATTTAAGCAGTAGGGGTCATGTCCATTTCTTGCAGTCGCTGAAAGACGGTGTCTGAAAATGGTTTGAAGTAATTCCATGACTTATATTTTTGATTGTACTGACCACCGCCTTCGTTACGCCATTGCTTTAGTATTTCAATAACATCATGGTTGTAGGTCACACACTTAATAGATACCATGCCTGAATTAAAGACTCTGACGTCGACCCAAGCATGATTGATGGTAAAGCGATAGATGGTATAGCCTTTATCAAAGCTTCCATTGCTATTCTCATCAGTGCTGCTCTGGCAATTATAGATAGGCTCAGGTAATGGTGTAGGGGCTACTGGTATTGTGATCGACTTCGGTGCTGGGAATATCCATTCCTTATTACTGACACAGTCTAAAATGTAATCTTTGGCTTCCTCACTTGGCAATTCAATACCTTGCGTGATGATTTCTCTCAAGTCGATTTCAACGGTCTTAATACCTAATTGCTTAATAAAATCTGCTTTATCAGTATCGATGAAAGAAGTCACGGCAACTTCAATAAACATCATTTCCCCGTCTACCGTTGCGACTATATCCGGTCGAATACAGCCAACAGCTTGCTCCTCAATCAGCTGATTAAACTGCCAAGTTTTATCCTCGCTATCTTCATCATCAGGTAGGGATGGTAGCGTTAAATACCTCTCTTGCATAATGACTTGTTTAGCAAACTTGTGTAGGATGCTTTCAAGATGAATAGTGCAGCTTTCTTTATTGTTGAGATGCGCAAAATGATGCTCATTTTTTTCACCTTTACGAGCTACCACAGGCTCACCACATTCAAAGCAAAAACACATACAAGCCAGCCCTCGCTCGACTTGCTTAACATTGACGATTTGCTTTTGCTCATTAACAGCGATTGACATTGACATAGTTACCATCCTTTTATTAGTTGGTTAGGAGTGAGGTAATTATGAGAAGAATTCTGCCTCTAAAACAGACTGCTATTGGGGTCTTAATAGGGGTTTAACCGGTGCATTATTATGGAAAACAAACACTTAGATGTATTTGAGGAGCTGCATGATCAGTTATTAAACTATCCTCGTAATACGCTATGGGATGAATATTTGAAAGTTATTGTTCGAGAACAACTCAAACAGTTTAAGTATTCTGATAGTGGTTTTGAACCTGAGAAACTATCAAGACAACAAATTTATGCTAGAGCAAAAAAAACTGATGAGAATAGAGTAGACAGTCAGACTGCTAAAAATGCAGTTAAGACTTCAAAATTAAAGTCAACTCTGACCGCATTTATTGACTCGCAACCAGACTGCAAAAAAGCGTTTTTGCAATTGGGCTATAAACCAATAATAGTTGCTACGACATCAGACGGTGGTTCGAAGAACAAAGCATTGTTATGGATGGACATTCAGGCTATTAACAGTGCGAACGTAGAGCAAGAACATATAGATGAAGTCAGCTTGTTAGAGACTGACGAAGACAGTGACGATGAGGACTTAAGCAGTGTTACCTATGAGCGTAAAGCTACTTCTGATATTAAGCTCTCTTTACTTGTTCGGCTTTTCTTCAAAAAAGGTGAGCTCAAGATGCTGAGTGTGAGCGGAATCTCACTTATGTTATTACTAATGCTAAGCGCTCTGGTGGATATTCTTATTGTCATATACTCAATACTAGTCCTTTTGTTATTGAGTGATTTACCCAGCTTTAAACTTTGGCAAGCTATGGTTTTTTTGGTATTTATTCCTGTGGCTTATCTTAACTGGCGATATTTTCTTATGCCCTTACAGTCGTTACCTCAACATCGTGTGATTAAAGCACCTATGTTCTTTGCTAATATTAATGATGATAATGCTGATATTGAGATGTACCGAAACAAAGATAAGCTCAACATAGCAAGGATTACAGAGTTTACTGCAGTCTGTCCTATTTGCTCTGGAGTAATAGAGCTTGCTAATGGTAAGCCAGATCAAAAGCCGCCCCTAGTAGGGCGCTGTAAGGAAGCGCCTCATGCACATGTCTATAGCTTTGATCGAATGACGATGAAAGGGTACTTTTTGGGTGTGCCAGACTACTTAATAAATATGGAGAGTAAGGATTGAACCGCCCCAGGATTGTCAGAGGATTAACAATCTGAGAGAATACCACAATGAAAACACGAAACTACACCCTGAGATGAAAGTGCGAGCTGTTCACATGCCAATTGAAGCTGCGAATGATTATCCCTCCACATAGTCACCCATTCAAGCTATCGCCTCTAAGATTGGCTGCACACCTGAGACCCTGCGATCGTGGCATAAGAAGCACATAGACCAAACCATTCCTGCCTCAGCACAAGTGCAAAGCCAAGAGCAGCGTATTAAAGAGCTTGTACGCGAAAATAGAGAGCTTAAGCAAGCCAACGAGATTATACGTAAGGCTGCTGGTATTGAAGCCCAGGCAGAGACGGGTCGTCCACCCAAATAATGGTTCAGTTTATTGATATTAACAAGCAGGAATATGGGATTGAGCCGATCTGTAGAGTTCTACCTTGAATGGGTGGATTGGTTCAATAAGACTCGTCTACATAGCACGATTGGTTATGTGTCAGCTTTTGAGTTTGAAAAACGGTATTATGGTAATTTGACTCTGTCAGATATCGCTTCCTGACTCAAGTAAATCAAACCTCCGATAAAGTCGGGGCGGTTCAGTCAGATTGAGGAGTCATTGCTTATAATCCTATAGCTATCAATAAAAAAGCCACCTTAGCACACGGTAATGTGGCTTTTTTATACAAGTACTACCTACCCACTATTCATTAAGTACAGTTGCTCACATACTGTGCTTCGGTTAAGTCTGGGTTACGACAGTCTTTCAATCCATCATACCCATCGTCATAATCTGAACGTTCAATAATGAATTTACGTAAATCAGACTCTGTACCACCACCAAGTGTAAAATCATTTAATAAATCTATCATGTCTTGTGATATCTCAATATCATTGTCAATGAGATAATCAATGTGTGCCGCTTGCGCTGGTGTTAGTGGTCCGGTTATTTCTACAGCATTAGCACCTGTTCCATTATTGTAGTAGTCCTCATCATTCACAGTATCAGAAGTACCCTCACTTACGTCTGATATTGATGTCATGTCAGGATCTTGCTGCTCATTTAGATCTTGTAATGCATCGTCATAGGCTGCACTTGTATCCTCTTCATTAGCCCACTCTAAGTCAGCGGCAGATGATTCTTCGATCTTCTTATCTTTTGAGTCTAAAGAAAAGTTAATCCTTGTCACCTTCCAGCTAAGCCAGTCTCTATGCATGATCACATCTATGGACTCATTCGGATCATTAGCATCAATAATCTGAACTTTGAACCGATTAAAGGACAGGTAGCCGGCTTTATAATCGATATCTTCATTTTTGGCTTTAGGCTTATCTTCAGGCGTGTCATTATTTAAGTCAAAATCTAGTTTTTGCCCTTGGAGCATTAATGCAACACCATCTGGCGTTACTAAACCATCAATGAGTGGATCTATCATTGCAGCGCCTAACATGGTGCCTAACGCCTCAAAACCATCTTGCTCCTTAATGGAAGCAAGCTCTTTGACCATAACGGCTTTGACTTGATCTTTCATGCTTTGCTTAACACTAGGGAAATCAATATAACCTGAAAGTTTATCGGCATCTCCTTGCTCAGCGGCATTTTTAATATTATTTAAAACGAGATAGGGTGATGCATAAAGATAAATTACAAATATAACCAATAACCCAATTACCCAAGGTAAAAACTTTTTCAAAACATCTCTCCTGAATGCCTAGTAATATTAGGGCTTGATAAAGCAGTGTTGGATCATTAATTAGCTCAAATGCTTACAATTGCCAGTATTACTTAGGGCAAATGCGATAATGATTGAGGTTTACATAACAGTAATAATCAGTAATGAATATTAACATTAGTGCGTACCTAAAACAATTTGATAAACTTTTATTTGCTAAAAATATTTATCAAATGTTTATTTGAGTATAATTTTTTATATCTATTAGCACATTTATAATTATCTATAACCTCATGTAAAATCAGCGTTAATTACTATTTTCAATCTATAATCATCATAAAACAATAAGCCATTCCAAAAATGAGTTAATAGACGTGCTTGCTTAAAAGCACAATCTAGCTAAAATTGTTACCACAAAACAAATCACTTTCTTGTACGGTTAATCATGCATTCATTGCATGGTTAACCATCAGAACATAGAGAATAAAAAACATGGCTAAAACACCTGCGAACAAAAAAGATAAAACAGACAATGGTAATTTTGAAGAAGCCCTTTGGGATGCCGCCAACAAGCTACGAGGCAGCGTCGAATCATCAGAATATAAGCACATTGTCCTTAGTCTGATTTTCTTAAAATTCATCAGTGATACCTTTGAGCAGCAGCGCCAAAAGCTCATCGATACTGGCTATGAAAAGCATATCGACATGGTGCAAGCCTATACCAAAGATAACGTCTTCTATTTGCCAGAGGAGAGCCGTTGGAGCTTCATTCAGCAGAATGCCAAGCAAGAAGACATCGCCCTTAAAATCGACACGGCGCTTAGTACTATTGAGAAGACCAACCAATCTCTCAAAGGCGCATTACCTGATAACTACTTCTCACGTCTGGGCTTAACGGCCAGTAAGCTTGCTGCCTTGATTGATGTGGTCAATAACATCGATACTATCGGTAATCCTGAAGAAGACACCGTCGGGCGCGTCTATGAGTATTTCCTGGGTAAGTTTGCCGCGACTGAAGGTAAAGGCGGTGGTGAGTTCTATACGCCCAAGTCCGTGGTCAATCTCATTGCAGAAATGCTAGAGCCATATCAAGGCAAAATCTATGATCCGTGCTGCGGCTCAGGCGGTATGTTTGTCCAGTCCATCAAGTTCATCGAGAGTCACCACGGCAATACCAAAGACGTGTCTATCTATGGGCAAGAGTACACCAGCACCACGTACAAACTGGCGAAGATGAACCTTGCCATTCGCGGTATCTCTAGCAACTTGGGTGATGTGGCTGCCGATACGTTCTTTAAAGATCAGCATGAAGACCTCAAAGCGGACTTCATCATGGCAAACCCACCCTTTAACCAAAAGGATTGGCGCGCCTCTGATGAGTTAGTCGATGATCCACGCTGGGCAGGTTATCCGACACCGCCGACGGGTAATGCCAACTACGCATGGATATTGCACATGATATCTAAGCTCTCTGAGCATGGTACAGCAGGTTTCGTACTGGCAAACGGCTCGATGTCTACCACCACCAGTGGTGAAGGCGAGATACGCCAGCAAATCATTGAGAACGATCTGGTCGATTGTATGATTGCGCTACCGGGTCAGCTGTTTTATACCACCCAAATTCCGGTGTGCTTATGGTTTATCAGTAAAGATAAAGCAGCCAAATCCGCTGACAGTCAAGCAAAAGGGCTGCGTAATCGTAGCGGTGAAACCTTATTCATCGATGCACGCGCTATCGGCAGCATGATTAGCCGTACTAATAAAGAACTCACCAAAGATGATATCGAAGCGATTGCCAAGACGTATCATGCATGGCGCGGTGAAGCAGAAGCAGGCGGTTATGAAGCCTATAGCGATGAGGCAGGCTACTGTAAATCAGCGACGCTAGATGATATCAAAGCCAATGATTATGTGCTGACCCCTGGACGTTATGTGGGTGCTGCTGCTATCGAAGATGATGGCATTGCTTTTGAGACTAAAATGCTAGAGCTAAGCCAAACGCTGTATGTGCAGATGCAAGAGTCGCAAAAGCTAGATGCAACCATTCGTCAGAACTTGGAGGTATTGGGTTATGGTGAGTGATTGGATTGAAGTGCAGCTACAGGATATTGTAACTAAATTAGGCGATGGTTTGCATGGAACGCCAAAATATTCAGAAAATGGAGAATATTATTTTATTAATGGTAATAATCTTGAGAACGGTCAAATTGTTTTCAAAGAACAAACCAAGAGAGTCGACCACACACAATATCTAAAATATAAAAAAGAGTTAAATGAACGTACATTGCTTGTTTCGATAAACGGAACAATCGGCAATGTAGCTTATTATAATGGTGAAAAGGTTGTTCTAGGTAAAAGTGCGTGTTATTTCAACTTAAAGGATGACATAGACAAAGGCTATGTAAGATATGTATTGTCAGGTCATTACTTTCAAAGCTATCTACATGCATTTGCTACAGGAACTACAATAAAAAATGTATCGCTTAAATCAATGCGAGAGTTCAGCTTCCCAATTCCACCGCTTCCAGAACAAAAAGCCATTGCCCATATCCTCGGTTCTTTAGACGATAAAATCGAACTAAACCGCCAAATGAATGGAACGCTAGAAGCGATGGCGCAGGCATTATTTAAAAGCTGGTTTGTTGATTTTGATCCGGTGATTGATAATGCGTTAGCCGCTGGTAATACTATTCCTGATGAATTGTTAGAGCGTGCTGAGCAACGTAAAGCGATTGAGAAAAAAGACAACTCAAATATTCAGGACTTATTTCCTAATGAGTTTGAGTTTACTGAGGAAATGGGGTGGATTCCAAAGGGGTGGGAATCTGGAACGCTTGCTGATATTTGCTTCTTCGGAAAAGGTAAAATAAATACCTCAGAACTCAGTTTGGAAAATTATGTTTCTACTGAGAATATGAATAAAGAAAAAGCGGGTATTTCTTACGCGGCAAGTATCGCGAGTACTAGTCAAGTTCCAAAGTTCTCTGTAGGACAAACCCTGATTTCTAATATACGTCCGTACTTCAAAAAGATATGGCTTGCTAGTTTCAGTGGTGGTCGGTCAAATGATGTTTTAGGCTTTCAAGCTAATGATGCTGTAGCTAATGAATATCTATTTAGCCTTCTTTATCAGGACTCTTTCTTTGATTATATGACTGCAACATCAAAAGGAACCAAAATGCCACGTGGCGATAAAGCAGCAATCATGAGCTGGTCAGTAGCAATACCTCCACTAATATTGGTGGAAGAGTTTTCAAATAAAGTAAAACCTATGTACTTAGCAAATAATATTCGTTCAAAGCAGGCTATTTCTTTATCTGAACTCCGCGATACTCTTTTGCCTAAGTTGATGTCAGGTGAGCTCCGCATTCCCGATGATGTTTTTTAGGATACTTGGATACTTGGAAAGTATCCTACAGAATTTAAAATTAAGCCATAAGGTGCAGAAATGAAAAATAGCTATGCGCTGCCATTACTATTTATACTTATTTGCTATAGCCACAATGCTAATGCAGGTGATGTATATCCCAAGCAGGCCAATAGCCTGAATTCGTATGAGTTTGGTCAGTTCGTCAAAGACTATATGCCTAATGCTAATGCTTCAAATTCATGGAGCTTTAGCACTAACGACTCGAAAATTATCTGGGACAAAGGCATTGAGAGAAACGAATACACTAGGCAATTCCAGAAAAATGGATATATACGGATAAACTTTGATAACTATAGCTTACAGGAATCATCTTATAACAATCCCAATAGTAAGGCTGAAGCCGCATGGGGGATTAGTTACTATGGAGACAATACTAAAAATGTTGACATGATAAGTATAAATCATTCTGAAGCTGCTGGAATGTTAAGCACAGATGAAAACGAAAAAGTTAAACCCTTTAATTCTTTGATTGAAAAAAATATTCTTTATAAGCCTGTATGTCTTTACAAGATGACGGGAGGTAATTATTCAATAGCTTATGAACTCTCCTCACCAAATAAGAAGGATATATACCTACTTGAAACGAACTCAGAAGGTTCAGGCGGTCTATCAACGTTCTATGATTTATTTAATGAAAAAGAGAAGTTGCATGAATATTTCTTTGATGTTAGCGATAAAAATGAAAACGCTTGTTTGATTATCTGAAGGAAACTTTAAATTGTACTTAGGGTTTCGATTTACACGCTAAGTTTATAAAAAGGACGCACGCATTGAAATTCACCGAAGACAGACTTGAACAAGCTATTATTGAGTTGCTATCAGCCGAGGGCTACCCACATACGCTAGGCGAAGCACTCGACCGCAATCCTAATGATGTGCTGATTAAGTCTGATCTTCGACAGTTTCTAGCGACCCGTTATAGAGATGACTTGATCACAGAGTATGAGATTGAGTCCATCATCCATAAGCTTGAATATCTTCCGGCGTCTGATCTGTACGATACCAACAAAGCCATCATGAAGTTTGTCGCTGATGGATTTTTCTTGAAGCGTGAGGACTATACTCAAAAAGATTTATACATCCAGCTGATTGACTATGAAGCACTCGATAACAATCGCTTTCGCATCGTGAGTCAAATGGAGATACAAGGCTTTGAGCTGCGTATTCCTGATGGCATTCTCTATATCAATGGCTTACCACTGGTGGTGTTTGAATTTAAAAGCAGCATCCGTGAAGATACCACCATGTTTGATGCCTATACCCAGCTGACCACTCGCTATAAGCGCGATATTCCAGAGCTGTTTAAATACAACGCCCTATGCGTCATCAGTGATGGGGTCAACTCAAAGATGGGCTCATTCTTTGCCCCTTATGAATTCTATTACTCCTGGCGCAAAGTCACAGGCGAAGAAAAGCTTGAGAAAGACGGTATCCACTCCTTATTGACCATGATGAGCGGTTTATTCGATAAAGCGCGCTTGCTTGATGTCATCCGTAATTTTATTTACGTACCTGACAAATCAAGCAAGGAAGAAAAAATCGTTTGTCGCTATCCGCAGTATTATGCCGCCACCAAGCTATACGACAATATCAAGCAGCACATGAAGCAGCTCGATAGTCATGGCAATTTAATTAACAATAATGGCTTACGTGACGGGAAGGGTGGTACGTACTTTGGCGCGACTGGCTGTGGTAAAAGCTTTACCATGCTGTTTCTAGCCCGTCTGCTAATGAAAGACGCGGCGCTTGGTAGTCCAACCATTATCTTAATCACTGACCGTACCGACTTAGATGATCAGTTATCCAAAACCTTTACCAACGCCAAGACCTATATCGGCGATGAGAACATCATCAGTGTCGAGAGTCGTGCTGAGCTACGAGAAGAGCTCAAAGGACGCAAAAGTGGCGGTGTGTTCCTAACCACCATTCATAAGTTCACCGAAGACTTAGCCTTACTGACAGAGCGTACCAACGTTATCTGTATCTCAGATGAAGCGCATCGTAGCCAAATCAATCTCCAGCAAAAAATCACCGTTACCGAAGATGGGGTTAAAAAGACCTACGGCTTCGCTAAATACTTGCATGATTCTCTGCCCAATGCCACTTACGTTGGCTTCACAGGCACGCCGATTGATGCCACCCTTGATGTCTTCGGCCCCGTCGTTGATAGCTACACCATGGTTGAGTCGGTATTCGATGAAATCACCGTACGTATCGTCTATGAGGGCCGCGCTGCCAAAGTGCTACTCGATAGCAAACAACTTGATGAAGTAGAAAAATACTATCAAGAAAGCGCCGACGCTGGCACCAACGAATATCAGATAGAGAAAAGCAAAAAAGCCATGGCGAGCATGTCCACCATTCTTGGTGACCCTGATCGTATCCGCGCCATCGCCGAAGACTTCGTTCAGCATTATGAAGCACGCGTCGCTGAGGGCACCACACAAAAAGGCAAGGCGATGTTTGTCTGTAGCAGCCGTGAAGCTGCCTATCAGTTATATAAAGACATCATAGACCTGCGTCCTGAATGGGATGAGATAAGAGCGTGCGAGGAAGGCTCAACCTTATCGGAAAGTGATAAGAAAAATGTCAAACCGATGGAGCGAGTCAAAATGATCATGACTCGTAACAAGGATGACGAAAAAGGCATGTGGGATAATCTTGGTAATAAAGACTACCGCAAAGAGCTAGACCGTCAGTTTAAAAACGGCAAATCGAACTTTAAAATCGCCATCGTCGTCGATATGTGGCTCACAGGCTTTGACGTACCTTTTCTCGATACCATCTACATTGATAAACCTTTGCAAAAGCATAGCCTGATTCAAACCATCTCACGGGTCAACCGTAAGTTTGAAGGTAAAAATAGCGGCTTAGTGGTCGATTATATCGGCATCAAAAAGCAGATGAACCTGGCGCTCTCGCATTACACTGGCGGTCAGATTCAAAACCTAGAAGATATCCAAAAGTCAGTGGTGGTGGTCAAAGACCATTTAAACCTACTGGATACGGTTTACCATAAGTTTGACTCTAGCCTGTACTTTAATGGCACGCCACTGCAGCAACTTAACTGCTTAAATGCGGCGGCTGACTTTGCGCTGCAATCTAAAAAGCTAGAAAAACGCTTTATGGATTTGGCCAAGCGTTTGAAGTCTGCCTATGATATTTGTGTCGGTAGCAGTGAGCTCACAAAGGCGCACAAGGACAAGATTCATTACTACCTAGCCATTCGTACCATCATCTTTAAAATAACCACTGGTGGCGCTCCTGACGTCGAACAGATGAACCAAAAGGTACGGGATTTGGTGAAAGACGCGCTACTGAGTGATGGTGTTGAAGAGATCTTTAAGCTGGGTGATAACACCGACGGTGAGATTGATATCTTCGATGAAGACTACCTAGCCAAGCTTGAGGTGATTAAGCAGCCCAATACTAAGCTGGAGCTGCTACAACAGCTACTCGCTAAAGCCATTGGTGAGCTGAAAAAGACCAATAAGGTTAAGGGCGTTGATTTCAGTAAGAAAATGAATGCGCTGGTTGAAAAGTATAACGACCGCGATGAGCAAGATGTACTGCGCGCCGAAGTCATCGGCGACTTCTCTGATGAGATCATAAAGCTGTATCACGAGCTGCGCGAAGAGATGGCGTCGTTTGGTGAGATGGGTATCGACTTTGAAGAAAAGGCGTTTTACGACATTCTGCTGTCATTAGCGCATAAGTACGATTTTACCTATCCTGAAGACAAGCTGATTGAGCTGTCAAAAGAAGTGAAAAAGCTTATCGATGAGAAAGCTAAATACACCGACTGGAACAAACGCGACGACATCAGAGCTGAGCTACAGTTTGATTTGATGATATTGCTCGATGAATGGGGCTATCCACCTGTGGATTCAAAAGAGGTCTATAAAGAGATATTCGAGCAGGCTGAGAACTTTAAGAAGAATAGGGTGGTTTAGTTATACTCAGACATAATTTAGTATGACCTCTTTGAGTTTGAGAAGCGGTATTAAGATACTTTATCCTGTCAGACATCTCTGCTTGATTCAAGTAAACCAGCTTCCGATAAAGTCGGGGCGATTCAGTATATATATTTTACATTCTATGTAAATTAAACCTCGTACCATCAATACGCTGAATTAGCTTTCTATAAGAGATTCTTTCTTAAAAATCAATAAAATTAGAGTTATTTTTTAGATTTAATGCTAACGTTTGTTTGCTGGATGTGTGTTTTTTGTATATAATGTGCTGACTTTATGACTTACGTAATCTTTGAAGAAGACGACTTTAATTGCTGATAGAGAGATTATCGAGTAAGCCCTGAAATTAAAACTTAGTAAAGAAATTATAAAAATAGCTAGAAATTCTAATTAAAAGGGTGAGTTATGAAAAAGGCTATATTGACACTTTTGTGTTTGTTGGCTGTTCAAGTTAGTAATGCTGAAATTATTAAAGTGAATGGAGAAGGTGCTACACCTATTATTAAAAAAGATCTGAATGGCACACGTAATCAAGCCTACAACAATGCAAAAACTGATGCTGTCATTGCTCTCATTAAGCGTATTAATGGTCCGCAGGCGATGAATGAAGCGAATCAATACTTAAATGACATTGTAAAACAAGTTGACAGCAACTATGTGCTAAACCGAGGCAGTAGTACCAACAGCAACAATGAATTAGTCACTCAAGTTAGTCTGGAAATGGATGACCAAGAATTTCGTTCAATTCTTAATGATTTAGGATTGGCAAAGAAAAATAGTCGAACCAGTCCGATTATGATTGTGATGGACGAATACTTCGGCGTACCAAAAGATAACTCTAAGCCAGTTAAAGAATTTACTTCTTATTTTTCAGATCGTAGCTATAGCTATGATGAAGATGCAAGTTACAAAGCTAGTGAAAGTGCTAAAGCCAGTGCGTCAGATTCTTATTCATCAAAAGGACGCTCGGCTGCCGCAGCAGGTTATGCCTATGATAATTATTATGGGGCTGGTGTAGGTGTTGCTGCCCGCTCATCAAGCCATAATAATTCAGGTAAATCAGCATCCTCAAGTAGCTACAATGCCAGTGAGTCGGCAAAATATAGCCAATCTGAAAGTCAGAAGGATATCCAAAGTTTTGTGAAATATGTGGAATATCAAACACCAAGTACTAAAGCTGAGCGTAATAATCAAACATTAAATTCAATTGCAAGTTCTGCCTCTCGTTATGATTTGCGGTTGCTCGACTCTGACCGTTTCAGAAGTCAGTATTTAAATGGTCGTAGTATGACGATTCAACAACTAATGAGTGATGTAGAGCTTAATAAGCTAGTAATCGCGGCGCGTAAAGAAAAAGCGGACTGGTTTATGGCTGGTAGCTCTTATATTTATGATCGTGGTCGTTCCAGTGCCACGGGTCAATTTGTCTGCGATGGTGCGGTAAGTTTTAAAATTTATTCAGTAGATGATTCGACTTTAATGGGCGGGGAAACTCGTACAGAGTCATCGACAGGTGCGACCACAGATTCATGCCGTACCAATGTAGCAAAGAAACTAGGTGAATTAGCAGTTAGCCAAGTTGGACCACAGATTTTAGGTTATGCAAAAAATCGCTCTATGTACGGTAAGGAAATTACCATTTTTGTGAAAAGTGTTTCTGGTAATGTTTCTTCACGTCTAGGGGATGATCTGTATATTGCCTTAGATGAAATGGATGGCGCAGAAAATATCGATATTCGCACTCAAGACGGCAAATTGGTTGAAATGACCATGACCTATAAGAGTGAAAAGCCAATTAGTGCAGAATTGGCTAAAGCGCTACGTAAAGTAAGCCCAACGTTATCAAGCGCCGAGCGATTACTAGCTGGAAATACGATCACACTCTGCATCGGTGGTACACAGTGCACATAACATTCAAAGTCTTATGTTTTGCTATGCCGATGCTTGTTTCAGCATGGGCAAATGCGAATATTCAAATCTACCCATCGAAAGGTATTTTTGGATTGGAGCAAGGTTGTCGTACCGATCCTAGCAAATATGAAGCGAATGGTTCTTCTATTGTGTGTGATTTCAGTCAAGCGATTGACAATGAAGTCATGCGTAAACAAACCGAGCAATTTTTTGTACAAGGTTTAAAACAAAGTTTCGGTGAACAAGTTGTCGATACTATTTCGCAAAAAACTAAAAATCGTACTTATATAGCATCTCTAGAAGTGTTACGCGCGAGTGAATACATTGTAAAGAAGGATTCGACAGCAGAAATTTTTCTGCCAGTCACTTTAAGTTTAAAACTCACTAACGTGTTGTCGGGCGAGGTCATTTATAGTGACAGTGCCACGTTGTCGCAACCGATTCAGGTACTTACTACTGAAATTGATTCCACTACAACAAAAACAGCCATTAAACAGAAATTTCAAAGTACTTTGTTGACATTGACTAAGCAAGTGACTGAAGAATTAAAATCGAAACTTAAAATCTCTGAAACTGAGACCCAAGTGATTGATCGGTGGAAATCTTATTTGGTTCTAGATAAAGGCTTTAAGCAAGGGATCGCAGCACAAGATGAGCTGAGTTCAATAGATGGCGATTTGATTCGTGTGGTACATGCGGACAGTGATTATGCTGTGGCAGTGCCAATATTGATGCAGGGTCGTAGTAAGCGCTTTAGTAAAGTATCAACCAATACACGTCAGGCTATAAATAAGCCTAAAGCATTAGTGGTTGATGTACTGACTTATCAAGGCGAATCAAAAGATTTAATTGAGCAAATCTTTTCTGATGCAGTAGGTGAGCAAGCCTCATTTACTTTGACTCCAGTCAATCGACGTTATAGTGCTATGGCACAAAGTGTTAGTGAACAGACTGCATTAGCGCAAAGTGAAGACATTAACCAACGTGAGTTACCTGAATTTTTTATTCGGATTAATGTCATTCCTGTCATTGCTTATCAACAGCAGATTGGGAAAATAACTCAGCAACAAGTTCTCCATAGTGAAGTTTTTGCTGAAATGATTGATCGTTCTGGTCGAGTGATCTACTCAGCACATGCAACAGATGATATTAAAGACGTGATTTCAGAAGGAATGGGGTTTTCTCTAGAGGCACGTAAAGAAGTTGTATTGAAAAATGCACTTTTGAAATTAGGTCAACAATTTCAAAAAGGGATTCAATTTACTCGTTCTGATTTAAAAGTCTCGAGTTCAAGTGGTCATAACATTACCATTGATGATGCGGGGGAACGCTTAAGTACCGGAATGAAAGTCCATGTTTATCATTCAGATAAGGCAGCAGGACGTAATATTCTGATTCCGACATGGGAAGCGACTATTTTGGAACGTCAAGGTGCGAAAGTTACAGCGCAATTAGATTTCCCTGTCAACAGCAGTGATCGTTTACCCGTGCGTTCTGGAGACAGGATTTTGCTTGATAGTTCTGCTCCAGTGGGTGACTCGAAGCAATCGCGTGTTTTATGTCCAAGCTTACATACCGAGCAAGTCGGTGAAGTGCCATTTTATGGTTTTGGTCCTTTGATTTACCACGCTTTTGCCAGTCAGTCGAAACGACCATTTTATGCGACAGGTTCTGGCTTTAAAGGACAGACTCTACTGAAAGATTCAGTCATTGCTATGACTGAAAATGCTGGGTTTAAAAAAGATATGAAAGCTAACTTTTATATTCCAACAGATAAATGTTTACAGCCAGTAATTAAGATTGAAGTGAAACAAGACAGTATTAAATGTAATGCAGACAAAAGTAATTGTGACGCCACATTGGTTATGGCCAGTGGTGCACGCATATTCAACCAAAAGTCTGAAAAAATAGGGGCTTATGGTTTGCAACAAGAAATCGCATTAAAGGGTATAGATCATCAGCATCGTCACGAAATGTATAACATTCAGATGTTTGAGGCTTTACCAAAAATTTTAAATCAAATCGTGCAAAAAGCCGATTCTTCACAATAGGGATAACAAGGTATGAAAAAAATTGCAATTGTTTTAGCAATAGCGGCTTCAATGGGAGCATCAAGCGTCTATGCAGGTTTTGGGTCGCTGAGTAAGATGGCATCGTCATTATCTGAATCTGTTACTGGCGTATCTTCTTCAAATATGGATATCAATGGTTTCTTCACGCAGGCTAAAGCAACCAATGCAATGTTTACTCAGAGCCGTACTGCTTTAGCTTCGTTACTCGCAAGTAAACAAGATTCAGATGAATTAAAAGCAAAACAGAAAAGTCTGAAAACGACCTCTGATCCTAAAGAACAACAAGCAATTCAAAAACAAATTGTAGTGTTGTCTAATGCTGTTTTAGAAGCCTCTCAAAAAGATGAAGCCGGAACAGTCGCTAAGCTATCAGCATTGAATGTGGAGCAGAAGCAGCATTTGTTGGACTCTGCAAGAAACTTTGTAATCGCAAGTTTAACCGCTCGTGAATTGGCGATAGGCGCTAAACAAGTAGGTACGAGTTTAATAGCAAATCCGAAAAGCTTGACCAATACAGGAATGTCTTTAGTTGAGGCTAAAGGTGTGGTCGGAGATATCACTGGTATTGCTAAAAATTCAACGATGGCTTTGGTGGAATATCCAAAACTATTTAAAAAGGCTGGTATTGAATTCAAAATGCCGACAAGTTCATCAGATAAACCAAAAGTACTGAGTGATATTTAAAAAGATTAATTTAGGTTAAATCTTAAATACAATCAAAATTGTAAATGATGATTAAGTCATTCAAAGAAATAAGAGAGCCCTCTAGAGGGCTCTCTTATGTTTTAGTATTTTACGGAATTTAAAGCACTAAAATATGGTGAATCTACAATAAAACTGCAACAGCCCATATTGCGAAACAGTTTGGGCAAATCATTCTCCATCCAGCCTTGGCGCAGAAACTTTGCCTGAGCCCACTTTTTTTCGATGGGATTTAGATTATAACTATAGGGTGGTAGAAATAATAGTCGATGCCCATGCCTATTCAGCAACCTCTGCACTCGTTTATGGAAACTTGCATTATCCATCACGAAAGTCACTTTCATCCATGTATACAATAGCAAATCTTTGAGTGATGAAGTCGTTAAGTTTACTTAGGTATTTAGCTCTCTTTGCTGGGCAAGCTTTTGGATGTTCCAATGTCTTTTTTTGACTGATACCAAGTCGTTTTAAAGCCGATTCAATACCTGATTTACTACAACCTAAACGATTTGCGCGTTCATACATGTAATCGTCTGGATACTGCTCCACATCTTTCAGTAATGCTTCATTAGGTATTTTACTTGGTGGCTTATCCCGAGTTTGTTTGATGCTTGGGTTTTTCAGCCAGCGTTGTAATGTAGTTTTACTTATATTGTAGAAAGTATAAGCCTGACGAATGCTCATGTCTTTATTTATGCTGAATAGGTCATGTATTCTTCTGCCACTTCGCTTATTTTAAAAGTATTGTATCTTATTTATAAAAGACTGAATATATATATACTAAAAAGGCATTTTTTAAATATAGTGTGTTTTTCAATCTATTTAGACATGAAAATACTATTCCTTGTTTCTTAATAGTTCTAATACTTTATCCTCTCCAAGCTGGCCAATTAATGCTTGCAGCTGGGTAGGAGGATTAGCCTTACTTTGTGCATCTGCTTTAAACTCTGCCATATCTCTACCTTCCCGTAAAGCATCTAAGTAGTCCGCCCATTTTTGCATCATATCACTACGATCGTCAACGTAATCAAATCGTCCGTAAGCCGTTCCGTTAGGATCTTTAGTGGTATGTCCTAATGCCATCTCCACAAGCAAGAGAGGGTACTTGAGCTGCTCTTGCATGATGGTCTTTGCAGTCGCTCTAAAGCCATGTACACAATGTATATTTTGATAGCCCAAATCGTGTAAGCGATTATTAGCAGTAGCATCTGATATGATCTGATGCTTTTTTGCCGTTTCGCTAAAAAAGACATATTCGGTGTGACCATTAATCTTTTGCTGCTTACGTAATATTGCTACTGCTTGACTCGGTAGGGGGACAACCATATCTTTAACCATGTTTACTTTGCCTTGTCCCTTTAAAGGTTTAAACTGCCATCTGCTAGTCTCTAGGTCCAAATCTGACCATCTCATCCGTCGTAGATCGCCATTACGAACAAAGATTAAAGCTAATAGCCTAAGGGAGTTGATCGTATTCAAATCCCCTTCTACTGTTTCAATGGCTCGCAGTAACTTGGCTAAGTCTTTCGGCTTGGTAACAGCTGGACGATGACCATAACTAGATTTAGCTAATTGGCTTTTAATAAGCGCCGCAGGGTTGCTACTACAAAACCCACGAGCACCAGCGTACACAAATACGTCACTAGCGATACCTGCACAGCGTTCAGCCTTATCAGTAGGCTTGTCGTCTTTATTTAAAGACTTAGCTTGAATATCTAAAAGCACTTCAAGCATTCTAGGAGAGCCAATTTCACTAATTGGCTCATTACCTATGTAGGAGCATATAAGCTCTAAGCGCCCTTTCTTACGAATTAAAGTGTTACCTTTTTGAGTTTGTTCAAGAGTATCGAAGTACTCCCAAGCAAAGTGATTAAAAGAATTTTTAGTTTTTCTAACAAGACTTTGTTTTATTTCTTCACGATACTCTTTTGGATCTAGGCCTTTAGTAATGACGTCTTCATTCTCTCGCCAAATATCACAGGCGCGAGCGAACGAGACGTTTGGATAAACACCAAAGGAAAGCCTTCGGTTTTTTGAGTAAGTAGGGGATAGGTAGCGATAGACCCAAGATTTGGTGCTGTTTGGTCTAACCATTAGATACAGCTTGGGACATCCTTTGACAGGAACCAAGTATTCTTTGTCTTCAGCTTTATGACTACTGATGCTCCTATCGGAGCTGATGGGTTTACGCTGTTCCATGACTGATACCCCAATGTACATTTAAAAACCAGTGTACATAGTAGTGTACATCAGATGCATGGATTAGAATAGATTCATAGGACGGTATGGAACGCTAGATACAACAAAGCCCCTGATATCAGGGGCTTTAGCTGTTCTATAAGGTAGTATAGGACTATATAATGGTACCCGGAGCCGGACTTGAACCGGCACGCTATTACTAGCGAGGGATTTTAAATCCCTTGTGTCTACCAATTTCACCACCCGGGCAAAACTTGTATTATCTGCTAAGTAAGCGCTAATAAATAAGCATTTTACTTGTTAGATAGTGGTCGCTATTATAAGCATTTATATTAATAAAGCAAGCTAAAATTAATACGATACTAAGATAATTTTGACCTAAATAATTGGAGGCTGAGGTCGGAATCGAACCGGCGTTAACGGAGTTGCAGTCCGCTGCATGACCACTCTGCCACCCAGCCAATCAAGGATGCCTATATTAGCAAAATTAAGTTAAATTACAAGTCCTTTTTCGCATAAAGGCAGATTATTTATCAGGTTATGGGTATTTATCGCCATATCAATAGATAAATAACCTTTAAATGCTATATCTACCACTTATCACTGCATTATGGCTAAGTTTTCACTCATTAATAATACAGCGATATTTCGATAAACTTATTTCAATAAAATCACTAAACGATGTTTTTGTTGTTATGGACGGCTTTTTTCACATCTCTATAAGTGGCGGTACAAATAAGTATCAGCACACCTAACGTGATTGCTGGCCAGATTAAGACATAAAGCCCATAAAAAAATGTGGTTTCCATGTGAACTCCTTTATTTTAGTTATTAAAAATTAACGATGAATTAAGCAAATGACGAAAAATAAGTAATCACAACATCGATAAGATATAAATCTAGTTTTGAACGTTGGTTGTCGGCGGTATGTTGGGTTTATTGTCATAGTCGCCAACGCGCTGTTTAATAAGGTCAAAGTCAAAATGCTCGTTGCTCATGAGGCTGATAATGACGCAGACGATTGTACTGGCACCATAAGCGGTCAGTGAAGCAAGCAGCACCATATATTGACGTAAGAAACCGGTGGCAAATATCAGCATCAGTACCAGAGTGATTGCAGCAGCTGCCATACCCATTTTTCGACCCAAGAAGCCAAATACCATCAGTCCAATCACCACAGCAGCACCAACGCTTGCCAATACTTCAAAAAACAGCGCCGTAACGCCAATGATAGGTATGAGCTCAAAGCGAGCGATACAGAATAATAATAATCCGACGATGACGGCTGAGGTAAAGGCAGTATTGGTCACGCGATTCCAGAACACACTGGCAATCACTGGGAAGACAATCGCACCCCATAATGCACCGACAAAGACTAACATCACGAGAATATCGAGCTTAAAGCTGGCAAAAATCAATCCAGCAGCCGTAGCGACAATCATCGTACCTCGACCGACAAGCATCATGGTTTTTGGGTTTACGCCGCCTTTTTTGGCAATATTCTTGCCATAAATGTCAGCCATCATAATGGTAGATAGTGCTGATAAATCGGAATCAGCCGTTGAGGACAGGGCACCAATAACTAAGATAAAGAATAAGGCGATGAATACCGGATGCAGATAAGTGCTGACCATTTGCGGAATCAAATTATTCATATTACCATTGAGCGGCTCAATACCTATGGTTAATGCCATCAGCCCAATCATACCTAAACCAATCACAATACCGGCATAGCCGACAGTAGCAGTAATAAAGGTCGCTTTAATCTTGGTTTTATCGATGGCAAATAGACGCTGAGTAATGGTTTGATTACCAATAGCATAGGCCAATACTGCGACAAAATAAGGCGCACCTTGCTGAAAAAAGGCTTCAGACGAAAAAAAATCTTGTTGCTGCAAGGTTAGATTTGAAAGCCCGCTGACCATGACGGAAGGACCACCCATGGAAAACAGTACCGCTGGAATGATGACGACACCAATCGCCATTAACGCGACCAATTGAGCAAAATCGGTAAAGACAGAGGCACGAAATCCAGAGGTTAAGGTATAGCTTAGCACCCCGACACCGGCGATGATCACCCCTGTTTGGAATGACAAAGGTGACAATACTGACACCAATGCACCAGCAGCGGTAAAATTGACCATCAAGCTAATTAAGCTGCCCATAAGGTTAGATATGGCTAAAATTAATTGGCTTGATGAGCCATGGCGAGCGTGAATAAGCTCACCCAAGGTATGTCCATTAGGGGCAAGTTCACGAAATCGCATCCCAAAAGGGTAGATGAATAAAATCATTAAGGCACCCCAAAAACCATAATGCAGTGGTCCTGAGACGCCATACTTATAGCCGGACGTGGCAGCTGCATAAAAGGATGCCGCCCAAATCCAAGTAGCGGTCATACTGGCAGCGCCCATACCAAAACCGACGTTGTGACCGGCGACCATAAAACCTGAGGTCGTCTCCTTATCTTTTTTTATTAATAAAGACAGAAAGTAAGTACCACCATAAAACGCCAGTAATAGCAAAATAATGGTTAATGCTGAAAATTGGAACAATGACTCAGTTTTCAAATTCCTACCTCGCAATTGTTATAAGTAATATTTGGATTGAAACGTATTCTCCCAAACTATAGTCAGTCCTAAATAAAAGAAATACAAATATTATAAAGCACTACTGGGGCTAATTTTTCTTGCTTGCTGTAGCTAGCCGACAGAGGCTGCGAATAATTAACCCCAGCAGTGCTGTACTCTTTTAAAAGTGGATCAATTATATGAGATATGCAAAAAAGACCTATTCAGCCTATTGGTCAACCGTAAGTAGCACGCAACGATATGAACCGTCACAAGATGAATGCGAAAGCACAATATTCGTCTCTCTAGGATTTGATGAAAAACATCTAAATCATAGAGGCAACGCTCGATATGCGTCTGTGAATGGCTGAACCATTACGCTACAAATGATGCATATTTTATAATAGCTGGCTGCTCATAAAGGCTGGTATAAGCGTCTATAGCAATAATACGGATGAGCGATAAGTCGTAAGTGCTTGACTTATGCTAGGTTTAGATAGCGTGTAGCAGGTGTATTTAGCCATGCATCGAGTATTGTTTTACTCACTTATGGTCTAATCCACATAATCCGTAATCGTGATGGCAGGTATAATTGTCCAACTATAGTCAGTAAAAAGTAATATCGACACATTATGTACTGCGGGTATCAATTTTTCTTGCTTGCTGTAGCTAGCAGACAGAGGTTGCAAAAAATTTATACCCGCAGCACCGTAGCGTTTTTAGAGTATTTTGACTATATTTAACCTGACACACGTAGCATTGATAATTAAAACTACAGCAATGTTAAATATGAGTAACATATTTGTGCCTTAAGACTAACCTATTAGTTTAGTAATCACAAGTTTTATTGTCAATTTTGTAAATAACGATATATAAAACTGACCATTGAAAAGTCTGTTCGACAGATGGGGAAGATATTAAAAAATAAAGTTTAATAGAAATAGTCAGACAAAGAGTGTGTTTATACATGAGATTGGGCAAGAAATTGGTGGCTTTAAGTATCGGCATAACCTGTGTAGTAAGTCACGCGGTTATCACGTAAAAACCCCCCTAGACCTAAGCCATAGCGCTCAGCGACACGTACCGCCGTACTGGTCGGTGCAGACATACCAATCAGCCAAGGTATACGGCTACGAATGGATTTTTGTACCAACTCAATCGATAGACGTGAAGTCATCACCACGCAATTGACCTCTGACTTATGACGCAACTGCCAACCGATGAGCTTATCAAGGGCGTTATGACGTCCCACGTCCTCAAATAGGTACAGTTTCTGCTTATGTAGGGTTGCAGCAGCATGGACGGCGCCTGTGAGCTGATGGGTATGCTGCGCTGCATTGATTTGTACTTGTATGCTCAGTAAATCGTCAAGACTGGGCATCGCTCTACTAAGCAATAGCTTGTTTATCTGATATTCACTTAAATCTGGCAGTGCTTGCCTCAGACCTGTGATGCCGCACATACCGCAGCCTGTGCGTCCTGCCAGCTGGCGTCTTTGCGCTTGAATACGCTGATGGCAGCGCTGGTTTAATACCAACTCAACCACATACACATCATAGTCTTGCAGCTGCTCTGTGAGCTGATTTAAGCTCATATGCTCGTCAGTCACACTAGAACTGAGCGAGTCTTCATTAAAAGAATTTTGAATAAAAGAATCAGGCGTAAAATTTGGATAACTTTCAACGTCTGTCAGTTGGGTAACATTCCAATCCAGTAGCTCATGACTATACTGAATCAATCCTTCACTATATAAAAAGCCAATAGCAAGGTATTCAAGCTGATAAGGACTTGCCATCAAAACAGCGTAATGAATGCCATTAATCACGATGGCTATAGCTGCCTCAACGGCTAACATCGCTGACTTAGTAGCAATGTTCATCGGCGCATTTTTCTTAGCAGTATCCAAAAATGTATCTGATAAATAGCTGTGCTTATATGCTATATGTAGCCGTGATAATGGCGCATCTTTCGTAAAGCTATCTTCTGCAGCCAAGTGAGGTTTGTTTGCCATTGTGAGTGCTTACTAGCCTTTATTGTCAATCAAATAAAAGTTCTGATGCCGAGATGCCTGTCATACAGCAGTTGCTATACTGCCTTGTTCAAGATGCTCCAATAGCACAGTAACAGACTTATAAGCAGGCGTTTTGGAGTCTGGCGCATGACTGTCCAAATCAAGCAGGTCATTACATTCAGGATAGTAAGTTGCCACGGCATTAGCCGCAATATCCATCTCAGTAAGTATCAAAGGTCCTAACGTGCGCCTAGCATTCTGGCTGTCTTGACGCGATACCATGACCTGATCGCCTTTTTGCCAGCCCAGACGGCTCATCTCATCTGGATGCATAAAGAGCACGTCACGACGATCAGTCTGCCGATAGCGATCTTTAAAGCCAAATATCATGGTATTAAATTGGTCATGACTACGGACGCTGGTCAATTGCCATACTTTTTGCTCAGCAGGCTGTCTGATATCAAGGGTGTGATTGTTTACTGAATTATTTTGATAATTGGATGTTGTTTGCCGCATTTGCGTGGCGACGTAGGTAATCGGGTATTTCGGCACTTCAAACTGTGCTTTGCCACTCTCGGTATTCCATACCCGATGGCGCGCCGAATGATACAGATGAAAACCACGCTCAGCGGCACGAATACGCTGATTAAAGTTTTCAAACCCTTCAATCGCTTGCGCAATATAGTCACGAACCACATCAAAGTCAGCGCTCATTGCTTGCCAAGGAATTGAAGAGTCAGCCCCAAGCACATGAGTTGCCATGTCTGCAACGATTTGCGCTTCGGATTTTAGCGTGTTACTGATAGGCTCAAGGCGACCTCTAGTCGGTACAACCTGACACATCGAGTCCTCAATAGTAGCAAATTGCTCACCTTTTACAGTAATCAAGCGTTCAGTACGACCGATACAGGGTAGGATTAGGTTGTTTTTACCCGGATATAGCATGGTTTCATTGAGTTTGGTTGCGACAAAGACGTTCAGCTGCGTAGAGGTCAGTGCAGTTTGAATGGCACTCTTGTCTGGTGCTGCAACCGCATAGTTGCCACCCATACTGATAAAGGCTTTGATGTCGCCTTTTATTAATGCCTTTGCACCGGTGACCACATCAAGCCCATCTTCTTGCGGCATCGGCTGCTTAAAAACGCGCTCAAGGCTGTCAAGTAGGCTTTGCTTAGGACGTTCATGAATACCCATTGTACGATCACCTTGCACGTTTGAGTGCCCACGAACGGGCGATGCACCTGCACCATCAATGCCAATCATACCCATTAGCAGCAGCAAATTGGTAATCATGGCAACATTATCCTCGCCTTGGACATGCTGAGTGATGCCCATACCCCATGTACAAATGGTCGCTGGGCTGTCAGCAACCAATTTTGCAAGCGTAATAATCTCGGCTTTACTAATACCGCAGCCAAGCTCTACATCTGTCCAAGATTGCTGACGTAGCCAAGCGTCCAGTTCGTCATAGCCTGAGGTGTGCTGCTCAATAAAATCATTATTAATTTTACCGTTTTTGGTGAGCCATTTAGCGATGCCGGTCAGTAAAGCCGCATCGCCACCGATTTGTATTTGGATGACCTCATCGACCATCTCATCACTTTGACCTGCTGCCATATGGGAGGGTTTTTGCGGATTTCTAAACTTGCTTAGACCCTGTTCACGCATGGGGTTAATAGAAATAATGCGGCAGCCTTGCTTATGCGCGTGCGCGAGCATCTCAAGCATACGTGGGTGATTGGTTGCAGGATTTTGCCCAAACAATAAAATCAGCTTAGCCTGCTCAAAATCTTCCAATATCACGGTGGCTTTACCGATGCCTAACTGCTTACCGAGCATCACTGACGTTGGCTCATGGCACATGTTTGAGCAATCAGGTAGGTTGTTAGTGCCAAAACAGCGCACAAATAGTTGAAACATAAAGGCGGGCTCGTTGGTCACCCGTCCTGAGGTATAAAACAGTGCTTCATCTGGCGAATCAAGCTGTTTTAATTGCTCCGCGATAACCTCATAAGCCACTTGCCAAGAAATCGGCAGATAGCGATCTTGGTCTGCATCATAATATAAGGGTTCTGATAAGCGTCCACTGTGTTCAAGCTCATAACCTGACCAGCCTCGTAGCGCTGTGAGCGTATTCTTAGCAAAAAAAGCCGCATCTGCTCGTCTGTTCATCGTTTCACTGGCAATGACTTTGATACCGTTTTCACAGACATCAATGGTTTTATGCGATTTGTGATCGGGCCACGCACAGCCTGGACAATCAAAGCCATCTTTTGGCTGATTGCTATGTAAGACGCTGATACTGCCGCGCAAAAAAGCCTTGTAATCCATCAAGGTACGCGTAGAGGCAATCAGAGCAGGCCAACCCGCTGCAGGGTGGATATAAACAGGAATTTTGCGCATGACAAACCTCATAAGCGAGTGCTGATAGATAATGGCTATTTTACTAAGAGTAGATATATAAATGCTTACTATATAATGGCTAGTGGCAAAGTGGCGCTATCATTACTTATCAATAACAAAAACCTCAAAGCAAATTAGTCGTGGCTGATGAATAGAGGGCTTTGATCTATCAAAAGTAAGTTGATTCAAAAGTTGGTGACGTTAGATTCTTAATGGGGATAACCGTCGCTGATCATTTTTATAGTAAACCAAAACTAAAAAACGCCTACTTCATCGTAGGCGTTTTTTATCTATATTCAAAGAAACACGTGTTATCGGTTAGCTCAGAATCAAACTATCATCGTCAACTTTCTCGCCGCGCGTTTGTTCAAACATATCGAGTAAATCATGCACTGTCATGCCTTGACGTTTATCACCAGCCACATCTAGCACCACTTGACCTTGATGTAGCATCACGGTACGCGTGCCATGAGCGAGCGCTTGCTGCATCGAGTGCGTGACCATCATGGTAGTAAGTTTATTGTCAGTGACAATTTTATCTGTTAGCTCTAAAACAAAAGCCGCCGTTTTAGGATCAAGCGCCGCAGTATGTTCATCAAGTAATAGAATCTTAGAAGGCTGTAGTGATGCCATCAATAGGCTAACGGCTTGGCGCTGACCACCAGATAACAGACCCATGCGGTCAGTCAAGCGATTTTCTAAGCCCAACTTTAATACTGACAATTTTTCGCGAAATAAGTCACGGTTATTTTGGTTTAGAGCAAAACTTAAACCACGTTTGCCACCGCGTTTATAGGCAAGCGCCATGTTTTCTTCGATGGTTAATGCTTCACAAGTTCCCGCCATTGGGTCTTGAAATACACGAGCCACCCAATGGGCACGCTGGTGCGCGGTCTTTTTGGTGACATCAATGCCATTTAACAAGATTGAGCCACTATCGACGCGAGTGGTACCACTAACCGCGTTTAAAAAGGTGGATTTGCCCGCGCCATTGGTTCCGATGACAGTGACAAATTCACCATCAGCGATATTGAGATTGATACCACGTAGGGCAGGGTTTTCAATAGGCGTTCCAGGATTAAAGGTCAACCGCAAATCTGTAGCTTGCATCATAATTATGATTCCTTATGGGTGCACATTGACATTAAGCCCGAACTTTACGACTTAAAAATTTATTTTTAGCTTTTGGCAATACCAATGCCAATACCACGAGTAGCGCCGTAATCAAGTTCAAATCTTGCGGACCAAAGCCAATACTGCGCAGGGTATCGCTCGATAGTGCCACTTGAATAAACAGCTTGTACAATACCGCACCGACGACCACCGCAAATGTAATCAGCCAAATGCGTTTAGCTGGAATAATCGTCTCACCGATGATGACCGCTGCCAAACCAATAACAATGGTACCGATACCAATTGAGATATCAGCGCCACCTTGGGTCTGTACAAACAGCGCGCCAGCTAAGGCAATCAAACCGTTAGAGATTGCCATACCAATGATGGTCATCCATGAAGTGTTGATGCCTTGTGCTTGTGCCATACGTAGGTTTGAGCCGGTTGCACGCATCGAAAGACCAGTTTCGGTACTATAAAACCAATTTAAAAATAACATGGCCAGTAGCACGACAATACCAATGATCAGGCAGCGCATCCAATAGCCATTGCCATCATTGACCAAAGTACTAAAGACAGTCGTTTCACCCAACAGTGGCAAGTTTGGCGCACCCATAATCCGCAAGTTGATAGAATAGAGCGCAACCATCACCAAGATACTGGCAAGGAGCTGCAAGATACCAAGCTTAACGTGCAACCAAGCAGTGACGATACCAGCCATTGACCCTGCTAGCATACTAAAGGCGCAAGCAAGCCAAGGATTGACACCAGCAACAATAGAGATACCAGCGACAGCGCCGCCTAACGGAAAACTACCGTCAGCGGTCAAGTCAGGGAAATCGAGGGTACGAAATGAGATAAGGACGCCAAGCGCCACTAGGCCATAAATCAGACCACTTTCAAGTGCACCAAAAAAAGCAATTAAAGACATAAGAGATCAGTAAGTCATAACCAAGTGTTTAGCGAACTATATACTACAAGCTGGAGACGAGTGGTATATAGCGTCATCTACAAGCCAAACACTTAGGCGGTGAATGTAACAGATTGTATAATCTGCAGCTAGGGTAAAGCGCAACCGATCACGGTCATAAATGATCATAATCTTTGCTTATTGAAAGCCTTTAAACAACAAGCCCAGCCTACTGAAACATAGCTGGGTTTTGTTTGTATAGTCAATGAAAATTAATATCGACACATTATGTACGGCTGGTATCAATTTTTCTTGCTTGCTGTGCCTTCGCAGACAGAGGCTACAAAAAATTTGTACCAGCAGTACCGTAGCGTTTTTAGGGTATTTTGACTATAGCAATAATTTGTACCAATAAATAGCAAGGTAAAGCCAATGTAGCCGATAATGAGGTCTTACTCAATCCACATTATCGGCTACTATTTATTTTATACTGATTATATAAAGGCAGTTATTCTACCACTTCTTTTGCTTTATCAATAACCGCTTGCGGTAAAGTAATACCTTGTTCTTTGGCATGTTTTGGGCTGACATATAAGTCAAGAACTTTTGGCGTATATACGGGAATTGCGCCTGCTTTTTCACCATTTAAGATACGTACCACGATTTTGCCAGTTTCACGACCAAGATCATAATAGTTGACGCCTAGTGCGGCAATGGCGCCGCGCTCAACTGAGCTGGTATCAGAGGCAATTAACGGAATCTTACTTTCTTTAGCGGCTTGGTATAGTGACTCGTAAGCTGAAACCACGTTATTGTCCGTTGAGGTATAGATCATATCGACCTTACCTTCTAGGCTACGTGCTGCCATCGCAATATCAGTACTACGCTGGGCAGGGGCTTCATGTACTTTGATGCCAAGTGGCGTCAGTTTTTCTTTTAGATTTTTTAGGATAATCGTTGAGTTGACTTCACCTGGGCTATAGACGTAGCCGACGTTTTTGAGACTAGGAATAATTTGGCGCATCAAGTCGATTTGTGGCTCATAAGGGAGCGCATCAGAACCACCAGTGACATTGGTGCCAGAACCGTCAAGCTTTGAGACCAGTTTGGCTTCAACCGGATCAGTAACTGCTGAGAATACCAATGGAATACTACTGGTTGCCGCCGCTACGGACTGTGCAGATGGGGTGCCAATAGCAATGATAACGTCTGAATTGTCGGCGACGAATTGCTTGGCAATCTGACCGGCAGTAGCGGTATTACCTTGAGCACTTTGGAAGTTGATTTTTAAGTTCTCGCCATCTTTAAAGCCAGCCTCGTTTAGCTCATCGATCACGCCTTTGCGTACGGCATCAAGGGCTGGATGTTCAACGATCGCAGTGATAGCAACCGTTTTCATTTCTGTTGTGGTATCGGCGCCCGCAGTACCATCAGTCGCGGTACCTTCTTTTGCCGGCTGATTACAACCAGTCAAAATAGCGGTACAAACACCGCCCCATAAAAGAGCTTTGGCAAAACGATTCTGATACAACATGGGTCTGACTCCTGAAAATAATAATGTGTCCGTACATTATATAAAAAATAAATAAAGGGTCTTGCGTACTGCGGTTATAAACAGTGCTTGTTATAAATTATAAGCTATCTACTGCGTATTTATTATTATCTGCCAGTTATTATTTGCTGGCAGTTTTTGCTTTTTCATCGACATTAATGGCATTTTTCAACAGCTCATCTGACAGTACTACGCCTTGCGTTTTAGCGTGTTTAGGGCTGACATAAAGCGTTAATTCGTTCATGACTTCAGGCTTAACATTACTGACTGCTTCACCATTTAAGATGCGATAGACCATCTTACCTGTCGTACGACCAAAGTCATAATCGTTGACGCCAAGTGCTGCGGTCGCGCCGCGTTGGACACTGAATTCATCAGAGGCAACGATAGGTAGCTTCAGCTCATTGGCAGCTTGTGCCATCGCTTCAAATGCTGAAGCAACATTATTATCAAATGAGGTATAAATGATATCCGCGCGACCCTGTAGGCTGCGTGTCGCCATACCGATATCAGTAGGGCGGTTGGCTGGAATGTCTAGTAACGACAGTCCTCGTGCTGGCAGCGCTTTTTTCAGCTCATCACGTAAGGATACAGAGTTGGCTTCACCAGGACTGTATACATAGCCAATGGTTTTGAGGTCAGGCTTGATTTTTTGTAGCAAATCTAGCTGCGGCTCTAATGGTAATTGGCTTGATAATCCGGTCAAATTGCTTTGAAAGGGTTTACCATTTGCAGTGATCAATTTGGCACCCAGTGGATCTGAGACTGCAGTATATATAATTGGTATGGTCGTGGTTGCAGAGACGATAGATTGTGCAGAGGGTGTTGAGATAGCAACGATGGCATCAGGATTGTCACCGACAAACTGCTTAGCAATTTGTCCTGCCGTTGCCGTATTGCCTTGCGCACTTTGAAAATTAACGGTTAGATTCTGACCTTCGACATAACCATTATCTGCCAGCTCATCGATGATACCGCGGCGCATATCATCCAGTGATGGGTGCTCAACGATTTGAGTGATTGCCAAGGTTTTGGCAGGTTTTTGAGCAGTATTGGCGCTGTCATCGGCGGTAGTCGCCGTGTCTGCAGGCTTAGAGCAAGCTGATAATCCAAGCACGGCGCTCATCGCAGCACCAAATAGGCTAAAGCGTAAAGTAGTAGCAAAAATCATTTTATAGTGGCTCATAGGTTAGAAAGTGCAGGTTACCCAAGTCAATGTTATGTAAATGCTGAGATAACGGGCTAACATCAAAGTAATCAATCTATTGATCATTATGTTCATATAATGACAGTAATATAACTTGTCGTAAATGTAACTTATCACAATAAAAAATTAAAGCGTATTCGTCGCAGGTGTTATTAAGACTGTTTTATTTGGTGAAATCATGATTAAAAAACATACAAACCAGCAACGCAGCCATTACGAACTCACTTTATAATTAACGTAAGCTAATTTTAATACGAAATTTATAGTGAGTCTAAAGTTAATAGCACTACTGTGTTGACGTGGTGGATGTTTAACAGACTCTAACATCTACTTAATCTTTCTCAAATGAATATTTTAAGGATGACATTATGAACACTGCTAATCTTAAGTTATTAACCATCGCCGGCATAACTGCCACCTCATTGATTTGTTTACCTGCTATTGCAAAAGAAGGTAACGGTCACGGCAATGGGCATGGCAAGGACAAATCTGCTTATGTCAGTAAAGACAAGTATGAACAAGTACAGCTCAAGCGTCACCAGTCGGAAAAATACAAATTCAAAAATGGCTATAGCAGCAACGCCCAACCCAACATTAACGCTTATCACCATGCCAATCCTAACGCTTCATTTAAGCGTGGTCTTGATAAATACGATTACCGAGTGGTCGGCCAGATAGACAGAGACATTTATGATCGTTCGGTAGTTTTAAACCGTAATGAAGACGGCTACGTTCGTATTCGCACGCCAGAAAATAAAGTTGTGACGGTGATTAATGATACGTTGCAGATTATCGATATTTTGACTAGATAAATGTAAAGCTTACTTTTTATCCACTCTTATAAATCAATTTTAAAAAAACGGTCTAAACAGACCGTTTTTTTATGGTTGTTCTTTATGGCTATCTGGGGTTTGCTGGACATTCACCACGTTAGCACAGTAGTGGTATGAACTTTAGACTCACTATAGTTAAAATATCTCAAAAACGCTACAGTACTGTTGGTATAAATTTTTTGCAGCCTCTGTCGGCTAGCTACAGCAAGCAAGGAAAAGTAATATCAGCAGTACTTGATGTATCGATATTACTTTTCCCTGACTATATAACTTTCGTATAAAAATTGGCTCAATCTGCGCTAATGAACGGGTAAATATTCTGATAATCCCTGCGTTCATTATGTTGATAAAGACAGTTTTTCTTACACAAATAGAGGCTCGACAAACCCTCACCTCATATTTTTAGGCCAACGTCGTCCCTATTTTAACATCATCAGCCAAGGTAATGACCGTTAGTCCAGTTTTTGGGTCACCAGCAGACAGTATCATGCCTTCCGAGATGCCAAATTTCATCTTACGCGGGGCAAGATTGGTCACGCAAATCACCTTTTTACCTTGTAGTTGCTCAGGCTCATAAAACTTACGAATACCACTGAATACGTTACGCGGCTTGTCTTCGCCAACATCTAAGGTAAATTGCAGCAATTTATCAGCGCCTTCGACATGGTTACAGGCTAAAACGTGCGCAACTTTCATCTCAACTTTGGCAAAGTCATCAATACCGATATAGTCTGTTTGCTCAGCATCTGTTGCTGCGGCAGGCTCGTTTTTTTCGAATAGTTTGCTATCTTTATTAGTAATTGACGTCTCTGTTTGCGTTAACGACGCTTTTGAGGCATCAACCATCGCTGCGATGTCTTTTTCCTCAATACGCTGCATGAGTGGCTTGAACTTATTGATTTTATGTCCAAGTAGCCACTCATTACGACTGGCAAAGCTTAAATTCTCAATGTTCAAAAACTCTCTAGCATTTTCAGTCAGCTCAGGCAGTACAGGCGCTAGATATACCATTAATTGGCGGAAGATATTGATTGCAACCGAGCAGACATCTTGAACTTCTTGCTCTGACCCTTCAACCTTGGCAAGTGCCCACGGTTTTTTCTCATCAATGTATTCATTGGCTTTATCGGCGCATTGCATGATTAGGCGCATGGCACGTGAAAACTCGCGATTTTCATAAGCGGCAGCAATCTCATCACCGGTTTTGGTAATATCTTCTAATAAACTTGGCTCAGCGCAGACCTCTGTGAGCATACCATCATATTTTTTGACCAAAAATCCAGCGCTACGACTGGCGATATTGACCACTTTACCGACCAAGTCAGAGTTGACCTTTTGCATAAAGTCTTCTAAATCAAGGTTGATATCCTCGACTTTGTCAGACAGCTTACTGGCGAAGTAATAACGCAAGTACTCAGGATGCAAATGCTCAGCATAAGTGTCGGCTTTAATAAAGGTGCCGCGTGACTTGCTCATCTTCTCGCCATTGACCATCAAGAAGCCATGAGCAAAGACGCCAGTTGGGGTACGCAGCTCACTACCAGCAAGCATTGCCGGCCAAAATAGCGCATGGAAGTAAACAATGTCTTTACCGATGAAGTGATACACTTCGGTTTTATGCTCGTTTTCTTGCGCCCAATAATGATCAAAATCAAGCGCATCATCGGTACCAGCGCGCTTATCGCACAAGTTCTTAAAGCTTGCCATATAGCCGACAGGCGCATCTAGCCAGACATAGAAGTATTTGTCTGGCTCATCACTTGGCGTATCAGGGATTTGAAAACCAAAGTAGGGCGCATCGCGTGAGATATCCCAGCTGGTAAGCCCAGCGTCAAACCATTCTTGCAGTTTATTGGCGACCGACGTTTGCAAACGATTGTCACTACGCGTCCAGTCTTTTAAGAATTGCTCAAACTCTGGTAAATCAAAGAAATAATGCTTTGAGGTTTTTAGAATAGGCGTCGCATTTGATAAGGTAGAGTGCGGATCTTTAAGCTCTGTCGCGTCATAAGTCGTACCGCAAACTTCACAGTTATCCCCATATTGATCAGCAGCGCCGCATTCAGGGCAGGTACCTTTAACAAAACGATCGGCTAAAAATAGCTGCTTTTCAGGGTCAAAAAGCTGCTCGACGTCACGGGTGGAGATATGACCGGCATCTCTAAGTCGACGATAAATCAGCTCAGAGAATTCTCGATTCTCTTCTGAATGGGTTGAATGATAATTGTCAAAATTAATCAAAAACTTGGCAAAATCGGCTTCATGAGCGGCTTGCACATTGGCAATTTGCTGTTCTGGCGTGACGCCATTGTCTTCGGCTTTGAGCATGATTGCAGTACCATGAGCATCATCCGCACAGACATAAGTCACCTTATGACCTTGCGCCTTCATCGATCGCACCCAAATATCCGTTTGGATATACTCTACAAGATGCCCCAAATGGATGTCACCATTGGCGTAGGGCAGCGCACTGGTTACTAGAATCTCACGCACTTTCATCACCTATATTTTTGTATAAACGGGTTGGTTATCAATAGAAATTGAAAAAGTGTGCCTATGATACCGTAATTCGGCTAAATTTGTGATATTCCTTATGAATTAATACGGTAATCAGCGCTATAGTTGATTCACTTTTAGAAGAGTACAGCGCTATTGGTATGAATTTTGCGCAGCCTTTGGGAACGCAGCACGCCAGTAAAATTTATACCAGTAGTGCGTTATAATTTAAGTGCCCTTCATTCATCGCGGTGTATATTCAGATGAAAATAAAAATGTTATGAAAATTTAAACGCGCTATTGGTATGAATTTTGCGCAGCCTCTGGGAACGCAGCACGCCAGTAAAATTTATACCAATAGCGCTATAACACTTTTGTAATAAACTCACTATATCATCAAAGTTAAACACCCTGAAACCTTATAAAGCGCTCATCAAAAAACCCGCCAAGCAAAAGCTTAGCGGGTTTTATAGTCAATTTAAAACAGTAGCACTGTCCCTTTTTTAAATTGAATTCATGACAGGCTTCACTAACTCAACCCAGTTAAAATGAACCAAATATCGTGCCCAAGGTAATGACAACGACGACAGCAATCAGTGGAATCACCATGGTGACCATTGCCAAGTTTAAATAGGACTGTTTATGCGTCAGACCACAAATCGCAAGCAAGGTAATGACCGCGCCACTATGTGGTAAGGTATCCAAACCGCCCGCTGCCATCACAGCCACTCGGTGCATCAGCTCTGGATCAATACCAGCAGCGACTGCCATTCTGAGATAGTCTTCACCCAAGGTAGATAGGGCGATACTCAAACCACCAGATGATGAGCCAGTAATACCAGCCAGCGTGGTCATAGCGACGGCTTCTGAGATGAGTGGATTGTCTGGTGTTAGGTTCAAGATACTATCACGAATGAGCAGAAAGCCTGCTAATGAGGCGATAACGGCACCATAGCCAACTTCTGATGCCGTATTAAAAATCGGCAACATCGAGTCATAAGTACCACGGTTAATGGTTTTTTGTAGGTTGGTCCAATGACCGAGACGCATGACGATTAGCACGATACAAGCTACAACCAATGAGAGGATAATCGACCATAGCCCAAGCGAGCCTGCGATATTCAAATCTGGAAACTGAGTCTGTAGACCACTAAAATCCATCGATGGGAAGATAAAATAGGTCAGTAAAGCATTCAAACTGATGACCAGTATCAGCGGAATCATCGCAACGGTGAATGAGGTATGATGCGTATTTAATACTTCAGTTTCTTGTTTGGCTGCCCCAACGCTGCCCACATTCTCTTCGTCATGTTGACCATAACCTTCGCCTGCAGCATTGGCTTTTCTGGCTCGTGATTGCAACCATAGCCAGCCACCGATAAACATCACCGTACCGCCAATAAGACCCAAGATAGGTGCGGCAAATACGTTGGTATTATAGTAAGGAATCGGAATAGCATTCTGAATGGCAGGCGTGCCGGGTAATGCAGTCATGGTAAAGGTGAACGAACCTAGTGCAATCGCTGCTGGAATCAAGCGCTTAGGAATATCAGCGGCTTTGAATAAATCTTTGGCGATTGGATAGATAGCAAATGCCACAACGAACAGTGATACACCGCCGTAGGTCAAAATACCACAAACTAAGATAACCGCCAAAATCGCTTTACTGGCGCCAAGCTTTTCGACCACGGTTTTGGCAATCGCTGTTGCCGCCCCAGAGTCTGCCATCAAACGCCCAAAGAGTGCGCCGAGTAAGAAAATGGGAAAGAATTTGAGTAGGAAGCCGCTCAATGCGCCCATGAATACATCGGTATAGGCAGGAATACTGCTTAAAAAATCACCTGAAAGTAGTACGGCTAAAGCAGCCATAATCGGCGCTAAAATCAGTACCGAATAACCGCGATACGCAAAGAACATCAAAAGTAATAAAGTAATGACAATAGCAAAGGTGCTAAACATGATCGCCCTCCTTGGCAAAATTAAGGCAGCGAGTATGCCCGGCATATCAATATCGGTCAATAAAATTAATCAAACGTAAGTCTGTCTTAAGACGATATTGTCCTACCGTATATGCTACTACTGCGCTGGCCTGTATGTTCTTGTTGTTATTCTCTTCTCGCTACGAGAATAATATGTTAACTTAGCATAAGAATCTTATAGATGATATATCGATAGAAATTGTATTAATATAGATATTGAGTAATATAACCTATTCATAATTATTAATGATAGAAGTTAATAACAAAAAATAGACTTGCAAGGAGATAAGCATGAGTCAATCAAAAGTGTATGACAGCGCTGAAGCGGCGCTAAAAGGTATCGTTAGCGATGGACAAACGCTTGCTATCGGTGGTTTTGGTCTATGCGGCATTCCGGAAGCGTTAATCGAAGCATTACGTGATAGTGGTGTTAAAGATTTGACCTGTATCAGTAATAACGCAGGAGTCGATGACTTTGGCTTGGGACTACTGTTACAGACGCGTCAGATTAAAAAAATGATCTCATCTTATGTGGGTGAAAATAAAGAGTTTGAGCGCCAATACTTGGCAGGCGAGTTAGACGTTGAGCTGACCCCGCAAGGTACATTAGCAGAAAAACTGCGTTCGGGTGGCGCTGGTATTCCGGCATTTTATACCGCAACCGGCGTCGGTACACTGGTCGCTGAAGGTAAAGAGACGCGTGATTTTGATGGTCGAACCTATGTGCTTGAACATTCATTGCGTGCTGATGTGGCATTGATCAAAGCGCAGAAAGCCGATAAAGCGGGTAACTTAATTTTTAATAAAACCGCTCGTAATTTTAATCCAGACTGTGCGATGGCAGGTAAGATAACCATTGTTGAAGTTGAAGAAATCGTAGAAACAGGTACCTTTGACCCTGATGAGATTCATTTGCCGGGTATCTTTGTGCAGCGTATCATCTTGAACAGCAATCCTGAAAAGCGTATCGAAAAAACCACCACTAAAGCAGTTGAAGGCGCTTAGAGCTGCAAAGAACTAATAAATAATCGAATTGATAATACTAGAATATCGTAAAAATTAAGGAAGTTACCATGGCATGGACAAGAGAGCAGATGGCACAGCGCGCTGCACAAGAGCTACAAGACGGTTATTATGTCAACTTAGGGATCGGTCTACCAACGCTAGTCGCCAATTATATCCCTAAAAACGTCGATGTCTGGCTACAGTCAGAAAATGGCTTGTTAGGTATTGGCGAGTTTCCGACCGAAGAAAACGTCGATGCAGATTTGATTAATGCGGGTAAACAAACTGTCACTACCGAATCGGGCGCCAGTTATTTTAGTAGTTCAGAGTCGTTTGCGATGATTCGTGGCGGTCACGTCAATCTTGCGATATTGGGCGCGATGGAAGTCTCAGAGCAGGGCGATTTGGCGAACTGGATGATTCCCAAAAAGATGGTCAAGGGTATGGGCGGTGCGATGGATTTGGTCGCAGGCGTGCAGCGTGTGATTGTATTGATGGAACAAGTAAATAAACACGGCGAGCCAAAAATCCTTGCCAATTGCGAGCTGCCATTGACAGGCAAAGGGGTCGTTGATCGCATTATTACTGAGCTTGCGGTACTTGATGTGACTGATAATGGTCTAAAGTTGGTTGAGCTGGCGGATGGTGTGAGCTTCGATGAGCTACAAGAGAAAACGCCAGTGACCATTCATCAATAAAAAGCGCATTAAGTATGGCTATGTATGCGCACCAATAAAGAGTAGATGCTCAATTTATCATTATTAAGGACAATTTATGGCGACCCACTTACAACAGGATTTGACCGGTAAAGTGGTATTAGTCACCGGTGCTGCCAGCGGTATCGGACGTGATATCGCTGAAACTTATGCCAAGGCAGGCGCTGCGGTCGGTATTGCCGATATCAATATTGAAGCGGCTCAGCAAACCGTTGATGCTATTGAAGCAGCAGGCGGGCGTGCCCTTGCAATTGCAATGGATGTGACGTCTGAAGCTGCTGTTAATGAGGGTGTTCAAAAATTGGTCGATACCTTTGGTGGTATTGATATTCTGGTGTCTAACGCTGGTATCCAAATCATTGACCCCATCAATAAGATGGCGTTTGATGATTGGAAAAAAATGCTCGCTATCCATCTCGATGGTGCGTTTTTGACCACCAAAGCTGCCATACAGCATATGTATAAAGAGGATAAAGGTGGTACCGTGATTTATATGGGCTCTGTGCACTCGCATGAAGCATCCATGTTTAAAGCGCCTTATGTCACTGCCAAACATGGTTTGCTTGGTCTATGCCGGGTATTAGCAAAAGAGGGCGCTGCCTACAATGTGCGCACGCATGTGATATGCCCAGGGTTTGTCAAAACACCTTTGGTCGAAAAACAAATCCCGCAGCAAGCGGCTGAAAAAGGCATCAGTGAAGCGTCCGTAGTAAATGACATCATGCTGGTCAATACCGTGGATAAAGAGTTCACCACTGTCGATGACATTGCTCAATTGGCTTTATTTTTAGCCGCATTTCCAAGCAATGTTTTTACCGGACAATCCATTGTCGCAAGCCACGGCTGGTTTATGAATTAAGGAATGACTTGGTCTTTTATAGTCAGTGAAAAGTAATATCGACACATTATGTACTGCTGGTATCAATTTTTCTTGCTTGCTGTGCCCATGCAGACAGAGGCTGCAAAAAATTTGTACCAGCAGTACCGTAGCGTTTTTAGAGTATTTTGACTATAGCTTCATAGGCATCAGCTTGCTAAAAAAGACCAATCGATTAGGATTTAGCTTTATATTGACCAGAGCCAATGATATTGGCTCTTTTTTATGAGCACTCGCTGGGCTATTTGCGGCGCACAGTAAAGTTAAGCTAAGCTATTGAAAAACAGAATTTTAAGCAAGCAATTGATGCGGTAAAGGCATTACGTCCTATTGATATTGTCGATATCATAGTATTGATTAAGCCCAAACTTGCTTGGCAGCTATTGGAGCAGCTGCCCAATCGCTCTAGGATATTTGCTTATGAGGAATGTACTGCTGGCGCTCTTATGAGCTCTGATGATGAGATATTAGCGGCTCAGATGACCGTGTCTGATGCACTAGATGTTCTGCGATTAGAGGCGCCGGATGCTCAAGCTATTTATCATACTTATGGGGTTGATGAGACGCGTCAGCTGCTAGGTGTGCTGATCTATTTGTTTATTTATTGCTTCTCAGTTTTTGTTTATTGGTTAAAGGGATTCATAAGTTAGTCATCAATTAACGGCATCGCAGGTTAGAGGTGTTACGCAAAACGCTGTCCTACTGGCATCATGGTTTTTTTATACTTGCAATTGCGCTACACTAATACGATAAAAGGTTTGGCTAAAAAGTTTATGGCTTCTGTCGTTAATTATTCACGTTATAGTATGAATAATACTTTTTAGCATACCAACCCACTTGTATAGGCAGTCACGGTCGCTATGTTTAACTTTATGAATAAAAAACCCACCGCACAAACGGAAAGTCCAGAGCAGAAAGCGGCGCTTGATACCGCTGTTGATATAGTATTGCTCGGTTATCAGGTTGGTGATAGCAGTATTGCCATGATGGTCACGGGTCTTGAGCGCAGTGGTAATCAGCTCACATTAGACTTACGCCTACCACCTGAAAGCGATCCTGAAACCATTCAGAAAGAGCTTGGTCAGCTATTGCAGCCGCATGGCATTCAAACCATTCATATGAATGTAAGGATACCAGCGCCGATGAAAGGTGCGGGTTCAAGCTTGCCAAAAGCAATGCCAAAAACCACCAATGCGATGAACAGTCAAAGTAATCCTGGCGCCAAGACTAATAATAATGCAGTAAATGCTGAACCACCCATCACTAAGCCGGCTCCAACCCAAGCATCATTGTCCGCTCATCCGCGTATTCGTCATATCATTGTCGTCGCTTCTGGTAAAGGCGGCGTGGGTAAATCAACCACCACGGTCAATATCGCCTTGGCATTACAAAAGCTCGGTAATCGTGTCGGGGTATTGGATGCTGATATCTATGGTCCCAGTATGCCAGCGATGCTAGGTGTGGCTGGTGTCAAACCTGAGCTTGAAAATGAACAGTTTGTGCCTATCAATGCGCATGGACTGGCGATGTTATCGATTGGTAGCTTACTTGGTGGTGACAATACACCTGTCGCCTGGCGTGGTCCAAAAGCCACCGGTGCGTTGATGCAGCTATACAATCAAACCAATTGGCCACAGTTAGATTACTTAGTGATTGATATGCCGCCAGGTACCGGTGATATCCAGCTCACGCTTGCTCAGCGTATTCCGATGACGGGCGCTGTTATTGTGACGACACCGCAGCATATTGCGTTACTTGATGCCCAAAAAGGCATTGAGATGTTCAACAAAACCAATATCCCTGTGCTTGGCGTGGTTGAAAACATGGCGCTGCACACTTGTAGCAATTGCAATCATACCGAAGCCATCTTTGGTACGGGCGGCGGCGAAAAAATCGCTGAGCAATATCAAGTGCCGCTACTAGGACAGCTACCGTTGGCAAGTGCTATCCGTGCACAGGTAGATAAAGGTGAGCCAAGCGTCTTAGTTGATGATGATTTTGCATCCTACTATCTAAGCATTGCTAAAAATATCGAAACCAATATTAACAAGTTTGCTAAACCAGCTGATGATAAGCGTATTTTTTAATAACGAATCTTTAATGCTAAGAGTCGCAGCGTTTTAATGTTTAATGGGCTATGGTTTGCTATTATAAAATAGTAGCAAACTATTTTAATGTCCTATAAAAAATAGCTAATACCTAGGTGTAAATTTGGCTAGGTTAGCCATGGCTATGAATCAAAATCGCAACGGACAAGATCCGAAGCGCCTATCCAGTGGTATCAAGCCCATCGTTCTCAGTTAGCTTGTTCAAAACGGTCAACCTACCTATTGGGTCTTTGCTAAAGCTCAAAACATCCACTATCTTGACTATTATCGCCTTCTTATATTAGAAAAATCTTTCCCCAATTGGCGTAAACATCTAAAAGTCAATCAATGCTGTTTTACGCAAATTATTGAGTTATAGTTAAAATATCTCAAAAACGCTACAGTGCTGCTGGTATAAATTTTTTGCAGCCTCTGTCTGCTAGCTACAGCAAGCAAGAAAAATTAATATCAGCAGTACTTGATGTATCGATATTACTTTTCTCTGACTATACCTTATCGAATCTGTTTGGTATTGGCGACCATCAAAATCTAGGTTAAAGGAAGGAGGTTATAACGCTTGATAAGATGATGGGACGGGCAGAGGAGCATGTTGCAAATGGTAGGCAGGTATCGTATTGACTATAGATTTATTTTAAACGTAGCCAAGCCTATAAATTGAGCGCTCAATTCCGTATAATCGTCGCTATCAAAAAACCATTCGTATCATAACTCCTATTCTGTATCTGCTAAGGAACAACAATGTCTATCAAATCTGACCGCTGGATTCGTAAAATGGCTCAAGAACACGGCATGATTGAGCCGTTTGAAGCCGGTCAAGTACGTTTTAACGATGCCGGTGAGCGTTTGGTCAGTTATGGTACTTCAAGCTATGGTTATGATGTACGCTGCGCGCCTGAGTTTAAAGTTTTCACCAATGTGCATTCAGTGATTGTAGATCCAAAAAACTTTGATGAAAAAAGCTTTATTGATGTCATCGGTGACGAGTGTATTATTCCGCCAAACTCTTTTGCATTGGCGCGTACGATGGAATATTTCCGTATTCCACGCGATGTATTGACTATTTGCTTAGGTAAATCAACCTATGCCCGCTGTGGTATCATCGTTAATGTCACGCCACTTGAGCCTGAGTGGGAAGGTCATGTTACTTTAGAGTTCAGTAACACCACCAATTTGCCTGCACGTATCTATGCTGGCGAAGGGGTTGCGCAAATGCTGTTTTTCCAAAGCGATGCTGATGACGTCTGTGAGACCAGTTACAAAGACCGCGGTGGTAAATACCAAGGTCAGCGCGGTGTGACTTTGCCAAGAACTTAATGGTTGTTTTAAGCATTCGGTTTATTTAGAAGAGTAATAAAAAAGCCAGTCATACTTTATATGACTGGCTTATTTTTGTGTCCGATTTGATTATTTTAAGACTTTTAAGCCAGCTTTATTGTCACGTTTGGGCTTAGGCGCGGCAACGTTCGTTTTAGAGCTGCTACTTGCAACGGCATCTTCTTCAGGCACATAGTCATCATATTCATTGGGATCAAAAAACATCCCTTGAGAGTTCTCTTTTGCGTAGATACCTAGCACTGCCGTGAGCGGTACCCAAATCTCTTGTGATACACCGCCAAAGCGCGCACTAAAATGAATATAGTCATTTTCCATACTCATATTACCAGTGGCGCGGCTGGCAATATTGAGCACAATGCGACCATCTTGCACATGCTCGGTTGGAATCTGCACGTTATCAGCAGTCGCATCGACCATCAGATACGGCGTAAGCGCATTGTCCTCTATCCATTGGTAAAGGGCGCGCACCATATAAGGACGAGTTGGGGTTATGGATGTGGTTTCGCTCATCTTTTGGTTTCCTATCATAAAGGTATTAGGTAATGGTCAATAAGATATTTGCCACACATTTTTATTGGTTTGCAATTTTTATTGATTAGGGCGTGTCCTCATTTTGAAAATGGTGATAAAAATGAGATAAATTGCAGCCAAATAAGGAAAATAGCGCAGGTAATATCAGGATATTGACCAGCTATTTGACGCAGTTTGGCAAGATTTAGCCATTTTTAGCCCATTTAATCGCTTTCGTTCAGATTGAGGACACGCCCTAATATAGTCTGTTCTAAATAAAAGAAATACAATATTATAACGCGTTACTGGTATTAATTTTTCTTGCTTGCTGTGCCTACGCAGACAGAGGCTGCGAACAAGGAACGCCAGCATTGCTGTATTCTTTTAAAAGTGGATCAGCTATAGCAAAAAAGTCATTTTTTAGTAGCGTCTATTTTAGGGCAGTCATCACGCTTTGTCTAATTAGCTCACACTTTTTTTAAAGCTTTGACGTTCAAATATGCGCGTTTGATAATCAAATAGGGGACGACTGATAGCGCGAGGCAGCTCAATGCCCATTTCTTCTAATCGCCATAATAAAGGCGCTAGCAGCACATCACACCAACCAAACTCATCTGCCATAAAGTAAGACTTATGAGCAAATAATGGTGATATAGTGATGAGCGAATCGCTAAGTTGCTTTTTAGCCATAGCCGCTTGGGCTTTATTAAAACTATCGGGATGCATCAGCAATCGCTTACCGAGTGCTAGCCAATCGCGCTGAATACGCCATGCTAACTGACGAAATTGTGCCCGCTCTTGTGGCGTATCAGGCAGGAGCTTATGGGCATGATAACGCTCTTCTAAATACTCAAAGATAACGTTGATCTCATAAAGCGCAATTTCACGCTGCTGCAGGACAGGCAAAGTATGATAAGGGTTTAGCTCTGTTAAATCTTCAGGACGCTCAGAATGCAAACGTGATAAATAATAAGCGAGCTTCTTTTCTTCAAGCAATAGGCGTACCACATGACTGTCGTAGCTGTCATCAGCGTATAAAATTAGCTGACTACTTGGAATGTCATTCGCATCAATCATGAAAGCCTAATGTTAATAGTAAAGCCTGCCATCGTAAACAAACTTGCTGTATTTATCAAGGTAACATAAGTAAACATTGCCCCTGAGCTTATCTTTAGCGACCAATTTATGAATCCTTAAACCAATAAAAAAGCACTACCGAAGTAATGCTTTTTTTATACCAATATCTTGCTTAATTGCTCGATTCTCAATGTCGCTTATTTGACATCTTTCCAAAATTCTTTATTGAGCAAGTAAACGGGAATCAATAAGACAAGTAAGAATAAAATCACAAAGAAACCAATGACTTTACGGTCATGGCGAACAGGTTCTGCCATCCATGCCATGAAGTTAACCAAGTCACCGACTTCAGATTCAAACTCTTCCTGACTCAGCTCTTCTTGCATATTATGCAAGACGTGCGGCATAGCAGCGTTTGCAAGCACTAAGTTGTTAGCGCCCCAAGGACGACTTGGATCTTCGTAAAAAGACAAGAGGTAAGTGTAAACCCAGTCATCGCCACGCAGTCTGGTTTCAAGCGACAAGTCTGGCGGCGCGGCACCAAACCATGATGCTTGTACTTCAGGGTCAATCTCAGCATTGATATGGTCACCGATTTGATCGGTGGTCACCATCAGATATTTTTCGACCAGCTCAGGTGGTATCTCTAGATCTTTAGCAATGCGCGAATGACGAACGTACTTTGCTGAGTGACACCCAGCACAGTAGTTCATAAACGTCTTGGCACCATTTTGTAGTGAGCCTTTATTGGTAAAATCAATAGGCGCTGTGCTACAAGCTAAGTGTTCTTCAACACCATCAGCATTGGTAAACGTACCGCAGCCACTACCTGCTGCTAGAGCGCTACCAGCAGTCAAAGTTAATGCCGCGCCTAAGCCTAAACCTGCTAAGGATTTAATTAGCGTGCTCATTAGTGACCTCCGGTAACGCGTTCTGGTGGCTGTTTACACTTCTCAATAGAGGTATAAATTGGCATCAGTAAGAAAAACAAGAAATATAAGACAGTGAATATACGGGCCATAAGCGTTGCTGTTGGTGTGGTTGGCGTCGCACCTAAATAACCTAACACTAAGAAACTAATGGCAAACACGGTTAAAGCAATTTTAGATAAAATGCCTTTATAACGTATCGAGCGTACAGGCGATCTATCAAGCCAAGGTATTAAAAATAATACGGCAATCGCAGCGCCCATCGCAATAACCCCACCAAGCTTATCAGGAACCGCACGTAAGATGGCATAGAAAGGCGTGTAGTACCATACCGGTGCAATATGCGCTGGTGTTTTTAGTGAGTTCGCAGTCTCAAAGTTTGGTGGCTCAAGGAAGAAGCCGCCGCCTTCTGGGAAGAAGAATACCACTGCAAAGAACAAGATAAAGAAGACAACGATACCAACCATATCATGTACGGTATAGTACGGATGGAATTCGATACCATCTAATGGTACGCCGTTTTTATCTTTTAGCTTCTTAATGTCAATACCATCAGGGTTGTTTGAACCCACATGATGCAGTGCCACTAAATGCATAAAGACTAAGCCGACGAGCACTAATGGAATAGCAACCACATGTAGAGCAAAGAAGCGATTTAAGGTGATACCTGAAATAATGTAATCACCACGAACCCATTCAGCAAGACCGTCACCAATAACTGGTAGAGCTGCAGGTAGATTTAGAATAACCTGAGCACCCCAAAATGACATATTGCCCCAAGGAAGTAGGTAACCGAAGAAACCTTCTGCCATCAATGCCAAGTAAATACCCATGCCGATAAGCCAAATCAGCTCACGCGGTTTTTGGTATGAACCATATAGCAAGGCGCGGAACATATGCAGATATACCACTACGAAGAACGCTGACGCGCCAGTCGAATGCATATAACGGATGAGCCAACCGCCTTTGACATCACGCATGATATACTCAACAGACGCAAATGCCCCTTCGGCACTTGGGTTATACATCATCGTAAGCCAAATACCAGTGACTAACTGATTGACCAGCACGACCATTGATAACACGCCAAAGAAGTACCAAAAGTTAAAGTTCTTTGGTGCATAGTACTTTGACATATGATATTCATAGGTTTCGGTCGCAGGAAAGCGCGCGTCTACCCAATGCATTAACTTTTTACCCATGCTCATATTAAGCCTCCCCAATCGTCAAGATGGTACCATCCATGCTGTACTCTGGGATAGGTAAGTTAAGCGGTGCAGGTACGCCACTATAAACACGACCCGCTAAATCGTATTTAGAGCCATGACAAGGGCAGAAAAATCCACCGTACCAGTCATTGCCACCGAGGTCGGCTGCACCAACATCAGGACGGTAATTTGGCGCACAGCCTAAATGTGTACATACGCCTTCTACCACCAATACGGAGGGCTCCAAAGAGCGCGTAGGATTGGCACAGTATTCAGGCTGAACAGACTCGCTAGAATCAGGGTCAACCAGCAATGGCTTAACATCCTCTAATTTGTCTAGCATATCTTCAGTACGTTTAACCACATAAATGGGTTTGCCACGATATTTGACAACGATCATTTGTCCTGCTTCGATAGAACCAATATCTTGCATCACTGCCGCACCAGCAGCTTCGGCTTTAGCACTTGGGGTCCAAGAGCGGACAAAAGGTGTTGCCACAGCAGCTACCCCAGCTGCACCAATTACGGCAGTCGAGGCAATAAGAACTCTACGGCGTTGTACGTTAACGCCTTCGGCATGGCTCATTAATACTTCCTCCAGGTGAATGAAATGGGATTATCCCACACTGGGTTTGTGACTTAGAAAATTACAATTATCAAGCCACGTTAGCTGTGCCTAATTTTGCTAATTGTTGCTATTCTAAGCTATTTTGGTCATAAAATAAATTATTGTGTTAAAAATAAAGCAACCTCCATAGGGCACACTTCAGCGTTAAACAAGGCGATCAAGACATAACATCTTGATTATCAATGTTTAACACCTGCTTTATATCAACAAATATGTTATGAATAATGACCTTATAAATGATAAGGATATTCGGCAATAGGGAATGATACTTGAAATTAAGACAATGTTCACTAACTTTCAGCACATCACTACTCTGTAAGTCGCTGTGAGGCAATTATCACCACTTTATATTATAAAATGGGGATAATTGCATGCATAAAGATCTAGATTAGCTCTCGAGCGTATTCCAGCGTTCAAGCTTAGTCATCATCTCATCTTCAATAGCAAGCAGTCGCTCACTAGCAGCCGTTGCCGCATCAAAGTCTTGATTAAACCAAGTGCCGTCGGCTAGCTTATCTTCTAGTTGAGTTTGTTCCACCTCTAAAGCCGCAATCTCTTTTGGCAACGCATCAAGCTCACGTTGGTCATTGAAATTAAGCTTTTTAGCCGCATTGTTAGGTTTCGCTACTGCCGCTGATTTAGTAGCAGATTTACTGTTGGCGGTATTATTACTAGAAGATTTGGCTGCCTTAGAAGCTTCTTCGCGATTCTTTTGTACCAAATATTCTTGATAGCCACCGACATACTCGCTGACTGTGCCTTTGCCATCTTCATCCGTATCAAATACCCAAGTAGAGGTGACGACATTGTCCATAAAGGAGCGATCATGGCTAATGAGCAAAATCGTACCGCCAAAGCTTGCGACTGATTCTTCTAGTAGCTCAAGGGTCGCCATGTCCAAGTCGTTGGTTGGCTCATCGAGTACGAGAATGTTGGCAGGTTTTAAGAGTTGCTTGGCAAGTAGCACACGGTTACGCTCACCACCTGATAATGCTTTTACAGGCGTACGTGCACGCTCTGGGGCAAATAGGAAGTCTTGTAGATAGCTCATAATATGCGTCTTACGACCACCCACTTCGACGAAGTCAGAGCCTTCTGAGACGTTTTGCGCCACACTGGCTTCCAAATCTAATTGATCACGCAACTGATCAAAGAAGGCGATTTTTAGGTTGGTACCCAATTCAACACTGCCAGTTTTGATCACATCATCGTCTGACATATCGAGTAGGGCTTTAATAAGCGTGGTTTTACCCGCGCCATTAGGACCGACGATACCGATTTTGTCACCGCGCATGATAGTGGTGCTAAAGTTATCGACCAATACATGGTCATCATATTGTAGATGTAGATTTTTAACTTTGCAGACCAGCTTGCCGCTTTTCTCGCCTTGACCCATGGTAATATTGACATTACCGACTTGCTCACGGCGGTCACTACGCTCTTCACGCAACGCTTTTAGCTCACGGACACGACCTTCATTACGGGTACGGCGCGCTTTGATACCTTGGCGAATCCATACTTCTTCTTGTGCCAATTTCTTATCAAAGTTGGCATTGTTCTTTTCTTCAGCTAATAACTGTAGCTCTTTTAGCTCTTGATAGCGTGCATAGCCGCCTTCGCCTTGAGTGACGTCATAGCTGGTCAATTGACCACGGTCAAGCTCAATGATACGAGTGGATAATTTATTAACGAACGCTCTATCATGGGTGACAAACAACAAAGTCAGACCTTGCCAATCTAATAAAAAGCGCTCAAGCCACTCAATACTATCAACGTCTAAATGGTTGGTCGGTTCATCAAGGAGTAGCACATCAGGCTTAGTCACCAAAGAGCGCGCTAATAAAACACGGCGCTTACGACCACCTGATAAAGACGATAAATCATCTTCTGGATCGAGACCCATCGTCGTGATAAGGCGGGTAGCTTCACGCTCTAAATCCCAGCCATGTACCGCATCGATATCATGCTGCAAGTCTGCCATACGCTCGCAGGCATCCATGTCACCATTGGCGCATAAATCAGTTTGCGCATTATAGTTAATCAGTAGCTCGGCAGTGCGGCGGCTACCACCCATAACGATATCTAAAATTCTACCGCTGGTCTCAGGTACATCCTGCTCGAGCATAGCGACGCGCACGCTATTATTAATAATTACTTCGCCGCTATCAGGCAACAAGGTGCCATTAATCAGCTTAAATAAGGTAGATTTGCCTTCGCCATTACGACCAATTAAACACACGCGCTCGCCTGCATCGATAGCAAAGTCAATGCCATCAAGGACAGGAGCGACGCCAAAGGCAAGGTGAATATCTTTTAAATGTATCAGTGCCATAGAGTATCTTAAGCTTATATAATAGTGAGGTAGGGGTTGTTGCAAAATTTGCAGCAGTATAACATGCTGCCACGTAACTGTAGCGTGCGTAAATAGATTTATCAGCACGATTTTATGACGATTAATTTATCAAGTAATGTAGAACATCTTATCAAGGCGTTAGCCCTCGTTAGCCATAGTATCTAGTATTGAGAAAAATATGAATGAAGCAAATCCAAAAAACAACAGTGTATCCAATCCTCAAATCGACAGCTTAACCACACAAGCTGATTTACAATTGCAATTGGTTGAACTGCAGATGAATATGTCTCATCTTGAGCTCACGGTAGAACGCCTTGACGACGTCATTACTCGGCAAGACAAACATATCCAAACGCTACAACGACAATTACAATTTATTTATAAACAAGTTGAAAGCCAAGATGAAGAAGGAGGCGTAGCACCATTTGACGTCATGGCAGATAGACCCCCTCATTACTAATCGCTGTTCATGAACAGCAAATAAGCTGAATCATTTGTAATGAATTTATATGTGTATTTTCGGATAAAACTACCTTGCAGTGACTATCCAGTCATATTAGAGAAATAATGTTGTTTTAGTGTATTAAAAACATTAGTATCCTTCACCTTAAGTACCGTCTACCTGACAAAGTTCGGTATAACGGTAAACAACGTGAATGTTTGGAGATACACAATGGGCGCAAACTTTAATCTTAAAACCCTCACGGTAGCTGTCGCTGCTCTTTCTATCGCTAGCGTCGCAAGTGCGGCGGGTCTCGATCGTTCAGGACAAGATATAACGGCATTTTTACAAGATGGTTTATACGCTGAAGCCGTCTATACTTATATCGATGCCGATGTGACTGGTTATGACAGTGCTAACTCTTTACCAAATGATAATAGCTATCAGCAAGGTAAAAAGATTGATGATATTGCTGAGTCTTACGACTTCTTTCGTTATGGTGTAAAAGCTGATATCAACGATACTTTTAGTGTTGGTGTTTTATATGATGAGCCTTTTGGTGCAGCGGCTGATTATAGAGGCGACAATAATTTTGTGGCGCAAAGCGATATTAATGCTTCAACAGTGGCCCTAACTGGTGGCGCGGCTAGTGATTTTAACGATGCTAGACTACAAGCAGGTACTTTAGGAGCCCAAGCAAGAGCGGCGGGTGCAGCAGCACAAGGCTTTGCACAACAAGCAGCGACAGCGACAACGCCACAAGCAGCGGCAGCTTTTGGCGCTCAAGCCGCCGCATCAGCCGCAGAAGCACGGAGTCTTGGTGAACAAGCTACTTTTTTTGGTACGGCAGCAGCAATAGCAGGCGCTGAAGCAAGTACTGCAGGGGAAGAAACCAACGTCGAAGTACGTAGTGAAAGCATCACCGCTATCCTAGGTATGAAATTCGGTGAAAACAAAAACTTCCAAATATACGGTGGCCCAGTCGCTCAGCGCATCGAAGCTGATGTGGAACTGCGCGGTACCGCTTATGGTCCTGCTACTGGCTATACGACACATATCAGCCCTGAACAAGACTATGGTTATCTGGCAGGTATATCTTATAGTAAGCCTGAAATTGCCTTAAAAGCGGCTTTGACTTATCGTTCTGAGATTGATCACAGCGCCCAGTTATCTGAGACTTATCCTATAGTAGGTATCTTAGAGAATAATCCAGCTGCTGCAAATCAGAATGGTACTATCGATATTACCACGCCTAAATCAGTCAACTTCGACTTCCAAACGGGTATCAACCCAACAACACTAGCAACTTTAAGAATGCGTTATGTGCCATGGAGCGACTTTGAAATTACGCCACCATTATATAATGAATTTAGCAAACGTAGGACTATGGATGATAAAGGTCTAGCACTAGTCAGCTACGATGATGATCAATATTTGGTAGAGCTGGGTCTTGCCAAACGTTTGTCTCCAGCACTTGCGATTAGTGGTAATATCGGTTGGGATAGCGGTGCAGGTGACCCTACAACTTCTCTAGGCCCTATCGATGGCTATTATAGTGTAGGTCTAGGCGCTAAATACAACGTTACCCCTGAATGGGCGGTATCAGCAGGTGGTAAATACTTATGGTTTGGTGATGCCGAAGGTCAGATACCAACCAAAAAGATCGTTAGTAACTTTGAAGACAATGATGGTTACATCGTTGGTGTAAAACTGTCTTACCAGGCCAAACAAAATTTTAACTAGAGGATTATGGGGTTAACTTATCATAAGGTTGATGCCATTATCTGCAAAAAAAGCGACCCTTAAGGGGTCGCTTTTTTATATGTTAAGCAAAATAAACGCTATGTAATATGTTCGTTAAATGTTTTTATTAACTATCTAAAATCAGAAAATATCGGACTTAAATATTGTTAATAGTAAGTATGTACGGCATAGATATTATTATGAATAAACTATAATCGGTTGTGAAAGTTGTACTGGACAGTCATTAGCAAGAAATAAAGTGTTTTAACTGTTGTTTTAGTGTCAAAAATTCATTACTATTCATTTCAGGACGTCGTTTACATAATATTATATTTCAAGTAACAATACTGAATATTAACTATGCAAGCGGTTAAACAACTAGGATGTTTGGAGATACCCAATGCGCGCTACTTTTCATTTAAAAACTCTAGCTGTAGCGATAGCTACTCTTTCTATAGCCAGTATGTCTAATGCTGCAGGCCTTGATCGCTCAGGTCAAGATGTCACAGCATTCTTACAAGATGGCACCTATGCTGAAGCTGTTTATACTTATATTGATGCTGATGTGAGTGGTAATGATAATGCTCTCGTCGGCTCAACTTCAGAGCAATACCAAAAAGGTAGAGACACTGGCGACATCGCTGAAGCCTATGACTTCTTTCGTTATGGTGTAAAAACGGACATCAACGATACTTTTAGTGTTGGTGTTTTATACGATGAACCTTTTGGTGCATCTGCTGAATACACTGGCGATAATAATTTTACTGGTGCTCCAACTGCAGCCATTGATGATCTAATTGCAACAAGAGTAGGTCCATTAGTGCCAGGAGTTACTAATGCTCAACAATTAAGTAACTTTGTTGACCAGTCTCAACAAGGTCTAGCTGCTGCTAGAGCTGGAGTTGTACAATTACAAGCAGCTCTTCAAAATACTACAATTCCAGCAGTTCAAGCAGCTTTACAACAACGTATTAGTGGCGCTCAAGCACAAATTGCAGCTGGCGAAGCAAAATTAGCTCCATTAGTAGGTTTTGATAATTATGCCAATGCTCAGCTTTCTAATACCGAAAATACTAAGGTTGAAGTGCGCAGCGAAAACTTAACAGCTATTCTTGGCGCAAAGTTCGGTGCTAAGAAAGAGTTCCAAGTTTATGGTGGCCCCGTTGCACAGCGTATTCGAGCAAGTACAAAACTACGTGGTAGTGCTTATAGTCTTGCTACTGGCTATACCTCAAACAGTAATCCTGATATGGATTATGGTTACATAGCAGGCTTCTCTTATAGCAAACCTGAGATTGCATTAAAAGCAGCTTTAACGTATCGCTCTGAGATTGACCATGATGTAACGATATCTGAAACTTATCCTTTAGCTGGACTTTTAGCAGGTAATCCTGCTGCAGCTACTCAGGTTAGCAATTACGAGCTTACTACCCCTAAATCAGTCAACTTCGATTTTCAAACTGGTCTTAATAAAACGACATTAGCGACGGCCAAAGTACGTTGGGTACCGTGGAGTGATTTCGTCATTACGCCACCATTATATAATGCAGTTAGTAAGAATAATCCATTATACGCTGACAAGGGCCTAAACATTGTTGAGTATGAAGACGACCAGTACCAAGTAGAAGTCGGTATCGCTAAACGTTTAGCACCAGCCTTAGCCGTTAGTGGTACCGTTGGTTGGGATAGTGGTGCTGGCGATCCTACAACGTCACTAGGACCTATCGATGGTTACTACAGTGTTGGTCTAGGCGCTAAATACAACGTTACCCCAGAATGGGCGGTATCAGCTGGTGGCAAATACTTATGGTTCGGTGATGCTCAAGGTAAGCTACCAACACAACAAATCGTTGGTGATTTCCAAGATAATGACGGCTATATCCTAGGTATGAAGCTTTCTTATCAAGGAAAGTAAAACCTTATTATAAATAACTAAAGTATAAATAAAAAAGCGATCCATTATGTTATGGGTCGCTTTTTCTTGTCTGAATTAAGATAAATCTCATTTGTATAGTCAAAGTACCCTAAAAACGCTACGGTACTGCTGGTATAAATTTTTTGCAGCCCCTGTCTGCGTAAGCGCAGCAACCAAGAGAAATTAACCCCAGTAGTTCTGTGCCCTTTTAAAAGTGGATTAACTATACAAGGTTAGTTAGTATTTAAATAATCCAGTGATCTTTAATCAGACAATAAAAAAACCTCGCCATGATAGCAAGGTTTTCTAATTTAACAACAGCAGTTGAAAGTGCTTACTTATCTAAGTTCATTTCCATCTCTTTAAATTTCGCTTTAATTGAATCCTTTGGACCACCCGTCATAATACTGACCGCAAAGATTGCGATAGTACTTAATATAAAGCCCGGGACAATCGCATATAACCAACTATTGAGTGCCATGCCATTCACCTGGAAAGGACCATAGATCCATAAGATGACCGTTAATGCGCCAACGACCATGCCAGCAGCAGCACCGTTACGGTTCATACCGCGCCATGTCAAACTAAATATGACTAGTGGTCCAAACGCAGCACCGAATCCAGCCCAAGCATTAGAGACCAAGCTTAACACAGAGCTTTCTGGATCAGAGGCTAATAAGATGGATACAACAGCAACTAATATAACAGAGATACGACCTACCAGTACTTGACGAGCTTCTGGCGCATCTCTATCCAAAAATAATTTGTAGACGTCTTTGGTTAATGAGCTTGATACGACCAAGAGCTGTGATGAGATAGTACTCATGATCGCTGCTAAAATAGCGGCTAATAAGAAACCTGAAACCAGTGGTGTGAATAAAAACTGTGTAAATACTAAGAAGATAGTTTCAGGATCCTCTAAGGTCATTGCGGTTTTTTGTACATAAGCACGACCAGCAAAACCAGTCATCAATGCACCAATTAAACTAACAATCATCCAACTCATACCAATGTTACGTGCCGTTGGGATATCTTTAACAGAACGTATTGCCATGAAACGTACAATAATATGCGGCTGACCAAAATAGCCTAAACCCCATGCTAGTAAGGAGATAATACCCATGATTGTCATACCACTGGTAATATTAAGCAGATTTGGATCAATGTTTCGAACTGCTTCAGTGGTTGCTGATATACCACCAAGATCAGTAAAGGCAACGATAGGAACGATCACCATCGCAAATAGCATGATTATGCCTTGCACAAAGTCAGTCATTGAGACCGCTAAGAAACCACCGAATAGGGTATAAGCGACGACCACACCAGCAGTGACCCACAAACCAGTGCTATAAGGAAGGTTGAGCGAGCTTTCAAACAACTTACCACCACCAACTAAGCTGGCTGCGGTATAAACCGTAAAGAATAAGATAATAACGACTGCTGAGAACACCCGAAGCATATGTGATTTGTCTTCAAAGCGGTTAGCAAAGTAATCAGGTAGTGTGATTGCGTTGTCTGCAATCTCAGTATAAACCCGCAAACGCGGTGCGACGATAATATAGTTTAAGAAGGCGCCCATGGTCAAACCGAGCGCAATCCATATGCTCACGACTCCATCGGCATACATATAACCCGGCAAGCCAAGTAATAACCAGCCGGACATATCTGATGCACCAGCGGATAGAGCCGTTACCGCAGGACCGAGACTACGACCGCCAAGCATATAGCCTTCAGTGTCATTGGCTTGCTTAAAATAAGCGTAAATGCCAATCCCAATCATTACCAAGAAATAGGCGCCAAGTGATATCAGTACGCCACTAGAAACTCCGTTCATATAAATTGTCCTTAACCAACGTTGTTGGCTGTCATTATTTTTAATGAGAAAAATTAAGTATTACAAGACGATGTTTAGAAACAATATCTAAAGACGAAAAAAGCCATTAAGTAGGACATAATGGCTTTGATTCGATATCTTCTGTTAGTTTTATATGATTAATGCTGTTCTAGAACTAATACTTATAAAGCAATAATTAAAAGGCTACTGCAAATATACTTGCTAGTTTGCAATTTTAACTGCTCCCATCTGCTCATCACTTATAGATATTAGTCGCTTATATAACCAATCATTTAAGACCATCAAACCTATTGTTTACTATCATATATTACTAGAACTGTTCAATATATGACTATCAGTGTTTTTTAGGTAAAATTATGTTATAAAAAACGTCAGGCGTATTATAACGTATGAGAGTCACAAATGCGAATGAGGCAATTTTCTAAGTAGCTAGGCTCTGTTAAATAGCCTTTAATATCGATTATCAAGCTTTTAGCTTGTATCTAATTACTCGATCGGAGCAAGTAAGTCTAATAAAGCAGTAACGTTGTTAGATTGTGTTAGTTTTGGATTGATGACCACGCCTAAATAACGCTGCAATTCGATATTGTCGGCCATGTCAATACGTTCTAAATCTTGACTAAGCATCGTTTGTGGCAATACTGACCAGCCGAGTCCAACAGAAACCAACATACGAATAGATTCAAGCGGATTGGTGCTCATGGTGGCATAAGGTTTTAGATTGTGCTTCGCAAATTCGGCCAAAGTAATCTGACTGGTAAAGGTATTGGCAGAGGGCAAAATAGCAGGATAGCGTGCCAATTGCTCTAGTGTCACATTAGACTTTGTGGCTAAAGGCGATAATGTACCGGTCATAAAGTATAGGGGATCTGACCATAGGGTATGATAGCTCAAGCGCTTATCGTATACTGGGGGCAATGTTAAAAAGGCCAGTGACAAGTCGCCATCTAACACCGCTTTATGAGCGGTTTCTGAATCTACAAAATGTACTTCTAGCTGCACGGCAGGATAGGCCTGAATAAAGTGCTTGAGTACAGGTGCTAGATGATGTAAGCCTATGTGATGGCTGGTGCCGATGACGAGCTTGCCGGATACAATATGTTTAGAATGTTGCAAGTTGATTTTGAAGTTTTCATAATCTTCAAGCCAGCGTTTGGCGTGAGGTAACATCTCACTAGCCGCTTGGGTGGGTACAATACCGCGGCCTACCGTATCGAATAAAGTGATATTGAATTCATCTTCTAAGTTTTTGATGCGTTTACTGACTGCAGGCTGAGTAATAAACAGTTTTTCTGCTGCACCTGAAATGCTGCTTGTTTGCATAACAGTAACGAATGTCGTTAAATTTGTGGTATTCACACCGATGTCCTTAGCTACGTAGCAAGCTATAAATAAAAGTTGGCTGACCTAGTCATAATGTATTAGAAATAAAAGTTTGCAACTATGAAAAAATCATCAATTATTATTATAGGATTAGCCTGCTATAATCACAAGACATCAAGACGTATTGTGACATATTTATTGTAGTTACTTGATAATCTGCGCCATAAATCTTATTTTATACATCGATTATTGCGATTACGATTAAATAATAGATAAAACCTCTAGCACATTATCGATTTGATAAACGAAAAATAAAGTCATTAGCCACTAAAAAGGATAGCAACATGGCCGGTCAAACGTTATATGACAAACTTTGGAATGCTCACGAAGTCACCAAGCGTGATGATGGTTCGAGCCTAATTTATATCGACCGCCATTTGCTACACGAAGTGACAAGCCCGCAAGCATTTGAAGGATTACAGCTGGCGAATAGAGCGCCGTGGCGTCTATCTGCTAATATCGCCAGCCCTGATCACAATGTACCTACAGTCACCAAAGAGCGCTCAGAAGGTGTGGCAGGTATTAAGGATAAAGTCTCACGCTTACAAGTACTGACGTTAGATGAAAACTGCAGCAAGTTTGATATTGCTGAATTTACCATTAATGATGCCCGTCAAGGTATCTTACATGTCGTCGGTCCTGAGCAAGGCTTGGTATTGCCTGGCATGACGGTCGTTTGTGGTGATTCACACACGGCGACACATGGCGCACTTGGCTGCTTGGCGCATGGCATTGGCACCTCTGAGGTTGAGCACGTATTGGCAACTCAGTGCTTGATTCAAAAGAAATCAAAAAATATGCAAATCCGCGTCACCGGTAAACTTGGCGCTGGCGTAACCTCAAAAGATGTGGTGCTTGCCATTATTGCAAAAATCGGCACCGCTGGCGGGACAGGACATGCCATTGAATTTGCTGGTCAAGTATTCGAAGACATGACGATGGAAGGGCGCATGACCGTCTGTAATATGGCAATTGAAGCAGGCGCGCGCGTGGGCATGGTTGCAGTCGATGATACAACTATCGATTACGTTAAAGGTCGTCCTTATGCACCAACTGCTGACCAATGGCAGCAAGCAGAAACTTACTGGCGTACTTTTTATTCAGATGATGATGCCGTATTTGATAGCGTGATTGAAATTGATGGCAGTCAAATTGCGCCGCAAGTGTCATGGGGAACCTCGCCTGAGATGGTAGTCGATATCACCCAGTCGGTGCCAACGCCTGATCAAGCTATTGACGCCGCACAAGAAGAAGGTTGGTTGCGCGCTTATACCTATATGGGCTTGCAAGCGGGTCAAAAAATCACCGATATCCAGCTCGACCGTATATTTATTGGTTCTTGTACGAATTCACGTATTGAAGATTTGCGTGATGCAGCAGCCGTCATTAAAGGTCGTAAAGTGGCTGATACTATTAAAGAAGCCATCGTCGTTGCGGGCTCTGGGCAAGTGAAATTACAAGCAGAAGCAGAAGGCTTGGATACTTTATTTACTGATGCTGGGTTTGAATGGCGTGAGCCGGGTTGTTCAATGTGTTTGGCGATGAATGCCGATAAGCTTGAGCCGCAAGAGCATTGCGCCTCGACATCCAATCGCAACTTTGAAGGTCGTCAAGGTAATGGGGGTCGTACGCATTTGGTGAGTCCGGCGATGGCAGCGGCAGCAGCATTGGCGGGTCATTTTGTGGATGTGCGGACGTTTTAATCGTCACGCTTTATTCAACAATAAGAACAACTTTGATAGGAAATACTATGCAAGCTTATAACACCCAAACGGGTATCGTTTGCCCACTTGATCGCGCAAACGTCGATACCGACCAGATTATTGCAAAACAGTTTTTAAAGTCTATTAAACGTACTGGCTTTGGCGTCAATTTATTTGATGATTGGCGTTATCTCGATGAAGGGTATCCGGGACAAGACAATAGCACCCGTATTATTAATCCTGACTTTATTCTAAATCAGCCACGTTATCAAGGCGCAACTATCTTGCTGGCGCGTCGTAACTTTGGTTGTGGCTCTAGCCGTGAACATGCACCTTGGGCGTTGTCTGAATATGGCTTTCGTACCGTTATTGCGCCAAGCTTTGCCGATATCTTTTATAACAACTGTTTTAAAAATGGCATGCTACCGATTGTATTAAATGAAGAAATCGTTGATACATTAATGAAAGCCACGTTTGCTAACGAAGGCTACGAGCTGACTGCAGATCTTGAAAGACAGGTAGTCATTACGCCAACGGGTGAAGAGTATGCGTTTGAAGTAGACGAATTTCGCAAACATTGCTTGTTAAATGGTCTTGATGATATCGGACTGACTTTACAGCAGAGCGACGCTATTAAGAACTACGAGCAAAAAATGATGCAAAAAACGCCTTGGATATTCAATGAAGTCAGAGCATAGTCTTTCATCGTAAAATAATATAGCCAATCGTAAACGATCAACAACAAAATATGAATTGCCATAAAAACGAGCTTAGCGCTAATACAGCGTTGAGTTATGGTGATTAAGTGGCTAAAATGAACGATAATCTATTTTTACATTATTATATTTTTATCTGATAAATAGTAGCCATCATTATGAATAAAACATGTTTTGCGGTATGGACAAGCACGGCTATTGCCGTAACCTTATTGTTATCTGGTTGTCAGGCGTTGACAGGCTATCAACAGATAGATAAAGCAGAAAGCGCAAAGGTATGGACGGGTACTATCAAGCCTATCGCTGACGAAGTAAATATTGCCTGTGTCGGCACCTACCACTGCGAGATTGTAAAGATAGATCGCACAATGATTATATCGCCTGAAACCCATAGACCTATGAATGCTACTATGCTGGTTGCGATGAATGATGCGCGCGAAAACAATAAAACTCGCACGGGCACTAAGCATTCTCAAGCCGCTGTGACGATGGATATGACGCCGCTTATTCATAATAATGCCATTAAAATTGTGCCATTATCAGCGTCTGCTATGCCAAATCTTATTAACTATTATGCTCGGGTCAAACCTGCTAAACGTGAAGTACACGTTAATTTTTATCCAGAAAACAATCTGGGCTACGTTGAGCGTTTTGCCATGATTCATGACTTTGCTAGCCCCGGTACCTATCAGCTACGTGCTTATCAAAAAAAGTCTGGCCAAAGCTCCGGTAGCTTGTTAGATTCAGCATCACCAGAGCCTTTGTGTGTTGAGCTTTATCAAGGCAATACCGTGCAGCGCCGCTTCTGCAAGCAGATTGGCACTGAGCATCAAGGAGAATTTGTAGAAACTGGTAGTGTTAAGGCGGCATCAGTGCCATCAAAGGTAAAGGTAAAAGCCAAAGTATAATCATTAAAAGCCTGTCTTTAATGAGCTGATAACTAAAGCAGACATAAAATAAATAACAGAAACTTACTTAACCTCAAGGACCAGTATGGCAACGATTTTAACATTAGCGGGCGATGGTATCGGCCCTGAAATCATGACCCAAGCCATTGATGTGCTGAACGCTGTCAATGATAAGTTTGCGTTAGGTTTGACCCTTGAGTCTGGATTGATCGGCGGTGTGGCAGTTGATGCAACGGGTGAACCTTTGCCAGAAGAGACGCTACAACGTGCACGCGCAGCAGATGCGGTGTTATTGGGTGCAGTTGGTGGTCCTAAGTGGGATGGTATCGAACGTAGTAAACGTCCTGAGCGCGGTCTGCTAAAAATTCGTAGCGAGCTTGGTTTGTTTGCCAATCTGCGTGTGGCAAAGCTGTATCCGCAGCTTGTTAATGCCTCAAGCATTAAACCTGAGATTATCTCAGGTCTAGATTTGCTTATTGTGCGTGAACTGACAGGTGGTATTTATTTTGGTGAGCCGCGCGGTATTCGTACGCTAGAAAATGGTGAGCAGCAAGGCTATAACACCATGGTGTATAGCACCAGCGAAATCAATCGTATCGGCAAAGTTGCTTTTGAGTTAGCGCAAACACGCGCGCAGGCAGCAGGAACCTCTGCCAAAGTCTGCTCTATCGACAAAGCAAATGTATTAGAAGTCACTGAGCTTTGGAAACAGACCATGATTGAGCTACAGCAGGCGCAATATAGCGATGTGGCGTTATCGCATATGTATGCTGACAATGCCTGTATGCAGTTGATTAAAGACCCTAAACAGTTCGATGTTATGGTCACTGGCAATTTATTCGGCGATATCTTATCTGATGAAGCGGCGATGCTGACAGGCTCTATTGGTATGCTACCATCAGCAAGCCTTGATGAAGCGGGCAAAGGCATGTATGAGCCTTGTCATGGTTCAGCGCCTGATATCGCAGGACAAGATATAGCCAATCCACTAGCCACCATTTTATCTGTCGCTATGATGCTACGTTATACCTTTAAACAAGAAGTGGCAGCACAAGCGATTGAGCAAGCGGTCAGTGAGGTGCTTGATGATGGCTTACGCACGGTCGATATCTTGGATCGTAGCGAGACTGGGCTTATACAAGTCGGTTGTCAGCAAATGGGACAAGCCGTATTGGCAAAATTGGTCTAATGAGAATATCTTTAGTATGGACTGACTTTTAAACATGACACTGCATAATCATAAACCCAGGTGTAATGGACAAAATTCATGCTGGTGTAGGCTCTGAAGCTATATACTGTCTATATTTGCAAGGAATCAACGTCATGAATCAAAAAACTGCCCTTTTTGTCGTGACAAACACACCAAGAAGAACGG
>NZ_CAJGZK010000001.1 GCF_904846215.1 Psychrobacter glacincola | reverse complement strand
GTGATGATGAGATACAGCACATTGAGAACAAACTAAACAACAGACCGAGAAAACGGCTGGGATTCAAGACGCCCAATCAGGTGTTCTATAATATCAATTAGCGTTGCACTTGGTGTGTTAATCTAAGTATTGTAATATCATCAGCTTAAAGAACTAACACCCTTAAAACACTCTATTTATACCATCTCATTTAAATTGCCCCAATAGCCCTTATTACTTTTAGCTTAGGTTTGCTTATGCTCCAACGTACCTTATCAAAACGATCATTGTCATTAACGAAATCTGAAGATCAGTCATCCCTAATAAGGCGCTGTGCTCTGATGATTGGCATCTTAGCTACGGCGTTATTTGTCATGCCAAGTGCCCAAGCTGCCAGCTGTAAAATCCCTAAAAGCTACTATAAAAACGTCTCTTGTACGGCGAGTAGTGGTTATTTCTTAGCGGTGAAAGACTTTGGCGCACCGGTTGCTCTTATCAATAAGCAAGGTAAAAGCCTTGTTGATTTATCGCGCTATCAAAAAGTGGATGCAAATAAAATATCAGCAGGTCTATTGCCTGTCATGCGTAATAGTCATGTCGGTTATCTGAATATGCAAGGTCGTGAAGTGATTCCTGTGATGTACGATGCGCTAAATGACGGTCAAGGCTGGGCACGCCCCGTATCGGAAGGTCGCATTGTGGTCAAACAGGGCGGTCATTATGGCGTTATTGACACGGCCAATAGGACTGTTGTGCCGTTTTCGGCAGCGATTAGTGATATTGATGATTACCGAGGCGGTATGGCTCGTCTACGCAAAAACAAAGCGATCAGCTGGCTTGATAAAGAGGGCAATATTAAGAATGCCAATACTCAAAATGCCAATGTCAAAAAAGACAATGTTAAAAAAGACAATGTTAAAAGTAATGACAGTAAAAGCGCCAAAAATAGCCGGGTAAATGATCGACCCGCTGCTAGTAAATCAGCGGTTAATCCTAGCGATCGCGCAAATAGCACACAAAAAAAATCAGCATCCATACCCGTTAATCGCTTTACCACGCTGCAGCCGCGGCAACAAGATGGTAGATGGGGCTTTGTTGATGACAATAATGTCACTATGATTACGTATTCTTTCGACGAAGTACGTCCATTCTCTGAAGGGCTAGCGGGCGTGCGTATCGATGCCGAGTGGGGCTTTATCAATCTTGGCGGCGAGCTTGTGATTCCTTTTAGTTTTAAGGATTTTGATGACTTTAATGGTTTTAATGGCTTTAATGATTCTGACAATAAAAGTCTCAGTCTTGAGAGCCACTATAAGGACAAGCCTTCTTTTGTGTTTGTAGAGGATAAGGCCTGGATTGGCAGCTTAGAAAATGGTAATAAGATGTGCATAGATAAAGAAGGTGCGGCTGTCACCTGTGATTAAATATTGACAGCATATTTTATTTTGACCAAAAAAAGAGCCTATAGCGATTAATGATTGCTATAGGCTCTCTTCTTTAGGCGATAAATGTCACAAGCTAACTTATAAAGATTACTTTTCTAATAAATGATTGCTAATCAAATCTACCATGTATGGCTGATAATACTCAGGAATATCATGTGCCATGCCTTCAATCAAATGAAATTTGGCATTAGGGATGGTTTTGGCAACGACGCGGCCCTGTGAGGCAGGTAATAACCCATCTGCACTACCGTGCAATACAATCGTCGGTGCTTTGACTTGTTTACTAAAGCGGCTGATAGAGCCTGAAGCCAAGATGGCATTTAGCTGTTGTACCGTACCAAGAGGATGGAAATTACGCTGATAACGTATCTTGGCAATGTCACGTACCATACGTACATTCACATGACCTGGGGTGCCGACAGTCTTCATAAACCAAACACTATGGCGCACGATATCACGCTCAGAATGGCTCTCAGGGCGATTAATCAGTGTGTATAACTGTCTAGGCTTTGGTGGTTTTAAAAAGGCACGGTTGGTCGTGGTAAACATCAATGCCATCCGCTGTATTAGACTTGGATAACGCGCTGCTACGATCTGGGCAATCATGCCACCCATAGAAGCACCAAGCAGATGCGTTTTGCCAAGCTGCAATGCCTTGATTAAGCGTGCCGTGTCTTCTGCCATATCGGTCAAATTATAGGCAACCTGCGTGCCTTTATTAGACAGTCCCGTTTGCAGGCGCATCATCATTTTGAGCTGACTAATGCGCGGTAGACCATCGATTTGTACTTTAGAGGACAAACCAATATCACGATTGTCAAAACGAATCACAAAAAAGCCGGCATCAATAAGACGCTTAACAAAATGGTTTGGCCAAAAGATCATTTGCGAGCCAAGCCCCATAATCATAAGTAGTGGCGGATGATTAGGATTACCGCCAGCTTCAACGCACAGCTCGATGCCGTCGCCGATATCTATCATGGCTTGATAAAGATGCTCGCTAAGATCCGAGGCACACCACTGGTGCTCACCAAATTTTTGCCATTCAGGCGTCGGATAGCTCAAGCTACTATCCGATGGCTCAGGCAAGTTAGCAGCATTATTAATGTCATTTTTTTCTGTCATGAACGGTCCTATCTAAAAGGTCATTGGCTTAAAGTTCTAGCATCTCAAAATCAAGCTTGCCAACGCCGCATTCTGGGCACGTCCAATCATCAGGGATATCATCCCATTTGGTGCCCGGCGCGATGCCTTCTTCGGGGCAGCCAAGTGCTTCGTCATATATCCAGCCGCAGACAATACATTCATAACGTTTCATAAAGAGTCCTGTCGATTATTAGCAGTGTTACTATACGTTTTTAAGATGATATTGATGGCACATCAAGAATGATTACCGTCAATATTTAGACTGTAAAAACGCAGCCAGTTTAGCATATAACCGTTGTTTTCATAGTTAAGTTTACACTTGTATATTGAGATTAGTCAGCATTTATCAAGTCACTATGCCTGATTTTATCTAATTAAGCAGTAATGTTTTTCCCATTGCCGCGCAATATTAAAGGCGACTATGCTATGATAGCCGCCGCTAATTTTCCGATGCATATACTATTTGCTATTGTTACATCATTATTTAAGTTATAGACGTTAAGGGTTATTATGAGCGCAAACACCGCTGTTACAGCAGCTGATACTGCAACCGAGTCATCGAATACCCTCAATACCGATCATCCGTTTTGGAACATCATTCGCACAGTACCAGACTTCCCCAAAGTCGGCATTGATTTTTATGATATTACACCGTTACTACGCAGTCACATTAATGAAGTCATTGATGCGCTGCTGGCTGTTCTACCTGAAGGCATAATGGACGAGGTAGATTGTTTGGGTGCTGTTGAAGCGCGCGGATTTGTGTTCGCGAGTTTGCTGGCAGGACGTTTGGGCAAGGGTATGATTTTACTACGCAAACCCGGCAAACTACCGCCGCCTGTTGCCAATAAATCCTATGCGCTAGAGTACGGTAAAGACACTCTTGAGATGCAAAATAATCTGCCACCAGAGCGCGTGCTATTGGTTGATGATATCTTGGCAACGGGCGGCACACTGACTACCGCTTATGAGCTATGTCAATCAGCTGATCATACGGTCGTTGGTGCATTAGTATTATTAGATTTGGTGGATTTACATGGCGATTTTCCAGTGCCTATTTATACGGTATTAAAGGCGTAAATGACGGGCATTTTTACTTATAGGGGTTAAAAATAAAAATTAATATCGATACATTATGTACTGCTGGTATTAATTTTTCTTGCTTGCAGTGCCCATGCAGACAGAGGCTGCGAATAATTAGCCCCAGTAGTTATGTACCTTTTTAAAAGTGGACTGACTATAAGATTTTATTCGTTAAACATAAATGATGACGACAAAAAAGCGCGCTGAATACGTTCAGCGCGCTTTTTCAATGATGCTTTTTTAGATTGCTTTTGCCTATTTTATTTGTGCTATTTGGCTTGCTCGTAGTTTTTGCACGCTTGCTCGACTAGCATACGGCTGACCGTTTTTGGGGCAGTAATTTTAAAATCTTTGGTGGTCAGGAGAGGTTTTTCTGATTGCCAAGACTTTATTACCTTGTCGTCAGCGGTATAATAAACGTATGCCCGTCTGTAATAGCTGGCATCCTTGCAAGAGATAAGCCATTGCTGGTCGCTATGATGAATACCGCTTTCTTTACTGTCACTCGTTGTACTTTTTAATGCAGGGTAAGTTCTACGAATGGAGACGGTAATATTTTCGACGCGCTTTTCATCAAGGATATTGATGTCAGAGCGTTCGATAGCATCCAAATCTAAGCTAAAAATGGAACCGGTCTGACTTTCTGTGACTTTTGACCAGTTTACTGCATGAGCACCAATCGCAAGCGTACTGCTTGCTAATACCACTGCTAGCCGTTTCATAATTAAGCCTTGCTTCTAGTCATTTTAGATCGCTCATCATAGCCAACTTACTATAAGCAGGCAAATTTCTTTTATTACCTGCTGCGTATACTTATGTAATATTTTCACTGTTTTCTAGTGTTTTAGTGAGCAACTTTCAAGCTAGATAGGCTTGGTTATACATCCATATTAATCACATATATAGTCGATTCATTTTAAAAACGATACAGTGCTATTGGCGATAAATTTTTTGCAGCCTCTGTCACGCCTGCCAGCAGCAAGCAAGAAAAATTATAGCCAATAGCACGTTATTACAATTGTATCGCTTTTATTTTGAACGGACTATAGCTTAGCTGCGCATACTCGCTAGCATATGGGCAAGCTCATCACGCGCACCGATAAAGCCGTCAATGCCTTTGGGTAATAGATCTTGAGTAATGGTGTCTTGCTGATAGGCGCTACTGAATTCTTCAGCGCTCAAGCTCACTCGCGTCATATCTGTCATGTCCATCGACATGCTTGCTGATAATTGACGTGTAACCTCGATATCCATTGCCGCCAGCTCATCAATGAGGTCAGGTGCGATGGTCAATAAATCACAGCCTGCCAGCGCCAATATTTGCTCAGTTGAGCGGAAACTTGCGCCCATTACCTGCGTTTTGTAGCCATGCTGCTTGTAGTATTGATAAATGAGCTTAACCGATTGTACGCCCATGTCATCAGAGACGGGTATGTTTTGACGGTTTTGCTGGCGTTTTTGCCAATCCAAAATACGTCCAACAAAAGGGGAGATCAAGGTCACGCCAGCATCAGCACAAGCGATGGCTTGATGTTGCCCAAAGAGCAAGGTGAGATTGCAGTGAATGCCTTGGGTTTCGAGATAGCGGGCAGCTTCAATACCTTGCCAAGTCGCTGCCATTTTGATCAATACGCGCTCTGAGTCGATACCTACTTTTTGATAGGCTTCCATGAATGCCAATGCCTTATCAATGGTCGCTTGTGTGTCATAGGACAAGCGGGCATCGACCTCAGTTGAGACGCGTCCTTCGATTAAAGATAAAATATTACAGCCGATTTGAATGGTCAGCTCATCAATCACCGCGTCGATATCATCTCGATGGCGACTCATGGTTTCTGATAATACCGCTTCATTATCAGGATGAATCAGAGCTTTGGTAATTAGACTTGGATTGGTGGTCGCATCGATAGGTTTTAGACGCTCAATGGCGGCAAGATCGCCTGTATCAGCGACAATGGTAGTCATAGTGCGAAGCTGTTGTAATGCGCTCATCAGATATCCTTGGTATTATTCATTAATGGTATTATTCATTAATGGTGTTATTTTCTTATGGATGGTTGTGGTCTATTATGGATAAAATCCTGTGTTCGTTTAAACTGTAACATAGATTTGGGCACATGTTACCTGATAGTTTTAACAGGCTGAGCTCGTATATCGCCTAACTATGCTAACATTTATAATGATTTGTCACTTTACACTCATTTACGAATGGGCACTGTCCGTAGTTTTTGCTATAGTAGAGCCGGTCACTGATTGAGCTTCGCAAATACTATGGACTTTACCAAGAACATAGCGCTGCTTTAAAAAACCAATAATGATAAATTGGCAATATAAGAGTAACGAATAGCAAAAATATTTATGTCTTTTAAAGAAGTGTTTATTTAAAGAAGTATTTATAGTCATCATTGACAAGTAGCTATACCTAACAGTCATAAAATCTAAAAAGGATGGGCGGTAATGAGTGAGCAGTCAGCAGAACAAAACAATGATAATCTGAACCAAACCACCGCAAGCATCAGCGCTACCGCAACGGATAAAGAGTTTTTAAATACATTGCGTGGCAGTATCGATGCGGTAGACTGCGAAATTCAGACGCTGATTAATAATCGAGCCAAATTGGCTCAGCAAGTGGCGAGCGTGAAAAAGAATCACATTGCCAACGATCCTGCTGCTGAAAATACCAACCCTATCTTTTATCGTCCAGAGCGTGAGGCGCAAGTGCTAAAAGCCGTCATGGCGCGTAATGAAGGCCCTATCGCCGATGAAAAAATGGCGCGCTTATTCCGTGAGATTATGTCGATATGCCTCGATTTAGAAGCCCCGCAGCGCATTGCGTTTTTGGGTCCATTAGGTACTTTTACCCATGCCGCTGCATTAAAGCACTTTGGTAAAGCGGCAGATACTGTACCGCTCAATACCATCACTGATGTCTTTCGTGAAGTTGAAGCAGGCACCGCAATGTATGGCGTCGTGCCGGTTGAAAACTCATCTGAAGGTGTGGTCAATCATACGCTAGATGGATTTTTATCTTCTACATTAAAAATAATCGGTGAAGTTGAGCTGCCGATTCATCAAAACTTTTTGGTCGCTGAACATACCAAACTTGATGGGTTAAGCCGTATTTACTCGCACCAACAATCATTGGCACAGTGTCGTCATTGGCTGGATGTGAATTATCCCAATGTCGAGCGTGTTGCGGTATCGAGTAATGGTGAAGCGGCACGTCGCTTAAAGAATGAGTGGCATTCGGCAGCGATTGCCGGTGACGTGGCGGCGGCAGAGTATGATTTGCATAAACTGTATTCAAATATCGAAGACAATCCAAGCAATACGACCCGTTTCTTGATTATTGGTCATGAAGCGATTGCACCATCGGGTCAAGATAAAACCTCGATTATGGTCTCAGCGCATGACAAAGCGGGCGCTCTGATCGAAATCTTAAAACCTTTATCGTACCATGGCGTGTCGATGACCAGCATTGAAACGCGCCCTGAGCGTCCTAATAAGTGGGCTTACGTCTTCTTTATTGATATGAATGGGCACATTGAAGACCCAAATGTGAGCGCCGCTATCGCTGATATTCGCCCATTGGTCAAAGACTTACGTGTCTTAGGCTCGTATCCAAAAGCGGTACTATAAATATAATAATTTTTGTTGGTGATCGTTTGATTGGTATTAGCAGCAGACGCTTTATAAATTGTATTATCACAAACAGCGGTCCCTATTGACATTAATGGGCTTAGCCAATAATAGATGCGTTATCACATCTAAGGATTAATCATGCAGTCTACGCAATCGACAGAGTCAAATTTATTACCGCTCGTACCTGCTTATGACAGTATTTTGGCGTTGGCGCCGTATCAAACTGGCAAGCCTATTGAAGAGTTGACACGTGAGTATGGCGTGTCAGATGTGGTAAAACTTGCCAGTAATGAAAATCCGATAGGCTGCTCGCCGCACGTCACGCTAGCGATTACTGAGCAGTTGGGTCAGCTATCACGTTATCCTGATGGCAATGGCTATTATCTAAAGCAAGCATTGGCTGATTTTAATGATGTCAATGTTGATCAGATTACTTTGGGTAATGGCTCTGATGATTTGCTTGATATCTTGGCGCGTAGTTTTGTGGGTGCGGATGATGCAATCGTTTATAGTCAGTATGCCTTTATAGTCTATTCGATGCTCGCTAAAATGCAAGGCGCTATGGATGTTGAAGTGCCTGCTCAGCGCTTTGGACACGACCTAAAAGCCATGAGCCAAGCGGTTCAGGATAACCTCAATACCAAAATCGTCTTTATTGCCAATCCGAACAATCCAACCGGTACGCAGCTTGAACATGGTGAGCTGAGAGAGTTTGTCGCCAGTGTGCCAAGCTCAGTACTGGTGGTGTTGGATGAAGCTTATATAGAATATAGTCCTGAGAGCAATAATCGAGCACTGTTAGATGAATTTGATAATGTGGTCATCGTCCGCACCTTTTCTAAAGCCTATGGTCTTGCTGGTCTGCGTGTTGGCTATGCACTGAGCTCGGTAGCTGTGGCAGATTTGCTTAATCGCATTCGTCAGCCATTTAATGTGAGCCGCATTGGACTGGCGGCAGCGGCGGCGGCACTTGCGGATCAAGATTTTATTGAAAAAACTCGTCTGATGAATGACGAGCAAATGCGTTGGTTAGAAAAACAGTTTGATGCACTGGGACTGGGTTTTATAAAGTCACATGCCAACTTTATTATGGTCGAAATCGAAGTTGAAATGGAAGATACAAACGCTGCTGTGATTTATCAGGCATTGCTTGAGCAAGGCGTTATCGTTCGCCAGCTAGAGGTTTATGGCTTGCATAATTGGCTGCGTATTAGTGTAGGGGTCGCAGAAGACAATATGCGTTTGATTGATACTCTGCGCTCTATTTTGACCGATGATTAAATCAATAACTAGTAAGTAATCTAATAAGCAATTTAATAAGCAGTTTAATAAGTAACCTAATAATTAAAACAATATGCAAAAAATAAATCATACCGTAAATGTTCAAGCAGCAACCAAACTGACCCCATCCTCTGCGCAGCCACTATTCCAGCAAGTGTGTGTGATTGGGCTTGGATTGATTGGTGCCAGTCTTGCCCAAGCCATCAAAGACAATGGATTGAGTCAGCGACTGGTCGCGGTAGACAGACATCTACCGAGTATAGAAGAAGCGATTCAACATGGTTTGCTAGAAGCTGGTAGTGCAATATTAAGCGAAGTGGTATCTGGTAGTGATCTGATTGTCATTGCGGTGCCAGTACAAGCGGTACAAGCCGTATTTGTCGATATCAAAGCCGCAATGGATAATGGACAGCTTGATATTGATTGCATCATTACTGATGTCTGTAGTACTAAAGTCAATATCATTGATGCTGCCCAAGCCGTGTTTGAGACATTGCCTACTGGGCTTGTGCCAGCACATCCGATTGCTGGTGCTGAAAATTCGGGGTATCATGCTCGCCGCGCCACCTTGTTTGTCAATCATAGCGTCATTATTTGTGAGCTACCAACGACCAGTCATTTGGCAATTGCAAAGCTCAGGCAACTATGGGAAGCGGTAGGGGCTAGCGTTATGCCGATGGAGGCCGCGCATCATGATGCGATATTGGCCCATACCAGTCATCTTCCGCATTTGCTCGCCTTCAATCTGGTTGAGCAGCTGGCAAGTCATGATGACAATCTAGATATATTTCGCTATGCAGCAGGTGGCTTTCGTGACTTTACGCGCATTGCTGCCAGCGACCCTAAAATGTGGCATGATATATTTTTTGCCAACCAAAGCGCGATAGTCAGCGCCCTTGATGAGTACAGCGTTTATTTAAATGATATACGTCAGCTTATCATTGATAAAGATTCAACCGCCCTGATGGGACTTTTGGGCCGCGCGCAAGCCGCACGGCGACATTTTGGCCATATGTTAGCCAGCACCCCTTATACGGATACTCCTGCCATGTCAGCTTCTTATAATATTACCCCAAGCAACACCGTCTCTGGCACCATTACCATTCCTGGTGACAAGTCTATCTCTCACCGTAGTATTATGCTCGGTAGCCTTGCAACCGGTGTGACCCGCGTGACTGGATTTTTGGAAGGGGAAGATGCGCTTGCCACTTTGCAAGCATTTCGCGATATGGGCGTGACCATTGAAGGTCCTGATAATGGCAATTTAACCATTCATGGCGTTGGTATGAATGGCTTAAAGCCAAGCAAAACGCCCCTATATATGGGTAACTCTGGTACCAGTATGCGTCTGCTATCAGGTATTTTAGCCGCACAAGCTTTTGATAGCGTACTGACAGGTGATACCAGCTTAAACAAGCGCCCAATGGAGCGTGTAGCCGCGCCATTACGTCAGATGGGTGCAGTGATTCAAAGCACCGGTCAAAAAGGTACAGCGCCGCTCAGTATCACTGGTCGAGATACGGCCGGCAAACCGCTAAAGGGTATCGATTATGAGATGCCAGTTGCGTCAGCTCAGATTAAGTCTTGCTTATTGCTGGCTGGACTTTGGGCGGAAGGCACGACGACCGTCACTCAGCCTGAAGTTAGCCGAGACCATACTGAACGCATGTTATCGGCATTTGGCTATCCTGTGACTGTCGATGGCAATCGCATCAGTGTTGAAGGCGGTGGCACGCTAACAGGCGGTGATATTGCGGTGCCTGCTGATATCTCTTCAGCGGCGTTTTTTATGGTTGCTGCTGCAATCAGTCAAGATAGTGAATTGACCTTAAAACAGGTCGGCATCAATCCAACACGTACTGGTATCATCGATATCCTTAAGCTGATGCAAGCGGATATCAGCTTGAGTAATGAGACCCATGTTGGCGGTGAGCCAGTAGCTGATATTACCATTCGTAGCTCAAACTTGGTGGGGATTGAAATACCAGAGTATCTGGTGCCGCTCGCGATTGATGAATTCCCTGTATTATTCATTGCTGCCAGCTGCGCCCAAGGTCGCACTGTTTTGACGGGCGCAAAAGAGCTGCGTGTCAAAGAGTCTGATCGTATTGCGGTCATGGCAGATGGGCTACAAACGCTAGGTGTTGATTGTACAGTGACGGATGATGGTCTAATCATTGAAGGTAAAGGCAGTAAGTCTAACCTCAATGAAGTGAAGAACAGTCAAGCGGTATTTGGTGGTGGACATATCGTCTCGCATCATGACCACCGTATCGCTATGAGCTTTGCTGTTGCAAGCTTACGTGCCTCGCAGCAAATCAACATTGAAGGCGTTGAAACCGTCAATACCAGCTTCCCAGGATTTGCAGAGCTTGCCAACCAGATTGGTATGTCTATTGACGTTGTGAGTGCTTAACGCAGTATTTTTAATGTGCGCCAATGAGATTCAGTGATATTGGCTCAACAATAAAATTAATCAGATAAATTCTTAATTTTATTGTCGATTTTTTTATTTTAATTGTGGTTTTCGCCAGCAATGTGTTGATACGGTTTTCAGTATCAGCACATTGCTTTTTACCTTTTACACTATCTGTAGTAACCCTGTGTTCTTACCACCAGATTGTCATCAATGATGAGAATTGGGTGAGCGCGCGCTTTGCTCTAAAAAGTTGTCCTATCTTATGACTACCCAAAATGTCATCAAAAAACCGGTTGCTCCTATTAAAACCACCAGACGCGGTATCATTACTGCGCTTATCGCCTTTTTTATCTGGGGCGCTTTTCCTTTATACTTTAAGCAATTATCAGATTATAATGCCACCGAAATCATTGGTCATCGCATTGTGTGGACGTTTACCTGTCTACTGATTGTGCTGGTAGTGACCAAGCGTTGGCAGTGGATTGACACGCTAAAGAAAAATCCCAGATGGATTGCCTATTCTTTTATCTCAGGTATTATCATCGCGATCAATTGGCTCACTTATGTATGGGCGGTCAACCATGATCAGATTTTAGAAGCCAGTTTGGGCTACTTTATTGGACCACTGGTTGGCGTGGGATTGTCGATGATTTTGTTCAAAGAGCGCTTGCGTACCCTACAATGGGTCGCCATTGGCTTTGCGCTATTATCAGTCGTCATTCAAGTGGTTATGATTGGTAGCTTGCCATGGATTTCATTGATCTTAGCGTTTAGTTTTAGTACTTATGGCACCATACAACGCCAAACCCCTCTGACAGCGGTCGATGCCATGTTTGTCGAAACGGCAATGTTACTGCCTATTTTTATCGCATGGTTTTGGCAGTCTGATGTGGCGAGTAGTGATATTGGCTTTTGGTTTACGCCCTCGATTTGGCTGCTGATGCTGGCAGGACCGATTACTTTGATACCGCTGTTGATGTTTAATAAGTCTACCAAACTGGTCGCTTACAGTATCCTTAGCTTTATGAATTATCTGACCCCAACCTTTATTTTCTTTTTGGCCGTGTTCTATTACAATGAGCCATTTGATTTACATCGCTTGGCGGTATTTGGTTTGATTTGGTTGGGTCTGTTATTGTTCAGTATCGACTTATGGCGTCATCGCCCCAGTAAACAGCTAAAAGCGGCGCGCCTGCGTGAAGAGGCGTTATCCTCTAAATAAATCACTAAACAAATCACTAAACTAAATCATCAAAAAATAGACAGTCAAAAAATACAATTAACAAGGATGCTTTTATGTTTCATACTCAGTCTGATGTCGTGTTTGTAAAAGCTTTAAAGGTAGAGGCAGTGATTGGCGTTTACGAATGGGAGCGCGCCATTACTCAGCCGTTATTGATTGATATCGCGCTTGAAACTGATATTAGCCGCGCTGCTGTCTCAGATGAGGTAAAAGATGCGCTAAATTATAAAGAGGTCTGTGATGACGTAACCGCATGGTGCCAAGCTATCAAAGCACAGTTGCTTGAACATCTGGCTGGGCAAATCGCTGATAAATTGCTCGAAAAATATAGCTGCGATAAAATTACCTTAAGTGTTGCCAAGCCTACCGCTATTGAACAAGCAGATGCGGTTGGTGTACAAATCACTCGCTATGCCCAAGCGGCATCTAATGGGTCTGGCAATCAAGCTGATACTAGCTCAGCTGATGATGCATAAAGCTTTGGATCATTTGCTTGAATCACTGACAAGCTGCGAGCCTGAAGCATTGCAAGCCCAGCCTGTAACGGCTGTGCTACTAGCATTGGGCAGCAATCATGATGCGCAGATACACTTGCCGCGTGTCCGAAAGCGTTTGGCGAATCTTGGTGCTATAACACTGTCGACGGCTTTTCAAAACCCTGACTTTACTGCCAGCATAGAGCTGTCAAAACCTGATTACACCAACCAGTGTGTTTATTTGTCTTTAGCGACGCCCATAGCTTTGCAGCAGCTACACCAGATATTTAAACAGTTTGAGGGCGCTTGTCAAAGACAGCGACTGACAGAATTGCAGACGGTTATCAAACAAGTGACGATGGACATCGATATTTTGCTCATAAAGTTAGCTACCAAAGATAATAGCCTAAGCAAAAATAAAGAACTTGAATGGTCCAAGTGGATAATTATGGCAAATCGTTATCCATTTAAGGCACATGAAAGAGAAGGGGTTGAAGAATTGCTAGCAGGAATGAATGTTTTATAATGGATTATTTATGCTGGATCTAACACAGCGTTAAACCCAGCATAAACAGAAAATGCTATTGCGACTTAGCAGCTATCTCATCTATATTACTTCTGCCAATCACGTCCAAATCCTCTAAGCACAATTTGTCATATTCTTTTTTGCAAAAATTAGGATCGATTTTACACATAGCAGTTTGTAGTTGATCTAAGCGGTTTTCTGATTGTTGAATGTGTTCAAGCATTTTAGCAAAGGCTTCAGCGACAGGGTCTTGTGACATGGGGTTTATGCCATAAGCTTGAAAAGTGGTTTCGCGCGCTGTATGGTTTGCCTGTTTTTTATCTGAGTGATCATCTTTAGAAGCAGCTTGCGCCGCTTTTTCTTGTTGTTTGGCATCATTGACTTTGGTCGTGATAGGATTGCCTTTTTCGTCATGATGATCTGAAATCATACGAGCGGCGCTACCGACCATAGTTGCCCCTGCTGGAACCGCTTTTACCACCACCGCATTTGAGCCGATTTTAGCATTCTTCCCAACAGTAAATGGTCCTAAGACCTTAGCGCCAGCACCGACGATGACACCATCTTCTAATGTCGGATGGCGTTTGCCATTATTCCAAGAAACACCGCCTAGTGTGACACCATGATAAAGGGTCACATCATTACCAATCTCTGCTGTCTCGCCAATGACGATACCCATGCCATGGTCAATAAAAAACCGACGACCAATTTTGGCAGCAGGATGAATCTCGATACCAGTGATGATGCGCGAGCCGTAAGAAATCACCCGAGCGGCAAGCTTTTGCTCATTATGCCAAAGACAATGCGCGCCGCGATGTAGGATAAGTGCGTGGATGCCAGGATAAGTTAAGATTACCTCTAGACTGTTACGCGCCGCAGGGTCGCGATTGAATACCGCATCGATATCTTCTTTTAAGTCTCTTTTGATGCGGACAAGCGATTTGAATAAAGCAGTTGGCAATGACATAAATTGTCCTATCGTATTTTTGGATACACTCTATTTAGTTATAGCAGTTTTGTAGCACAAAATATAGCAATGTACGCTAAATAAAAATCGCCTGTAGATAAAACGCCAATTATTCGCGCTTCAGCTACAGGCGATTTTTTATTAGCCTTTAGCTATCACTGGTAATATATTTTAGCAGCTCAACAACCTGCTCAGGCGTTTGTGCCCATGCCATTGCCGCACCGTCCACTTCTTTTAGCGGATGAATGATATCTTCAGCATGCAGGGTGATATAAGGCTTGCCTAGTGCGGCACAGTAGCCGGCATCGAATGCGGCGTTCCACTGCTTATATTTATCACCAAAACGAATGATAGCAATGTCACAGTTTTGAATCATATTTTTGGTGCGAATCGCATTAACCTTGGATGATTTATGGTCGCGCCAGAATCCATTGTCATCTTTACCAAGCACGTCACCTGCCGCATCACTGGCTTCATGCTCAGTCACTGCGGATGTAAATTTAATAGCCAGACCATGATCTTTCGCGCCTTGCATAATTTTTTGACGCCAATCGGTGTGTATTTCTCCGGATAAATAAACAGTCCAATTCATCGTGAATCCCTTTTTATTGTTAAATGATATAACTACCTGTACTACTAATAATGCCAATGATGGCAAGACAATTAACTTATTAAGCTTTGCAGGAGAGCTTTAGTCTCTTAAAAGTTTTGCTAGCAGGGCACTGAGTAATTGATACTCTTTTTGATCGAGTTGAATACGTGAACCGAGTCTAGACAAGCGTGATGGCAGCGATTTTAAGTTTTCACTATCTGCCAGTTTGCGTTGAACCATCAATGCGGTGGTACGCTCAGTAAGCTGTTGCAATTGTTGCTGAGTAATTGCGGGTTCATCCCATTGCTGGCGCACATAGGTATTAAGCATCCCTTGTCCAAGCGTCTCTACGTTGTCAGTTACCTGTGCTATATTATTATCTTCGCTGTCAGCTTGGATATGCGTTTGCGTATAAGCATAAATAAAGCTCGCAATCACTTGCACCGCTGAAGCAACATTGAGTACTGGATAAGCAGGGTTAGCATCAATTTGAATATGATAGTCCGCATAAGCCAATTCTTCATTGGTCAATCCGCGATCTTCACGTCCAAACAAAATGGCAATGTTGGGCGCTGTATCAATACCATTTCGCTCATTAATCGCATTTTGCTTGTCAATAAAGTCCAGCATGATTTTGGCAGCTTGTGTCGGCGTGACCACAGGGCGCGGCAAATGACGGCTACGACTACTGGCCGCAAATACCAACTGGCAATCAGCGATAGCAGATTCAAGCGTTGGTGCTATGATTGCTGATGACAATAACTCACTACCGCCGGCAGCATGAGAGACGCTGGTGTCATCAATCGGCAATTTGGGGTCAACCACCGTCAATCTCGATAACCCCATGGTGTGCATGGCGCGTGCTGCTGAACCAATATTGGCAGGCAATGTCGTATTGACCATCACTACTTGCATATTAGACAGATAATCGCTGACAGTTGATACTGCTGTTATGAAAGATGAGGGTACGTTGTTACTCATTATTGTCCTAATCTCTGGTTGATGTCTTGCTCAGCACGTTGCAAGGCGATGGCGATGTCCTCGATAAGTGGAGCTTGCTCGCTGATAAGATGCTCACGGCAAAGCTCTTGTAATTGACTGCCAAGACGCGTCATTTGGGTTGCGCCCAAATTGACACTGGCGCCTTTTAACGCATGAGCAAGCTCAAAGCCCTTGGCATTATCTTCTTCTTGCTGAGCTTGTCTCAGTTCTGTGATACGGCGACGACAATCGTTAAAATAGACTTGTATCAAATCGACAAAGTCTTCTTCTAATAAGTCGCGCATGTCTTCAAACTGCTCAGTATTGATAATTTCGTCATCAGTTATGGCGGTCATATCGTTGTTCATAATATTAGCCATAGTCGTGTGTCCAATAGGATTAAAGGTAGCGTAGAAAGAATCATTATAATAAATACTTTCTTACTAATAAATATGCTAACGGTAAGGTATTTGTTAGCTGTAGTGAAAATGCAAGTTATCTTCACTAATCATAGTTTTTAACTGCTGCAAATTGTCATCGTTCGGATAAATGCGCCAATGCTCAGAGAGTCCTACATTGGCAATGCCGTATTCTTCATAGATGCTGAGTCCAAGCGGTAGGCAATTATCTCTAATAGAGGCATCAGTATTGCTGAGTGTATTATTGGCATAGCTTTGCTCACTCAGGCTTCGGTCAGTGCTGTTTGAATAAGCGTCTTGCGCCATATTATTCTCTAACGCCAATAAATCATTACCGTCTTCGTCATATAAACTGCCACCCATTGCCGCATTATAACCGCCAAAACTGTCGTTATTAGTATGGCTACTTTGCTCGTCTTGCTCATTGTCATAAGACAATTTGGGTGCCGGAATAATGCTGGCTTGTGCAGGCTTCAGCAAAGGCTGCATGCGCGTCAGTAGGTCGATATCACTACCATGGATTTTAATACTGATTTTTTTGAGCCATCTTAAGCGCGCATCGACCATACTCATGGCATTGTCAAGGCGAGCAAACAGCCGTCCATCACGCTCACGGATGCTACCTTTGATAATGACAACTTCATCTACTTTAAGCTGCTCTTTGACGCGGTTAAAGCGCTCCGCATAGCAGCTGACCTCCAGTCTTGAAGTACCATCATCTAAAATAATGACATTACGTGTGCCAAAATTGGCGATATCGATGATAAGACCGGCAAAATAACAGCTGCCGTTATAGCCGGTATCAGTTAATTTGTCGAGACGCGTACCTGAGGTATAATGCTTTAGCTCGTCGCGATATTCATCGATAGGATGTCCGGTTAAATACAAGCCTAAGGTATTTTTCTCCGCTTTTAGACGGTGTTTGTCGCCCCAAATCAGCTCTGGTGTCATAACCAGTGGCGGCGCCGCGACGATACCATCCATTTCACCAAACAAATCCATCATGCCGATTTCGCGGTTTTGACGGTCTTGCTCAGCGGCTTGTACAGCACTTGGCAGCTGACTCATTAATGCGCCGCGAATCTCGTAAGCTTCATCGCTTAGCAAGTCTGGACGTAAAGTCGCCGCAAAGTCATCAAAACAGCCAGCACTGACTAAGGCTTCAAGCGTGCGTTTATTGACTTTTTTGATATCAACACGGCGACAGAAATCATATAAATCTTTGAAGTATCCGTCACGGCGACGCGCTTCAACGATAGAGTCGACAGCGCCTTCACCAACGCCTTTAATCGCGCCCAAACCATAAATAATATTGGTCGGCGTATCGGCAACAAAATGCCATTCACTGCGGTTGACTGATGGATTTACCACCGTTAATTCAAAGTTTTCACGGCAATCATTAATAAAGAACACGACGTTATCAGTGTTATTCATATCTGAGGTCAGTACCGCTGCCATAAATTCAGCAGGGTAGTACTGTTTTAGATACGCGGTCTGGTAAGCCAGCACGCCATATGCGGCAGAATGCGAGCGGTTAAAACCATAACCGGCGAACTTTTCCATCAAGTCAAAGACGCCGCCTGATGTCGCTTCATCAATGCCTTGCGCGGTGGCACCTGTCACAAAGATATCGCGCTGTTTTGCCATCTCTTCCGGTTTCTTTTTACCCATCGCACGGCGTAACATATCCGCGCCGCCCAAGCTATAGCCCGCCATTACCTGCGAGATTTGCATCACTTGTTCTTGATAGACAATAACGCCGTTGGTGTTTTCCAAAATTGGCTCAAGATTGGGATGGTCATAAATAACTTCTTCGCGCCCATGCTTACGGTCGATATACATCTCAACCATGCCGGCATCAAGCGGACCGGGACGATAGAGCGCACACATAGCAATCACGTCTTCGATGTTGGTCGGCTGCAACTTAGCGAGATACTTTTTCATGCCCATACTTTCTAGCTGAAAGACGGCGGTGGTTTTGGCATCTTGCAAGAGCTTATAGGCTTTCGCGTCATCAAGGGGCAAGTCTTCTAATACCAACGCCTCTTTGCCTTCTTTAACGCGGCGCTTATTAATGTTTTCAACGGCTGCACTAATGACCGTTAAGTTACGCAGACCCAAGAAATCGAACTTGACCAGACCAACTGCTTCAACATCATCTTTATCAAATTGACTGACGCGGTGACCTTCATCATCACAATAGATGGCGCTAAAATCGGTAATTCTGTGCGGCGCAATCAACACACCGCCTGCATGTTTACCGACGTTCCGGCAAATACCCTCCAGCTTAATGGCCATTTCCCACACTTCGATGGCATCTTCATAATCCATGTTATCAGGATTGGAGAGTAAGTCTTTGAGCTGTGGCTCTTGCTCGAGCGCTTGACTGAGTGTGATACCCGGTGTTTTGGGAATAAGTTTCGACATCTTGCTGGCAAGGAAGTAGGATTTACTCTGTGCGCGCGCCACATCACGTACCACTGCTTTTGCTGCCATGGTACCAAAGGTGATAATTTGCGATACCGCTTCTCGACCATAGGTTTGTGCCACATAATCAATGACGCGGTCGCGACCTTCAATACAAAAGTCAATATCGAAATCGGGCATGGACACCCGTTCAGGGTTTAAAAAGCGCTCAAATAGTAAGTCGTAATGAATAGGGTCGAGGTCGGTGATATTGAGCGCATAAGCGACGAGCGAGCCTGCACCAGAACCACGACCGGGACCGACTGGTACGCCATTGGCTTTTGCCCAGCGGATAAAGTCCATCACGATAAGGAAGTAACCGGGGAAACCCATCGATAGGATAACTTTTAGCTCATACTCTAAGCGCTCATCGTATCTTTGGCGGATATCACTCCAATTATCACTGCGCGCGTCAACTGGGAAAAGTTTGTCTAAGCGATTTTCAAGCCCGCGCTGCGATTCTAAGCGAAAAAACGATTCAGTGGTCTCGCCTTCAGGTACTGGAAACTCTGGTAGTACGTTAATACCGAGCGTCAATGTCACATTACAGCGCGTTGCTAAGTGCAAAGTATTGTCAATAACCTGCGGAATATCAGCAAATAACTGTTGCATTTGTGCCTGAGTTTTCAGGTACTGCTCATCGGAGTAAGTCTGCGGGCGATTTTGGTCGGCAAGTACATAAGAGCCAGCAATACAAACGCGCGCTTCATGGGCATCAAAATCATCTTGCTCTAAAAACCGCACATCATTATGGGCAATGATAGCAATATGATGCTTAGCGCCTGAGTGAATAGCCGCTTTAATAAAGGCGTCTTCACCCGTACGATTGGTGCGCTTAATCGCAAAATACAAGCGATCATTAAATGCTGTTTGCCACTCTGTAATCAGCTCATCGGCTTTTTCTGGCATGGAGCCAACCAACGCTTGACCGACATCAGATTTTTCAGTGAATAAGACAATGACGCCTGCCGCGTGCTCTAAAATATGGCTGCGTTTGATGACAGGCGTACCATGGTTGACAGGGTCAGCGCGACCTTCGGTAAAGCCAAGCGACACGATGCGAGTGATGTTTTGATAACCCTCGTTATCCATCGCTAATAAGGTCAAACGCGTGTCCTCATTTTCCATGATGACTTCACTACCGATGATGGGCTTGATACCCGCACCTAAGCAAGCACGGTAAAACTTTACCGTGGCATAAAGGTTTGATAAATCGGTCAAGGCAAGGGCGCTTTGATTGTCCGCCGCCGCCGCTTTGATAAGCGGCTTAATACGGACGATAGAATCGGTAATAGAATATTCGCTGTGGATGCCAAGATGTACAAATGCCATAGAAGACTCTTACGGATGCGATCGAGAAGGAATGAGTTGTATGATGATAAATTTTTTATTATCAATACTTTATGTTTTTTTAGGGCGTAGTAAAATGCTAAAGTTTGTATTTTTAAGGTTTAAATTTGGTCGTTAATAATAGCATTATTTGGCGCAGGCAGCCACTGATTCGGTTGGTTTAATCTCTTTGAGACACATAGGTAAGTTATTTGGGTAATATAAAAACGAGATAAAAAATTATATTAAAAAGCCCTCTACACTATGACGGATAGAGAGCGATATTGTTTAACTTAATTATTTAACTTAATACTTCTAATATCAATATCCAACCACCGCCGCATCGACAATACGTGGATCTGAAGAGCCGTATACACCATTTGGTGTAATCATAATCGACTGTGTTGAGCCCATGGCTGACTGCTGACTGACCTTATGCCCCATGGACTCGAGCTTTTTAATGGTATCTACATTCAATGCTTTTTCGATACGAATCTCATCCGGCAGCCATTGGTCATGAATACGCGGCGCATGCGTGGCTTCAGCGATATTCATATCATGGTCAATGACGTTTGAAATAATTTGGGTAACGGTCGTAATAATGCGGCTACCACCCGGACTGCCCGTGACGATATAAGGTTTGCTGTCTTTAAAGACGATTGTTGGACTCATAGAAGATAACGGGCGTTTATTGGCTTCAACCGCATTGGCATCGCCGCCGATTAAACCATAACCATTTGGCACACCAGGCTTGGCAGAAAAATCATCCATCTCGTTATTGAGCAATATCCCCGTACCTTCAGCGACAAGACCAGTACCATAAGAGAAATTTAGCGTATAAGTATTGGCTACTGCATTGCCATCTTTATCGACAATGGAGAAGTGTGTGGTTTGATCGCTCTCGTACGGCAGAGGGTTATTTGCCTTGATGGTTGCTGCTGGTGTGGCTTTATTTGGGTTGATTAAGGCGCGCAGCTTATCAGCATAAGGCTGGGCAGTTAAACCGCTGGCGGGTACATCGATAAAATCAGAATCACCCAAATACTCAGAACGATCGGCATAAGCCAGTTGCATCGCCTCGCTCATTAAATGAATGGTTTGTGCGCTGTTTTGACCATAGTCTTTTAGCGGATAACCTTCCAAAATATTTAAAATCTGCACAATATGAATACCGCCAGAAGACGGCGGTGGCATTGAGACAATCTCATAACCACGATAATCGCCTTTGACCGGCACGCGAGCAATGGCTTGATAATTGGCTAAGTCCTGCAAGCTCATTTTACCGCCTGCTTCATTGACTGCTTTTACAAGCTTGCGAGCCGTTTCTCCTTTATAAAATCCATCATTACCTTTGGTAGCAATCAGCTTTAGCGAATGGGCAAGCTCCGGTTGTTTTAAGCGCTCACCCGGCTGATAAGCGCTGCCATCGGCTTTAAAGAATATCTTTTTGGTGCTTGGCCATTTTTGCAGACGATCGCTTAACGCTTCTAGGGACTCTGATAATCCAGCAGTGACTTCAATTCCGTTTTCAGCCAGTGCAATCGCTGGTGCCATTACTTGCCCGCGGCTCATGGTGCCATGATCCTCTAACGCTTTGAGTAAGCCTGCGACTGTACCCGGTACGCCTACGGCTAAGCCATGATAACGAGATAAATCACTGACGGCATTGTCATCCTCATCAAGATACATATCGCGCGAGGCGCTACTGGGCGCTTTTTCACGATAATCGAGCGCCACGGTTTTACCTTGTTTGGCATCATATACCATCATAAATCCACCACCACCGATATTACCTGCCCTCGGCAACGTCACAGCTAACGCAAAGCCAACTGCTACAGCAGCATCAACGGCATTACCGCCATCTTTTAAAATCTTTAGTCCGATATCAGAAGCGAGCGCTTCTTGGGTAGCGACCATGCCGTTCTTTGCCCAAACAGGGTGGTGGATAGCGTCGACAGAATAGATGGCTTGATCAGTTTTGGCTTGATTAGCCTTGGTTTGATTGGTCTTGGGCGTGAGTGTGTTGGTTTTCGCTCGTGTCACGCGCTGCGTCTCAGACAACAGCGTAGGATTTTCTGTCATAACCGCTAGATTAATTGCATTGGTATTAATCGAGGTTGGATTGATGATTTTTGGTGCGACAGAGGGGTTTGTGTCTGCCGCATAAGTAGATACAGAGAATAATAGTGTGCTGCTAATAATTAAAGCGGCAGATTTTAAAGTTTTATGAGCGGGCACTTGGGTCTGATGAGAATAAGAAAATGGCATTGACATTGCAAAGTCCTTTTTACGAGCGTGAGAAAAGTGGGGCTAAAATATAGGATTAACCCATAAGTTCAATCAGGAAGTTTATATAGTAACGAAAATCACCAGTAGTAGACAGGGCTTTAATATCTTTGATTTTAAGATAAAAAAGCCAGTCATAGGGTAATAGAGATTTGAATGACTCAGTCATCTGTAACGCCTAATGTCCAAGATTGTGTGAATAGTAGTATTGACAATAAAGCATCTGATTATCGTGACTCTAGCGATAAAGAGCGCGTCAATAACAACCCTTATAGGGCTTATTCCTTTGACAAGGATAACGTTGATAATGAGTGCTCAAATGATAAACCTTTTAGCCTTGATGATATTTTAAAACCGATACCGCCTCATAAAGCCATTGCTGACATTGATAACAGATTTGAGCTGGCGGTGCGGCAGACAAGAATCTAGAGCGTATTTTTAGCCCTTTGTTAGGCTTGATACTGCGCGTTATCGCGAAACAGTCAGCTATGGATTGGGGTTGGCAATCGTTCATGAAGTAGTGATAGCGCATAGAGATCAGAGCACTGTCCATAGTCGCTAAGATGACATAATGGGACGCGTAATAAAAGTAATATCACCTGTTAAATGAGAATAACCTCAAATGAGAACGTATTTCATAAATGTATATTCATTAATTAGAATATATATGATGAACGGTATTAAATTACCGATGAACGGTATTGAGACTCTCTGTATATTCATTGATAATAATATACAGAGAGTAATAATGATTTTACAAAAAAAGACGTTTTATTTCTCAAGTAATAATATAAGTAATTTTTTATCCCTAAATTCTCATCCTATGACCTCATAACTGTTTTCTTTTGTTACATCAACTCTCTAAAACATGGATTTTAACTTCGATTTTTTAAATCTGACAAATCTGTAAGGGAGTATACGTTATGAACAGGAATTATAAAGTCATATGGAACGCGTCATTAAACTGCTTTATGGCGGTTGCTGAATATGCCAAAGCGCGTGGCAAATCATCAAAATCTAGCGTGAGCTCAAACGCTACCATCAATACAACTCCTAGTTTATCGACTGTTAACACATTACGATTGAGCGCCATCATACTAGGGATGTTGGCTGCTGGTTTCGGTTTGCAGGCAAACGCTATAACCGATAATTCAACTAGTGGCACCTCGAATCACCATGACGGAACTTATAGTCACAGCCATGGCAGTCATGGCACCCATACTCATGTCAATGGAAACAATAGTCACAAGAAAAAACCTTCTAACCCAGATGATCCAATAATTCTAAATTTTGAAGGCGATTTTGGTGATCCTATTGCACTCAGAGAGGGTGAAACACTTAATATTTTAGGTGGTGAGACTGAAGCAAACAATTTATCCGATAATGCAAACATCGGTGTTTTCGCAGAAGGCGATACCTTAACAATCAAGCTTGCTAAAGATATTGACCTTGACGCTGCTGGTAGTGTCACCATGGGTAATACTTTGGTTGATAACTCAGGTATCAGGATCATCAATGCTAACCATCCTAACAATCCAAACAGAATTGTCACTTTAACGAGCGCCGGTCTGAACAACGGCGGCAATCAAATCACAAACGTTCTTAGCGGCGGCGACACACTCACCAACGCGGCAAACATCGGTGATGTTAAAGGTGCAGCTGCTGGTTCTAGAACTGAGGTTGTTAAAGGTACTAACGTATCCAGTGTTAATAAAACAACGGGTTCTAACGGACAAGACATCTACACGGTTAATGCTAATGGCACGACTGCATCAGCAGGTTCATCTGCGGTAACAGTCGGTGAAACTAATGTAGGCGGTAACGTTACAGATTATAAATTTGATCTAAGCCAAGCAAGCAAAGACAGCTTAGGCAGAGCAGATAACTCAGTACAGTATGACAATGCTCTAACCAGAGACGTTGTTACACTAGGTGGTGTTCAAGCAACTGTTCCCGTCCAACTTAAAAACGTAGCTAGTGGCGGTGCCCTAACAGTAGCGACGAATGAAACCAATGCTGCAAACATTGGCGACATTAAAGGTGCTGTCGACGGCGTCACTGAACTAGGCTTTGGCATCAAAGCAGCCGATGGCGGAGAGGTTAGAAAAAAACTGGGCGAAGTCGTTGAGATTATTGGCTCTAACAGTAATATTACGACCTTAGAAGAAGGTGGAAAAATTAAAATCGCCTTGAATAATGCTCTGAACTTAACCAATGTTGGTAGTGTCACCATGGGTAATACTTTGGTTGATAACTCAGGTATCAGGATCATCAATGCTAACCATCCTAACAATCCAAACAGAATTGTCACTTTAACGAGCGCCGGTCTGAACAACGGCGGCAATCAAATCACAAACGTTCTTAGCGGCGGCGACACACTCACCAACGCGGCAAACATCGGTGATGTTAAAGGTGCTGCTGCTGGTTCTAGAACTGAGGTTGTTAAAGGTACTAACGTATCCAGTGTTAATAAAACAACGGGTTCTAATGGACAAGACATCTACACGGTTAATGCTAATGGCACGACTGCATCAGCAGGTTCATCTGCGGTAACAGTCGGTGAAACTAATGTAGGCGGTAACGTTACAGATTATGAATTTGATCTAAGCACTGCGACCAAAACTAGCTTGAGTAGTGCAGATAGTGCTCTACAGTCTGTTGTGACTCAGATTGATGGCACTGCTGTCAAAACTATCACAAAGGCAAACAATACTGCCAACTTCCTTAAAGGTGACAATATCCTGTTGACCGACGAAAGCGGCAGTATTAAAGTTGCTTTGGCCAAAGACTTAACTGGTATCAATAGTGTCACGACAGGTAACACTGTCATGAATACTAGCGGTATCACTTTAACAGGTGGTATTAACCAAACGGTTACGCTAAGCAATAGTGGTCTGAACAACGGTGGCAATCAAATCACGAATGTCAAAGCTGGTACAGAAGATATGGACGCCGTTAATGTTGGACAGTTAAATCTGACTAACACTGCCATTGATAAAGGCTTAAACTTTGGCGGAGACAGCGGTACAGATGTTAACCGTAAGCTTGGTCAAAAACTCATTGTTAAAGGTGGCGATACTATCAATGCTGATCCAGCAACGAAAAATATTAGCGTCACGGCTAATGGTGATGATACTTTAACCGTCAGACTGGCTAAAGATATTAACCTTGGTGAAACTGGTAGCGTCACCACTGGAAATACTCAAGTTAATAATGCTGGTATTACGTTATATCGTGGTGACAACGGTCAAGTAGTTCTTACCAACAATGGTCTGAATAACGGTGGCAATCAAATCACGAATGTGGCCAGCGGCGGCGAAACACTCACCAACGCGGCAAACATCGGTGATGTTAAAGGTGCGGTTGGTGATATCGCGACTAAAGGTTTGGATTTTGCCGGCAACCTTGGTGATGATATCCATAAGGATCTTGGACAGAAACTTGAAATCGTGGGTACCTTAGATGCTTCTAAAACAGCATCTGCAAAAAATATCCGCACAGTAGCTAACAATGGCAAGTTGGAAGTTCAGCTAGCTGATGCTTTGGATGTAACCTCCGTTACCACTGGTAATGCCTTTATGAATAACACTGGCTTTACCTTTGTCGGCAACGAGCCAGGTAGAACCGTTATTCTTAGCAGCAGTGGTCTTGATAATGGTGGTAACATCATTCGCAACGTTGGTACAGGCACACTAAATAGTGATGCGGTAAACGTCGGGCAGTTAAGAGAAGTGACTATTGCCTTAGACCAAGGTTGGGGAATTACGGCTCAAGGTGACATTGCCACTATGGTAAAACAGGGGGGTAGCGTTGATATGAATAGCAGAGATGGTAACATCAAAGTGTCTAGAACGTTAATCAGTAATGCGGCTACCCTCGACTCCAGTACAGGCCTGCGCGCGGCGGCTATACCTGCAGGCGCTAATGACCTTAGTTTCGATTTAAATCCAGACCTTACTGTTGATAGTCTAACAACAGGTGACACCACTATAAATAGTAACGGTCTCACTATTGTAGGCGGTCCTAGTGTCACTAAAAGTGGTATCGATGTTGCTGACAAAAAAATCACCAATGTTAGAAACGGTAGTGTGTCGGCTAGTAGTCAAGACGCTATCAACGGCAGTCAGCTTTATGCGCAAGGCAGTGGCATAAGCAGTATCATTGGTGGTAATACGGTCTACAATCCTGTAGATGGTACGTTTACCAACAGTAATATCGGTGGGACAGGCGAGGGTAGTATTGATGGTGCGATTGGTTCTATCAGACAAGGTACGATTGAAATCAATGAAAATGTTCAAGTCAATACCACAAATATAGAAACCAATACGATAAACATTGCAACCAATACGAGAAATATTGTAACGAACACCACGAATATTGCCACCAATACCACAAACATCAAATCTAATACGGACAAGCTCGATGCTGGTCTCAACTTTGGTGCAGACAGTGGCGCTAACATCAACAAACCAATAGGCGATGAGAGCGTGCTTATCTTTAAAGGTGGCAATAATATCACCACGACATCAGCAGGCAGTAGCATTAAGTTTGACTTAAACGGCAACATCAATGTCGACAGCGTGACGACTGGTGATACAACCGTCAGTAGCAGTGGTGTCACTATTGCAGGGGGTCCTAGTATCACCAAAACCGGTATATATGCAGGCAATGGCGAAACGGCCCCTAGTATGACGGCAGCCGGTATCAATGCTGCTGGCACTAAGATAACCAATGTCGCGGACGGTATGCAACCTAGAGACGCTGTGAACTTCGGGCAATTAGACGCTGTTAGTAGAGGTTTAGGTAACAGCATCAATGAGCTGGGTTATAGAGTTGATGAAGTTGAGGACGACGCCAACGCGGGTATCTCAGCAGCCATGGCGATGTCTTCATTGCCTCAAGCCTATATCATCGGTAAGTCCATGATAGGCGGTGGTATCGCAACGTATAATGGTGAGAGTGCCGTCGCAATCGGCTTCTCGAAACTGTCCACTGATGGACGTTGGGTTATGAAGTTAAACGGTACTGCAGATACTCAAGGCAATGTAGGTGCAGCCATAGGTGCAGGTTTCCACTTTGACTAAATACCTAAGCCAAATGATGGTTACAATTGTCAGTCAGATAAAAAAAGCAAGGCATCAGATGTCTTGCTTTTTTAATGGATACTTATCAAGTCATAAAAATATGGAAACCCACCAAACATATAGTCAGGGAAAAGTAATATCGATACATCAAGTACTGCTGATATTCATTTTTCTTGCTTGCTATGCCCACGCAGACAGAGGCTGCAAAAAATTTATACCCGCAGCACCGTAGCGTTTTTAGAGTATTTTGACTATATTAGCGCACCAAAATAACTGGTGATAGCGTACTGGCGATAATCTCTGTTGTAGTGCTGCCAAGAAACAGATGCTGTAATTTTGAGCTGCCATAAGCACCCACCACAATGATATCGATTTCGTGCTCCATTTGAAAAGTTAATAATCCATTAACCGCATCAAGCTGCTGCAAATGATGCGTCTCTACCAAAAAACCTGCTGCTGCCATCTGCGCGCGGGCATCGGCAAGGCTTTTTTTGGCGCTTTCATTATCGTTACCGATCATTACGATATGACCTTGCATGCCTTTTAATAAATTGCTTTTTGCCAACATAGTGATGGCATTATTGGCGGTTTTACTAGCGTCAAAAGCTACCATGTATGAGTGAGGTTCTTTGAATTTTTCTGAACAAATGAGCACCGGTATGCTTGATGCCCGTGCAACTGTCTCGATTTGGCTGCCGATGTTGATGCGGCTATGCTTATGGTCTTCACCGCGGCGTCCCATAACGATGGCATGACTTTGCGCTTTAAAATACTCGATAGCCGGCAATAGCTTGCCACGGCGCTGATAAATATAGACATTCACGTCATCAAATTGACTTTGGATATGGCTTTTGGCGTCTTGTACCAAGGCATTGCTATAGCTGTTTACTACCTTCGCTCTTTGCTCATCAAGCTGAGACAATTCATCCAGCAAGAATTGACGGCTATTGATACCAATCGCTCCTGACAAGTCTCTTCTGATAGAAGCGGCCACATCACTCACATGTAGTAATCCTACTGAGATGTCGAGCCTTTTTGCATACCATGCTGCATAATCACAAACAGATTCTGTCACTGCTGAGCCGTCAATACAAGCCAAAACGTGCTGTTGAGTTGTCATCATTTATCCTTAAATGCTTATTTTTTTCGCTGCTAAAATTATGTCAATCAGTGAATAACGAACCGCTTTTATATCAAAGTTATAGTGGATCCACTGTTAAAGAAGTACAGCACTACTGGGGTTAATTATTCGCAGCCTCTGTCTGCGTAGGCATAGCAAGCAAGAAAAATTGATACCAATAGCACGTTATTACAATCGTATCGCTTTTATTTTGAACTGACTACAGTTATATAAAAAATATTAAAAACGAACTAATGTTAGTTTATATGAGATAGATAAAATCTCTACAGGCAACTTTAAGTCATTCAACTTGTTTTTTGCGGGAAAGTTGCTAATATGCAGCAATGCATTTTGTTGTTGATTTCGTATCAAACGCTTTATTGAGAAGTCGTTTGATTTTAATATGGAAGTTACTAGGAAAAAAGGTATGACATCACTAAATCATGAAGGTCGCGTCCTTCACGACGGTCTAAGCAAAAAAATCGTGACGGCTGATCAAGCAGCAGCGTTCATCAAAAATGATATGAATGTCGGTATGAGTGGCTTTACAGGTGCCGGTTATCCAAAAGCGATACCCGCCGCGCTTGCCAAACATATGGAAGCGGCTCATGCTCGCGGTGAAGACTTTCAAATTGGTTTATTGACAGGTGCCTCTACCGCAACCGAATGTGATGGCGTGTTGGCAGAAGCGAATGGCATCAAGTGGCGCACGCCATATCAATCAGAGCCTGCACTACGTAAGCAAATCAACGCAGGCGCCGCGCATTATTTCGATATGCATTTATCGCATGTGGCGCAGCAGAGCACCATCGGTTTCTATGGCAAGATGCATATAGCGGTCGTTGAAGTGTCGGGTATTTTGCCAGATGGTCGCCTGATTCCATCGACCTCTATCGGTAACAATAATGCCTGGTTAGAAAATGCAGACAAAATCATCTTAGAAGTGAATGCTCAGCAAAGCCTCATGTTAGAGGGTATGCATGATGTCTATAATGATATCGGTATGCCGCCAAACCGCAAGCCGATTCCACTTGTGACCCCAGGCGGACGTATTGGTGTGCCATATCTACATTGTGACTTAGATAAAGTGGTTGCCGTTGTCTTAACGAATTCGCCAGACCGCAACAGCAAGTTTGCAGACCCTGATGAGTGTTCAAACAAAATCGCTAGTCACATCATTGATTTCTTTCATGATGAAGTCAAAAAAGGTCGTATGCCAGAAAATTTATTGCCTATCCAATCGGGTGTGGGCAACGTAGCCAATGCCGTATTGGCAGGACTACAAAACAGCCCATTTGAGAATTTGACTGGCTATACTGAAGTATTGCAAGACGGTATGCTAGATTTGATTATGTCTGGCAAAATGACCATGGCATCTGCCACAGCACTGTCATTGAGCCCAGATGCGCTGGAGCGTTTTAATGCCAATATTGAAGAGTTGCGCGCGCGTATCGTATTGCGCCCACAAGAAATCACCAACCATCCTGAAGTGGCACGTCGCTTAGGAGTGCTTGCTATCAATGCTATGATTGAGTGTGACCTCTATGGTAATGTCAACTCAACCCACGTCATGGGCACCAATATGATGAATGGCTTGGGCGGTTCAGGTGATTTCGCTCGTAATGCTTATACGTCATTCTTTGTATCGCCATCAGTAGCAAAAGATGGCGCTATCTCTTGTATCACACCGATGGTATCGCATCACGACCATACTGAGCATGATGTGATGGTCATTGTCACCGAGCAAGGATTGGCAGATTTGCGTGGTCTATCTCCGCGCCAACGGGCTAAGGCGATTATCGATAACTGTGCCCATCCTGATTATCGCCCAATGCTGCAAGATTATTTTGATCGTGCCTCAGACACAGCTGGTATGCAAACGCCGCATATCTTGGACGAAGCCTTATCATGGCATCAGCGTTATGTTGAAACCGGTGATATGCGTATCAAAAAGGCTGCTTATAAACTTGCTGTTTAAAACGATAGATCTTATATATTCAGTCCTAAATAAAATAAGTACAAATATTATAATGCGCTACGAGTATGAATTTTTCTTGCTTGCTGTGCCTGCGCAGACAGAGGCGGCGCAAAACTTATTTCAGTAGCACTGTGTTTGATTTCTAGCGGATTGACTATAGCAGCATAAATAAATTCCAAAAAACGCCCCTTAAATTAGATAAGGGGCGCTTTTTTGTGCAACGTTAAGTGATTTAGTGACGAATTATTTAACGGCTGGTAAATACAATCGCTTTTGTACCGTTGTTTGTCGGTTGGCTAATCGTCACTTTACTATCTAAGATATCACCGCGCGCATTGATTTTATAGCATTCTGATGAGATGCCATTGGGATCATTTGCGACGAGTAGATTGGCTGAGGTGTCGATACAAAACCACGCGGTGTTATTGGTGTCTCTGGTCAATGACCAGCCTTGTCTGTAGCTACCTATCTTTCTGCGCATACTTCTATCGGCGTATACGTCCTCTGCAATCAATTGACTAGAGGAGCCAACGGTTGCCAGCTTAGGAAGCGTCGTGCTCTGGGTCGCTAATGAATATTTGCCTGAGCTATCAGTATAACCGTGGAAGACCAACGGATTTAACGTAAAGTAGTTGATGGCAACAGATTGATCAGTGATTTGATTATTTACTTTATTAATAGTGTTTACTTCGGCAGCTTGTACTTGCTTATTATTAAATACCATGTTGCCTTTTGGGGTGACGGTAATGTCTGCTGAGGCAGTTTGATTGCCGACAGTCGCCACCAAGCTTTGACTGCGGGCTTTGGTATAAATATTGAGCATGGCTGTTTCAACAGGGTATTGAGTGACGATAGTGTTTTGGTTGTTATTGCCAATGGTGCCACCGTTCATACCGCCAGCACATGCACTCAAACTTAGTGCCACTGCGGCGCATAATCCTAATTTTTTCATCATCTATTCCTTATTTTGATTATATGGTCATATCAATATCTACTATAATCGAATTTTTGAGCGATGGCATCTGCTATATGCCTTTGTCCCTGCTATCATTACATCACTATAACAACCATTGATTTGTTAGACATCTATCGCATAACAAGCTGCTAAAAATAGTGGCGTATTTTTATCATGGATATTTATTTACGGCTTAATGATAAGCGCGTCTATGATGCTCATCATATGACCCTCTTTTTATACCTCATTATGGCAAATCTGTTATCATTGCGCCCTGCAAAAAGTATCAGCGTTAGGAAGTTAATATGATCGTCAAGCAAAACCCAAGCGCCATCAAACTATTCTTTACCTTGCGCGGCTCAATTATTCCCAAGATATATCCTCAAATCCTGCTGATTGGTCTTATCAGTGCGCTTATCACCAACATTCAGCATGGCTTTCCAAGCTCTTTTTCTTCTTATAGTGTCGCGCCTTTTACTTTGCTTGGGATTGCCTTATCGTTGTTTTTGGGCTTTCGTAACAATGCCAGTTATCAGCGCTGGTGGGAAGCAAGGGGACTATGGGGGCAATTGGTTTATGATGCGCGCAGCCTGTGCCGTCAAGCGCTCTCTTATATCAATGAAGACAACGCGATAGGGCGAGATACCCAGCGCCGTCTGATTCATCTGAGTATTGCTTTTAGTCATGCAGTGCGTCATCGACTGCGAGAGACGTCGCCTTGGGAGGATGTAGAGCGTTTTGTTGAGCCGAAATATCATAGCAAGCTGCGGCAAGCGAAAAATCTGCCCGATTATCTGATGCGCTTGATGGGTAAGGAGCTTGGATATTGCCGACAGCAGCATCTGCTATCAGAGCAGATGGTGCAAAATATGGATGAGCGCCTGAATTCTATGACAGTGGTACTGGCAGCGTGTGAGCGTATTCATAATACGCCACTGCCATTTGCTTATACCTTGCTTGTGCATCGTACGACTTATCTTTATTGCTTTATGCTGCCGTTTGGGTTGGTGTCTTCTTTGGGCTGGGTGACGCCCTTCATCTGCGGGGTGATTGCCTATACCTTTTTTGGGCTAGATGCCTTGAGTGAGGAGCTAGAATCACCATTTGGCGTGGCGGACAATCAATTGCCATTAACGGCTTTATCGCGCACGATTGAAATCAATTTGTTAGAAGCTCTGGGTGAAACTGATCTGCCAGCTGATATCAGTCCTATAAAGGGCTACTTGCCATAAACAATGGGTAAGATAATAAAAGACCGCTCTTAATAACGATTGCAGCGGTCTTTTTTATGTCCTAGATTCAAATAAGAAGTGCAACGTTTTAAAAGAATGAGTTGAAGAGTAAGATGTGCCGTGTTGCATTTCAAACTTCAACTCCTACATATCAGAACGTTATGAGACACTATACACATCTTACCCAAGAGCAAAGATATCAAATATCAGCGCTATTGCAAGCTAAAAAAGGCATGAGTGAAATAGCTAGAATTATCGGCTGTCATAAATCAACGGTGAGTCGAGAGATAAGGCGAAACCTAGGACAAAGGGGTTATCGCCCCAAACAAGCCCATCGTTTGGCAAACGCGCGCAAAGTTGTGAATAGCGCACAGATCAGCCGCTTTGGCTGGTGTTATATTGATCATCTACTCAGCAAGCACTACTCACCTGAGCAAATCACAGGGCGACTGAGAATGCTGGGTTGGCAAGAGGTCCCAAGCCATGAATCGATATATCAACACATCTATACTGACAAAAAGGCAGGGGGTAACTTACACAACGCCCTCAGATGTCAAAAGCGCTATAGGAAACGCCGTCTGCAAGGTCATGATAGGCGTGGAAAGATAGCGAACCGCTGTGATATCACTGAGCGTCCTAGTATCATTGATACGCGCAGTCGTATGGGCGATTACGAAGGAGATACGGTGGTTGGTCATGGACATCAAGGTGTTATTGTTACTTTAGTAGATAGAACAACTCGAGAGACTAAGATCAAAGCGCTACCCAATCGTAAGGCAGTAGCCGTCACACAAGCTTGTATTGGTATGTTAAAAGGTGAGCAGGCGTTAAGCATCACCTTTGACAACGGTAAAGAGTTTTCTGACCATGAAACGATGGCAACCGCGTTGAAGGCTGATATTTACTTTGCTCAGCCTTATCATTCTTGGGAGCGTGGAACGAATGAGAATACCAATGGTTTAATTCGTCAGTTTCTACCTAAGTCGATGCGTCTAGATAACCTATGCAGGCACTTAGTTCAGTCGATTGAAGATAGTTTAAATAATCGACCTAGAAAGGTGCTAGGGTTTAGAACGCCTCTTGAGGTAAAATCTAGCTTCGGGTGCGTTGCACTTCGATGTTGAATCCAAGTGTTATTCATTTTACTTTGATTGCTTATTGGCCTTAAATACCTTTTAAAAAGCTCAGTAAGGTTTCTTTTTGAGTGGCAGGTCACATTGTGTATCGCTTTTATGAGCGCCGCTAAGGGACGGTTGCCTATAAGTTAAAATATCTCAAAAACGCTACAGTACTGCTGGTATGAATTTTTTGCAGCCTCTGTCTGCGTAGGCACAGCAAGCAAGGAAAATTAATATCAGCAGTACTTGATGTATCGATATTACTTTTCCCTGACTATAGCTGACTGGGGAATTTTACAGGGATAGGGTAGTTATACATCCAAGTATGCGAGGTGTTTTCATTGCCTAATGAACCCTCAAAGCTCCAGCCCCACGTAAACAGATTGCCATTTTTAAAAGGTATGCCATTGTTTTGATTGAGTGGTTTTTCATGTGCAATCAGATGCATTGTACCCATCGCCATATTATCGATGTTTTTTAAGCTGGTCAGCTTATCTGTTGGTTCATCTAAATTCTCATAACTTGTTTTGCCTCTGCCGTCTGTTTCACCAAACATACCCCAAGCATAAAGGATGCCATCTGATGCGGGGCTATTACTGATGTTTGAGGCAACATTGTCCAACAGTACATAGCTGGCATTGCCATTGGCGTAGACACGGCGTACGTCTTTACCAGTAAACCAAGGCAATTTGCTTGGCACAGTTATAGTGCTTGTCCAAGCGTTTGCAGTATCTCTAAAGCCAATCCCGTTGTAGCCTATTTGGCTGCTAGCATTTAGACCCCAACCATAGACAGACTCTTTATTGGTCAGCGCTAAAACATGATCTTTGCCAGCCGCAAGCTGGGTAACTATTTCTTTTTCTACCCCTTGAGTAGTGTGGTCAGCCAAATCTTTTGCAATGACGTTGATACGTAGCGGTTTATTAGTAATATTGAGGCAATGATTGGCTTCATTACAGGCTTGACCACGGCCTAGATTGGCGCTTGCGTCGCTTCCCCAGCCCCATACTTGACCATTATCATCTAAGGCATACGAGCTACTGCTACTTGCGACTACTTGCACGATATGACTGACACCCTCTGCTGCCGAAAAATCTACTTTGACAGGTATGCTGCTGTCTATAGCGGTGTTGTTGCCAAGCTGTCCTTGAGCATTAGCGCCAAATGCCCAAACGCTGCCATCTTTGGTCAGTACCAAATTATGATTATAACCAGCCGCTAGCATGACTGCATTATCTATACCGGCAATTGCGCCGATATCAAGACGACAATCAGCCGCTTTAACACAAGGATGACGATTTGACTGACCACGTCCTAACTGCCCATAAGTATCATTGCCCCAGCTATAAACTTGACCTTTATCATCGATAGCAAGTGAGTGATTTTGATTGAATTTAATAGACAGTAGGTTTTTTGGCGCACTATCCATGAGCATGGGTAGCTCTGGATGTCTCATATTATCAGTGAATGTGGAGGTATACGTGGTGCCTGTTTGCCCATAGTTGTTACGACCCCAGCCATAGAGCTGCCCCTCATGCAGGGCGGCGGTATGTGATCCTCCGGCGGCCACCGTATCACCCAAATAAATATTTTTGGTTGAGCGCATGATATTACCAGCATTGTCAGTAGCGGCTAAGGCAATGCTGTTTTCGCCTAAGTCTAATAAGATACGATCGTTAAAATACCCGTTTGTATCAATGTCTAATGGTTGAGACGTTTTACCGTTCAAGGTATAAGTCACAGACTTTATGCCACCGCTATCTTGTACTCGACCTGAGACAAATATGGCGGCAACCGCGCTATAGCCACTCGCAAAGTTGCTATCCGTTGTCAATAATGGCGGCGTCCCATCAATAATGGCGATTGTCGTATCAGCATCGTCGCCACAAGCCGTCAATAATAAGGTCGCGGTCATTAAAGCCACTGCTTGAGTGAGCGGGGATAGACGCATAAATGTCTCAATAAGTGGTCAATAAATAGAAAATGCATAGCAGTGCCAAAATAGCGCACTTAGTAAAATAGCGGTAATAATTTATACGAATAATATTACAAACGATAACTATTATCAATATGTAAATTGAAATAGTAATATTTCGAACAAGGTGTGGGATGGGGAAAATTAGCCGATGTAATAGCGGTGGCGGACATATGGGATTATGCGTATCGGTATTTGCTATTAGCGTCTTTTGTGCGGCTATAGTGAAGCAGGTGTTATTTGTATCTGATGATATGGTGTTAAGGAGGGCGACCAATTGGCTATCTGGAAGTATGGCATACGCGATATTCGTATCGCTGCGTTGTTGATCTATTTCTATATTATTAAGTTAATAGTCAAATCGCATAACTATTTAAAATGTTAATGCGAATGTTAATAATTATGCAACCTCTATGATGGAGACTATGCATTAGCTAATATAAAGATTGCTTTCAATACTATTTTTCATATGTAATAGGCGAGGGGCAACATCTTCCTCTAATTTTGTACGGCCTAAAATAAAATTTGGCGCGCCACAATTGAAAGTCAATAAGCCCTCAGTAGGGTGCATTAAAGCAGTGGCAACCGCATTGACATCTTTTTGCCATTCGCTAATTGAAAAACAATAGCCATAATCGTCATAATCTTTAAAAGCTTTATCTAGCCCTCGTCTAATCTTTATCCAGTCCTCTTTATACTTGGTGCGAATGGCATCAAGGATGAACTCTTGCTCAGCCTGCGGCATACTGGCTAAACAGGCTCGTCCCATCGAACTTAAGTGAATGGGTAGATATGATCCGACATTACGGCGCATAGTCGTGGCGCCATTACCTTGCACGACATTCAAATATACCATCGTTAGTCGATCGCGAGTTGCCATGGCAACGGCACTATTGGCATAGTCTGCTAACGCTTCCATGTAAGGTGTTACTAGGTTATTGATAGAGATGTTTGCCATCATCGTATAGCCGAAACCCAGTACACCTGCAGACAGTTGATATTTACTACTGTTTGTTGATTGCTTTAAGTAGCCAAGCTTGACTAAGGTATAGGTAAGGCGAGTGATGGTTCCTTTAGGAAGTCCTGTTAATTGACTTAAGTCTTGATTGCCAAGATAAGGACGCTGCGGGGTAAAGCAGCGAAGCAGCTCTAACCCTCGAGCCAAAGCCGTGACAAATTGCCTGTCATTCTGATCTCTCATCTCTGCAATGGGCTCTAGTAATTCAATATGTGCTTGATTGCCAAAGCCTTCATCTGCAAGGGTCTTAGTTGTCATATATTATTTTTATTCTCAATTAAGTTATAGTTAACCCACTTCTAAAAGGGTACAGAGCTACTGGGATTGATTATTTGTAGCCACTGTCTGGGTAGGTACAGCAAGCAAGAAAAATTAACCCCAGTAGTACCTTATAACATTTGTATTTCTTTTATTTAGGACCGACTGTCATACAAATATAATGGTAAACACAGATGTTATCGTCGTTAACAATAAAAAAATTACTGGACTCTAATAATAGTCTGCACCTTCAACAATACTATCTTAAAGATGCATTCTTAAAGGTGCATTTTAATGCTTAACACAGCTATTATAATCTATTTCGCTATGCGGTATATATCGAATAGTATTATGCCTTTTGTGGGTCATACTGTTGTTCTTTGATGAACAACGTTGGAATAAGACCACATAAGAAGTATGCGCCTGCCATCAATAACAAACCTGCGCCGATAGAGTTTTGCATGGCCATATAACCAATGGCGACCGGTGCAATAACTGAGCCAAGTCGTCCGATATTGAATGCACCACCAATGGCAGTCCCTCGAATAGCGGTCGGAAAGCTTTCTGTCAAATAGGTGGCGTTAATCGCATAAGGAATACCATATAAGAAACCAAAGGTTATCATTAACCAACCGATGTTTTCTGGCGTATGCATATAGACCAATATGGGTATAAATAATGCGGTACCCATCGTACCGAAGGCAAATACTATTTTACGACCTATCTTATCAGCCACTAGACCTGCCACTACTTTAGCAAACATCATCGTCAAATAAGTACCCGCCATATATAGTGCCATCTCCTTAAACTTAATACCCAATTCAGTTTCTAGATAAGAAGGTAACCAATTGCTGACGCCAAAATAACCGAATAATAAAAGACCTGAACTCATAGACCACAAGATAAACATGATGCGATGCTTTGGGTTTTCAAATATGGCTTTATAAGGGTTTTCAGGTTTTTGGAGTGGGTTCTTTGCGCCACTAAGTTTAAGGGCACGTGACTCTTTCCAAGACTGCGGCTCAGATATAAGAAAATACATCGCTATCGAGAGAATAATAGGTACAAAGGTTAAAAGATACAGAGTTCGCCAACCATAACTGGGAATAATCCAAGCTGAAATACTAGTAATAACCAAAGACCCTAAGGTAAACCCTGTCATCAACGCTGCAAGTACAGTCGTTCGATGTTTGGTAGGTACCATCTCAGACATCAAAGTATTAGTCGCAATATATAAGCTACCAAGACCCAAACAAGCGGTAAACCGTAATGCTATAAACTGCTCATAGCTTTGCACAAATCCACTAAAACCAGATAGCACAGAGAAGACTGCTGTCGCAATCACAATCACCCTGACTCGTCCAAAACGGTCACAAGCCCAACCGCCAAAGAACCCACCGATTGCCATGCCAAATAATGACCAACTGCCTAAAGCACCTGCTTGTACATTGGTCAATCCAAACTCTTGTTTTAGACTTGAAAGCGTAAAGGCAAGAATACCAATATCAGCCCCATCACATAATAAGACTAGAAAACAAAAAAAGAAAGCCAGTTTCCATGGTTGCTGCTGGGTAGGGCTTAAGCTTGGATTTGAAGTTATAGTCGCACTTTTCACAATACATATCCTTATCGTTGTGAGAATAAAAAACTGTCTTAGTAGTGTCTTTATGACGGTACTTGCGTCCTAGCAAATACCGATATTGCCGTGCTCATCAAACAAACAACTATTCACTGACTTCTTTGATCATATTGCGGGCGATAATAATTTGCTGAATCTGGGTCGTGCCTTCATATAAACGGTATAAGCGCACATCACGATAAAAACGCTCAATACCATAATCCGCAATATAACCCGCACCGCCATGAATTTGTACCGCTCTATCCGCAACACGGCCACACATTTCGGTGGCAAACATCTTGGCACAAGATGACTCAGTGACGACATCTTTACCTTCATCGCGCAGGCGTGAGGCGTCTAATACCATAGATTTGGCCGCATAGATTTCTGCTTTTGAATCAGCAAGCATGGCTTGAATAAGCTGAAAATTGGCAATAGGCTGCCCAAACTGCTTACGCTCAACGGCGTAGTGCAGAGCGTCATCTAACATACGAGTAGCGGCTCCGGTACTTGCTGCAGCAATATGTAAGCGTCCTTTATCAAGGACTTTCATCGCGGTTTTGAAACCTACCCCTTCAACACCACCAATCAAAGCATCAGCAGGCACGACACAGTTATCAAAGATAACATCACAGGTATGAGCGCCTTTTTGGCCCATTTTTTTGTCAATTTTACCCAAAGTAATACCAGGGGTATCGCTCTCAACGATAAAGGCTGAAATGCCACCCGATCTTTTATTTTGTGGGTCAGTACGTGCCATTACGGTAAATACGCCGGCTTCAGGGGCGTTGGTAATATAGCGTTTAGTACCGTTAATAACATAGGTATCACCATCTTTGATGGCAGTGGTCTTTAATGAAGCAGCATCTGAGCCAGAATCCGGCTCGGTCAAACAAAATGAGCCGATGATTTCACCGCTGGCAAGTCTTGGTAGATATTTCTGTTTTTGCGCTTCAGTACCATCGATGACTAGACCAGATGAGCCGATACCGTTGTTTGTGCCTATTAGTGAGCGAAACGCAGGGGATGTGCGCCCTAATTCAAATGCTAGTGTGACCTCTTCTTCCATCGTAACGCCAAGCCCGCCATACTCTTCGGGAATAGTCAGTCCAAACAGCCCCAACTCGCGCATTTGACTAATAATATCGTCTGGAAGACGGTCGTTTTCTGCTACCCAATGTTCCATTGGTATCAATTGGTTATTCACAAATTGGCGGATAGTGTCGGTGATTTGGTTAAGAACGTCCTTATCTCTGATCATGTGATTCTTCCTTGTTTAAGTAATATTCAAATTGAGAGCGGCTTGATGATTGCCTTGAACAAACAGCATAATTGATAGTTTATGAAATTACAATACTTTTGGTTTAAATAACCGCAATGCGGTATTTTTTAAAAAAATAAAGTTCAAATAGTCTGCTTATTTCTAAATTTAACTGCGCTTTACCCTTCACAAAGGAAAATAAACAGTATATATTGGTCTTAGATATCGCTATGCGGTATTAATTATCGTAATTTTAATGTGTTTTAGGAGTTGCAGTACTTTACCTAAGGACACTGATTACCTAAGGACACTGATTAAGGGACAGCATCATGGAAGAGCAAATCATTATTTGTGAGCAAGAAAAAAACGGCGTTAGTGTGATAAGACTCAATCGTCCCAAAGTTCGCAATGCTTTAAATACTGAACTACGCGAACAAATGGCAGAGATTTTCATCAAATTAAACGATGACGTGAACACCAAGGCTATTGTGCTGACAGGTGGTGATAAGGTGTTCGCGGCCGGTGCTGATATCAATGATTTTTTAACCGCGAAAACAGTCGATGTGTACTTGCGTCATAGCGAACGCTATTGGGATGCCATCACCAATTGTCGTAAGCCGATTATCGCAGCAGTAAATGGTTATGCGCTTGGCGGCGGCTGTGAGCTTGCGATGCACGCCGATATCATTGTCGCTGGCAAGTCTGCCAAGTTTGGACAACCAGAGATCAAGATAGGATTGATGCCAGGAGCAGGGGGTACGCAGCGCCTATTTCGTGTGATTGGCAAACATAAAGCCATGAAGCTGATATTAACCGGCGATATGATCAGCGCTGATGAAGCCGATCAAATGGGGCTGGTCTCTGAAGTCGTTGAAGATGAAGTAACTATCAAACGCGCCATCGAGATTGCTGAGCAACTAGCCGGTTACTCGCCTATTGCTTTGACCCAAATTAAAGAGGTCGCCAATCTTGGGGTAGATATGCCACTACAAGCCGCCTTGGCTTTAGAGCGTAAAGCCTTTCAGATCTTGTTTGATACTGAAGATCAAAAAGAAGGCGCAAAAGCCTTTTTGGAAAAACGCACTGCTGAATACAAAGGGCAATAGCACGTTATTACAATCGTATCACTTTTATTTTGAACTGAATATAACAAGAGCATATAAAGGATTATTATGACCGTGAACACATTGGCCATTATTGGCACCGGTATTATGGGAATGGGTATCGCCCAAATCGCAGCTCAAGCTGGGATTAAAGTACTGTTATTTGATGCGAAAGTAGGTGCCGCTGAGCAAGGACGCCAATCCCTGCAAGTCATGCTCGAAAAACTCACCGCCAAAGGCAAATTTACCGATGAGCAGCTACAGTCAACTTTGACCAATCTGATAGTGATTGAAGATTTAAGCAAAATTGTAGAAGCTGAGATAGTCATCGAAGCCATTATAGAAAACTTGGATATAAAACAGCAGCTGTTTAAACAGTTAGAAAGTATTGTCTCTGCCGAGACGATTTTGGCAACCAATACCTCATCGCTAGCGGTGACGGCGATCGCCTCTAATTGCGCACATCCAGAGCGCGTGGCGGGATTTCACTTTTTCAATCCAGTGCCGCTAATGAAAATCGTTGAAGTTATCCCTGGTCTCTCTACCAAAGCTTCAGTGGTAGAGACGCTTAAAGAGTTAGCCAAACGCATGGGGCATTTGGGGGTGGTAGCAAAAGATACTCCAGGTTTTATTGTCAATCATGGTGGCAGAGCTTATGGCACAGAGGCTCTAAAAATATTAGGCGAAGGGGTTGCTAGTTTCGAGGACATCGATCGTATTTTACGTGACGGCGCAGGCTTTCGCATGGGACCGTTTGAGCTGCTTGATCTCACGGGTATCGATGTGTCGCATCCCGTTATGGAGTCAATCTATAATCAATATTACTTTGAGCCTCGCTATCGTCCCCATCCGTTAACGCGTCAGATGTTAATGGGAAAAAAGCTCGGTCGTAAAGTTGGTGAAGGTTTTTATCAATACACAGATAATAAAAAACAAAACGGTCAAAAAGAGACATCAAATACCAATCAACAACCACCTTATAAGACAGATTTCGATACCTCGAACATCTCAGTTTGGATTGGTGCAGATCTAGCAGAAGATAAGCAACAGCTGGTTGACTATCTAAATGCAGGCGACATCACTATCGACGATAACGATAAGCCAAACCCTGATAGTTTGATATTGCTGGCAATCTATGGCGAGGATACCACCAATGCTGCTATTCGTTATCAAGTCAATCCTAACCAAGCAGTCGCCATTGATATGCTGACTGACTTATCTAAGCATCGAACTTTGATGCCAAGTATTGTCACTCAAGATAACTTTGTGGCGCAAGCTTATGCGTTATTTGGTAAAAATAATAAGTTCGGTAAAAGCTCGGATGAAGGCTCAAATGCTGCTGTCGATGCCACACTGATTACTGAAAGCACTGGCTTTGTGGCGCAGCGTGTCATGGCGATGGTCATTAATCTAGGCTGTGATATTGCGATGCAAGGTATTGCCTCTCCTGAAGATATCGATAATGCCGTCAAGCTTGGACTTGGTTATCCGTATGGTCCTATCTCATGGGGAGATAAGCTTGGGGCTCAGAGAATCTTACTTATCTTAGAGCGTATTTATGGGTTAACAGGTGATCAACGTTATCGCCCAAGCCCGTGGTTGCAACGCCGCGCCACGCTAGGTATTTCACTATTTACTCAGCCAAATAAATATTAATACCAATAATACCAACAACCTAGCAATTTTGCTAAACCCTATATTTTAATAAGACAAACTCTCAAAACACAACAAGGAAAAGTTATGTTAGATGCTTATATTTATGACGGATTAAGAAGCCCTTTTGGTCGCCATGGCGGCGCATTAGCTACTGTACGCCCTGATGACTTAATCGCCACGGTGATGAAGACTCTGGTCGAAAAACACCAATTACCGAACGATATTTTTGATGAAGTGCTGATCGGTAATACCAATCAAGCTGGTGAAGACTCTCGCAATATCGCCCGTAATGCTGCGTTGCTAGCAGGGTTAGATGTCAAAACACCCGGTCAAACCGTCAATCGTCTATGCGCCTCAGGGTTATCGACCATCATCGATGCTGCTCACAGCATTACTTGTAATGAGGGTGACGTAATTTTAGCAGGTGGCGTCGAGTCAATGACCCGCGCGCCTTTCGTATTTGCTAAAACCGAGCAGCCTTTTAGTCGTGAATTTAAAGTGTTCGATACAACCATTGGCAGTCGCTTCCCCAATCCTATCATCGAAAAACAGTTTGGCAGCGATACCATGCCACAAACGGGCGATAATGTCGCTCGCAAATACGGCATTACTCGTGAAGAGGCGGATAAATTCGCAGCGGCCTCGCAAGCTAAATACCAAGCGGCAAAACAAGCTGGGTTCTTTGACGATGAAATAACACCAATTATGGTATCGCAAGGTAAAAAACTACCAGAAAAAGCGATATCGGATGATGAGCATCCTCGCGCCAGCTCCACGGTCGAAGCGCTACAAAAGCTTAAACCTTTAAATAATGACGGTGTCGTCACAGCAGGCAATGCGTCAGGTATCAATGATGGCGCAGCTGCTTTAATTATTGGGTCAAAGCGAGCAGAGGAAAAGCTAGGCTTTAAGCCTATTGCTAAGATTCTGTCATCTGGTGCTATGGGTGTTGAGCCGAGTATTATGGGCGTAGGACCTGTTGAGGCTATTAAACTGGCCTTGAAACGTGCTGATCTTACCCTTGATGATATGTCCATCATTGAGATTAATGAAGCGTTTGCCTCGCAAGTACTTGGCTGTCTAAAAGGTTTGGATATTGATTTCGATGACAAACGCGTCAACCCTAATGGCGGTGCTATTGCCGTTGGACATCCACTTGGCGCATCAGGCGCTAGACTGGCTTTAAGTACCGCTCGAGAACTGCAGCGTACGGGCGAAAAATATGCAGTGGTCAGTTTATGCATTGGCATTGGGCAAGGGCTTGCCATGGTGATTGAACGAGTCTAGCCCTTTTTATAGTCAATTCAGTATAAAAGAGTGACAACGTTAGCCTATTTTGAATTGAATTGACTATATACCCTCGCCATATTTTTTTAATATCAAGGATGACAATAATGACGACGATACTTAATCAACATCAGGACTACCAGCAAGCTGAAGAAGCCTATGGTTTTCCTTTGATTATCAAACAGTTACTAAACCGTGCAAAAATCGCCTCTAAAGATCAAACCATTAGTTATGCAGACAAAGTTACTTATACGTATGCTGAATTTTTCAAGCGCGTGAATCGCTTGGCAAACGTGCTTAAAAATATGGGTTTGCAAGCAGGTGATGTGGTTGCTGTTATGGATTGGGACAGTCATCGTTACCTTGAAGCGTACTTTGCCGTGCCGATGTCTGGCATGATTTTGCAAACGGTCAATGTACGCTTGGCTGAAGATAAAGTGCTGTATACCATCAACCATTCCAAGCCAAAAGCTTTGTTATTAAATGCTGAATTTGAGCCAATGGCTAAAAACTACCGTCACGAAGCCCCTTCTATTGAGAAAATTATTTGGCTAGATGACACTCAGTATGATGAAGACACTGAGTATGGTGAAGACACTATAAAAACTCAGCAAGCTAGCATGCCAGATTACGCCGAAGGTGAGTATGAGGCAATGCTAGACACGGTCAGTGATGAGTTTGATTTTCCCGATTTTGATGAAAACACCATCGCCACCACATTTTATACCAGTGGTACAACGGGAGACCCAAAAGGGGTGTTCTTTACCCACAGGCAAATTGTATTACAGACGCTATCGAGTACGCTGGCCTCTGCACTCAGTGCCGAAGGTCAAGGTGCTCGCTACAATGATGTCTATATGCCGATGACACCATTATTCCATGTACATGCATGGTGCTGGCCGTATGGGGCAACCATGATCGGGCTCAAACAAGTGTATCCAGGGCGCTATGTATCCGAAGTATTGGTTGACTTGATTGAACAGCACAAGGTGACCCTCTCGCATGGTGTCCCAACCATTTTACAGATGTTAATTAAAGAAATGGCCACCCGAGGACGCAAGTTTAATGGTCTTAAGTTGTCAGTAGGTGGCTCCAAATTAAACGAAGCTCTAGCTGAAGCCGCCCTTGAAAGTGGCATAGAGTTTATCTCGGGTTTTGGGATGTCAGAGTCCTGTCCTGTCCTTGCCAGAGTGGCATTTGGTGATCAGACAAGTACTATGACAACGACCGAGCAGATCAATTATCGTTGTCTTTCTGGCTCACCCATTATGCTGGTATCGATGGAGATTTGGGATGAGAATGGCAAAGCCTTACCAATGGATGGTGAGTCGACCGGCGAACTCGTTGTTCGAGCGCCTTGGCTGACCCAAAGTTATTTTAAGAATCCAGATGCAGGCGATGAGTTGTGGCGCGGTGGCTGGATGCATACCCAGGATATTGCCTGTATTACCGCTGATGGTACTCTAAAAATTACGGATAGGCTCAAAGACGTCATCAAGTCAGGTGGCGAATGGGTATCCTCGCTTGAAGTCGAGAATATTTTATCGTTTCACCCTTGCGTCGCTGAAGTGGCGGTCATTGGCGTAGCGGATGAAAAATGGGGCGAACGTCCTCTAGCGTTAGTAGTCCTGAAACCTGAGTATGTCGATATAAAAGCGGAGGATATTTTAGCGTTGGGTCATCAAGCGGTTGAAAAAGGCTACTTACCAAAGTATGGCGTCCCCAGTGAAATAAGGTTTTTAGTAGAAATGCCGAAAACCAGTGTGGGTAAGCTTGATAAGAAAAAAATGCGCATTATGTACGAAGAAAAATTGATTTAATCCAAAAAATCCTATTGGTAACTGCAAAAAATAGCCACTTGAGCTTACTGATAATTTGAACAGGTATGTTCATTGGCGTGCCTAGACGAGACAACTATGAAAGCTTTAGCTGTATTACCGGAAGTAGAAGAGACGCTCAACAGAGACAATAACCATCCTATGCATGGTTTTGCGGTTATTTACTCTCAACAAGTAGAGTGGGGCGATATGGATTCTTTTGGGCATGTCAATAATGTGGTCTATTACACTTATGCCCAAAACGCTCGTATTCACTATAACAGTCAATTAAATCTATTTAATGAAAATACTTTTTCAGTCATGGCAGCATCATCCTGTCAATATTTCAAACCAGTAATCTATCCTGACACCTTATGGATTGGGGTTCGAGTCAAGAAAATTGGTAATGCCAGCTTGATTCATGAATATACCTATTATAGTACCGCTATGAAAACTATTGTCGCTAGCGGTGAATCAGTGTTGGTATATCTTGATAAAGCTAGCGGACAAAAGAAAAATATTGATGACACAAAAAAAGCCGCGATTACCGCTTTTGAAAGGGTTAAATAAAGTATGAGGCAAGTTTTTTAATACAGGGAGATAGTGCTGGTATTTATGAAGTGAAAAAATACAGTAGCGATAGCAATTTAAAGGGATTTTCAAACAATACAAGGAATGTATAAATCATGCTTTATATCAAAAAGTTGTCTTTTGGTTTGGCGGTTCTTGGGGCATGTGTACAGGCACAGGCCATAGAACTTGTCACAAATGGAGATACCACTTTAAGTATCGGTGGTTATGTTAAAGCGGAAGGTATATTTTATTCTCCAGATGAAGGCGAGTCTGAGTTCAAAGGAAATGCACGGCAATCTCGGATTAATCTGAAAACCACTAAGAAGGTAGATGATAAAAAATTAACAGGTTTTATCGAAGGGGATTTTTATGGTAATGCCGCAAATGGTGGTTCAGACTTACGGCTTCGTCATGCTTATGTTCAGGTCGATGATTTGACCGTAGGTAAGACATGGAATGGTCAGTTTTTAGCGGTCTTCCCACTTTTAACTGAACAGCTCGACTTTCGAGGTACGGGTTTGGGAACCATCTCTGGTGGTGGCGCTGATATTCGTCCAGATTTGACCGTTCATTATACCCATAAAGGGCTTCGTTTGACGGCTCAACAACCTGTTTATGAGGAAGCTAACCTGCCTGATATGGTGGTGAGCTATAAAAATAACATATCCGATCTTAGCTATAACTTAGCAGTCACTGCGCGTGAGGCTAAAAATGGAGATGATTCAGATGTCGGTGTCGGCGTTTCTTTGGCCGGTAAACTCAAACTGGGTAACGATTCATTACATGCGAGCGTATTCAACGGTGAAGGGATGGGCGTCTATTCCACAGTATGTGTCGGAAAAATGCTCGGGGCAACTGGAGCTGCAGATTGTGATGCTGAAAACGGCGAACTTGTGTCGCAAACGGGCTTTACGGTAGGATATAGGCATAAATTTTCAGAAAAACTTCTTAGTAACATGCGTTATGGTGAGATTAATGTAGATGATGCGGCTGATACTTCTGTCAATGTAAAAAGCGTCAACCTTGTCTATAATTATTTACCAGATTTGGATTTTGGTATTGAGTGGCGGGATCGGAGTGACAAAACCTTATCACGTGTAAAAAAAGGGCAGCAAGTCGAAATCATGGCCAAATATAGTTTCTAAGCCGAATAGTTTCTAAGCCGAATAGTTTCTAAGCCGAATAGTTTCTAAGCCGAATAGTTTCTAAGCCAAGTAGCCAAATAGTATTTTGTTTAAAATTATATGTCGTATAGATTGTGATTATGTATAGTTAAAATATTTCAAAAACGCTACAGTACTGCTGGTATAAATTTTTTGCAGCCTCTGTCGGCTAGCTACAGCAAGCAAGAAAAATTAATATCAGCAGTACTGGATGTATCGATATTACTTTTCTCTGACTATAGTTAGTGCTTATATAACAGGTTGCGTAAAAGGCACATAAAGCTTGTCACTTATGATTGCTCAAAGGTCTCTTATATGGCTTACTAGACAATGACAATGACAATGACAATGCTAAATTATCATAGTCAGTGCTAAATAAAAGAAATACAAATGTTATGAAAATTTAAACGCGCTATTGGTATAAATTTTACTGGCGTGCTGCGTTCCCAGAGGCTGCGTAAAATTCATACCAATAGCGCTATAACACTTTTGTAATAAACGCACTATATATTACAAGCCAGCGCACAAAATAAACTTAGACACTTTACAAGGTAACTTATAAGGCGTCTAAGTTTATTATTTTAAAGGTTTTTTGAAAAAAAGGCTTGCGAGCGCACAGGCTATCGTTAACGACAATAACATCGATACTAAGGTATGACTGAAAAAATGGTCGCCAAATGCCATCTTATATATCCCCATCGTCCAACCTAAGCTCGTGACTATGACAAATATTTTATAGCAATATTTTTGTAGTGTTGGCAAAAACACCAATCCATATAAAGAGAATCCTGCACTGGCATGCGCCGCTGGAAAGCACTTCGCCGGCGTTTTAGTGAGTATGCTTTGCCAGAGATTAAGATAAGGCAAATCACCACTAAATAAAGATAAATTATTTGGGCAGCTGACATGGGTAAAGCTCTTTAGCGTTGCGATGATTGTAGGCACCATAATTATAGTGATTAATAAATAACCTACCTCTCGGCTAGATAATGCTGCGATTGGTCTGATAAAAAACACGTTAGCATTCACAGTATGAGCGTATCGACGTTGCCAATAGCGCCAAATTAATAATGTGATCAAACAAATCCCTAATAATATTAGCAATAATTTGGGAAAATCATAAAAAATAAACGCATAAGGCTGTGCGCCTTTTTCAATAAGCCAATGTCCATTTGCATAGAAAAGTTTACTAATACGAACATCAAATTGGCTGTGCTCAAACGCCAGTGTCGCAATAATGGTTAAGCACAGCAGCTTGAGCCACATCCAATCCGTTGAGTTTTTTGCTAGCGTCATTGAGTCACCTTTTAAAATACATTAAGTCGTCAGTGTCCAAGTCTTACTCAATATAAAAGTTTCCATAACGCCATTAGCCATAAGACAAACAAAAGCAATAACGCCAAAAACTGCGCTGCAGAACCCACATCTTTGGCTATTTTGGCGAGTGGATGCTGGTTCGTTGAGGTATGGTCAACACTGGCTTCAATACCGGTATTAAACAGCTCGACGATAAGGGATAAGAAAGAGGTGATGATAAGCATCATTTTTATGCTGATATCAAAAGGGATAAGAATGATTGCAATGAACAACACACTATTCAGCCAAAATACTTGTCTAAAAGCCGCCTCAAACTTGTAAGCCGCTTTAAAGCCATCTATAGAGTAGCCCGTGGCTTTAGCAATACGAGAGAGACCTTTGTTGCCTTTAGCAATACTGGCATAACTATTGGGGGTAAGTAGCTGAGGAGCTGTCGTTTGGGTTTTTGATTCAGAGTTGACTGTATTCATATTAAATTCTTAATACTCATTAATATTGAGTTACGCTAGATATTTTGCATAGTCAAAAAAATAATTAAACAAAAATTAGCCTATTGTATTCCTAAATATATTATAAGACGGTGAATATTAAGAAAGCGTTAAGACAGTATTGATTGGTTGGTTCATAAAATACAGTAAAGACCTATATAGGCTATTTTTTATAATAAATACTAAACGTACTACCGCCTGTAGCATGGGCTTGATGGGTAAGCTTCCAGTCCATATGAGTCATGATACGTTGTACGATGCTCAGACCCAAACCCGTTCCTTCTACCTGATCGCCTGTCTTCATATCATTTAGACGCTCAAATCTCTCATATAGCAGCGGCATCATAATCTCGGGAATACCAAGACCGGTATCAGAGACTGTGATTTTTTCACTATCGATGGTTACGATGACTTCACCATCATCAGTGTACTGAAAGGCATTTTTTATTAAATTTCCCAATGCCATTTTTAGCAGTTCAGGTCGCACATAAGCCACATAATCTTGCTCAGCGACTACTTTGCAACTTACCGGTTTATGGCGCAGCAAATATTGTAAGCGTGATACTTCATTTAGAGCGATATCATTGATAGAGGTTTGCGGTGTATCTAACTGTTCGGGCGCGCGCGATAAGAGCAGTAAGGCACTGATGATTTCAGAGGTTTCTTTGGCGGTCGTGCTAATACGGTTGGCAAATTCGCGCAAGTGACTGTTGTCTTCAAGTTGTGAGGCTAATACCTCAGATGCGCCCATGATAATGGTTAACGGTGTGCGAAGTTCATGACTGACGTCACCGGTAAACAGCTGCTCGCGTTTTAGATACTGCTCTAGCTTGTGATTTTTTTCATCGATAGCTCGTGCTAATACCCCAACTTCTGAGGGTAGGTGGGTTAATTCAGTTAAGTTTTGATGATCGGTTTCCACTGCTTGCTTTAAATCTAATAAAGGCTTGATGATTTGCTTAGAGGATAAATGAGAGAATAACGCTGCAATGAGCAAACTCAAGATAACCGCAATTTTTAGTGCATCCGCAAATATATCCTCTAAGTTTTCGAAGATGGTTAAAACAGGATAGTTTGCCATCACCATCTTGGTATCTTCTAAGTAGGTCAAAATATACTGTTGCGCGTTTTGTTGATGAGCAAAAAAATGAAGGTTCGCTTTGGTTTTGCCGGCTTGATTATTCACGGTTACAGGTATCTCTTGAACGGTTTCGTTCACTATCGCTTTTAAATTCTCAGGTGCACTGTCATAACGATAAATTTTGATACCCGGATTGGCTGTATAAATAGCCCGCTCACCTTCTTTTTCTTGACTGAGTTGTAGCTGTTGTAGAAGACGCCCTTTCACTAAATCCTGTTCGATTCGCATCTCAGCATACATAAAAATACTGACGAACGTTGTACATAGCAGCAAGGCAAATAAAAAGTAGGAGATTCGAAACTTATTAGCGATTGAGTCTATAGTGAACATGGCAGGTACTTATTTAGTGTAAGGCAGTAGATAGAGCAAGAAAAAATATAGAGACGAATGCTTATAATAGATGTTAATCTTTAAATCGTATTATGACGTTTTACACTTTATCTGGGTCAATAATTTGGTAACCAACACCAGCCATGGTTACTATCATGGCTCTATCGAAGGGTTTATCAACTTGCGCACGCACACTGTGCAAATGTGTACGAAGCGCATCACTGCTTGGCACATCCTGTCCCCATACTTTTTCCTCAAGCTCATTTTTACTAACCACTCGTGGCGAGGCACTCATCAAGGTTTGTAAGATTTTGAATCCCGTTGGGGTTAGCTTTAAGGGCTTGTCATCTCGCTTGATACTATGTTCAGCTGCGTTAAGAGACAATGCGCCGACTTGTATACTGTGCTGAAAATGCTCGTCTTGATGGCGGCGTATCAAGGCTTTGATACGTGCTTCTAATTCGACCAATGAGAAAGGCTTGATAAGATAATCATCGGCACCGCTATCAAAACCTGCCACTTTGTCCAAAATAGTATCGCGTGCAGTCAGCATCAATACGGGCGTCTTATCATGCAGCTCTTCTCTGAGCGTTTTGCACAGTTTGGTGCCATCCATACCCGGAAGCATCACGTCGAGTAGTATCACGTCGTAGCGATTGTTTGCTGCCAGTGCCAAACCACTCAGTCCATTATGAGCATTGTCCAATTCAAAACCCTTTGGTTCAAAGAAAGCATAAATATTTGCCACGATATCAGGATTGTCTTCAATAATAAGTATCTTGTACATAGATGTCTCGAGTATAAATGCTAGCAGTGCTTTGGTTAAAAAGATTAATGAACAGTTTTGAAAAAGGTTGGCTCTGACTGAACTTCTTTAGTCGTAATATTAAAGAAGCTTAGCAGGGTTGGGGTAATAAAATCATGTGATACTGGCTCATTGGTCATATCAGACAGACTTTTAGCATTGATACTATTGCCATTAGGTGACCAGATAATCACTGGCACCTGTTTTTGAGCATTCGGCGCAATACCGTATGGCAGACCATGTAAATATACATTGTTTTCACCCAGACTTTCTCCATGATCACTCATATATACCATCACCACATCATAGTCTTGCTCGTAGGGTTTTAGCGTGTCTATGACGGCATTTAAAAAGTAATCGGTATAGCGAATTGCATTGTCATAACCATTTATGACGGATTGAGCATCACACTTAGATAACTCGTTGGTCATACAGACAGGCTTATATTCTTCAAATGCTTTGGGATAGCGTTGGTAATAGGCAGGACCGTGATTGCCCATTTGATGTAATACAATCAGTGTGTCTTTTGGCTTCGCCGCTGCTTTAACCTCTGTGTCCGACTTAACTAAAGCATCAAAACCGTCAAGCATACCTATGTCTCGACACTCACTATCACAATTAGGGTTTACCTCAGGTATTTTATAGTCCTCAACAATGACGCGATCTGCCACGCCTTTAGAGCTAGAATTGTTGTCTCGCCAGATGACATTAACGCCTTGTTTATGAAGGGTGTCAAGTACGTTTTCATTGTATTCAGCCGTGTCTATGTCGTAGTCTTTTCTGTTAGCATAGCTAAACATGCAAGGTACTGAATAAGCGGTTGATGTGCCGCAAGAGGTCGCATGCTTGAAGCTATAGATATCTGGCTGGCTCGCAAGTAGCGGCATCGTATCGCGTTTATAGCCATTTAAGCCAATATGGTCAGCGCGAACCGTTTCACCGACTACGAATACCATCAGCTTAGGTTTTGCTGTACTACTGGCTACTGTATGTTTTGCATCTGTCGCATGCAGTATCAAAGTATCAGGGCGACGCAACTCATCGACATAGTCAGTACCGAGCTTGATAACAGAATAAATAGGGGTAATGGGGTTGGTATAACTACGCACTATCTTATGCTGGCGAAAAAAGCTGGCGTATTGATCTCCAAATGGCAATAGGCAAACTGCTATTATCGCAATAGAGCTTATCAAGGTGATTGCCTTTTGCAAGATGGATTTACCGATAGATAGGCGCTTTATCCGCAGCTTACTGATAATAAAAGCAGGTAGCACACCCAATAGCAACAGTCGAATCATAAAGCTTGGTGCCATCAATCCCATCGCTTCTGCTTGGTCGGTCTGTAAGCTATTGATCAGCATGCCACTATCAAATATCGTCCCATACGTATCAGTGAAATAACCACATACTGCTGCAATCAGCACCATAGCAATCAGTACCACTTTCGCTGTCGGTCGATAGCATAACAGCTGAAATATCAACCACATCAGTCCAAACAATAAGCCAGTAAGAGAAATGATAAAACCAATGTTATCCGCGAATGGATATATCATTAACACTTGCTTAAAGAAACCGGTATTTGCCGTAGCAACGAGGTAGAGCGTAACCACTATAATCAGATAAGTAAGATTGAGCTCACAATGATAAAATTTACTTTTAGCGTAGATTGCCTTATTATTTTTAGCAAGGCCAATATTATGGGTTTCTACAATGGCTGAATCAGCAATTAAGTGTTTTGACATACACGGACTTCTTAATAGAGTGAGATGAATTTCATTCTCTAAGGTAGCAATGACCTTGTTAAGAAGATGTTAAGAAGCCTAGATTAAATGCATAATAGATAACGAAGATCAGAGTGTATTTGATACTCCAAAAATTCATAAATCATCTACAAAAATGGTTGTAAAAAGAGACCTCTCATTCATGATTACGCTCATCCAAAAAAATCAGCAGTTGTTTGCCTTAGGAATCTTTATTCTATTGGTGATGTTTTTTTTATGGGTTTTACAGTATGCGGTCATTCGCTATGGTCAGACAGTACTGAATCAGCTACTGAAATCTTGGACGGCGCTTAGACGGTATTTGAGTCAAAGCAAACGCCTTATTCGATTAAGAAATAACTACCCAAAACTGTATGATGCTTTGTCACAAAGGCTTGACATACAGCACTTTTATGGATTGCCTCTGACAGTCTTATTGCTAGTCATGGGTTATATCTTAGCTTTGTTTTTTGGCTTGGTGGAAGATGTCGTTACTTCAGATACTATCGTGGCAATGGACTTTTTTGTGTCACAGCAGATGAGTATGCTGAGTGAGTCGCCTATAGTAACGTTTTTCATCCTGATGACAAGCTTTGCCTCTACTGCAACGACCTGTTTAATCGTATTGCTCGTCTCTATTTTATGCTGGATAATTCGCCAACGCTATATATTAGTAGGGTTATTGATAGCCACGCTAGGAAGCACTATATTTACCTTCCTCAGTAAACTATTGTTTCATCGCACGCGACCAGTAGATATTTTACTGTTTGAGCAGACAGATTCCTTTCCGAGTGGCCATGCAACGATTACGGTCGCGTTATATGGGTTTCTTGCTTACATGGCTATTCGTTTTAGTCGCAGCTTTGCCACGCAAGTCCGCATAGCTGCGATCACCATCTTTTTCTCTCTACTGATAGGATTAAGCAGAATTTTGCTGAATGAGCATTATTTGAGTGATGTACTCGGAGGTTATTTGGTGGGGGCATTGTGGCTAATGGTAGCGATTAGTATGACAGAGTGGCTAAGGGCGCGTAACAAAATTGATTGGCAGATAGTTTGGTCGGTTACGCATTTTCGTCTGGTCTGGCTCAGTGTTATATGTGTACTAATTGGCACCTCGATATATGCAGAATTTTATCAGTTTCCATTGTTACTCTAGGTAAGCTCGATGCATTCACCATTATAAGCAGAATAAGCTGCTTCAGCACTCCATAAAAATTACTATATAATCTGACGCTTATAGGCAAATATTTGTTATTGTTGATGGATAATTATCCAACTGCTATTTCTAATAGGCTGCTTAATAAATCATCATGATACTAAATCCATTTACCCGTCTTAGCGGCTCTATCAGTGCTGGGATAACTATTTTTGTGATTGTATTACACGGTCTTACTGTGTGGGCTGTGATATCTATGGATAACCCAGAAATTCCTGACATCAAGCCGGCTAAGCCTCAGGCAATCCAATTAGAGCTAGTGACATTGCCAACATCAACATCATCTTCTGAAAAAATCCGTGCCGAAAACACCCTTACAAAACCCAATCCTGCTCCTCAGATACTGCCGCAATTAGAGGAAAAATCCGCTGAATTACTAGAGAATAAACTGTTAGAAGCTAAGCCAGTGAAATCTGTGCCAGAGCCGACCTTTAGTAAAGCATTAGATTCTGTCAAAACACTAAATCCTGAACCAAAAAAACAACTATCTGATCCAATAAATAAGCAGTCAAATCCAGAAAAGACTAAGATTAAAAAACAAACTCAATCGCCAGTCTTAGTACAAAAGAATGCCGCCAAAGAATCTGAAGAGATGACTAAGGAAATGGCTGAAGAACAAGATATTCTTGCATTGGTTCAAGCGATGACAGAACAGGTCAGTCCTGAATCAACAAATATGTCAACGCAAGGGCTGGTCATAAAAGAGACGAGAAAAACAGTCAAGGTTAAGGCTGAAGATGAGATAGATATAGCTTCGTTGATCAGATCGGTGACAGCACAGTTCAATCGAGATCAAGCTCGTCAGTGGCAAGAAGGTAGAAAGCGCGCGGGGCAAGAGCTGTTGCAAGCACAGGCTGGCAAAGCTAATGAGAAACAAAAACAACTCAATCTCGATGATGAGCCAGTCAGTTTTCTGGAGGAGCAAGCAAGTTGGCTTGATCAGAAACCTATAACAGACCTACCGTCGGCAATCTGGCGTGAAGTGACTGGTCAATCTGGCGATGTTTTCACCGTACTATTAGCGCTTTATGTCGATAAAAATGGCTACATTACGGATGTGCAGTTGCTCGAATCATCGGGCAATAATATTATCGATATCGCAGCCATGACCCAAGTCAGAGCAGGACAACTTAAACCCTTCCAACAAAATAAGCGACTCGTTAATGGTGTTGTACCGATGTCATTAATATATGAGCGTCCTTAATCTACGTAATATAGTCAGATGAAAATAAAAATGTGATGAAAATTTAAACGCGCAATTGCAATTGCGGTTTGAGGAAGTATCAAAAGATGGGGCTAAGATCAGTGATCTTAGCCCTTTTTCTAATGATTTGAGGTGTGTTTATGATAAAGATCAGTCGTGCATTTTAATTTTTAATCACGTTATCCGTTCAAAAAACCACCACAACGCAATAGCAATACTGACAAGAGAGCCGGCATAAAATATAACCGATTTATAAAAACGCGTGTGACGTAGCAACAGCGCTATCGGAAATACTACCAGAATGAACAAGAGCTGTCCTAGCTCGATGCCGACGTTAAAGCTTAACAAGGCTAGCACGCGCTCACTGGTTGCTAGTGGTAAATCCACGAGTACATTGGCAAAACCAAAACCGTGAATCAGTCCGAAAAAAAAGGCCAGATAGACGGCTCGCACTCGCAGCATGGGCACTAAATTGTTTAGCGCTGCAAAGGCAATCGATAGGGCAATCAAGGATTCGATAAACCACGCTGGAATAATAATGACTCCAAGCGCTGCTAAGGTTAAGGTAATGGAATGCGCTAGCGTGAATGAGGTTGCAATCCAAAAGACTTCAAGTAGTGCAGATCTCGGTTTGGCGACAGCAACCAATTGTTTTTGCTTACGTATGTAAACTGCAGGAATCAGAAGTACGAACAAAAACAACAGATGATCCCAGCCGATCAGTAAGTGATGTACGCCACTTTTCAAAAAGTTTATAGAAGTGGATAGTAAGCTGGAGTCTGCGCTTGAACCTAACGGATTCTTACCTACGGTCAATACTTGAACCGGTAAGTTATCATCAGCTTGCGTCAGAATCAAGCGGTGGTTGGCATCGACACCTGCTAAAACTTGATAGTCGAGCCCTGATATAGGGGCAGCACAGCCCAGCTCAAAGTTTGTATATAAGTAATTAAACCCACCGCGCGTATTGATCGCTAATGGTGCAAAATTTGTTATTTTGCAAGATTGGGCACCCGCTTCTAATGTTACTTGGGCAGCGATTAGTTGCTCTATCAGCGCTTTCTGTGATTTAACCTCTGCCCAACTGACCTGATTGTCTTGATTGGGGTCTATATCTACTAGCAAAGCCAAATCTCGAAGCGCCAATTCATACTCAGCGTTATACGAGACATCTGCTGCACCCTCAGAGCCGTTCGGCTCTAGGTTTAAGTAGGCCGTACTAGATACGTGTGCTTGTAGCGCCGTGCAACTCATCGCTAGCAAAAATAGTACTAGGTAACGATAGGTATGACTCCAAGTGAGCTTGATGAGTTCGCTCATAAAGGCGTCTCCTTGCTTGAGGTTTGCGTGCTTAGGGCTTGGGTGCTTGAGTCACTAAGTTTACCTAAGCGAAGATCACGCTCAAGTGCTGGATATTCAAATTGCGTGTCTGTCATAAATTGCTGTAGTAGCTTAATGTCTTTTTTGCTACCGGCCTCGATTGCTGCTGTCGCATAGAGCAAGATGTCCGCCGTTTCGCGCTGATCTTGCCAGTTCTCACGAGCCAACTTCAGTGCTGAGTCGGTCTGGTTGGCGAGCATGGCATAAGTGGCTTGATCACGAATATGGGCAATTTCTTGGCGTAGCTTCCATACCTCAATACGTTCTTTTATGAGCGCTAAATTTTGCTGAGCTTTAGGGTCACCCAGTTTAATTTGAGCAGAAATGAGTCGTAGCAGCAGTGAATCTTTGTCTGTGTGGTCTTGAAGTAACTGACGCACTTCTTGATACTCTTGACGCTCTAGCAGCCAATCTGCACGTGCCATCAATGCAGGTACAGTTTGGGTATCCATTACACTAAACACTTGAGTCGCAAGTGGGACATCTTTACTGCGTAGTGCTGCGTCTGCCTGCATCAGGTAAATCCAGCGGGCGGTCGACGGGTCAAGCCCAGGAGCAATAGCCGCGAGCCCATTCAGTTTCTGCTTCGCCTCGGTAAGTTGACCGGTCATACTTTGGATTTGCGCCACACAAGCCAATTGATAGACGCGCAGTGAAGGATCGGTGAGTTTTTTGCAGTAGCTCATGGCATCTTCGAACTGACCTTGAACCACTAACAAGGAAGAAAGCGTCAATAAAGCATCTGGATTGGTCGCATCTTTACTGAGTATTTGCTTCAGGAGTTCTTTCGCTTCAGAAAACTGATGATTCGATTGCAGTGCTCGCGCTCGGAGCATGACGGTTTCTACGCTTTGATCTGTCATCTGATCTAGCTGTGCTCGGGCTTGACCTAGTGCACGCGGGTCGCCCTGTAAGTAAGCACGCTCTAGAAGCTGGCTGGTTTGTTCGGGGCTGACAGTACTCGCACCAGACGCAAAACTGTCTGAGCTGAGGTAGCGCGGCGGCGGTGAGTCGGAGGGCAGAGTCTCAAGAATTTGTTGGTCGTTTGCCGGAACAAAAGGAGCGGCGTAAAGCAGTTGGCTGGTTATGAGTAATAATGCTAGCAATCCAATAGGCTGCTTAATCCAGTGCATAAAATATCTCCATTTAAAACCTAAAGAAGCACCTGAAAATTCGCATGATCAGGTGCTCTATTTAATTCACATCAAAACTTCATATCAAACTACAGTGAAGAATTGGCGCCCGTTATTGCAACAGGCTCTGCTAGATTGGCTTCGGGAAGCATAATCCGATCAATAACTTGCGGTTCATCGGTGTTGACATCCTTACTAGCGTCGATCACAGCAGAGACTCTCTTGACTGCTAGATTTGCATTCGCTTGATCTGTTGCTACATTGGGATTGCCTTGATTTCCTGTCTCAAAATTCTTGTTATCGTTATCACTAAAGCAGCCAGAAAGAGCAGCCGATCCGGTAACCAATATCGCTAAAAGTACATAGCGCATGGTATTTCTCCTTAGGTTAGGTTCAGCTTATCGACTGCCTGCATGAGGGGTCTGTAGATAAGGAAAGACTGAGTCAAAAGCAGTCGCAGATTTCACGACTCCGTCAGTAAATGGCGCTGTACCGGCTTTCGCATCAGCAGGGACACAAGTAGCTTCTGGAGGTAGTCCGGCATGACATAGGACGCCCATCGCTACTCTTAACGATACATCAGTTACATCATCATCAGGTCGTCTACCATTTGGGAAACCTGCGGTATCACCACCGATCACACCTAAGTCATTTTGACTTGCCGCTACTACAGTAGGTGTCGTGGTATTTAAGCGTAACATATCGGCTGGTACTAAAGCTTTGTTAGCCGGTTTGTTGATAGTAGGAACACCCGTTAAGAACGCAGTCACTAAATCTTGACGCGGGAAGTTAGTAGGTGCTGGTGCACTTGGATACAGTTTTTGAATCAAGGCAGGTAGCGTAGGATAGAACACATAGTTCTTAAAGTTAGCCACGTCATCTTTTGGCTCTGAGGCGTTGAATTTGTCTTTGTCTTTAAGACCAATGACGACCTCATTGACCAGCGGCATACCCAATCTTGATACTTGAGTCCATGCACCACCTTTCTTAGCAGTGGTACTGATACCAGAAGCAGGTGAAGGATTGATTAAAGTAGCCTGACGGACACTGGCAGTCGTCCAAGCGCCAATCACAGGATCGACACCTTTTTTATTATCACCTAAATCTACATGTGCTGCATTAACGAGACAAGCTTTAGGAATCTCCATTGCAATAGAGGTAATATTCTTATCTGCTAACACGTTCGTCCCGCCATCACGTGGACCTAATGGATTTAGGTTAATCAGATCGAATACTTTGCCTAAGTCAATAGCAAAGCTCTCAGCACGTTGACCGACAAATACTCGGCCAGTTCCACAGCTGCCTAAGCTCAAAGGTTTAATAAAACCTTTTGCATAGCCTGGATAGTCTGCAAAAGACTTGGTGCCGATGTAATCAAATGGCTTGTTAAAATTCCCCAGTGGTGTACGCGCGCCGCTGCGGCGATCACCTTTAACCATCGTCACACCATAGCTTTCACTGGTTTGCACGTTAGCTGGGTTTGAGGCATCACCCGCGTTAGATAAGGGTATCGCAACTTTTGGCGTTGATGCATTGCCGTCTGAATCAATCTCGATACTATTTAGTGTTTGTTTAAAGTCAAATTGGAAAGTGACGTCTTCGACCGCATCACCGTTGTTATCAATGTGGATCTCATATAGAGCATCATCATCTAACGAAAAATAGTTAGGTCCACCTTAGGCATCTTGCAGTGGTAAATAGTTAGCAATAATGGTGACGTAATCTGCTCGGCCACTCTCATAGCTGTTAAACATATAGAGGTCAGTGGCATCGACTTTAGGCGTTTTGGTAATTGACGGCGCTTCACGGTGACTAGAGGCTACAGCGCTTGCACTTGCGCATAAAGCCATCGCTGCTAATAGAGCGTGTATAGTGTATTTCATACGAATCCTTGTAGAAAAACTTGAGGGCTAAGGGGTAATTAAATCATAAATATATAGACGGTATATACTTGGATGTTGCATTACTAAATGGTTGATTTTGAAATATTTCTGAGAAGTTCCTGAGACAATTTAAATTTTTATTATATATAATCCATATATAAATATATCTAAACTATCCTCTGAATAAGTTAAACGAAACTATATGCTTAAGCAAGAATTTTATTATGGCACTCATCGGGTTTATCGTAACGTTCATCGGATTTATTGGGATAAGTGTTGTTTTTCTGTTACAAAAGCGTTTTTAAATCACTTATAAAGGTATTTACTCAAAAACATAAGGGAAATAAATGGGATATTAGCGTAAGAAAAGTGAAGGCTAATGAACTTATAAGCCAACAAAGAAAGTGAAGGATTGAGTAGCGAATTGATAACACTTTTAAGGCAATTAAAGTTACGAAAATATGGAAGATTCAGCTTTCGCTCATTTCTGATTGAAACTCTGAATGTTCAATAATCTAATATTACTGGCAATAAATAAGAAAAAATAAGGTATGATTAATTAGATTAGCTTTATATAAGCAGCAGATTTATAAGACAAACACTGTCTATACCAAAATTTTAGTGATGTCCCTGTATAATCAAGTAGGCTAACAACTGGATTCTATACCTCTATGAAATCTACCATTGAATTACTCGAAGATACTGATTTTCCTACTATTAAAAGGCGAGAGCTTAAAACCCTACAAGTGAATATGGGCTATTTATGCAATATGTCCTGTGTACATTGCCACGTTGCAGCCAGTCCATACCGTACAGAGATGATGTCACGCGCATTGGTTGAGCTGATTCCAAAGGTTCTACAAGCGCAAAATATCGATACACTGGATTTGACCGGTGGCGCGCCTGAGATGCATGAAGACTTTAAGTACTTGGTCAAAGCAGCACGAGCATTGGGTGTCAAAGTGATTGACCGCTGTAATCTGACGATTCTGATGGTGGAAGGCTATGAGGATATGGCGCAGTTTTTGGCGGACAATGAAGTTGAGGTTGTCGCCTCTCTTCCTTGTTACTCGTTAGAAAATGTAGACAAACAACGCGGCAAAGGGGCATTTGATGACAGTATTCTAGGACTGCACAAGCTCAATGCCTTAGGTTATGGCAAACCTGGTTCGAATTTGACATTGAACCTTGTGTATAACCCGCAAGGGGCGACGCTACCGCCCAATCAGCAGCAGTTAGAAGCCGACTATAAGCGTGAGTTGAAAGCGCACTTCGGTATTGAGTTTAATCAGCTGTTTGCCTTAACCAATATGCCGATTCAGCGCTTCGGTGCGGTGTTATTAGCTAAGCATGAATTCCATCCCTATATGGATTTGCTCAAAGCCAATTATGTGGCCTCCAACTTAACCGAAGTGATGTGTCGCTCGACTATCAGTGTGAACTGGCTGGGAGAGTTATTTGATTGCGATTTTAACCAGCAGCTTGAGATTCCGGTACCAAACAAAGCCCGCCGTCATCTACGAGATCTATTGACGCAAAACCCTGCTGGTGATGATATTGCCATTGCAGACCATTGCTATGGTTGTACAGCAGGACAGGGCAGTAGCTGCGGCGGTATTTTAGAAGAGTCAGCTATATAGCTTTATTAAAGTATATGAGAGTAGATTAGATAAAACTGGAATAAGTGAGATTAGTATAGGCAAGAACCTATCTATCTAAGCGGAGTTACTACCATGTCATTATTTAATAACTTAGTCGTCAAGAACTTAGTCGTCAAGAACTTAGTCGTCAAGATGACTATTGCCACCACTGTCTTGTTGTCAAGTGCAGCGGCCTATGCAGATTTTAATCACAGCAGTTGGGATGCATTGCTAGACAAACATGTGGTCATGACCAATGCTGGCAAGGCATCGGTAGTGGATTATGCTGGCATGCAAGCAGATAAAAGCAAGCTGGCAAGCTATCTGAGCGCCACTAGCAAGGTCACTCAAGCTGAATTCAATCGTTGGAATAAAGATGAGCAACTGGCCTTTTTAATTAATGTCTATAACGCAGGTACGGTAGAGTTGGTGCTCACCGAATATCCAAATATCAAATCGATCAAAGATATTGGATCCGTATTAAGCTCACCTTGGAAGCAGAATTTCATTCCACTGCTGGGTAAAACGCGCTCGCTGGATGATATTGAACACAATCTGATTCGCGGCTCCAAGCGTTACAACGACCCACGCATTCACTTTGCGGTTAATTGCGCAAGCATTGGCTGTCCTGCGCTCCAAGACGATGCCTTTACTGGAAAGCGCTTAGACAAGCAGTTAGAGCAAGTGACCAGTAAGTTTTTGGCAGACAGCAGCCGTAATCGCTTGAAAGGCAATATGCTTGAGGTATCGCCAATTTTTAAGTGGTATAAAGAAGATTTTACGATGGGTTGGCGCGGTACTAATGACGTTGCAGGATTTTTGGGACGTTATAGCCAAGCATTAGCAATGAATAGCGCTCAAGTGAAGGCATTAGAGCAGGGTAAAATAAAAGTCAGTTACACCAATTATAATTGGCGCTTAAATAAAAAATAAATTGGGCATTAATAAAAATGACTGCTGTGCCAATCAAACTCTCTATCGTAGTACCAGTATTAAATGAAGCGGATAATTTACCGCGATTGATTGGTCATCTGGCTTATCTGAACCCAGCACCTTATGAAGTCATATTGGTCGATGGCGGTTCAACCGATAGCTCAGTTGTTATCGCTCAAAAACTGACTGAAAGTTTGATAGATAACAGTCAATCAGCTATCGCTAGTCAATCAGCTGTTAACTGTCAGGCTATTGATTGGCAAATCATAGAGTCCGCTGCTGGACGGGCGCTGCAAATGAATGCAGGTGCTGAGTTAGCCACGGGTGATGTGTTGTTGTTTTTGCATGCTGATACACAGCTGCCGAACCACGCTATTACTGATATTACATTAGCCGTTAGGCGAGCCGCGTGGGGACGTTTTGATGTCTGTTTAGACAGTCCTGAATGGATGCTCAAGGTAGTCAGTCAGATGATCAATTGGCGTTCCAGATTCAATGGAATTGCAACGGGTGATCAAGCGATATTTATCAAAAAAACACTTTTTGAGCAGATGAATGGCTTTCCTCAGCAGGCGCTTATGGAAGATATTGAGCTTTGCAAACGTCTTAAAGCTATTGGTAAGCCCGCTTGTCTACGAAGCAAGGTGATAACTTCGGCACGGCGCTGGCAACAGTATGGCACTTGGCGCACGATAGGTTTGATGTGGCATCTGCGTTTTGATTACTGGCGCGGCGTCTCTGCTGATAATATTAAGCAGCGTTATTATAAGGCTTAGTAGCTATCGGTTGTTATTTTAGCTACAAAGAGTCCTAGAATGGGCTCAAACCATTTCAACTTGTAATAATAGAAATTCAAATACTTATGTCACAAGATGCCATGCAAACAGACACGCTTATTATTATCTTTGCCAAGTTTCCCGCGCGCGGCATGGCAAAAACCCGTTTACAACCCGCAATCGGTCTTGAGGGCGCATCACTGATGGCAAAACAGCTGTTATTGCATAGCGTTGAGCAGGCATTAGCGACTGGATTTAACGTTGAGCTGTGTGTGAGTCCAGCACCAAATGATCCATGTTGGCAGACGCTTAATTTACCCGAGTCATTGCAGTGGTCAGCGCAAGCAGATAGTGACTTAGGGTTACGCATGTTAACGGCCAGCCAGCAAGGTTTAGACAAGTTTAAACAGGTCATATTGATTGGTACGGATTGTCCGAGTTTAACGCCATTATACATTCAAGATGCCGCTCAGAAATTAGAGCAGTCTGATACGGTCATGATTCCTGCCTTAGATGGCGGTTACGTGCTCTTAGGATTTAAGCGAGCTCATACCAGTTTGTTTTCGAATATCGAGTGGAGTACTGCCAGCGTAGCAGCGGTAACTCGACAACGTATTAAAGCAATGGGTTGGACGCTGGCGTTACTAGACCCATTGCATGATATTGATGAGCCTGCAGATTTAAAACATCTGCCGGTAGGCTGGCTTGCAAAAATAGGCTATTGATTAACTTGTTCTTCAAATATGACTCATATTTCTTATCTTTAGAATGACCCCGATATAGTCAGGGAAAAGTAATATCAATACATCAAGTACTGCTGATATTCATTTTTCTTGCTTGCTGTAGCTAGCCGACAGAGGCTGCAAAAAATTTATATCAGCAGCATTGTAGCGTTTTTGAGATATTTTAACTATATAGGATGCTGAGTAAGGGTGCTTAAGCCGTTTTATTATTAACAAGGAAAGTATTATGCATGAGGTCGTTCAAGAGTATTATGGTAAGCAGCTACAAAGTACTGAGGATTTAAAAACGTCAGCATGCTGTGATGTGAGTAATATGCCAAGTTGGTTGAAGCCTTTGTTAGCGAATATTCACGACGAAGTTCTAAGTCGATATTATGGTTGTGGATTGGTCTGTCCAGCGCTACTTGAAGGCTGCCGTATCCTAGATTTGGGCTGCGGTTCGGGCCGTGATGTCTATGCATTAGCCCAATTGGTTGGACGTACAGGCCATGTGGTTGGTGTCGATATGACGGATGAACAATTGGCCATTGCAAGGGAGCATCAAGCGTATCATGTCAATAAATTCGGCTACGACAATGTGACTTTTCTTAAGGGTTACATCGAAAAACTAGATGAGCTAAATCTAGACCCCAATAGCTTCGATATCATTGTCTCAAATTGTGTCATTAACCTATCACCCGATAAAGCAGCAGTGATGGCCAGTGTGCAGCGTTTGCTCAAGCCTGGCGGTGAGTTTTACTTTTCTGACGTTTATGCAGACCGCCGTATCCCGCAGCATTTAGTCAATGATCCTGTGCTTTATGGGGAGTGTTTAAGCGGTGCTTTATACTGGAAGGATTTTGAGCGCCTAGCGCGACATGCTGACTTTTTGGACCCGCGTTTGGTTGAGGATCGTCCGCTTGAAATCACTGATCCACTACTTGCCGCTAAGATTGGTGATATTCAGTTTTTTTCCGCCACTTATCGACTGTTTAAGATTGCCACGCTGGAAGATGCTTGTGAAGACCACGGTCAAGCAGTCATTTATCACGGAACCATTGACCAGCTACCGCATCATTTTAATCTAGATAAGCATCATGCGATTGAGACGGGCCGCGTCTTCGCTGTCTGCGGTAATACTTTTCGTATGCTAAAAGAGTCACGCTTTGCTAAGCATTTTGATTTTATTGGCGATGATAGTCGGCACTATGGTATTTTTGCAGGCTGTGGCGATATCCTGCCATTTGGTCATCCAGCGAATATAATATCTGACTCGAACGCGGCGCTGTCTGTTAACTCAGGAAGCTGTTGCTAAAAATAAGATTGCTACGATTTTGAGAAAAAGGGTTGTTAAAAAAGCCATTAGTTAAAAATAAAAGCGGCCATCAAATCATTTGATGGCCGCTTTTGTATGTAAAAACGTTACAAAGCCTAAGGTTACAATGTTTATGGAAGTAATGCCGCAAGCCGTGTCTTGGTTTGCTCATCCATTGCTGCAATTGGCGTGACTAATGCTTGGGACAACGCATTATGGGCAATGGAGTTAGGCTGTTCTGATGCAATTAATGCCACGGCTTGCTTAATCACTTGCTGCGCGTTGTCTGCGTTTTTCATTAGATTTTGTATGGCGTAATCTGCACTGACGGCTTCCTCATTTGGATGCCAACAATCAAAATCTGTCACTAGCGCCAATGTGGCATAGGCGATGCTGGCTTCGCGAGCGAGTTTGGCTTCTGGCATATTGGTCATACCGATGATGTCCGCTTGCATCTGCCGATACCAGTGTGATTCTGCACGAGTTGAAAACTGTGGTCCCTCGATACACACATAGGTCGCTTTTGCGTGGCACTGCCCATCTGCAATATTTGCGTTGTCATAAGCTCGCACTAAGATATCTGCCACCTCAGAGCATAAAGGGTCGGCCATTGACACATGGGCGACGGCACCATCTCCAAAGAAGGTACTGACTCGCTGCTTAGTCATATCAATCATTTGATCAGGGATGACCATATCTAGTGGTTTTAATGCCTCTTGCAATGAGCCGACCGCTGATACTGAGATGACATAGCGTACGCCTAAGGTTTTTAAGGCATAGATATTGGCACGATAAGGCACCTCAGATGGGCTTAACCTGTGTCCTTGACAATGCCGCGTTAAGAATGCAACTGTGACGCCATCAAGTTCGCCGAGCACGATATCATCAGAGGGGTCACCATAAGGCGTGGCAACTTTAATGCTTCGCTTATTGGTTAGAGCTTGCATTTGATACAGACCGCTACCACCGATAATAGCGATATCGGCGGCATTTTTTGCGGTATTTTCTACTGCAATTGAAGTCATATTTGGTTCCAAATGATAATGAGTAGAAGTTGTCAACGTTAATATAGTTGATCCACTTTTAAAAGAGTACTGCACTACTGGGGTGAATTTTTCTTGCTGTGCTTACGCAGACAAGGGCTGCGAATAATTAACCCCAGTAGTGCTTTTTAACATTTGTATTTCTTTTACTGAGGACTGACTATACGGCTAGCGTTTACTGACTCTCTTATACATACCTTGGGCAAGTGCTTTAACGATCATCGCCTGACTTTGTACAAAGCCATTGTACTTGGGCAAATCATCCTCTATATCGCTGGTGCGGCGATTATAAAACAGATGCATGGTAGGCTTAGGTAGTGCAGCCACATTGGGATAATTTGTTGTAGGTATTAATATGAGATTGCCGCCCAATGCTGTTTCTATACTGGGTTTGTTGCAGCGGGTACAAAGCCCGCGGCTAATATTTGGCGGGAGTTTCCAACGGCGAAATTTGGTTCTGACAAGGTTCAGCGCACTCACATCGGGCTTAAGTAAAATCGTCACATCATTATACGCTTGGCCGGTGAACGCTTGGCAAATAGTACAGTGGCAGATAAAGCGTCCAATGGGCTTGTTGTTGATTGTATAAGTATTGCTATAACAGGAGCAAGAGCCTTCTTGTGGGGTAAATGCTTTGCTCATTGATCAGTCCTTAATAATAGGGTGTCGATATTAATGGTTTAAAAATATAGCACTATCTTAGCGTACTAGTGTAGTCGCTTTCAGTATCATGGTCGAATATGATCTATGCTAAAGAGAACACAGAGATAAACGTGGTAACTTATAGTCCAGCGCCTTTAAAAACGTTATGAGCTAAATCAACTAAACCAGTATCCTCATTTTCAAAATGAGGATACTGGTTTAGTAGCGGCTAATTAGATTGCCACCAATTCTTGAATGTTGTTTTTTGCCATGTCACATCCTGCTCCATGAGCAACGACTTGTCCACGAGAGAGCACGGTATAGTTATCGGCAAGCTCTTCTGCAAACTCATAAAATTGCTCAACCAAAACGATGGCCATATCGCCTTTATCGGCAAGACTACGAATGACTCTACCGATGTCTTTAATAATTGACGGCTGAATGCCTTCGGTAGGCTCATCGAGTACCAGCACAGATGGTTCAGAAGCAAGCGCACGCGCAATAGCTAACTGCTGCTGTTGACCGCCTGATAGATCGCCGCCGCGCCGATGTTTCATCTCATCAAGCACTGGAAATATATCATATAAGTGTTTGGGTACTTTACTTGCTTTACGTTGAGAGAACTTTGCCATGCCAATTAGAATGTTTTCTTCAACGGTTAAGGTGGAAAAGATATCGCGTCCTTGCGGTACATAAGCGAGTCCTGCGCGTACACGCTGCTCAGGCGTCATCTTACTAATATCCTTACCGTTTAATAAAATTTCACCTGATTTGATGGGTAGGATACCCATCAAGCATTTAAGTAAGGTAGTTTTACCGACGCCATTACGACCCAGTACCACGCTACATTCTCCTACCGGGGCGGCGAGGGTGACATCACGTAAGATGTGACTGCCACCGTAATATTGATTTATGGCATTGACTTCTAACATATAGATACCTTTATTCTTTTTTAAGTCAAGTTTAAGAGCTACTATTTATTATCGACCTGAATGTATCATCGACCTAAATAGGTCTCAATAACGGCCTCATTGTTCTGTACTTCGCTCAACGTCCCTTCAGCCAGAATAGCGCCATTTGCCAAAACCGTCACTTTCTCACTGATGGCATCAATAAAGGTCATGTCATGCTCAACCACTATTAAAGTATGATTCTTTTTGAGGCGTAGACATAACTCAGCGGTATGTTCAGTTTCGGCATCGGTCATGCCTGCTACAGGCTCGTCAAGTAAGATAAGCTTTGGTCTTTGCATCAGTAACATCCCAATCTCTAGCCACTGTTTTTGACCATGAGATAGTAGCCCGGCTGGCTTGTTAATCATGTCTTTTAAGCGAATCTGCTGTAGCGTTGAGTCAAGTGTGTTTTTTGTGTCAGCATCAATTTTAGTAAACCAGCTTTTTGATACCCGCTTATCTTTGGGGGCCGCTAGCATTAAGTTATCAAGGACGGTAAATTTTTCAAATACCGTTGGTTTTTGAAACTTACGACCAATGCCTGCTTCAGCTATTTCCTCGGTAGACAGCTTGGCTAAATTATGTACTTGACCAAAAAACGCACTACCTTTAGTTGGACGCGTTTTACCAGTGATAACATCCATCAAAGTGGTCTTGCCTGCACCATTAGGACCGATGATGCAGCGTAGCTCGCCCGTCTCAATGTATAAAGATAAGTCATTAAGTGCCCGGAACGAGTCAAACCAGACGCTGACGTCTTCCAAATAGAGCGCAATACCATGTCTCATATCTGGACCTGATTTGGGAACAGGATGCGCTAAGCCAGCACTATCTCCATAGTCTTCAGCCAAAGTAGTGACTGGTCGGGTAGGCGTGGTTTCTGCAGTCGCTACGCTGTTAGCAGATTTAAGAGTCCTAGCTGGGGTATTGATACTACGGTCAGTTTTATTAGGTACTTTTGACATTATTCTTTTTCCTTCTTAAAACGATCGAGTACGCCAATGATCCCGTTAGGTAGAAATATAGTAACGACCACGAATAGTCCACCTAGAATAAGCAACCAAAACTCAGGGTAGGCCACCGTAAAGTAAGTTTTAATAACATTCACGGCACCTGCGCCTACGATAGCCCCAATGAGTGACCCTCTTCCTCCGGCAGCTACCCATACTGCCATCTCGATAGAGTTGACAGGGTTCATCTCACCTGGGTTAATGATGCCAACTTGCGGTACATATAGGGCACCAGCGATACCAGCAATGACTGCAGACAACACCCAAGCAGAAAGCTTGTACCAAAGCGTGCGATAGCCTAGATATTGCAAGCGATTTTCACTATCACGGATGGCACCGAGCACGCGCCCATAAGGCTGGCTCATCAGATAGCGTAGGCCAAGATATGACAGTAACAACGCCAAAGCGGTCGTAAAGCACAGCACAGCCCTCGTTGAAGCAGCAGTGATGTCATAGCCCAATAGCGTGGTAAAACCTGTGAAGCCATTGTTACCACCGAAGCCTGTTTCGTTACGGAAAAACAGTACGGCGGCAGCGTAGGTCATGGCTTGAGTGATAATCGAAAAATAGACCCCTTTGATTTTTGAGCGAAAAGCAAAATAGCCAAAGATAAAAGCGACCAGACCGGGAACTAACACCACTAGAGCCATCGCCCACCAAAAGTGTTGAGTGCCTGCCCAATACCACGGCAGCTCGGTCCAACTCAAGAAGCGCATAAAGTCTGGGATACCAGCGCCAGCCGTTTCACGTGTCAAGTACATACCAAAGGCATAACCGCCCAAAGCAAAATAAAGACCATGTCCTAAGCTTAAGATACCAACGTAGCCCCAGACGAGATCTAGCGCCAGTGCTACCATAGCCAGTGCCATTATTTTACCGATGAGCGTTATCCAGTAAGCAGACAGGTGAAAACTAGAGGTTTCAGGTAGTAGATGTAACCAAGGCAATATCAGTAGCACTAAAAAACATAAACCAATCAAAATGGCATTACGTGGGGAATCAGATAATAATTGAGTCAAACGCATTAGGTTCTCCTTAATCCACAAAACGGCCTTTGAGGGCGAACAAACCTTGTGGACGTTTTTGAATAAACAAAATCACAAGAACCAGTAATACAATCTTAGCCATCACAGCACCAATGCCAATCTCAAGCACCGTACCACTGACACCAAGACCTAAAGATGCCAATACCGCGCCCCATACTTGCCCAACACCGCCAACCACGACGACTAAGAACGCATCAATAATATAAGTTTGACCTAAGTCGGGTCCGACGTTGCCTACTTGCGCTAACGCACAGCCTGCGAGACCTGCTAGTCCTGAACCAAGACCAAAAGCTAACATATCGATACGGGCAGATGAGATACCAACCGCGCGCGCCATTTGCCGGTTTTGAGTCACAGCGCGCACAAATAGCCCGAAGCGAGTCTTTTTAAGTAAGTACACCAGTAGCATAAGAATAATGATAGTAAAGCCGATAATAGCGATACGGTTGAAAGGGAGTACAAGGCTGGAGGACACTTGATAGGCACCGCTTAACCAGTCGACATTGCTGACTTCAACGTTTTGCGCGCCAAATATCATCCTTACCAACTGCATAAGAATCAGACTGACACCGAAGGTGGCCAGTAAGGTTTCAAGCTCACGGCCATAAAGCGGTCGAATAACGATCCGTTCGATAATCATGCCGATAATGGCACTGACTAAAAAAGCGACGGGTATAGCGGCAACCAGATACCAACCTGCCATACCGGGAAAATACGCTTGAAATAGATTTTGCACCATATAAGTGGCGTAAGCACCAATCATAATCAGCTCACCGTGCGCCATATTGATGACACCCAGTAGTCCAAAAGTGATGGCAAGACCAAGCGCTGCTAATAACAAGATACTGGCGGTACTCATACCAGTAAAGAGATGTCCTATCCAAGTACTGATGGTAATGCGCTGCTCAATACTATCCTCAGCGTCTAACAGGGCAGATTTGAGCATAGGATCGATATCATCTGCCGCCAATGCCCGTTTGATATCAACTAAGACTTGCGGGCTATCGCTATCGGCAAGCACGGTAAGCGCTGCAATTTGCTTAGCGACGTCGCCATCTCTAAAATCAATTCTTGCTTGTAAAGTACTCAACGCCGTTTTGACGTCGTCGTCTTCCTCATGCGTAGCGGCAGCGCTAATGAGTGCTGGATCTAGCTGTTCGATATTGTCTGCTAAAATAGCAACTGCCTGCACACGTTGCTTAGGATCGTCTGATTCAAGCTTAACTTTGGCTTGTCCAAACACCAAAGCTGAGCGTAGCGCATTGGTCAAAGTCACTTGCGCCAAGTCGCTGGGCCACTCGGTGGTTAGCTGCTTAGCAGGGTAAGTAAATAGCTCATCTTCGCTATTAAGTAGGTAAGTTTGCCCACCATTACCTTGGTAGAGCTCATCATTTTTTATCAGCTCAACCAAAGTATCTAGACTCTCAACCGATCCTGGCCACTGATTGAGCATGGTTTGGCGCTTGCCAAAGTCTGCGGCGACAAATTGTTCAATAGCATCCCCTTTACTTATCGTCAGATCAGCTGGCGTAGTTAGAGACTGCTTGTTTTGAGCAAGCAAGCTATCGTCTTGAGCAAGCAAAGTCTTATCATTAACAGCATTGGATGTCGCAGCCACAGTATTGATGGATATTGCCTCGTCATGACTGTGTGCTATTAGCGTCTCGTGAGCATAAACAGACGATGTGGTAGTAATCAGTAATAGTGCTAAAGATAATAGGGTAATGATAAAAGTCTTATTAGAATAATTGGCTGGCGCGTCACTTTTATAATAGGAAGGATAATGTGACATGATAATTCCTTTTTTGCAGTCAACACTCCTCTAACCTCTACTAAAAAAATGTTTTATCAGTAGAGGCGCTAAAGGGTTGCTGGTATTGATATCATTAAGGGACTAAGGTTTAAGGTTTAGGTGACCATAAACTTATTTAGGAATATACTGACTCCATGGCTCAGCACGAATGACTTTTGGCGTTTTGCTGATCACATCGAACTGACCATCGGCGCGGATTTGACCGATCATGACAGGCTTCCATAAGTGATGATTTTCTTCATCCATTTTCAAGGTATATCCTGATGGCGCGTCAAAAGTCTGACCTCCCATACTAATACGCACTTTATCGACATCAGTAGTACCTGCTTTTTCAACCGCTTGTTTCCACATATTGATACCGACGTAAGTGGCTTCCATAGGATCGTTGGTCACAACCTTTTCAGCATTCGGTAGCTTATGATCTAGCGCATATTTCTTATACTTTTTGGTGAAGGCACTATTTGCTGGATTCTTAACTGACATAAAGTAATTCCATGCCGCCAAATGCCCTTGTAGCAAGCTGGTATCGATACCACGAAGCTCTTCTTCTCCTACTGAGAATGCCATGACTGGAATATCAGAGGCTTTAATACCTTGGTTGGCAAGCTCACGATAAAATGGCACGTTTGAATCCCCATTAATGGTAGAGATAACCGCCGTTTTTTTACCAGTAGAGAAGTTCTTGATATCACCTACGATAGTCTGATAGTTGCTAAAGCCAAATGGAGTATATTCTTCCATGATGTCTTTTTCAGCGACGCCTTTAGACTTTAAGAAAGCCCGTAAAATCTGATTGGTAGTACGGGGGTAGACATAGTCTGTCCCAAGCAGTACAAAGCGTTCTGCACTACCGCCTTCTGGACTCATCAAGTATTCAACGGCAGGAATGGCTTGCTGGTTAGGCGCCGCACCAGTGTAAAAAATGTTTTCTGACTGCTCTTGACCCTCGTACTGCACAGGGTAGAACATGAGGCCATTTAACTCTTCAACGACAGGCAGCACTGACTTACGTGACACCGATGTCCAGCCACCAAATATCACATCAACTTTGTCTTGGGTTAATAGCTGACGAGCTTTTTCAGCGAATAACGGCCAATCAGAAGCGGGGTCTACAACGACGGGCTCTAGCTGCTTACCCAACACGCCGCCATTGGCATTAATTTCATCAATGGTCATGAGGGCAGTATCTTTTAATGACGTTTCAGAGATAGCCATCGTTCCAGACAAAGAATGCAAGATACCCACTTTGATCGTATCGCCATTTGCCGCAGGTGTCGCAGTCTCAGTTGTTTCAGTTTTTGTTGCTGTAGAGTTGGTTTCAGTATTGTTTTCAGCAGGTTTTTGACAACCAATAAGACTCAAACTTCCTACAATGGCGACTGCTAATACAGATAAACGTGATGTCAATTTTGAGTCGATACGATAGCTTGTATTGATAGGAGTAGCAGTGATAAGAGTGGGCAACAAAGACATATATTTCTCCAAAAAGATAAAGTAGCAGCCTGATTGGGCTGAATGAACAGCCCATTCCTAACTACCCTTAATACATCAATATTTGTGCCAACCTAAAGTATAAGAATTTGCACCAAAATTGTTCTGAATTGGAGAATATTATTCTTATTTATGCACCATCATGGCTTTATGGTTTTTTATGCACCATAAGTATCTGGTTTAAAGAGCTAAAGCTGTGCATAAAAAACGATTAGAGGGAAAGCAATGTGCTATTAAGGTTAAAAAGTGTGAACGGATTTGACGGCAGGGGGCAATACAGCACCAAAAATGAATACTTTTTCTTTATAAATCAAATCAGCCTTACTTTTTTATAAAAAAACCATTTTGGGTGGCTCATGCATTAAGAAGTTCTGATGGGAGATATTCCAAGCGTAAGCGCCGGCTAGAGTGAAGACAAGGTAGTCTCCAATACGCAGCTCTTCAATCCATTGGTTTTGTGCCAGCACGTCTTTAGGTGTGCACAGTTGACCGACAATAGTGGCATTGGTGTTAGTGATGGCCGCTTTATCTGTCAGGCTTTCTTGATGTTCAGTTTCTATGGTTTTTATCGTGCTGCAAGGTACGATGAAGAAGGGATGGTTGTGCTGCTGCGCGGCGGGTGTTCTAAAATGGTGAGTACCGCCATGACCAATCACGAATGTCTCGCCAAGATTTTGTTTGATGTCCAATACCTCCATCACATAGTAACCACAAGGCGCTGTGATAAAACGTCCAATCTCAAACCTTAAATTGAACTCAGGATTGGCCTCTACAATCATTGAAAGCTGTTGGCAGAACTTTTCCCAATCAAAATGTTGCGGATTATAATCATAGTGAATACCTAGACCACCACCGACATTGATGGTCAGTGACGACGGCAATGATGAGTAGTCGTGCTGCCACTTCTTGACCATGTCAATATATCGCTGCATTAACAGCAAATGGCGCTCTACAGAGAGCTGGTGCGACATTAAATGAAAATGAAACCCGCATAAATGAATGAGTGGGCTTGAGTCAATAATATCCAATGCTTGGCTAAGACTGCTTTCATCCAATCCGAACGGTGTAGGCTTGCCGCCCATGACCAATTTACTGCTACCGATATCACCGATATTGATGTTCATCCTCAAAAATACACGTACGGGAAGCTGCAAGGAGTGACTGAGGGTTTGAATTCTAGACAGCTCGACCAGACTTTCTACATGGATGGTATCGATTTGTTGCTGAATGGCTTGGTTAAGGTCTTCTATAAGCTTTCCTGGTCCACCGAAGATAATAGGGTTGTTAGGTTGATGGGTTTGTAGCCAATTAAGCTCGCCACCAGAAGCAGCTTCAAAGCCATCTACATGGTCCGCTAAAACTGCTAATATCTCAGGCTCTGCGTTGGCCTTGATGGCATAAAACAACTCTGTACGATCTGGTAAACAACGTGTCATCGTCTTTATTCGTTCTTCTAGAGCGTTTAAGTCATAAATATACGCACAGAGTGGTGACGGTTGAGCACCAAATTCATGAATGCAATCAATAATTTTTGGAGGAAGCGGGTGCTTATCTAATGTCTCGATTGAGGGTTCTATCGATGCGTCTGTCATCATTTTAGGCATTCCTTTGAGTTTGACTTAGATGAGCTATGAGTGGTTAAGCTATGAGTGGTTAAGCTATGAGTAGTTAAGCTATGATTACTGCCTTTATTAGGCTTGAGTGCAGAAGGTTGCCATGGGCACGGAATCATGACGTAGGCGGAATATTTATCAGCAAGCTTTAGTAATCGGGTTTTATAATTGGTTTTACTGGGCATACTGCCACCCTCTATTAGCGCCTGAATCTCAGGCTGAGCGCCATATACTAGCTGCCAGTTAATCAATATATTTTTGACAGTCTGCCAGAGTAGACTCTCCAAAGCCTCCGCTGAGCTTGAGCCTCGACATAAATAAAAGATAGCTTCACTTAGATTATTAACAAAAACGCAATAGGCAATGCGTGACCATCCCTCTTCTTTGGAGTAGAGGATCGATTGTTTGCTACGCGCAGATAAGCCAGTAGCCTTGTCAAGTGACCACAGGGTATCCACAAGTTTGGTCCCTTCAAGATCACGAACCCAAACACACGAAGGCAGTCCCTGATTGAAACCAATAACGGTGTTTTGTAAATGTGGTTCGAACACAATGCCGTGGTTAAAAAAATAATCAAAGGTACCGTCAATTAAAATGTGGGCATAACGATCTAACCATAAACAGGCTAAGGTATCGTAAGATGGTATTTCACCTTTAATTTGACCGGTGTGGGAGCGACGCTGCTGTAATTGCCGCTCAATGACACTGTCTCCAAACCTGTCCTCAGTAAATAAGGCCGCAGCAACTTGGGGCGTCAGATACTTGATTTCATCCGCAGTAAAAGATTCTCGAAACAAAATCCCAAAGGCTTCTGTGATAAATTGAATGGATTTAGCATCTTCATCAGGGAACTTGGACGCCATATCAACAGTCGCGGCAGCTGGTTCTAACATCAGCTTAAAAGTGGGGTCAGTCAGGCGTTTGCTGTGATAAATTTTTTCTAAAATACCGTTTAGATAAACGGCGCTATGTAGCTCATACCATGCATTTTTGCGGATGCAGTTGGTCAAACGAACGTGGATAGAGCATTTGATAAAATGTGACAGCTGGTCATGATATAAAGTACGTACTGATGACGTTGGGGAGACGGACTTGCCAGCGATACCAAGCGGCACCACATAGCCTGATGCCATTGCCCGTTTGATGATTAGGTTCGCCAAGATGCCTGCTGCTTCCCATGGATGACAGGGATAGTAAACCCAATCGTCTTGACTTATAGGGTCTAACGAGTCAGCAGACTCACTTAATAAGGCATGAGCAATATCGCTAAGTACTGTCTTGGCGTGTTCACCGATATACGTAACTAAAGAGGGATCAATTTTAAACCAAAATAAGGCAAATTGACTTTGGGTTTCGGGCGAGTGCGCCAATAAAGCAGTCATGTTGACTCCTTGTCGGCTCTTAGGAGACGGATGGTAAGCATGACCCCAAAGTAATGCTTGCTCGCTGTAGATATAGTTATTAGGGATGTGGGCATTAGGAATGTGGGCATTAGGAATGTGGCTATGACTAAGTTTGTCACGCTGAATACTCTGACAGTTGTGAGTAGAAGAGTGTAGAAAAGCGGTTGTCATATTAATGCTATTAACAATCTGATCTTTTATCTCTTGATTGATGTCTAATTGATAACGAGTCGCAATATAGTTATGGATATAGTCGATTAATTGATAAATATTTAGACACACCCAAGGTTGGTTGTCTGTTTTTAACCAAGGAGATCCACTCAGCTGACATTTCCCTAAGCGACTAAAATAAGCCACTGGCAATACGATTCTGGCAGAGTGAGAGGGGTCGTTAGCCACCGGAAATCTAATAGTCAGTAGTCGCTCATTAGGGCAAGCTCGGTCATAAAGTAAACAAAGCGACAAGTCGTCATGAGCCTCATCGATACTCATGTCTTGATTGGGAATCGCAAATTCACGAAGATAGCAATTGATGATGTTCATGATAGCGTGCTGCTCAGATTTGTACTGGTGGTACTGTGACAGCAGATTTGGTACTGGGTTAGTTGCTACTGGTTCGCTATGTAGTAAGCAATTTGGTATTGGCTTAATTGATAATAAGTTATTTGGTTTCATAAGTTATATCTTTTTTTAGATGTTTTTAGAGTAGGTATGGTTTTTCGCGCTCGTTGCATAATCCTGATGCATTTTGATGGTTATCATCGCAATAACCGCCATCACCGCTGAGATGACAAAAGGAAATAACAGGCCAAACATTGGGACAAATAAAGTGACAGACAAACCTGCTAACACGCCGCCCCATTTCGATAGCGCATCGTACCTGGAGAATATTTTGCCGCTATGCTTAGATTGGTTAGTGCTGGCCATTTGAGCATGAAGGCTTTGGTAACACATAAACATACCTGCGCCAAATAGCACCCTAGCCAACCAAATCAAGGCCAGATAATCACTTAAATGTAACAAAGCGGCGACGGCTAGTACCGCAAACCCAAGTGTGAGCGATGGGGTTGGCATTTGAATCCTTAAGCGTCCACTCAGCAGTTGGCAGATAAGATAAATGACATGAGGCATGGCATATAACTGACCTATTTGAGAGGTGCTAAGCCCGAACGTTTTTGCAAAGGGTAGAAAGTAAGGGAAAGTGGCTACCATACAAAAGGCTAAGAAAAACTGCAGTAACGATAGAAATAGATAAGGATTGGTAAAAAAAGTAGCGCCCGTTATCCTTTGCACCGAGTGATGCGCCTCTTGTTTATAGCTTTTAACTTTCTTACCGCTTGTCGTTTCTGTATAAGCGTTAGATGTCGGAGTTGGTATATCGATAGGTCTATGAACCTGAGTATTTGCGGCTGTTTTTGCTAACTCAATAGTATTTGCTTTTTTGACGACATTGACTGCTGAAACGACGTCTTTTTTTAGCCAACAGCTTAATAGGAATGCCAATAAAGGCAGTATGGCCAAAACGCGATATAAACTCAGCACCTCGTAATGGTATACCAAAAATCCTAGCCCAATAGGAGCCGTGATTAAGGCAAGCCGTGCTGAAAATTGGGTGAAGTTTAAGACTTGCTTTAAGGCATTTTTATCAGTAATGCTGGTTGCCAAATACGCGTTTGAGGCAGCCATCGTTCCGCCAAATAGTCCCTGAATACTCAGCCCTATAATGAGCTGCCATAAAGACTGAGAAAATCCGCATATCAAGAAGCCAATAGCCAATCCCAGCTCCGCTCGCAACAGCGACGTCTTGCGACCATAGGTATCGGCAAAATGACCCCAGAATCTGGCAGCGATAGCGGTCATCAGTGTTGGTAGTATAAATAGCAAACCAACCCAGCTCGATTGCAGTGGCGCATCCAGCTCTTGAAGCATGAGAGGTAAAAACAGAGGCATGCCTAAAGCAGAAAAAGCTGACATGTAGTGACAAAACAGGACAATAGTCACCATAATCCGATAGCTCATTAGGAATCCTGCTTGTGTAGCTGCATAAGTCTTAGGGTGTTGGGCGCTGATTTGCCATAGAACTTATTGATATCTGTGGCACCAGATTGTTCCTTTGATAATAGGCTACCGGCATACAATAGGTATTTGATATACCAGTTCTTGTCTTCTAGCAAGACTTGTCTGGCAAGATGGGTATCATACCCTTGCGCTGATAGGCTTTGTAATGTCGCATTAATGCACGCTGTTAGGGTTTGATACGCCTCATGACGATTAATAATGTCATGTTTGCTCATCATCTCGATAATGGCAACAATGTCTAGCTGTATGGTAATGGTCAAAAACATTTGAGCCAAAGCCAACTCGTCATCGACTACTATGCGTGGGTCTTTGATATCTCCAATGTCTATAAGGCTGGCTAAACCTGATTGCAGCATGGCGTCATTAAATAGTTTTGGATAAATTCGAGCGGCATCATTATCTTTCATTAGTAAAGTCATGTTGCTGTCATTGCGGGCATTGCTGTCAAATAAAATAATGGCATTTTGCTGATTAGACTCTAATGCAATGCCATATTTAATCCATAAATTCAAATGGACATGGCATAACAATTGAATATAATTCTTTAGCCAAACCTGACTATCTCCTTCATAAAACTGTTCAATTAAGTGGTTAATGAAGGGACGACCATCAGGCATGATGCTACCCAATGCCGCTACTGGTACAGGTGTTTTGTTGGCTAATTTAGTATCATCATAGCGTCTGACGATAAAGGCTAGGGTTCTATCGTCGCCCATATGTCCCCCGATTGCTTCATCGCAATGAGAGTAATATCCTCGAAGCGCGTTGTCGTTTTTCTCAATCGCCTCTAATGTTTGTTGAAACCAATAGCCATCATAAATGGTTGAGGATTTAATCAAGCGAACGTTCTTATTACCTAATGTTCGGACTATGAGCGGTACTTTGATATGAATATTTGGGGCATCACAGCAAGCCACAGTGCGAACAGATAAAGTCGGTTGCACTCTCACAGCAGGCTTGGGTGCAAATATAATTTGAGGGGCGTCGTTCTTGAGTGCATTTTGTTGGAGTAAAGGGAGGGTTAAAGGATGGACGGGGAACAGTTGGTGCGTCTGTTGCAGGTTGCTATCGAGACCCACGTCTGCAAAGCTTGGCCAAATACTAGGCAGCTCAGCGCATACGGTAGCTAGCGCTTTAGAGACAGCGACCCAATATAGGGTAAATGTCGGCGCAAACTCTGGACTATAAGATGCGATATCCGCCTCATCAAGACCGAGCTTGGCTCGAGCAGTGGGGTAATAAGGATGGTCTAAATACGAGGCGACTTGATCGGCATACAGCAAACGCTCAGACCAACTTGGGTATTCATTAATATTGCGCTCAAGATAGCGACGTTGAGATGCAAAACCTTGGCGGGCCAAAGCTCGGTGTTCCGTGGCACAATCAAGCTCAAATAGATAACTATCGAGCGCCGTATCGGAGGCATTTGGGGACTGTTTGAGGACGGCTATAAAATCATTATAATCACTCTTTATAGCGTAACTGTTTAACGGTTTTTGAATCGTTTTCTGAAGCCAAATTGGGGTTACAAGTTGCCAATACTGCATACAATCACTAGGTGTAATAGGCAACCAGTCTGTTTGCTCAGGGGCGGTTATTTGAAGCCAGAACTTTTGGGCTTTAAGCTCTTCTGGCAGATCAGGAATATCAAACTCTGTTTCGATAATCGAATTATTGGACAGCAGTCCATAGACATCTTCACGGATACAAGTGTTGATAAAGCGCTTAGTAATATATTGTTTATCCATCATAAACTCTCAAAATATAAATGATTCAAATGTGTAAAGGGGGTGTTGATAGTCGATTCAATTTAAAAGCGATTCAGTGCTACTGGTATAAATTTTTTGTAGCCTCTGTCTGCGTAGGCACAGCAAGCAGAAAACATTTATACCAGTAGCACATCATTACAGCGCTTATGATTCAAACTGCCACTGCAAATCTTTTATGGCATCTTTTAGCACTGCATCCACTGTGTTAGCGCAGTCTGAATAAGCCAGTAGCCGGCTCAAATAGTCTTTGTTAGAGTGAGTCCGCTGGATGGTTTGATGCTTTTTTTTTAGGGGTTGATGGATAATGACACTTTGTTGGGTTTGTTTCTTAAATGAGGCAGGCGCAGAGCGAATCGTGCCTGATTGAGGGGTAGTAATGTAATGAATGCGTGCATGAGTATTAATGGCAAGCTGACCGAACTCTGCCTCTAACTCAGCAATTTTTACACCTTGATGCAATCTAACAATGGTATCAAACCAAGAATAGTGCGCCATATCATTCAATAAAAACTCTCTACCATCACCGATGCTGCGATAATTGATTTCTACTAAATGCACCTCTCCTTTGGGAGTGACAATAAATTCACTATGACAGACACCAAGCCCAACGCCAATATCTTGCAGAATCGACAAACAAGTATCACGGTATTGCAGACATAACGGCGTATTCCACACAGCGTCTAGCTCTACGAAATGCGGCGGCTCAGTCAACGTTACCTCAAAGCCGCCCACAGCCACCAATGTCTCGCCATCGCCAAGTGTCTCTAAAGTAATCAAGGTTCCAGAAATGTAGGACTCAAGCAGAATAGGTATTGTTGTGGATTGCCAAAAATCTTGGCAATAAGTGATGAGTTCATTTTTGTCCATACAGAGTTGAACGTGCATACTGGCGACGCCTTGCTTGGGCTTGGCGACGACAGGAAAACCAATCGTGAGAGTATCAAGGTTTAAATCTTTGGCGCTTAGTAATTGATAGGTAGGTTTGTACAAATCAGCAGAATCTAGCTGTTTTCTAGTTAAATGTTTGTCTTTGAATACAATGCAGTGACGCCAGTCTTTACTCGGCAGATTAAAGAAGTCAGCGACGACAGCCGTTGAGGCTTGTAGATGGTCGCTATTGCTAAAGACCAGATTGGGCAGGATATGATAGTTATTCAAGGTATCAATGATAGCTAAAGGATTAAATACATCGCATTCAAGGATACTGATTTGCGCCCCAAAAGGCATATTTATTAATGCATCCATGTGGCTGTCTTTATGATCGGTCATGATAATCAATTGGCTGGCAGGTGTATTCATCAACTCTAGTAAGGCGGGGATGAAGCCCTCAATGACTGCATCGTTAACGACATGAGAAATTAGAACCGTAGAATCATACATAAAGATTTTTCTCTTATACTTGAAGATAAATAGCAGTAGGGTTTTTAATATTTACCCGATTGTAATGATAATGAGAATCATTACAAGTGTATAATTAAGATGTTGCCCTTTTAGTTACTAAAAAATAACAAAAGCTTGTCATAGAGTGTTTTGAGTTAGGGGTTAAGCGATTCTCTATATCTAACATAGCGGCTGGCTAATATTTTTAAGACATAAAAATTGATGAGAGAAAAGTAAATCTATTTCAGATTTACTTTTCTCGTTGTGATTTGCTGAGGGTCTCAGTATTCAGAATTTGTTACTGCCTAAAACTGATAGTTTAGCCCTAACTTGTATGAACGCCCTGGTGCAGGATAGCGACCGACAGGACTGGTATCGATACCTCGGAAATAATACTGTTCATCAAATAAGTTATTAATCCCAAATTGAACAGATAGCTTTTCGTTCTTCGTGTCTTGTAGTGTTTTTTGTAGACTCAAGTTCCAAACTTGATAAGCAGGTGTCTCTCCGTTACCGCCGTCTTTGCTTTCTGCTACCGTATTGGCATTATCAGCATAGGCTTTGTCATAGTACACACCCGATAAAGTGGTGTTGTAATCTTGATGTTTATAACTGGCATGCCAGCCCAACTGATGCGGCGAGCTGTATGGCAACTGATTGCCTTTATCTTTTCCTTCTTGCAACGTGGCGTCTAGATAGTTGTAACTAAGACCTACATCTATATTTTTGAAGGTTTCTGGGCTATAAGTAATCGCAGTCTCTAAGCCTTGATGCAGCGTACGTCCCACATTATCAAAGCTTTGATCGCGACTGTTCCATTGCAGCTGATCTTTGAAATCTATGCGGTACAGTCCCAAATTTGCTTGCAGATTGTCGGTGGTATAGCGTGTGCCCACTTCATAGTTCCATGCAAGCTCGCTGCCTTCTTCACCATTACCGCGAATATTGGCAATTTGCGGCGTTCTTAGCGACTTCTGCGCGTTGGCATAAATCAGCCATAGCTTGTCATCTGATTTATTTAAGGCATAAGACGTTGTTAGTCCAGGTAGCCATTCCGTAATGGTGTTGTCTGTTTGCGTGTTATCACCAGCATCATTAAACGTCATTTTTGCATTCTCATAACGTATGCCAGGAGTAACTTTTAGACGCTCATCCAGAAAGCTCATCTCGTCGCTAAGATAAGCGGCCCACGCATCCGTTTGTAGGTTCCAATCACGCGGCGTGGTCGTCGTCCCATCCGCAAGTTTGGTTTGTGTCAGTTTATAATCGATATCTTCATTGACATAGCGCACGCCACTGATGAGATGATGTTTGATATTTTTGCTATCACCAAGCTTCATAGAAAACTTCGGCTCTACGCCATAGACGTCAAACTCACGAGGGGAGGTACGCAGGCTATCTGCTGCAATAGCAGGGTCTGCCCAATGTACGCCTTGTTTGTTTGCTTGTGAATTAAATCCCCATTCAAAGTTACGCGTGGCGTGATGTCCAAAAGTGGTGAGATCTAAGACCGCTTGGTCGCCGATGTCTAAGTAGTTTTTGTACTTAGCATGCCAGCGCGTTGATTTGCCTTGATAGGCTTCAAATGGGCGCTGGCTCTGTTCGATATCTTGCTCATAGGCAGAAGGCGAGAGTGCACCCGGCATTTCTGTATCGGCATCATAGTATTGTAAAAATCCTTCTAGTTCTTGATTGTTATCGATATACCAAAGCGCTTTGGCTTGCAGGTTAGTGACTTCAGTGTCTGAGTGGTCTCTAAAGCTATCGCCTTTAATGCCATTGGCTTCTAGCTGTACGCCAAAATCATCATTTAACCAGCGACTGTGACGGGCATATAAACTGGTCAATGGCTTACCATTTTGCTCAAAGACCGTTAAATTGGTGCCAATTTCAGTTTGAGTCTCTTTGGCGATAGGTTTGGTAATCAGGTTAATCACGCCGCCGACATTATTTGGTCCATATTGGGTCGCAGCCCCGCCGCGCACAACATCGATGCGCTCAAGGTTGTCAAGGGTTGCCGGAAAGATAGACTGACCGGTATGACCGTAAGGCGCCAAGGTTAAAGGAATACCATCCATCAAAAACTGCGCCTGTCCACTACGGCTGGCATGTAAACCGCGGATAGAGATATTAGGCAACACGCCAGTGCCCGTTTCATCATCGATTTTGACACCTGGGATAAACTGTAGCGCCCCGTCAATGGAGTTACTCACTGTTTTTTTGATAAATTTATTGTCAATAACCGTACGATTACCAGCAAATGCTTTTACCTCATTACTACTGGAATTGCCTAACGTCTCTGCAGTAACGACGATTGGCGCTGCGGTAACAGAAAGCGCTTGCGTTGCTGCTTTATTATTGGGATTGTCTGAATCAATGGCACTGCTTGTGATAGTGCTTGTGATAGTGCTTGTGATAGAACTGTCTGAGCGTACCTGAGCGCTCGTTTTATTGCTAATGGGCGTCACCTCAGCACTGCTTTGCTGATAAATACAAAGCATCGCCAGACAAAGTGCAGAACGTTTAAAAATAATAATCATAACAATTCCAAGTATTTAGCGTTTATTTGTGTCAGTTAAAGATTAATAGTGTTACTAAAGCGTTGCAATTATAAACAGTAATAGTTATCATTTGCAAAATTATTATCGTTTGTATGTATAAGTATTAATAAATACTGATCAATAATTATTGATACTCAGCAACTGGCAACCTTGCTCATTCCTTAAACATTCTATGGATCTAACTATGCTTCACCATCAACCTAAACGCTTAGTGACTGCGGTTCGTGCCCAATTATTCCTGACAATGATAACGACTGGTCTAACCCTGACAGTGAGTCAGCAGGTTGGCGCTCAAGAGACATCTATACAGCCATCAACAATACCGCCATCAACAACGCTTGCGCCGATTGTGGTCACGGCTAAAACCTATGAAGGTTATGCTGCTTACGCCCCAACGTCAGGGACGAAAACCAATACCGAGTGGCTAGATGTGCCGCAATCGGTATCGGTGGTCACCAAAACGGAGCTAGAGGATAGAGGTGCGGTACGGGTGATGGACGCGATGAAAGGCGTCGCCGGTTTGAATAATACGCTTGGTGAGGGCAGCCGAGACGAGTTTGTGATACGCGGGTTTAATGGTTTAAACGATGTCTATAGCGATGGCATGCGTGATGATGGCAAATTGCAGTCCTATCGTAGCCTCGCCAATGTCGAGCGCGTAGAAGTGGTCAAAGGTCCAGCGGGCGCGTTGTATGGTCGCGGTAGTGCGGGCGGCATTATCAACTTAGTCAGTAAAAAAGCGGAAGGCGATGACTTCGATAAAATACAAGCGCAAGTGGGCAGCGATGGCTTAGCTGTGGCGCGCGTCGATAGCTCGCACAAATTATCTGATACTGTCAATGCCCGTATCAATGCCGAGTATCGACGTAGTGATTCCTATGTCGATCATGTCGATTCAAACGATGTCTTTATCGCCCCAACAGTGCGCTGGCAGCCGACTGACGAGCAAACGCTTGATTTCTCGCTTGATTTTATGCGTCAACACCTTGTGCCTTATCGCGGTGTTCCGTCCAAAAATGGCAAGCCTGTTGATGTGCCCTCTAATACTTTTTATGGCGGCACCAATGATTACCAAGATTCAGATACTTGGCATGCCAATGTCAATCATGAGTTCGATATTAATGACGACATGACCTGGACCAACCGAGCTTCATACAGCCATATCAATCTAGAGCAAAAAGGCACCCGTCAATCATCTGCTGATGTGGTCAATGATAAGGTTCAACGAACTGTCAATAATTTTGGCTATGATCCACGCACCAGCAAAACCTTACAATCTGAGCTTGCTTGGAATAAAGGCAATCATGAGCTGTTATTTGGCGCTGATTACAATGATATCGACATTGACTTAACCCTTGCGACTGACAAAAATGTACCGCCTACATCAGCAACCAACCCGAGCGCTGGTCCAACACCTAATCCAGGTTTCCCTCCATTTCGTGAAAACAGCACCCAAAGCGTCGGTGTCTTTGTACAAGATGTCTATCATATTGGCGACTGGTCACTTGTCGGCAACGTTCGCTATGACAATATGCGCTTAAGTCAAAGCGCTAATGGTAAAGATAGTGAGCTTAACGACGACAAATTCAGCTATCGAACAGGCGTCGTCTATAAGTTTAACGACACCACCTCCGCTTATGCCACCGTAGCGCGATCATTTCAGCTGCCTTTCTCTGGAATTTTTATCAGTCCAAAACTGGGCGCACTTTATCAGACCGATCTAAAAGAGATTGGGGTGAAAACCTATCTAAATAATGACGATATTATGCTTAACGCCTCTTTATATCGAATTGATAAAGAAGACCCAAAAACCAATGACAATCGAGAAGTGACGGACAAAGATGAGTTCCGTCATCAAGGGCTAGAGTTAGAAGCGCGAGGCAAGCTGCGTGATAACTGGGATGTGTCGGCAGGCTATAGCTATTTGGATGCAGAAGATAAAAAAACGGGTCTGACACCAAACGATGTACCAGAACAGACGTTTTCATTATGGACCGCTTATCAGCCTACTGATCAATGGCGCATTGGTGGCGGGGTAAATTATATCAGTGACCGCTACGCTGGAGATGCAGAGGCAGTCGAGCTCGCTGGCTATACGACCGTAGATTTAATGACGGCCTATAGTATGGGCAAACACAATCTGCAATTGAATCTAAATAATGCGTTAGATAAAGACTATGCGCTAGGGGCTACCAATGGCACCTCGGGCAAAAACCAAATTGGTCTTGGTGCGCCTAGAACGTGGCTATTAACGTATAACTATGCGTTTTAACGATGGCTTCCAAAAGACTAATTTTAACCATGATATAGTCTGTTCTATATAAAAGAAATGCAATCTTATAACGCGCTACTGGGATTCATTTTTCTTGCTTGCTGTGCCTATGTAGACAGAGGCTGCGAACCATGAATCCTAGCAGGGCTATATTCTTTTAAAAGTGGATCAACTATAGTTAGCGATTTTAAGCATTTGCTGCCTTTAATTGACGTCATGGTTTTGTATTCAGTGCTCTATCCGTTTAATGCTCTATCCGTTTAATGCTCTATTTATTTAATGCTCAATTCATCTAATGAAATTAAGAAAAGCTATTTATGAATCAACGTCCAAAGCTCACGCTTATTTTACCCGTACTGGTCATCGTATTGATTGTGGTTGGCGGTATTGTTTTTATTATCAATCAAAAAAACAATGTTGCGACAACGCCATCTTTGAATGCTGATAATGACGCCTCACAATCTGCTATTACTCAATCAAGTGACAGTCGTGACCTGAGCGACAATAATGGCGTTGTTCTGCTGACTGATGAACAAATCAAAGCGCGTTTGCCCAATCTGAGCGACTATCCGAGTGACCCGAAGCGTATTGTGGTGCTTGAATACTCATTTTTAGGGGATGCGTTAGCGTTAGGTCTTACGCCAGTTGGTATTGCTGATGATAATAAGCCTGACAGTATTATTGCCGAGTTCACCAAACAACTCTCGGATTACACCTCTGTCGGTTCACGATATCAGCCAAGCCTTGAGGCCATCGCTGATTTAAAACCCGACCTTATCATTGCCGATGATGAGCGCCACACCGTCATCGCTGATGAGCTTAGTCGCATTGCACCGTCGGTTGTACTCAAAAGTCGCGGCGAGAGTTATGTAGAGAATATCCAGACGGCGCAATTGGTCGGGCATATTGTCCATCAAGATCAAAAAATGTCTCAAGTCATCAACACGCATCTAAAAAAGATGGCAGAGTTAAAGTCGCAATTGGCAACAACCCCCCTTGCTAACCATAGTGTTCAGTTTGCGATTATCAGTGATAAAGGTATGTGGATGCATGGTCCAAGCTCGTATGCCGGTAGCTTACTTAATCATCTGAATATCAAAAGCCCGATTCCGGAGCAAACAGGTGAGGCGTATATCGCAACCAGTTTGGAGCAGTTATTGGCGGCTAATCCTGATTGGTTATTGATTGGACGTTATAACGATCATACCATTTATGATGAATGGAAGTCCTCGCCGCTATTTAATCAGCTAACGGCGGTTAAAAAGAATCAGGTCATCGAAGTCGATCCCAATTACTGGGCGCTCAATCGCAGTATGCAGTCTGCTGAATACATGACAGCTGAGCTGCTTGAGATTGCATCGAGCCCAAGCAAACAAGGTTCAAGTCCTTCTGTAAAAGAGTCAAATTAATGAGACATGGCACTACTGTCTTTTTAAAGCAAGGCGACTTTTATGGTTGATAAGCAACTGAGCCGCTCATCTTCCGTCTTGCCAAAACCCGCTATTGCAAAGCGCCTGATAACACGGGCGCTATTGTGGTGTGGGTTATTAGTTATTTTACTGCTTGGCTGCTGGCAAGGATTGACGGCGTATTCAAAATTTTCACTGTCGCTCACGGATTTAATGTCCTTATTGACGCAGCATGATGATCATGCGTCGCTAACCGCGCAATTATTAATGGAGATTCGCCTGCCGCGTGTGCTCGTGGCGATTATTGTTGGTGCCAATTTGGCGGTAGCTGGACTGCTGATGCAAGTGATTACTCGAAATTCACTGGCATCTCCTGCGGTATTGGGTATCAATGCAGGGGCAGCTTGTGTGGTTGCCTTATCTTCTATTGGTTTAGGGGTTGCCTTTTTAACGTCGACCTTTTTGCAAGCGATGGTCGGCGCAGTGCTTTCTTGTGCCCTCGTTGCAGGATTGGCGGGTTACTTTTCTGGTCGTCCGGTGCATCCTGTTCGTCTGATTCTATCAGGCGTAGCGATCAATGCGCTGCTGGTCGGTCTGACGCGAGCGGCGCTGATTACCACGGATGAGCAAGCGTATGGGGTATTGTATTGGCTGGCAGGCTCTATTGCCAATACGCGCTGGGAGTCTATTCCTACCCTAGCGGTTATATCGCTGCTGACCTTGGGTTATGGATGGTGGTTATCACCTAAATTAAATGTCTTGGTGCTGGGCGATGATGTGGCAAGTAGCCTTGGGATAAACTTGCGTGCATTACAGTGGTCGTGCGGGGCCTTGATTACGATACTCACGGCGATTAGTGTGGCGGTAGCAGGTCCTATTGCCTTTGTGGGTTTGATTATTCCGCATGTTGCCAAGCGCCTATTAAAGCAGGTATCGAATATGGCTTATGAGCAGCTTTTGCCATTATCCATGCTGCTTGGTAGTATATTGATGGTATGGGCGGATGTTTTGTCACGGGCGGTTGCGTATCCAGCAGAGACACCAGTGGGGCTACTAACGGCGCTGATTGGAACACCGGTTTTTATCGCGCTGGCATGTAGGCGACGACTCGATAGCTAATAAAAGCAAGATTGAAATACTTTATAAGTGACTGTTTAAGATAAGCGATTGGTCACTATAAAAGCCGGTTAATAAGCGTTTATAGCTTATCAATACTGCTAAATTTGTAGGTATGTTAACTAAAAGCGACTCAAAATCCTATCAAGCAATAAAAGTAAGCAAAGAATGACGATACAAACTAAAGCTTCTTCATCTCGCTCAAACTCACTATTTTCTCGTAAATCGGCAAGTAGGGCGATGGTCTTGATTATTGTGATGCTATTCACCTTAAGTGTGAGCAGCATATTTTTTGGTGCCAGCGAATTAACACTAGGGCAAATTTGGCAACACTTACAGCAAGGATTTGGCGGTGAGCAGGATTTTATCGTTTGGCAGCACCGATTGCCGCGCACGCTATTATCAATTTTAGTGGGAGCAAGTCTTGGTCTATCAGGATCATTAGTACAAGGGGTCATTCGTAACCCGTTAGCATCACCTGACTTGATGGGTATCAGTGCTGGCGCAGGGTTCTGCGCGACTTTGTTGCTGGTTATGCTTCCTGCTGCCCCAACGTGGTGGTTGTCTGTCGCAGCCTTACTTGGCGGACTACTGGCGTTTAGTTTTATTATGCTGTTGGCACAAATATCGCAGCCCACGCCCGCACGCTTGGCACTGATTGGCGTCGCCATTAGTGCCTTTTTAGCCAGTGGGATTAATTTTTTATTGGTGATTTATCCCGTTGAAATTAACACCGCGATGATTTGGTTAACTGGTAGCTTGTGGGGTCGCAGCTGGCAGCATATCCCCATGCTAACGGTCATATTTGCCGTACTGATGGCCGTTAGTATGTATTTAGCGTGGCGCTTGGATGTGCTGGGGCTTGGCGAGCAGACAGCGTATCATCTTGGCGTGTCAGTAAAATCCCTAGAATTTACCACATTGCTCATCGCAGTCGTGATTGCTAGTTTGGCAGTATCGGTGGCAGGGACGGTCAGTTTTATCGGTTTACTCGCGCCGCATATCGCACGATTGCTCTTTGGGCATCAGCACCGCATCTTATTACCAGCGTCAGCACTGATAGGCGCCATCATTTTAGTCACCGCAGATGTATTGGCACGCAGCTTATTTGCCCCCATTGAGCTACCGGCTGGCGTCTTGACCTCAGTGATTGGTGCGCCTTATTTTATCTTTTTACTTTCGCGCTACAAGGGGTGGTAATGCTATCAGTGAATGAACTACAGCTTGGCTATCATGGTGGACAAAGTGTTATTAAAAACTTGTGCCTTGAGTTGCCAGAAAATAAAGTTGTGGGACTGATTGGTCCAAATGGTTGCGGAAAATCTACGCTACTAAAAGGCTTATGCCGACTGATTCAACCTCAATCGGGCAGTATTTTACTCAGACAACAAGATATGGCGCAATTGAATAATCGTCAGATTGCCCGTCAGATATCGGTATTGCCGCAAGCGCAGACCAATCCTGAGGGCTTGAGTGTTAGACAGTTGGTTGAGTATGGCAGAACACCCTATGTCTCACATTGGGGCAAACTGAGCGCTACCGATAACCAGATAGTAGATAGCGTTATGCATGAGATGTCTATTCAATCTTTAGCCGAGACGCCACTTGAAGCTTTGTCAGGCGGTCAACAGCAGCGTGCTTGGCTCGCGATGGTTTTAGCACAGGATACCGATATTATCATGCTAGATGAGCCCACGACTTATCTAGATATCTCCTACCAAATAGAGCTTATGAAGCTTATTCGGGAATTAAAAGAAAAAGGCAAAAGCATTATCGTTGTGCTTCATGACCTCAACCAAGCAGCAAGATATTGTGATTTATTGGTGGTTCTAAAGTCAGGCGAATTAAAAATGATGGGAACACCTATTGAGGTAATGACTGAGACCATGCTAGCTGACATATTTGACGTACAAGCCAAAGTGATTATAGATCCTGTCGCAGGCTCACCGATGTGTGTGTATGTATAGAAAAAATTATGGCATAGACAAACAATATCAGCGCAAACATGAGTGAAATTATTAAAAGATCTTTGTACGCGACTTGATAGGGTACGATAAAAAGAACATATAGCCAGTGAAAAGTAATATCAACACATTATGTACTGCTGATATCAATTTTTCTTGCTTGATGTGCCCATGCAGACAGAGGCTACAAAAAATTTGTACCAGCAGTACCGTAGCGTTTTTAGGGTATTTTGACTATATATAGCAGACAGAAGGTAGCGGATATATCATTGTAGTAACTAAAGTATGGGTACTGAAAACATGAATATCGAAAGCGGCACCGTCAATCAAATCGCTAATCAAATCACTAATCAAATAGACATTATCTATGAAGATGAGTTTCTGGTGGCGATTAATAAAGAGGCTGGTCTACTGGTACATCGCAGTTGGCTGGATAAAGACGAGACGCGCTTTGCCATGCAACTTACCCGTGATGCGGTAGGTTGCCATGTATTTCCGGTACATAGGCTAGACAAGCCTACGTCAGGCGTGTTGTTGTTTGCCAAAAGCCCAGCCGTGGCGCGCAGTCTTACCGAGGCTTTTACTGAACACAACATTACCAAACAATATTTAGCTGTGGTGCGCGGCTATATGCCAGAGCAGGGAGTCGTTGATTATGCCTTGAGCTTTAAGCCCGATGCCATTGCCGATAAGTTTGCCGACTTAGACAAACCCGCTCAAGAGGCGGTGACCCATTGGCAACGTTTGGCACAAGTTGAGCTGCCATTTGCGGTGTCAAAAAAGCATGATACGAGCCGCTATAGTCTCGTGCGCTTGACACCTGAGACTGGGCGCAAGCATCAGCTGCGTCGGCACATGAGACATGTATTCCATCATATAGTAGGTGATACCAGCCACGGCGATATACGTCACACACGATTTTTTCGTACTCACTATGGTTGCACGCGCATGCTGCTACATGCCCAGAGTTTAGCGCTCAGCCATCCGGTCACGGGTGAGCCATTGTTGCTAAAAGCGGCGTTAGACGATCAATGGATGCGCATTTTGGAAGAGTTTGCTTGGGTAGAGAGCGCTAAAGTTTAAGCAGTGTAAAGTTTAGGGCTTATCCTCAAAAGTCATATCAAAGCAGCCGAAACGCTGACCTTAAAGTGGTTAGCAGGTTTTAACATAAGAAAAACCGAAAACACTATAGTTGATCCACTGTTAAAGGAGTACAGCACTACTGGGGTTAATTATTCGCAGCCTCTGTCTGTATAGGCACAGCAAGCAAGAAAAATTAACCCCAGTAGTGATTGATAATATTTGTATTTCTCTTTCTTTTATTTAGGACTGATTATCGCGTTATAGCAGAAGTTTCAAGTTCATAGTAAGGACTTAAACTGACATTTGCTGTCAAATTCGTAGACATTAACTTGGAAGACATTAAATTGGAAAATTACCATTTCAAAAAATGCTCATTTGCAGTAATAACTTCACCAGTTTTTTCAACCCTTCAACTCAAATCACTATTTGGACTGTTGCCAAATAATCGTTTATATTCTCGGCTAAATTGGCTGGGACTTTCATAGCCTACTTGCATGGCAACCTGTGATATTTGAGAGTCATTCATTACAATCAGACGCCTCGCTTCCATCAATCGTAATTTTTTTTGATACTGTAGCGGACTCAACTGTGTCATCTCCTTAAAGTGTTGGTGAAACCCTGAGACACTCATACCGCATCGGCTCGCTAAGTCTGCAATCACTACTGGTTCATCTAAATGCGCTTTTAGCCAATCGGTTGTTTGTGCAATACGGTGGGTATGACTGCCGTTGATGACCAGCTGTCGCAACTTATGACCTTGTTGTGCCGAGAGCAAGCGATAATAAATTTCTTGCTGTATTAAAGAAGACAAAAAATCAGTATCATTTGGATAATCAAGTAAGTTTAACAATCGCTCAAATGCTTCCATTATAGCGTCATCTAATTGCCATTTTATTCCCAAGTAACCTTCTTTTACTTGTTGCTTAGGCGGTATTCTAGCGAGTATTTCTCGAATCATCACAAGATTTAATTTCATTGATAAGACAATGACAGGGTGATCTGACGAAGCATGCTTAATATGCATACTTAAAGGGATATCGACAGGGCAAAACATCAAGTTGCTATTGTCAAATTTTTGGCAATCTTTTCCTAAGTAAATCTCACGCTCGCCTTGCAGCACGATACATATACTGGGCTCTTGAATATAGCTGACGGTTTTACTTGGTCTGTCAGCACAGTAGAAGAATAAGTTGGGAATAGTAGATTCGATGGTTTGGTTTTTGGGTAATAGTTGAAGCAATTGTTCAATGGTTTTTGTCTGCATGATATTTTGCTTACTTTTAGGTTTGCTTGATAGTATAAATTTTTGGAGGATTAGGCAAGAGTTTTGTAGGACTGTTCTAACGAATTGTGGGTTACGCCTCTATAATAATCCTATCACGACGCATTAGGTCTGATTTTAACAATATTCAATAAATCCAAATAAGGAATACATAATGAAAATATTTTATAAAACTCGTGCAACAGCAACTGGTGGTCGTTCTGGGCATACAGGTCTTGATGATGGTTCGCTCGGTTTTGATTTGGTATCATTTCAAGAAAAAGACAAAGAAGGTGTGAATCCAGAACAGCTGTTTGCGATGGGTTATGCCGCGTGTTTTGATAGTGCGCTGAACATGACAGCACAACAAATGAAACTACCAGTAACTGCTTCGAAAACATCTGCTCAAGTCGGTATTGGCATGAAGGCTGATAATAGCTATAACTTAGATATAGAGCTGTCTATCGAAGTATCTGGTATTGATGAAGCGCAAGCACAAAATCTGATCGAGACGGCTCATCAAGTTTGCCCGTACTCTAATGCCACTCGTGGCAATGTTGATGTGCGCTTGCATGTTACCGTTGTTTAAATAGCATTCGTGCTTGATAGCTAATAACGATAAGAAACAACACAATAATAATAAAATTTAAAATTGCTTGGCTACGTAGAGTAGCCAAGCAATTTTTTATGGAATCAGCTAATGCTTAAAAAATATTATAAATACTAAACCTCTTACACAACTACCAGTTCATTGTCTTCCACTGACTAAGTTACAATGGCTAGCAGCGATTAATAAATCGACTGTATAAGCACTCGGTACATAAGCTGCCAATTACTTTTAGCTCAGATTAAACTGTTTATGGGCGTCTGCTAGATTCATTGTACTGCCACTCAAAAGGCAGATAATGACTTTTGATGAAGTAGCGCAGACAAGTGAGGTTAGCAACCAAGGTAAGTAGTGATATAATGCCCCGATAATCGATATTTTATAAAGGGTTTACCTTATGGCTCGTACAGCTAGCGCATTACACATTTTAGTAAAAGACAAAGAACAAGCTGAAGATATCCTTGCTAAGCTTAAAAAAGGCAACATGTTTGATGTGTTGGCTAAGAAATACTCAACCTGCCCATCAGCTAAAAAAGGCGGCAGCTTAGGTGAGTTTAAACAAGGCGATATGGTACCGCCATTTGATAAAATCTGCTTTAGCGGCGAACTCCTCACCCCACATTTAGTGAAAACCAAATTTGGCTGGCATGTGGTGAAAGTGCTTTACAGGACATAATAATTCGGTGGTGTTCTAAAAAATATGCTGGTATCAGACATAGCCATAATTGACATAAAAGAACACCAGATCAAATACTCTATGGATGAGCTTATACCTCAAATATATCAGCTTGCTTCAGCAGGAATAAGCGCAGGTATTCATGCCAGTCTGTACTGTGTGGAGAAGCTGATAGATCGCCAAACTATGCAAGCGACAGCAAGGCGTATGGAGTTTAATCTTGACTAAAATGTCAAAGCTTTGGACGGAAGGTTTTTGATACTCTTAATATGGCTTATCACTACCATAGTCACCTGACCTCAATGTTATAAATTAAATCAACTAAACGATTACTGCTATAAATGACCATGACTTACTCCCTAGATTGTCGTAAACAAGTCCTCAAAAGCCTAGATGAGGGCATGACCTTTGCCGGAGCTGCCGTTTTCTATGATATCAGTCCCACGACTATCCAGAAGTGGAAAAAGCGTCTTCATAGTAAAACCACTCGAGACATCAAGCCCTACAAAATAGAGGATGAAGCCTTAGCTCAAGATATCAAGGACCACCCTGACGATTATCACTATGAACGGGCACAGCGTTTCAGATGTAGCCCAATAGGCATCAGTAAAGCATTTAGGTAGAGGGAGGATAACCGTTCGGTCGTCATATTTATGACACACTTATAAGAAATAATAAGCCCTATCAATGATGAGTTGCTACAGTGAAAGTATTTGTAAACTTTTACAACTGTAAATAAAGATAAGGGTGAACCATGAGTCGGCACGATAACAAGACTGTAAAAAATAAGACTGTAAAAACAAACATCGAAAAAGATGTTGATGCAAATGAAGGGATAACAAAAGAAGTTATTCATAATGTTTTTGTTGATACACTAGAACAACCTGTTAACCCTCCTATTTCTACATCCTCTACTAATACCAACTCCTCTAACCACCCACCCAACAATAATATTCAAAATGCAACACGCCTGGGTAGACGGCGATTTATGCAAGGTTTTGGCTACACGATTGGTGTGACGGCGGTAGGAGCGACTGGTTTAGGATTAACAGGATGTGGTGATGATGCTAAAAATAGCAGTCATACGAATGATGAGGTTGCTAGCTTTATACATGGCGTTGCCAGTGGCGACCCTTTATCTGATCGCGTTATATTGTGGACACGAGTGACGCCCCAACAGACAGGTTCTCATCAATTTTCGGTTGAATGGATTGTAGCGCGTGACGAGCAAATGAGCAATATAGTTGCGCAAGGCAAGGTAACTACGAGCGCTAAAAATGACTATACCGTTAAGGTTGATGTAGATTCTTTAGAGCCCAATACCGTTTATTACTACCAGTTTAGAGTAAACAAAAAATCCAGTGGTATTGGTCGAACCAAGACCTTGCCTGTTGGTAATGTTAATCACGCAAAAATGGCTGTATTTAGCTGTGCTAACTATCCAGCAGGGTTTTTTCATGTATATGCGGATGCAGCCAAACGCAATGATTTAGATGTTTGTATCCATTTAGGAGACTATATCTACGAATATGGTCGTACCAGTATGGATGCTCAAGGGGCGATCATGCCAGCCTATGCTTCGGTAAACGCATCGGCTATTGACCGTGAAGTAATGCCAGAGAAGGAGATCGTTGGTATTAATGAGTATCGCACCCGTTATGCCCAATATAAAACAGACCCAGACTTGCAAGCTTTGCATGCTGCTGTGCCCATGATTGCGGTATGGGATGATCATGAATTGGCGAACGATGCCTATGATGGCGGCGCCGAAAATCATCAGCCTAATACTGAAGGAAAATGGGATGATCGTAAGCTGGCAGCAGTCACCGCTTACCACGAGTGGATGCCGATACGTAATGAGGTACAGAGTGAAATCTATCGACGCTTTGATTTTGGTGATTTACTAAGCCTGCATATGCTAGACACACGAGTCATTGGGCGTGATGAGCAACTTAATTATGCTGATTTTATCAAAGTAGATGGTACTGGAAATCCATATATCGATGCAGATGCCTTTACATTGGCCACTAATGACCCCGAAAGACAATTGTTAGGACTAAGGCAAAGCAACTGGCTAGTGAGTCAACTGCAACAATCAGCCGCAAAATGGCAGATATTTGGTCAACAAGTACTTATGGCACGCATGATGTTACCTGCACCAGTCATTTTAAACCTTGCCAATCCAAATGCTGGGTTAACTATTGGTGATTATTTAGGATTGGCACATAAAGCAGACACCACTCCAGAACAGCTAACCGTTCAAGAACAAGCAATTTTATCACAGCCTTTTGTTCCTTATAATATCGACGCTTGGGACGGTTATGGTTCAGCACGTGAGTTGCTACTAAATGCTGCTAAAAAATTAAATAAAAACCTAGTGGTATTGTCTGGCGACACGCACAACGCGTGGGCAAGCAACTTGACTAATAAAAATGGTGAGTCAGTCGGTGTCGAATTTGCGACCAGTTCTGTCAGCTCACCAGGTTTTGAAGAGTACCTCCCTAATACTCCACCAGCGACATTACAATCGGTACTGACACAATTGATTACTGATTTGCAATACATGAATCCGAATCAGCGTGGATATATGATTATCACTGCCAAACCTGAATCCTGTCAGTCAGAATGGGTATTTGTCAGCGACATACTTAAACAAACTTATAGCAGTGAAGTGGGACAAACGCTCAAAGTGCTTGCTGGTGAAAATAAGCTGAGGGACTAAATGATTGTTCGTTTAAACATCAATAGTTATTAGTTATTAGTTATTAGACCTCTTGCAAAAGTAGCAGAGTGTTTTAAAATAACTAATACACTCACAACTGGCTAGGAATCATGCCAAACATAGATAAGCTACTCGAACAAAATGACGCAGGCTTCAAACGCTATACCGGTATTCATAAAGCCACCTTTCATGAAATGCTGGATGCTATGCAACAATATGAAGCCGCCAAGACCAAATCAGGCAGACCAAGTGCGCTTAGTCTTGAGGAACAGATATTACTGTCCCTTACCTATTGGCGTGAATACCGAACGCTATACCACATCAGTATGGACTTTGGTATTCATGAGTCTTCTGCCAGCCGCATTATTCGTAAAGTAGAAGACGTACTGGTTGATTCTGGCAAGTTTGAACTGCCCAAAAAGCTGCCCTGTCGCGTCGATGACGATATCAATTGGCGGGTAGTCATCGTTGATGCGACCGAAACCCCAATTGAGCGTCCAAAAAAAACCAAAGCGACTATTACAGCGGTAAGAAAAAACAGCACACATTAAAAGCGCAGGTTATCGTTCATTGGCAAACAGGGTTGATACTTGATGTGCAAACCTGCAAAGGGTCAATCCACGATTTTAAGCTCTATAAAGATACTTGTCCTGACTGGTTACCTGAGAATACTAACTATCTAGCAGATAGTGGTTATCAAGGTATAGCAAAACTACATAACCAAACCTTCACGCCATTTAAGAAACCTCGTGGTGGTCGGTTATTAGAGATATGCAAACAGGCGAATCATTATCTGGCAAAGTTCCGTATTATGGTTGAACACAAAATAGGCTTGATCAAATTGTTCAAAATCGTGGCTCATAAATATCGCAACCGTCGTCAGCGCTATGATCTTAGAATGAAGCTGTTTGCTGGTATCGTTAATTTCGAGCTCAATCTATGACTTTTGCAAGAGGTCTATTAATTATATAACCCGTATTTGACTTTGTACTGCTTAATAATTGCGGTTGTGAAAAAGTGTAAGAATTAAAAAAAAGGTGTTTTATGACTCTACGTATTCATGCATTACTTCATGTTGATTTTGAAGATCTTGGTTTTATTAAACAGTGGGCAAATAACCACGGCCATACCATCAGCTATACTCGATTTTATAGTCAGGCATCACTGCCAGAGCAAGACACTTTTGATTGGCTCATAGTCATGGGTGGACCGATGAATATTCACGATGAACAAGAGTTTCCTTGGTTAGCCGATGAAAAACAGTTTATTCAACAAAGTATCGATAATAGTAAGAACGTCATTGGTATATGTTTAGGGGCACAGCTGATTGCTCATTGTTTAGGTGCCACTGTTAAGCCTTCTGGCGTAAAAGAGATAGGCTGGTTACCTATTGAATTGACAGAAGAAGGAAAGAGTCACCCTTTACTACAAAAACTACCCAAGCAAGCGTTCACTGTATTTCATTGGCATGGCGATGGTTTTGACTGTCCGAAGGGAGCAACTGCTATTGCAACATCAGATGCGTGGGCTAACCAAGGGTTTATTTACCAAACACCGATGCATAAAGAACTTGGATCTTTTGTTATCGGCTGGCAGTGTCACTTTGAAGTAACCCAAGAGAGTATGGTCAAGATGGTAGAGCATGGGCGTGATGAAATCCAAAACGAACTTAATAATTATCATGAATCTGTCCAATCACCTGCTGAGATAATAGAGTGTGGCAACCAATATATTGGAGACAATAATGCATGGTTAGCAGTTATGTTGGATAAGATATCAAGTATCTGAAAACTTCTAAGTATTGTTGGCTATACCAACGCTTGAGCCAATACCTCAAATATTTTTGGATGACTCATTTGTGCCACATTAAAACGCATAAAATTCTCAGCATTTTTTGATTGACTAAAAGCATTGCCGGGCGCTAAGACTACACCTTGTGACAAACAACGATTGGCCAGTTCGGTTGCACTATTTTCATCAGGTAACTGGCACCAAAGAAACATCCCTGCTTGCGGTATCAGCCACGGCACAATTCCTAATTTTGCCAAGCGTGGCAGCGTATGAGAACGTGCGCTTGCAAGTCGCGTATGAATCGTAGTCATATGTTTGCGATAACCACTATCCGTTAAAGCTGATAGCACCACGGCTGCCGCTAACTGCCCACCGCCAAAACCAGTCGCTATTTTTAAATCGAGCAAACTCTCAACCCATTCATTCGGCGCGGCTATATAACCGCAGCGCAAGGATGCCGATAACGTTTTAGAAAAACTGCCAATATAAAACACGCGTGATAAGCCGTCTAATGCTGCAAGACGTGGCGCAGGTGTGACTTCAAAATCAGCAAAAATATCGTCTTAGATAATATATAAACCAGCAGTCTGAGCCAATTGCAATATTTGGTACGCCGTAGCATGTGATAAGGTTGCACCGGTGGGGTTATGGATGGCGGCATTGGTAATATATAGGCGCGGTTTGTGTTCTTCTAAAATTTTCGCAAAGGCATCTACATCTGGACCACTCGGCGTATAAGGCACGCCAATGACTTTGACTCTATGAGCACGCAATAGCGCTCGAAAGTTAAAATAACAAGGGTCATCGACGACTACGGTATCGCCTGCGGTCAATAAAAAGCGAAGGATTAAATCTATCGCTTGCGTGCCAGACTCTGTCAGCATGACTTGTGAAGGCTGCGCATCGATGCCCAGTCCTGCCATACGCCGTATCAGTAATTGGCGTAACGCGGGCAATCCTAGCGGCGTTGCATACTCGCTGATGACGGTAGTGTCACCTCTTGCCGCATGTCGTAAACCGCGGCGCATACCTTCCACAAAAAGCCAATCTGGTGGCAACCAACCACAGCCCGGCTTCAGTACATTATCGGATGGCTCAAGCGATTGCCGCGACACCCAGAGTGGATCTACCGCGCGATCAAGATTGTGTCCTGACTCTATTAATGAGAGCGGCGCTGTTGTCTCTGCAACATAAAACCCTGCGCCAGGACGCGAGTAAATAATACCTTCTGTTTGCAAGCGCTCGTAAGCTTCAACTACCGTTGAGGGTGAAAACCCGTAACTGTTTGCTGCGGCCCGTACGGAGGGCAAGCGTGTTCCGGGCATATAGACGACGGTTGCTATCTTTTCTTTAACGTCAGCCATGACGATTTCAATTCGTGTTAATTGATGTTTCATATTTTTCAAGCGAACCCGTGAATATATAAATTCAATAGAAGAACTGTATGGGTTTCATATGCCAAACAGTTCTGTTCAATTGTACGGGATTGTATATAGATAACCTAATGCGCTTTTGTTTTAATCATTGAACCTAAAACGATGTGATATGGCTACAAAGCCTGAGTGGTGACAACTATTAATATCAATCAATTCAATGATAATTTTTTAAAAGCAGCTATATATGAGCACTCGAAAATATAATAAATATCTGGCATTTGCACTATGTGTGATAACAACTAGCGTTAATATACAAGGACCACTTTATGCTATTTACGCACGTAATGACGGCTACGGTGTTTTAGCAACCACGGTCGCATTCTCTTTTTATGTGTTAGGGGTGATACCGGTATTATTAGCTTTTGGTGGACTCTCCGATAGAATTGGGAGACGCAAGACGATTTTAATTTCTTTAGGTTTATCAATAGCGGCAACTGCTCTGATGATGTTTTACCCTTATACAAGGGCGTTAGCAGTAGCACGATTGTTGCTTGGTGTGGGCACAGCCTTAATGGCAGCAACAGCGACCGCATATATGATTGAGTTGATTGACTCATCCGATACGGCGCGTGCTACCACTTGGGTGACTGCCAGTACAACCATAGGTTTTGGTCTTGGGCCTGCATTAACGACAGTTTCTTTGTTATTTTATGAGACAGAGCAACCTGCTAGCTTTTTCCTCATGTTAATAAGTGCGTTTTTATCAATAGTTTTAGTATGGCGATTACAGGAGACTGCGCACGGGCGCTCGAACAAACTTGGATCAATGCTCAAGCTGCCATATTTTAATCGTGAAGTAATATGGTATGGCGGCGGAATTTTGATTTGTTGGGCGACTACCGGATTAGTTTTATCAATCATCCCTTCAGTACTAGCCACGCATGGACTGGCTAGATATGCTGGAATATCCTCTATGCTTGCTATCAGTTGCGGATTATTGTTTCAGCCTATCGCTCGAAAGCTTGACCCGCAGGTATCATGTAAACTGGGTATTCTGATTTTAATTCCTGCTTATACTTTGCTTGCTTGGGGTGCGCTGCATGCCAATCTACCAGCAATTCTTTTAGCGGCTTTTTTAGCGAGCAGTAGTTGTTATGGTTTCGTATATTTAGGCGGGTTATTGGGAGTAACGCGCTCTGCTGGCAATGAGCAAGCTCGTGCTAGTGCTGGCTATTTTTTAATGGCTTACATGGGGTTTAGTATTCCGGTAATCTTTACAGGTTTGATTGTCGATAAATATGGCGCTGATATTGCATTTTATGCTTTTGGATTTTTTTTATTACTTGGAGCATTAGTATTGTTTGCAAGCGAGTCTGTTTTGAAAGTTGATCGAGCAAGATTCGAACCAAACAATTCGTAGGTATTGATTGAGATAACGTTCGCTGATAATCATACTGAGAGTAGCGTTGTACATAGTAGATGGTGAGTTAGCGGTGTAAATATTGAGTCGTTTTATCAAAAACCGCCGTAAAACCACGTCACTTTTAGGGCGTGGATATCAGGTGTCAACCGTTGTCATATAAGATTGAACACAGCTTGTTAACCAAGCTCATTGAGATCATAATCATCTTATGAAGACGCTCAAATTACGCATCAAAGACAAACACGCCAATCAGCTAAATATCTTAGCGGGATCGGTTAACTTTGTCTGGAATTACGTCAATGAGCTTAGTTTTAAGCACTTGCAGCGTACTGGTAAATTCTTTTCAGCTTATGATATTGCAACTTATGTAAAAGGTAGTGGTGAGCTGCTAAATCTGCACAGCCAAACATTGCAAGCTATAACTGAAACCCATGCTAAGAGCCGCAAACAATTCAAAAAAGCCAAACTCAACTGGCGTACCAATAATCCTAAATCAAAGCGTAAGAATCTTGGTTGGATTCCTTTTAAAAATACCGCTATCAAACACCTAGTAACCGGTCAATCAGGCAAGAAAAGCCTTAAATCTACCATTCAGCTAAGCCTCGCTAAGGGTAAAAAGCTCACTATTGATGTATGCGACAGCTATAACTTAGCGCTCTATAGCATCAATACCTGCGAGCTGGTGCAAGATTCTCGCGGCAACTGGTACGCCTGTATTACGGTTAAAGAGTTTCCAACGACTAAATGCGGTACTGGTAAGGTTGGTATTGATTTGGGCTGCAAAGATTCGGCAGTCAGTAGTGATGGCGATGTTTTGACCACTAAGCTGACTCATCAATACGCTGAAAAACTGGCTATTGCCCAACGTGCTAAAAACAAAAAGCGGGTTCGTGCCATTCACGCAAAAATCAAAAACACCCGCCAAGACCTGATTCATAAATTCACCAATAAATTAGTCAAAGCCAATAATTTAATCGTTGTTGGAAAGATAAAATCAAAATCATTCACTTCAAGCAAACTAGCCAAATCCGTCTATGACGCTGGTTGGTTTGAAATAAAGCGGCAACTGGATTACAAATGCGCGAACGCAGGTTGCCACTATATTGAAGTTAATGAAGCGTACACAACCCAAACCTGCTCGTGTTGCGGCTCTCGCCAAGACAGTCCGAAAGGTAGATCAGGGCTTGGTGTCAGAGTATGGTTTTGCAGTTCTTGTCAAACTGTCCATCAACGGGACGTTAATGGAGCAAAAAATATACTCGCGGTCGGGCTTGGCCGTCTTTAGTAGGAATCCCCTTCACTTTTAGGGAGGGGAGGAAGTCAATGCCATCGCCGTGACCACAACACGCCGATTGAAGACATGATGCAGACGTTAGGCGCTTTAGTGGAGCAAGGAGATATACGCGGTATCGGTCTCTCAGAGGTCTCGAGTGCGACTTTGCGTCAAGCGCATGCTGTTCATCCTATCACAGCGGTACAAAGCGAGTATTCGCTTTGGTCGCGGCAACCAGAAGAGGAGCTATTAGAGACGTGTCGTGAGTTGGGTGTCAGTTTTGTCGCTTATAGTCCATTGGGACGAGCTTTTTTAACCGGTAAGCTTGATATTGAGAGTCTGGCAGCAGATGATTTTCGTCATGCTGTACCGCGCTTAAACGGAGAAGCGCTGACTAATAATCAGCAGATAGTAAAGCAGTTCAGTAAGCTAACTACCGAATGGCAATACAGTAATGCCCAGCTTTGTCTGGCATGGCTACTAAATAAACATCCGCATGTCATTCCTATCGCGGGTACGCTTCACGAAAAATATCTCATAGAAAATGCCCAAGCAGCAAAGATTACGCTTAAGTCCGAGCAAATAGATGAGCTGGATGAATTATTTAATCCCCGTAATATTGCTGGCGAGCGTTATCCAGAAGCAGGGTGGGGTGGTATTGAGAAGTAGTTGAGAGAGACTGATGATACAAACCTTATCAGGTGGTGAAAAATAGCGCTTGGCTATCGTACGGGCGCTAATGGAATATACCGATATTATAATGTTTGATTACCGTGAGTTAATATTATTAAACACTATCGTAGTGGTAACTATTAGGCAATGACAAGTAATCAATAAAGACAAATGTGTATGTGCATAAGGATTTTAAAGGGTTTGAGGTTATGTCTAAATACAATGATAGTAAACATTGACAACAGATATTGGTCGATACATAGAGTTACTCACCGCTTTTGTTGGAGGCGCGCAGGCGTGGATTTTGCTTGGCGATAATATCTTCGATACTTGTCGGTGTGATATCAAAAAGTTGGGCAAAATGATTAATCATGCCAAGTGCGATAGCGACTCTAATAATATTATCTAGTGTACCGCCTTGACCCGCCTCAATACGAGCAACCGTACTGACTCCAACACCTGCTTTTTCTGCTAGAGTAGCTTGTGTTAGGTTTAGCGCTAATCGCTGCGTTTTTAGGCGTTCGCCCAAAATATCTGCAATCTCGCTTGGCGTATAAAAATCGAATCTCATATTCATAGGATAATCAGTCATATAAGAGTGTTAAACCGTTATTTAAACATCTAGTCATTCAAATATGAATGCTTATTAAGTTAATTCTAAGAAAGCTCATTACAACCACGCCAGCCCTACCATCCATTTGATAGTTTTTAATATCCCATTCGATGACGACACTAAAGAGCTGGTTGATTAGACCATCAATAAGCGTATGACAGCAGTAAAATATTTATTCGCTTATTTGTATCAGTACCAGTAAAATACGAGACAGTTTTCTACACGAGTTTATGAGTAACCAATGATACGTTTAACTGAAATTAAATTGCCATTAAATCATGCACCTGAAGATCTAACGACTGCTATAACGACAAAACTTAAAATTTCTGCTGAGCAAATGGCGTCATTTGTGATGTTCAAACGTGGTTATGATGCTCGTAATAAAAGAAATATCCAATTAATTTATACGCTAGACATCACACCTACCGACTCGGATTTAGCCAATGATTTACTGGTTCAATTTGAGTCAGACAACCATGTTAAAGCAACACCAGATACCAGCTACAAATATGTTGGTCAAGCGCCAAAAGATTTAACCGAACGTCCTGTTGTTATTGGTTTTGGTCCTTGTGGTTTATTGGCAGGACTCACCCTTGCCCAAATGGGTTTTAAACCTATTATCATTGAACGCGGTAATGAAGTAAGACAACGCACCAAAGACACCTTTGGCTTTTGGCGGCAGCGTAAATTAAACACAGAATCAAACGTACAGTTCGGTGAAGGTGGAGCAGGTACCTTTTCTGACGGTAAATTATATAGCCAAGTGAAAGATCCCAATCATTATGGCCGTAAAGTCATGACAGAATTTGTAAAAGCTGGCGCACCAGAGGAAATTTTATTTGTTAGTAAACCGCACATAGGCACTTATAAGTTAGTCACCATGGTAGAAAAAATGCGTGCCGAGATCATAGAACTCGGTGGTGAAGTCCGTTTTGCTACTCGCGTAGACGACTTGCATATCACTGACTCAAAAGTAACTGGCGTGACACTTAATAGTGGCGAAACCTTAAAAACCAACCATGTCATTCTTGCTGTTGGCCATAGCGCCCGAGACACGTTTGAGATGATCCATGATAAAGGCGTATATGTTGAAGCAAAACCTTTCTCGATTGGTTTTAGGATTGAACATAAGCAGTCAGCCATAGACAAAGCACGCTTTGGTGACAATGCTGGAAACGAAATACTTGGCGCTGCGGATTACAAACTGGTTCATCATTGTAAAAATGGTCGTTCTGTTTATAGCTTCTGTATGTGTCCAGGCGGCACCGTAGTGGCAGCAGCATCAGAAGAAGGCCGTGTTGTCACTAACGGCATGAGCCAATATTCAAGGAACGAGCGTAACGCCAACAGTGCTATTGTGGTAGGCATCGACCCAGAGCGAGATTACCCAAACCACCCTCTTGCTGGTATCGAATTACAAAGACAACTAGAAACCTTAGCGTTTGAATTAGGCGGCAAAGACTACAGTGCACCAGCGCAAACCATTGGCGACTTCTTAAAAGGTAAACCAGACTCAGAATTAGGCGATGTAAAACCGTCTTACACACCAGGCATTACCTTAACTGATTTAAGCAAAGCGTTACCTGACTTTGCCGTGGATGCCATACGTGAAGCCATTCCAGCGTTTAATAAAAAAATCCAAGGATTTTCATCTGACGACGGTTTACTCACTGGCGTAGAAACCAGAACATCGTCACCAATAAGTATTAAACGCAATAAAGAATTCCAAAGCATTAACACCAAAGGCTTATTCCCAGCAGGCGAAGGCGCTGGCTACGCAGGTGGCATATTATCAGCAGGGATTGATGGCATTAAAGTGGCCGAAGCTGTGGCGAAATCGATGTTGAATATAGAGTAAGAGCGGCTTGAGATCTTTATCGGATGGATAGCGATAAGTCACCTGCCAAAACAGTGAGCCATTCAAACGTTATATAAGATATGGATTTTGTCCATTACACCATATTAAACAATAAAAAGCCTTACAACCAAAAGGTTGTGGGGCTTTAAAACAAACTAAGAATATAATAATTGGTGCGCCCACCAAGACTCGAACTCGGATCGATCGCTTAGGAGGCAACTGCTCTATCCTGTTGAGCTATAGGCGCATAATAGAGTGATATTGTAAAAAAAAGCACTCTTAAAAGCAATAAATACTGAGTAAATAGAGCGTCTTATATTTATTTAGCAATGCTTATAGCGTCAGCGACATTTACCGTCAGCTCACCTGTTGCTTGTTTTCCTTTAGAGTTTGGTTTGAACAAGTCAGACACCTCATTTTGATAGCCATCGATATTTTCATAATCATGTCTACTCAATATATCTTGCCCTGTACTTGAGAGTAAAAAATTTCGAAAGTTAAGCGCAATAGGGTTTTGGGTTAAGATGACACCATCTACTTTTTTCGTGTCTTTTAAAGCATAACTAAACGACACAAGGTTACGAGTGTCTGTGTTATCAGTTTTACCTTTAGCAGCGATTTCATCAGCACTACTGTCTGCATCGATAATATCTTCTACCATGCCATTTTCTGCCTTGTTGCGGTTTTGCTTATCTTGCGCTATTTTTAATTTTTCTTGTACGGGCGCTAGGCGTGCTGCCGATAGAGTGCCATCAGCAATAATGATGTCGGTATCAACAACAAATGAAGATGGCTCATTATCAGCTACTTTGTTATCTGATAGCGTCAAAAGCGCAGCAGAAGCGACATAGCTTATCATGATTTCTACATTGGGATAACGAGATTGAAAGCTTGAAATCACAGCGTCTAAAGGCGCTCGTAGTTTTTCTTCTGCTTGTATGTGCAAAGTGCTTTTGGCAACAGTCTCTCCATCTTCTTCTACTGAGGCAGTCGATTCACTCTCATTTGAGATAATGGGCAGTGGATCTGTATTTTTACGGTTACTGCTCCACAGCCAAGTAAAGATGGCGATAAAGATAATAAGCAGTAATAAAATGAGCCCAGCCAGTAGCAGCTTGTAGTCTTTCATATGGTACCGATCTTCTTATTGTTGGTTTATATGTGGTTTAGCGCTGTTGATGCAGTACTTCATCTGCTAAATCTGCCAGCATATCTGCAAAAATATCGGTTACTTCTTCTGCAACGGCAACGGCAATGGCTTTTTGCTCTGGGTTTTTATGCGTAGTCGTATTATCGCGACTTGCCAGAGCGGAGAGGTAGTTTGAAGGTGAAGAGGGTTGATTGTCAATCATTTTTGTGTCAGCTTGATGCGCAGCCAATGGTGATTGCCCTGTGCTTAGTTTATCCTTAAGCCAGTCAAAACCATGAGTTTCCCACCATGCCTCGAAGCGTGCTAAGGTGCTGCCACGTACTGCCATAGGTAGGTTTAGCGTTCGCAGCTTTTGCGCCAAAACAGGGTCGCTTATGGCTTGATGGATACTCAGATAGAGTCCACTACTGTCGTCTGTATAGGGCTGTCTATTTTGCCAAGATTGACCATCAATTTTCATACGTGGCAATTGCCAAAGCTCACCACGATAGTATACGACATATAATCGTCGTTCAGGGTGAACAAAAATGGCATCAATGGGACGCAAGGGCATAGTATTAAGGTATCTCGTCACTAAAAATTGAAGTAAAAATACGGCGACATCTGTTGTCGCAGCGTGTGTTTATCGATAGTTTATATACTGGTAAACGTGAACGAACAATGGCAAACTAATAGCCAGATTATCATTCGCTTTACAACAGGAAATATAAGCTCATTTATAGTAGTGTTTGCTACCGCAGTTTGATCCATGCCGCCATGCTAGCAGAAATGTCATGTAGTAACGACCGCCAAACATGGATTGGTGAGTGTTTTCAGTAGCTTCGTTTAGATACCATGCGCATTAACAGTAATAAGGCTCATAGATTCAGCCTACTATTTTCAGGCTGCTATTTTCAGATGGTGGTTAATAGCAATAGCTGGTGTTTCATAATACCTGCCAAAATGTTTGTTATTTCTATCATCTTCTCTAATAAAACGCCTTAATAACGACACTTGTCATTACGCCCATCACAAGCAGTACTTATTATTTATTTTACTCTATTATTCCAATCAGATTATCCTCTATGTTTACCATTATTCAATCGCACCGTACCGAAAATCTTGTTGAGCAGCTTCTTGTGCAATATCAGTCCAAGAATCAGCCTGTTTTTGAACCTTTTATTGTCATTGTGCCCTCAATGGTATTGGGTGATTGGCTAGATAAAACCATTGCCAGCCGTGCTGGGATCAGTACGTTGGTGCGTACTCAGTTTTGGGGTCAGTATCAATGGACGCTCATGCAGGATGTGTTAACCCGTCATAACGCCTATTTGTTAGAGACAGATTCTGAAGCGGCAACCTTAAATGTGCCTGAAGTGGCGGTGTTGTCACCAACAGTGATGCAGTGGCGCTTGTTTGGTTATTTGACTTATTACCAAGCGTTGATTGTTGCCGATGAAAAACATCCGGTGAATCCGCTGCTGGCGTCTTTGATTAATGATCCACAAGCTGGGGTTGAGCAAGACAATGTAAGACAAGACAGTTTGCGACAAAGCATTATAAAGGATAAGGCACAACAAGATGCGCGCATTTGGCAGCTGGCAAGTGATTTGGCGAGAGTATTTAACCGTTACTTAACTCACCGTGAGGATTGGCTGGCGCTATGGTCGCATAATAAGCCGCTCAATGTAGATGAAATGATAGCGGATAAAGATGCGTTGTCACTGCGCTTTGATAGGTATGCGCGCGGCACGCCTGAGTGGTTGGTGGCGCATTATGTTGAGTTAGAAATTGCCCAACGATATTTGTGGGCGCATTTATTTGCCGATGTTCATCAATACCGTGTGGGGCTTGAAAATATTTTTTGGTCAGCGTTAAAAGACAACAAAGCGAATGAGCGAGCTCAATTGCCCAAAGTGCTGCGTATTTTTACCATTCAGCAGTTGCCACAGACTGAGCTCGACTTTTTGCAGCGCTTATCACAATACATGGATATCACGTTGTTACACTATAATCCGTCAAAGCTATTTTGGGCGGATATCGTCGATAAATCGTGGCTACAACGCCAACAGATTATCAATCCTGAAAGCGTGTTTTTACGGGATTATGGTCACAGTTTGCTGTCGCGTTTGGGCAAACAATCGCGCGATACCTTTGCCATGCTTGCCAACCTGTCGGGCAATGAGCAATATCAAAACGCGCTGGTGGACTGGCAAGATAACTTTGATGATGGTTTTGATAACGAGACTGGGGGTGGTTTTGATGACAATGATTTCGACGACAATGGTTTCGATGACAGTAGTTTTGATATTGACAATACTAACAGCGCTCAAACTGCACAAAATAGCCCAAGTTTATTAAGACGTTTGCAAAACGATGTGTTGATGCTTGATGAAAAATCGACCCAACAAGCAACCGCGGCAAAAGTCTCTCAAGCCATCAGTAAACAAATAGCGTCAAGCGTTGATCAAGAGAATCAAGAGAATCAAGAGACGCCATGGTACGAAGACGAGGTATTAGAAAATAAACGCTTTGAAAAAGACCGCTTTTGGGCAATATCTTCTGAAGATAATAGCCTGAGCATTCATTCGTGTCATAGTTTGCAACGTCAGCTTGAAGTGCTGCGTATTATGATTGGACGCTGGCTAAACGAACCTATCAAATCTAGCGCGAAAAAGCGCCATATATCCGATATTGTAGTTTTATTACCTGATGTTGAGCGTCATCATGCACTGATTGGCTCTATTTTCGTTAGCGGCAAAGGTCAAGATGGTTTGACGCTGCCTGCAAAAGTGACTGGGGTGGTCGATGCTTATATTCGTCAGTTATGGGAAGCGATTATTGGTTTTTATAAGCTATTAGGCAGCCATAATGCTCGTTTTGAAGCGGCTGAGGTCTTGGACTGGCTAATGCTGCCGCCCTTGTTTGAAAGTTTTGGACTGACTCATGAACAAATGAGCCGTGGTTGTGATTTGTTGGTAGAGGCAGGTTTTATCCGTGGGTTTGATGAATGTCATCTTAAGCAAACGCTCGATAGTAATGACTATGACTACCGTTTTAGCTTTGCGCAAGCGCTAGACAGATTGACTTTGGGTTTGGTCATGCCAGAGGCTAAGTTGAGCGATTGTCTATATCCTTTAGATCAAGATGATTGGCCTGCTACTGCAATGCCCGAAATGAGTTTGCCGCTGCCACAAGTGAGCCTCAATGATGCCATGATTGTGGAAGCCCTTTGCCGTATTTATACGGGTTTGGTAGAACGACGCGATGATCACATGCAAAAGATGAAAGCGGAAGATTGGCTGGATCAGATTGAGACACAAGTGATTCATTGCTACTTTGGCGATGTTGATCAAACACGTACGATGCGCGCTATTTATAACGCCATGAACGGCTTTAAATCAAGTTTGCGAGCCAACCGCCATTATAGACAGTATGCTAATGATACGAGCGACAACATTGAAGTGGAACAAAAACTGGCGGGGGTTGAGCAATTACCGCTAAAATTAAGCTTTATGTTAGACAGTATCGAAGACGAGCTTGAAAGCCAGCAGGTCAGTGCTGAGCCGACTGGTGTGATTACCTTTGGTCGATTTGGTGCATTAAGAAACGTGCCTTTTGAGTTGGTGGTGATGCTCAATATGGACATCTCTGAGTTTCCTGGGCGTGATCGTGATAATCGCTATGATTTGATAAAAGCCGCTAAATCGCGTCGCGGTGATAGAGTCAGTGAAGATGATGACAATGGCGCATTTTTGGATGCGATGTTGTGCGCACGCAGTGCTTGCTGGATATTTTATAATGGTCAAAGTCTCACTGACACTCATGAGCATCTGCCAGCCAACCCAGTGAGTGAATTGCTACAGTTTTTACAAGGTGAGGTGCAGTGGCAGGTGAGCTCGCTTGAGGCATTAGAGACTTTGCCTGATAGTATTGATTCAACCACCGAGAGTCTCAAGCGCTATTTGCCCAAATTAATTAAGCAATGGCTGGTGACTGAACATCCCGCATTGCCTTTTCATGACAGTCTTTTTGAAACAGAAATTGAAGATACTGATGTCGCTTATGTTAGAGTGCAAAAGTCTGTCACGCCAGTTTTCTCTGATCAGAACGTGATGGCTGTCGATACACAAGATAATAGTCCTATTGATACTGCCGATGAATTAGACGTTATCTTAAATAAGGCTATGCGCAAAACCAAGTTGGCTCAGAAAAAACAATTTCCGCCTGCGCCGCTTTGGCATGCCGTGTTTAATACCCTAAAGGATCGGACATTCAGTCAGCATTCACCACTGGTTGATTTACCCACAAACGCACAATATGAATCAATCGCTCAGGTACTTGGTCAAGGCTTGGGTCAGCTGGGACAAGTAGACAATCAAACCTTGTCTGCATTGGTCGATATGTTGGCGCTAGACAGTATTACTGATACCAGTAATGCCAACGACGTGGCTGAGGCGCTCAGCCAAACCGTGTTTGATACCGTATTTAACATTGGTGAGATAGATGTTGAAGGGCGGCTCGCCTATCAAGTGCGTCATCCTGCCAAAGCCTTTTTGCGTACTCAAAAAGTGCATGTGGTGCAAGGAGAGCAAGCAATGGCACATCAAGAGCCACTATTCCTAGACAGCCTGACGAGCTATCAAATTAAAGCGCACTTGATTCATGAGATGGCTACCGATGCCGCCGATAAGAATATGGGCAAAATAGCTGAGCCAGACAGCCAAATTCTGATGTATCAAAACATCATACCAGCAGGTGTTGCCCGTCAAACCACGATACCCAATCAAAAACAAAAGCTACAACAGCAATGTCTCGAATTTAAAGAGCAATTAATCGCCAATGGCTTTGATGATGCTGTTCAGACCAATATGACCAATGACGGTGAAGAAGATAGCGTTTTACAGCTACTAACGCCGACTACCGAGCATCCTGTTCAGATAGAACTAGCAGCGGTGCTAAATAGTATTAACAAAGCGCCAAGCTATCAGGCAGACACTCATAAAAACGCTGACTCATTGCTTACGCTATTGCCTAAGGTTATTAAGATAAAAGGCTCAGTACCAGTGTTAATAGCAGCATCAGGCGTGGCTGACACTGGACAATCACCCAAGCAGTGGTTGAATATATTGCCCAATTCTGCCAGTCCTAAGCATTTACTCAAGTTTTGGTTGTCCCATCTATATTGGCAAGTGGCCAGACGCACCACTGCCGAGCAAGTGGTATTAAATGATGGGGTGAGCATTTGGCGCTTTAATAAGTCCAGCTCGCAAGTAGATAAATATAAAGATAAAATTGCTTTTAAACTCAGCCCTATCGTCTATGAAGACGCGCTGATTGAGCTGATAAAGTGGGCAATTTTTGCCAAGCTGGTAGGTCAAGTACCGATTACGTTATTGCCGGAGTATGCGCTCAGTTATCTTGATCAGTGCCTCAAAGCTGAAGAAGGTGAGGGCAGCAGCTACTGGCCAAAACGAGCAGACTTCTCAAATTGGTTAAGACCCAGCTATCACGTAGATACGGTATACGATACTTGCTCACAGCATGCCATTTGGCAATACGTATTACGTGATCAGGATGCGTTTAACGCCTTAACAGCGTCGTTAGCCACTTTGGCAGTGCCATTATATGGGCCAATGTTTGCCGCACTAGACGGATTGGATGCTTAGTTCTTGGCTTTTTTATCCTCTTGATTCAGTTAATAATAATTAAAAGTGTATGCCCCTATGACCGATACCAGCTATACCGTTGATATTTCTACGCAGCCGCATTTCTCCGATGACTCGCTTGATACATCTACTCACATGACTAAAAGCGAGGATATGGAAGATAAGGCGAGTGTGACCGTGATACCGGCGGTCGATGTTGACCTGACAGGTAAGCATCTGATTGAAGCATCGGCGGGTACTGGCAAAACGTGGACGCTTACTGGGATTATGCTGCGTTTGCTGATTGAAGCAAGACGTGCACCAGAGCAAATTATTGCCACTACCTTTACACGAGCTGCCGCAGCTGAGATGCGTCAGCGTATTCACGACCGTTTGGTAGATTTTTATCAATTATTGCAATGGGTCAATAACCTGAGTGCTGATACCATTAATAAGGATAGCTTGTATCCTGACGTGCTACAGGTGACGCCTGAAAGTGATAAGGACAATAAGGCGGGCACTGATAAGAGTGCTCAAACAGACGCTGATGAACTAAATCAAGACGTTGTTTATGGCAAAGTTCATGACAAAAAAGCCGCTGCTGAAAAGCGTGCACAGGCAAAAAAAGCGCGTGAGAATTGGCTAGTAGATCAGGCCAAATATGCTCGATTACAAGATTCCATGCAAGATCCTATTAACCTACACTTAATCGGTTATTTGCTGGATCATGTCTATAGCTATCCAATGACCGAAGCCATTCGACGCACTGCACTGGTATTGACTACATTGGATAAACTGTTTGTGGGTACGCTCGATAGCTTGGCGCAAAAATGGTTGACTGAATACAGCAGTGAGACGGGTCATCAGCAAGGCATGGGGATTATTGAAGACAGTAGTATTGAGCAAGTGACTGATAGTATCATTCATGATGAGCTGCGTCAGTTTCAAAGCCGGTTATATCACGAGCAGCCTAAACTGTATGCGCTCATGGATCAGCAAGGAAAGCTGACCGCAGTGAGCGACCATAAGAATTTTGTGACTCGTTCGCTTAACTTTGTTTCCGCGCCGATTGATGAGATTGTAGTAAGTGACTTCAATATCCACAATTACGAAGAATTCTTAAATCGGTTCTGTGATTATGATTTTAATGACATTCAGGCCTACTTTGATAAGGACTTTAGAAAAAAAGAAGGATTTAATAATCGTAAAAGTGTCGCTAAAAATTTAGGTTTTTATCAAGATTTTAAAGATCTTATTCAGAGTAAGCATCTCTCTTTTTCTCAAAGTTTATCCAAACCGCAATTAAACTTTTTGAAGCAACTTCAGGCAACTTATGATGACTCAGAAGATTCTGGATTCTTAGAAGATAAAGAACAAGGAAGGGTGAGGTTTATCAGTACTGAATCTGTTCAGATGATGCTTAAGCTATATAGTTATATCCAACAGTTTAATGACTATGTCATTACTGTTTTGGCCAATCTAAATCGTCATATTGTGCTCGCTGTGCGTGACAGGCTGCCAGTGATTTTAGAAGAGCGCGGTGAGACAACTTTTAGTCTACAGATGGTGCGCCTGAACCAAGCGTTAACGGGTCGGCAAGGAGAGAAGCTGGCACGTTATATTCGTCATCATTATCCGATTGCTCTCATTGATGAGTCGCAAGATATCAATGGCGAGCAAGCCACTATGATTGAAAGTATCTATTTGCCAAAAAATAAACGTGAACAATCGAACAATGATAAAAAGTCAACAACCAATAAAGCCAGCCATGAGTTTTTATTATTGGTTGGTGATCCGAAACAAGCTATTTATGGCTTTCGTGGCGGTGATGTCGCTAACTATAATTATATGAAAGCCCAGTTTGATAAAAGTAGCCTTTGGACACTTGATATTAATCGCCGCTCAAATGCCAGTTTGATTGATGCGCTAAATTGCTGGTTTGGTATGCCAGCACCAGCGACTGATGATAATAAGCTGTCACAGCTAGGTAGTGGTATTTATTACCAGCACATTAAAGCACATAAAGAAGAAAATCAGCTGTCTTGGTTTAATGAGCCAGACATGCTGAACAGTGCATTGGTGACGGACGTCCTCTCTGCTCAGCCAGTAAGCGTATTGCACTTGCCTTATGACAAAGATAAAGAGCTTGAGTACGATGAGCATGAAATCACAGCACGTCATATTGCGACCTTACTCAGCAGTGGTCAGACACTAAACAGTAAACCAATTCAGCCCAGTGATATCGGCGTACTAGCACGTACCAAAAAAGATCTAAAACGGGTTGAGGATGAGTTGGTTAAACTGAATGTGCCAACCTTGACCACCAGTGATGTCAGTATTTTTGAAACCATCATGGCAGAAGATGTCGCGGCGCTGCTGAGTGCCATGCTCTATCCGTATCGACATGACATGATTAATCGAGTATTGACCAGTCACCTGTATGGCCTGAGTATCAAAGACATCAAATCCATGATGACTGACCATGAGTCAGGGCTTTCAGAAAACTATGCTAATACGTTCCATGCTAGTACGTTCCATGCTGGTTCAAATAGCAGAGAAGTTAACGCGGTTGATGATAACAAAAAAAGCTATCAAGACTTTATTTCCTATCTCAAAGAAGGGACACAGCGCTGGCAGCACTTTGGAATTTTATCGGCATTGCATTATTTGCTCGATAAAAGTCCTGTGCAGCCACAAGGCGTTTGGCAAGCATTAGCCGCTCATTCAGAAGGCGATCGTCATATCATGGATCTGCGTCATGTGATGGATGTTTTGGCGCAGTATGGTCTAGGCATGGGCGAGCATGAGTTATTGGCTTGGTTCAGACAAAATATAGATGCGGCCCCTAACAGCGATTGGGCTAAGCAATATCCGCTACCCACGGAATCTGGTGTGCAGCTGATGACTATTCATAAGTCAAAAGGGCTCGAGTTTCCCATTGTCTATGTATTGGGTATGGGATCTGCTAGTCACAAGGCAGGAGATCGTGAAAAATATGGACTATATTTATATAGTGTTGACTCAGACATATATTCAACTGATGTAGATAAAGCTAATAGTAATCAACGTAGGTTTTCTCCTGTCAAAGGGACAGTACAAAATGGCGATTATTATGCTGAATTAGAGACTGAAGAGAACCTTGATGAGAGAAAAAGATTAGCTTATGTCGCATTTACTCGAGCCAGTGAGCAACTGTATATCGTATTAAGTGATCCTAATAATTCTAAAGAAATGGAGCGTAAGCCTGTATTTAATTGGTTTGATATACAAAAACCTCAGCCAGCCGAGTATCAGTTACCTGATCGACTAAAAGGCACGATAGGTATGATCAGAGGGCATAACGTCAATGATTTTTATGATAATAATGATGCTAAAGCAGCAAGCGTAAACGACAATCAGCTTGCCACTACTAAGTTAAACGCTAATAAGCCTGCCACAGAGACTATTGAGTACTCTTCTTTTTCAGAGGTCATGAAAACCAATTACTTTTATGGATGGGCCAAGACCAGTTTCACTGCTCTAGCTCGTCAGCTTGATGAGTCCACGCAGGCGATGGCTATAGTGGATGAGCGTATCGATGATGCTATAGACATCGACATGACAGAAGCCTCGGTATCGGTCAAGCCGTCATCTAATAGCAATAGCAATAGTGGTAATGAGTCTATTGAACCAGTTAGTGAGTTAAGCCTCAAGTTAGAGGACGATATCCGTTTTAGTTTTATAAAGGGCGCCAATGCCGGTACGTTCTTGCATGAGATATTTGAAAAGATTGATTTTAATAATAAATCACAGTGGTCTCAAGTCATTGATAGAGCCATTAGTAGCTATCAGTTGCCTTTGGTCTATAGCAGCGTTGAACAGCAAATCCGCATATCACAAGCGAAAAAGACAGGAGAGAATAGCCTAATCGATCATGACTCAATAGACGCTATCAAGCATGAGGCATTGATTGGTTGGATCGAAGAGGTGTTATATACGCCATTATTGGCATCAAACCAGCCTTTACATTCTATCAATGCAAGTCAGCGATTTGCTGAATTAGAGTTTAATATGGGGCTGTCAGAGCGCTTTAAAGCGCAAGATATTAATACGCTTTTTCAAAAGTATCTGCCTGATGAGGCCGACAAACACGTCACGCTCGTTCCGCAAAACAAAACGCATTTATATCGTTATCTGCGTGGCGAAATTGACTTAGTGTATGAGCATGCTGGCAAGTATTACGTAGTCGACTATAAAAGCAATTATTTGGGAAATAGCCTAAGTGATTATGATGAAAATACACTCAAAAAGGCGATGTCAAAAGCAGGATATTGGCTACAGGCAGCGATTTATCAAGTGGCGTTACATCGATTTCTTGCCATGAGAATTAGTGATTATGCCGGCAATGAAGACAAGTATCTGGGTGCGGTTGAGTATGTATTTTTACGGGGAGTATATGATCCTGATTCTCAAACAGCTACTGGTGTATCACAAAGTGTTGATAAGTCTGACAGCAGCGACTTAAACAGTAATAATCGCTATGGACTGGTCACTTGGGATATACCAATCGATTTTATTAAAGCCTTGGATACGTTATTTGGCAAACCAGATTAGTGGGTTTTAAATAACAAGTTCAACAAAAATGCCTATTATAGCGATTAACTATAACGACTAACTGAATAAAAATAGAGACAAGCGTATATGAGTAATAATAACAATAAAAGCAGGGCAGCCATTGGTTTACAGGAAAGCTGGGCCAGTAACATCAGCGATTATTTTTTGCTGCGCCGTCAGCAAACATATTCAGCCTATAAAGTAATTGACGCAACGGCTAATACTGATAGCAAGCAAGTCGATAAAGAAGAAAGCAGCCATTTATTTAGCGCTTTATTCATTATGTTGGCGACGCATCTGGAAGAAGGGCATACGGTATTAACCATTGAGGTAGCTGAAAATGAAAAGCCACTGCAAGGTCAAATCAATGGCGAATTAGTCACGCTATATGCTTGGCAGCAGCAGTTGTTAGTGATGCTAGCAACGCCAATCCTAGCGCTGATTGATGCTCAAATAGATACGCAACAAGAGGATGATGTTACAGATGAATCATCACTATTTGGTTTGCTACATATCTTGTTTGGTAAGCGCGCTCAGATATGGGCGCAGCTGGCACTTAGCAATCATGAAAAAGAGATACTGGTCAAGCGTTTTGATACGGTTGCTGCGCTCTATCAGTTACTGAAAAATACTGAATTCGCAGCTTTCATTGAGTTAATCCATAACCATGCTTTATTCGCTAACGTCAATGCTGATGACGCTAATACAGAGGCTAGTAATAGTGAAAATAAAAATAGCCTAAGCAAAATTAAACAACCCATTGTCTATCAAGCAAGCAACAACGAAAAAGAAAAAAATCCAAAAATATCCCTGACTTTTTGGTTACACCGCGCATGGCAAGCAGAGTTTAACTTAGCAAAGAAAATTAATACTATTTTAAATCAGCAGATAAAACCTTTGACAATAGCAATACCAGAAAACCTTCATGAGCATCAGATAAGGGCTATTGACGTGGCTAACAATAGCGCATTTAGCATTATCACTGGTGGCCCAGGCACAGGTAAGACTTATACCGTGGCTCAGTTAGTTATTGCACTGCAACAAGCCGTTGAGAGTAGGGGTGATGGAGATAAAAGTGTCAGATTTAGTACTGACAGTGCCAGTTTAGCGCTAGCAGCACCGACGGGTAAGGCCGCCCAGCGAATGCAGGAGTCTTTACAAGCCGCTATAGACGCTGCGGATATTGACATTCAGTTGCAAGAAGCCAAAACGATTCATCGCTTATTAGGCATTGGTCGAACGGGCAAACCTCGTTACGATGCCAATAATCCACTCGGCGAAGACATTATCATCGTTGATGAGGCTTCTATGCTAGGGGTTGAATTGGCAAATTATCTGGTAAGTGCGGTAAAGCCAGGCGCAAGGCTCATATTGTTAGGAGATGCGAACCAGTTGGCAGCGGTAGATGCAGGGGCAGTATTGGCTGACTTGTGCCGCATTGCGCGGCTGCAGCCTATACATGTGGAGCTAACCGAAAGCCGCCGATTTAGCGCAGATTCTGGTATTGGTAAACTTGCGTATCAAATCAACAAAGCAGAGGCAGATACTCAAGCCATTTGGCAATTACTAAGGCAGGATAAGGCACTGAATTTTCAATATGTAAATATATTTCAAGCAACAATGAATACTCTTTCAAAAGACAAGATAAAAAATAGCCTAAGCAATAATAAAATAATTTCAAAAGTCTCAAAAAACTACTCAAACTACTTGGCAAAAGTAACAATTCTTCTGAAAAATCCGATAGAAAAATCCATGCCAGAATCAGTAAAGGGTACAATTACTTCATTAATGCAGACATTTAACCAGTTTAGAGTTTTGACTGCTGGTCATAATGGCGAGTGGGGTGATCACTACATTAATAACTATTTGACCCAGTGGCATATTACTGAGCTCAAGCTACCGTTAGGTCAAAACACATGGTTTCATGGTCGTCCTATTATGGTTCTGCAAAATAACTATGAGCTTGGATTGTTTAATGGTGATATTGGTTTTTGCTTGCAAACAAGTGATGATAGGAGCCGACTTGAGGTATTCTTTGAAAATAAAACCCAAGGAATCGCTGTCAATCTACTAAATGAAGAAGTCATTGCCACAGCGTATGCCATGACCATTCATAAATCACAAGGGTCTGAGTTTGATCATGTGGCGATTACTTTTGATAATAGTCATGCAAGATTGCTAAGCAAAGAGCTTATTTATACCGCAGTGACCCGCGCTAAAAACCAAGTGACTATATATAGTACCAAACATGCTTTTGAGAAGGCGATCCAGACACCGACTGAGCGCCATACTGGTTTGGCATTACAGTTTTAATTGGTATTGATTGCGCTTATTATCAAAAACTATAGTTAAAACACCTTAAAATCGCTACGATGCCGCTGATATCAATTTTTCTTGCTTGCTGTAGCTACGCTAGCAAGAAAAATTGATATCAGCGGCACGTGATGTATCGATATTACTTTTCTATGACTATACGTAAATAAATACACTTAGCAATTAGCAATAAAAAAGCACCCAATGGGTGCTTTTTTATTGCTTAACATAGTCAACAGGAAATTGACTAAACTTTGTCTTCTTTAATAGCATAAATACCAGGCAAATGACGCAAATAACCATGGAAATCCATACCACAGCCGTAAACATAGCGATCAGCGACGTTAATACCAACAAAATCTACATCAAAATCTGCAACTTTGCGATCATGTTCTTTATTGAGCAGTACACAAGACTCAATAGACAAAGGGTTTTCTTTACCCAACTCTTCAACGATTGTTTTTAAGGTAATGCCTTCATCAAAAATATCATCAATCAGTAAAACATGTTCGCCGGCAATGCTGACGTCAGGCTTGAATTTCCAGTCAAGCTCATTAGTACCTTCGTTATCACGGTAGCGTGAGGCATGGATGTAGTGCATACGATGATAAAAGGTCAGGTGAGTTAAGAGTTGACCGGCTGGGATAAGTCCACCATTCATAACAACCATGACAATTGGATTTAAACCCGCATAATGCAGATTAAGCTGCGCGGCAAGACGCTCATAAGCAGCAGCAACTTCAATACTGCTGATTAGGCATTCTGAGTTGCGTAATGTTTTTTCAATTTCTTGATTGCTGATTTGGGTCATCGGATATGCCTTTGGTAAAAAGTGCCGCTTATTTTAGCAAATTTTAGTGAATATGCCCAATACCATCTGACTTTTAAGGCAAAATTAATCAAATGCTGGCACTTATTCTGGCTTTTCTACGATAAAAGGACGGTAATAGTTCGCCAAACGATTCAATGAGCTGTCTGGTAAATCAGGCAACAGCTTATTGAGTGCCATGTTCATACCTTTATCGATAGCTGCCTTAGCAACGGGTACAGATTTACGTTTAATCATACCCAGCTTCAAGGTTTCGGCAAAGCGGCTGATAAAGTGAGTCAAAGTCTGTTCATTCATGGTTTCAAGCGCCGTTTTAAATATCTTGGTATCCACATGTTCGGGAGTGATGGCTGCAAAACCTTTTTGAATGATGGCAGTATCTTGTTCTGTGAGTTTAAAACCCACGCGTTTTAGACCCTCATTATCGATAAAGGTTGCCCGATCTCTTAGAAAATGAAAACTTGGCAATACTTCTTCATTGTTTTCTTTACCCAGTAAAATATTAAGCAAGGTATCAGTCGCGCGCTCAACGGTGGCAACCACTTTACGCATGGACGCTTGGCGTTCAGGATTTGGGATAATATCAACCAGACCCACCAATAAATTATCAATAAGATCGCGCGCTGTCTGATGTGTCAAAGCATCACGATACGGGTAGTATGCTACTTCCTCATTCGATGCAATGATTTGCTCAGCTTCAACGATTAATACTTTTAATTTATCTGAAGGTACAAACCCAAAATAATGCGCCATTGTGCTTCCTTTATTTGTTGTTGTCGATGTTTAACCAACGTTACATTCGTCGTTAAATCGGTTAGTATTTAAATGGGTTGCCAACCAAAAATTCACCATATCATATAATGACTGATGACGTCTGCTAACTATAGAGTTCAGCGGCATTAATGGATGATGATATGACAAGATTTCTATCAACTGTTAAATTGCTTACGGGCGGGTGCACTGAGTCACTAGCCGAAGACTAATTTAACATATTTTTTATATTCTAAATTAAAAAGCTTGAACTTATAAGGCTACCCATTACTTGTCTAAGGAGAGATAAGATGAATAGTGCAATCGTGCTAGTGTTTGCTGTTGCCGCTATGCTTTGCGGTTATGTGTTTTACTCAAAATTTATCGCTACTAAAATTCTAGCATTGGATAATAGTATCCCCACGCCAGCGCATACGATGAAGGATGGGGTAGATTATATCCCCACCAATAAATATGTGTTATGGGGACACCATTTTACTTCAGTCGCAGGGGCGGCGCCAATTATTGGTCCTGCCATTGCGGTTATTTGGGGCTGGGTACCTGCTATCATTTGGGTGGTATTAGGTACTATTTTTATGGCGGGTGTCCACGATATGTCTGCTATTTGGGCAAGTATGCGCAATCGAGGTCAGTCGATTGGCTCGATTGCCGGTACGGTCATGGGTACACGTGTGCGCAGCTTAATGATGATCGTTATCTTTTTATTATTACTGATGGTGAATGCGGTATTCGGCGTTGCTATTGCTAATATGATGATAAAAACCCCATCCGCTGTGTTGCCAGTTTGGGGTGCTTTGATAGTGGCCTTTATCATCGGTCAATGTATTTATCGCTATAAGATGAATCTGGTTTGGGTATCAATCATTGGGGTCACGGCTTTATATGGGCTTATCTATCTTGGTCCTATGTTCCCTATTGTGTTACCTGAGACATTCTTAGGATTACCTGACAATGCTGTTTGGATTATTATTTTGTTTGTCTATGCGGCGATCGCGTCTCTGTTACCAGTCTGGATGCTGTTGCAACCACGCGATTACATCAATGGCTTGCAGTTATTTGTCGGTCTGATTTTATTGTACGCTGCCATCTTTATTGCGACGCCGAATATTGTCGCGCCAGCAATAAACACAGCATTGCCAATCGGTACACCATCTATGCTGCCTTTATTATTTGTGACCATTGCTTGTGGCGCCATCTCAGGCTTTCATGGTTTGGTGGCGACGGGTACGACGTCTAAGCAGATTGATAAAGAAGAAGATGTACGATTCGTTGGTTACTTCGGTGCCATGGGTGAGGGTATGTTGGCACTTGGCGCGATACTTGCGGCAACTGCAGGCTTTGCAACCCTTGGCGATTGGCAAGCGGTGTATCAAAAATTTGGCGACGGCTCTATTGGCGCTTTTATTGATGGCGGCGCGACCATATTAAATGCAGGTGTTGGCATTGATATGGTTTTATCACAGACGATGTTGACGGTGATGGCAGCATTGTTTGCTGGTACTACGATGGATACTGGGGTACGTTTGCAACGCTATATATTCCAAGAGTTCGGTGAGATTTATAAACTGCCTGTACTGAATAAGAGTGTGGTGGCAACATTACTTGCCGTTGGTAGCTGTTTGTTATTAGCCTTTGGTGCTGGTGGCATCGATGGTGCTGGCGGTATGATTATTTGGCCGTTATTTGGCACAACGAATCAGCTAATGGCTGCATTAACCTTGATGATTGTGACCGTTATTTTGTTACGTAAAGGCAGACCTGTATGGTATACCTTAGCGCCATTATCGTTCTTACTGGTCATGACGGTGTTTGCGTTATTGATTCAGCTAAAAACCTTTTTCAATGACGGTAACTGGTTGCTTATTATTATGGATATCATCATCTTGATAGCCACGATTTTAGTGACGTTTGAGAGTCTATCGGTACTGCGCAAAGAGTGGTCGATACACAAAGGCAAAAACAACCTCTAAGCCATGTTGAATACCTAGTTAGATACTTACTGAAATACGATAAAAACGCTAGCAGCAATTGCTGGCGTTTTTTGTCTTCTATAGGCATGATAGATAATAAGTATACGAAAAATAAGAGTCATTATGGACAACACAGATATAACAAAATCTACAAAAAACCTTAAGCCATGGTGGCAAAGGTTTACGGCTGGGTTAAATGAGTTTTATCATGCGCCTTATCGTCAAACAATGGCACGCGCGGCGCGTGATGAAGAAGACTTTTTTATGCTACTGATGTTTGCTGAAAGCTTAGGTATCGATAATCCTGCCAGCTTTTATACCCTAGAGTTACAGCCGTTATTTTTAGAAAATTTTCATGAATGGCATACGCGCATGGGTATGGATAGATGCCCTTTTGACCATGTAGGTTGCTGCTAGTTTGCTTTAAATTAATTAAAATGAGATAAAAGTATGGCATTACACCCTTTACCTGCATTGGTAGAACAACTGGCAACACAGCCGATTATATTTATCGGTGGCAAGGGCGGCGTCGGTAAAACCACCACTGCCGCCGCACTTGCCAGCTATTATGCTAATCAAGGTAAAAAGACGCTGATTGTCTCAACCGATCCGGCGCACAGCTTGGGCGATGTGTTAAACGTCCCGCTAAAAAACCAAAAAACAGTCGTAACTCCTTATCTAGATGCTATTGAACTCAATCCTGATATCATCGTCGATGAGCATTTCGCTCAAGTGGAGCGCACGATTACCTCCTATGCCAATCCAGACATGATGCCCAAAATTCGTGAGCATTTGCGGTTATCAAAATCAGCACCGGGCGCTCAAGAAGCCGCGATGCTCGAATCCATGTGCCAACACTTAGTTGCAGCAGCAGATGCTGGCTATGAGCACATTATTTTTGATACAGCGCCTACAGGACATACACTGCGTTTATTGGTTTTGCCTGAGATGATGGGAGCATGGACAGATGGGCTGCTCGCTCAGCAGCGAAGGCAGGCAAAACTGCGCTCAGTGGCGAATCATTTAGACAGTCACAATATAAACAGCAGTCAAAACGACATAAATAAGGATGTGCCAAATCCATTTGCCGAAAAAAAATCCGACCGCTGGGAGCAAGCAGTATCCGTACTCGAAAAACGCAAACAGCTGTTTCGTCAGTCAGGATTGCTGCTACATGACCATGCAAAAACCGCCATCGTATTAGTAATGACGGCTGATGTATTACCCTTGGCTGAAACCAAGCGGGCGATAGAGCAGTTAGAAGACAGTAAGCTTATGCCAGCGGCGATTGTAATCAATCAATTGATATTACCGACCCAATCCGATGCGTTTTGGCGTCATCGCGCTGAGCGTCAACAGCAATTAATGCAAGATATTGAGCAAAACTTTACCCATTATCCGCTATATCCAATATACCTGCAGCAAACCGACGTGCGCGGTACAGATGCCTTGAGTGCATTAGTAAGCCCAGCCTCGCAATAAAGCTAAATATCCAGATATATCCTCTTAAATATGGCCATGTATCATTATCATGGCTGACGCTGATATGACGATAACTTACTTGCCATCGACCATGCCATATCTGCTCGTAACAACTGCGCTTGTTCAGACTTGCCGCTACTAAGTGACGACCATTGCGGTTTACCGCGGGCTTTTTTGAGCTCGCTTGGCAATTTATGCGTTGCCCATGGCGTGATGGCATTACTATTGTCATCGCTATCAATTGACGACTCACCGTTATATATCATCTGGGTAGCATCTGTTGCCGCATGACCGCGATGGCGTAGCGCATTCAGTAAGTCAAGCGCCCGAGTCGCCAGCAAGGTCAAAGTTGCAGGGTCAATATATAACCGCTTAATCCCTGATATCTTATCAGCGATACTACCAGTATTGGACAGCAGCCCACCTGCAATACCACCGATGGCAGCGCCCAATCCTAAGGTGGTACCAAGTGCTGCTGCATCAATACCTAGCCCTAGTAACGCGCCCGCAGCCGCACCAGAAGTAGTACGAATACCATAGCTTTTTAGCAGTTCAGGGTCAAAAGGGTCTTGCTGATAGGCTTTGAGCTCAAGCGGTGTTGCTGCCACTGCATTATCATAAAACTTATACAGATTCAGTAGATTGTGCTGCATAGCACGCTCACTTTGCCTAACAGCTTCTTGCATTTGCTCTAATACTGGCATGGGATCATCATCTTCGCCAATCTCACGCACAAAAGCGGCAACATTTAACAAAAAATCCGCAATAATAATGTTGGCATCATCATATAACTGCGCCCAGTTTTCAGTTCGACGCGCCATCAACTGCTCAAGCATCTCTGAGTGAGTGAGCATGGTCGCAAGATTCTGCCACAGGCGCATCTCATCGTTAAATTCAAAAGCCACGGAGTCAAAACGAGTAGATATATGCAAATTACGTCTTGCCAGCATGGTCTGCCAGTCGTCAATATTGGCATCTTGCGCGTCTGTAAAGTTAAATACAGGCATCACAGGAATCGCAGCCCAAGACAAAATAGCCAGCTCATCTTTATATTTACCGAGTACAGGCTCTCGTGCATCAACGACATAAATCGCCATATCACTTGCCAGCAATTGACGGATAACTTTTGCCTCTTGGCTATAATCATCGTAGTTACTGTTAAGTCCACTGTTATTAGTATCACTGGTGGCGATATCTGCTGCCAAAAACTGTTGCAGGCGCTCAATACCATCACGGCGACTGGCAGTATTGTCCTCAAGCCAGTCCATCAGTCCAGAGGCATCCTCTAAACCTGGCGTGTCATATAGCGAGACCAATACTTCACCAGTTTGGCTGTCAGTCAGCTGAGCACGCTCCACATGGCGCGTGGTCGCCGCTTCGTTTTTTACTTCACCAAAATAGACGTCACGTAATAGCGTGCGTAGTATAGAGGTCTTACCGGTATTGGTATGCCCAACAACAGCCAGTTTCAGTGCTTTACCACTGGCAATGGTTTTTTTTGTTATCGAGCGGCGCTCTTCTGACTCACTTAGTGGCTGCTTGGCTACTGTCGTTACTGGTGTGACTACTGGCGCTGCTTCAGCATCGACTTCATAAGCTTTATCAGCAAAAAGACCAACAGGCTTATCGAGTTTTTGTTGGCTGTGCTGGTCATGCAGCTCATTATTGCCCTGATTATTATTGTCATTATTCATAATAGAATCTTATATTGGTTATTCATATCCAAAAGCACCATAGCTTTTATTGTAGAACAAATTGTGTGCTATTTCGGTATTAATACTGACCATCTTACTTAAATGAATGATCAGCAATGATAAGCTCAGTATGCCGAGTCAATCAATTATTGACTAAACCGATGTTGCGGGCAGATAGGGCGGTTTGCCACTGCTGATAACGAACATGCTGATTTTCTAAATGCGAGTCTGAACCAGCATCTAAGACATCATTGTCCGTACTATGCTGCCCAGTTGGGCTATTATCCTCTAACAGTTGAACAATCAGCCCATGCTTGGCATGACTGGCGATTTGATCAAGTTTACGCAACGTACCACGGTCAGGTAGCGCTTTAAAATGAATACCGAGCAATACCTGTACCGGATGTTCATCTAAATAAGCCTTTAACCGTGCCATATCATCACGGTCATCGACAATACCGAAATTCTCAATATTGCTATTATTGGTGCTGCCTGTATTGAGACCTGTCTGCCACCAGTTATCCTGCTCTGCTGGATATTCAAGTAAGGCGAGCAGTTTCTTGCCAGCACTGACAGTCGCTTTTGGAGCAATAGGCGCGGGCGCTTGTTGAAAGTCATCAGCATCCACCACATGCCGCTGCCAAAAATTTATTATCTTTTGATAATAGGGTAGCTTTATGTCCAAACGCATTTTTTTGCGACGGAACATCAAGGCACAAAACACCCATGCGACCGCGCGCGGCACAATACCGTACATCAACAAGCTACCAACCAACAATCCTGCCCATTGCCGCGCGACAGACAAAGGCATGGCATCAGTCACCAATCGGCTCTGTACGATAGCCGTACTGTCCGGAACATCAAATCCAACCATGCTTGGCAGCCAGCCAAGTACCTGCGTCAAAGTAATCAGCGCCTGATCTGATAGCAGGGTTGACTCCCAACTAAAGCTGTATTGGCGCACAATCAACAGAAAAATAATCGCAAGCAGCATACCTGTTAAGGTTGCCAGCCATAACTGATGGCTAAACCTGCCCAAATACCAACGCATACCACTATGTTGCAATTGACGCTCATACAGAGTGACTGCCGCTTTGGTCACATCATCCTTACCACGTATCAAATAACTGGGACTGACAAAACTGGCAAACCAATTTGACGTTTGCTTGCCTTGATTGATGAGCGTCATGATCAGCCAACCTACTAGCATGATGGTATGAAAACCCAGCAAGCAAACCAACACATAAAAGAAGTTCACCACATTGGTCTGTAACAAGGTGAACAATCCCAAGAATCCCGAGAGACACCAGACCACGCTCATAACAACCATAATGCCTTTGATACGACCATCAATTTTACCGAGCACGCCTGCCAGCGCGCCATTGTTGTCTATTCGTGATGCCCGGCGATGCAGTTTTTGTAGTGGCGTGCCGTATTCACTTTGCAGTTTTTCAGTAATGAGTAGCGGGTCGGTGGCAAAGACATGCTGCTGCGTCTCAAGCGTGCGTACAAGCTCAGTCAATTGGTCTTGGGTCGATAGCATGGTCTGATGTCCGTATAATCAATGGTGAAATGATATATAAAATGTGTTAAAAATTAAGGCAATGATTGCTTTATTTCTGATAGTTATCGGTGTTAATTTTAACTATATTGGTTTCACTAACAAAAAACCTGACCATATGGTCAATAATAACTGGTAGTTATCGTAAATAAGCGGTATGCTAAAAACACATTAGAATCCTGATTTAAATGTTTTCATCAAATACGCTACCTATTCTAATGTCAAATTCAGATTATACACAGCGCTATCTGCCGTTATAAACAAAAGTAGCGTAATATCTGAATAATAATAAAGAGTGACGAATAAAAGGATGATAGGCCTTTTTAGTAATATAGGCAGCGTATTTGGTTTCATCATAATCTTGAGTCCCATTCTAGGAGTTGTCGAAGAACAAGCCTAGAACATATCAACAACAGAAACAGAACACGAAGGACGGCTATTTAATATGGATATTAAATCTACTTCTCAATCGGCAGTTGCCCGCCCAGAAGACGAAAATTTGGGTATTGGTGCCAATATTGCTTATGGCTTTCAACATGTACTGACCATGTATGGCGGTATTATTGCAGTTCCATTGATTGTTGGACAGGCGGCTGGATTATTACCCGCTGAAATCGGCTTATTAATTGCCGCCTCATTATTTATCGGTGGTATTGCGACTTTATTGCAAACGATTGGCGTGCCATTCTTTGGTTGTCAGCTGCCACTTGTACAAGGTGTATCATTTGCGAGTGTTGCAACCGTGGTTGCGATTGTGACGACGGGGGGCGGACTACCTTCTGTGTTTGGTGCTGTCATTGCCGCCTCTGCGCTGGGCTTTTTGATTACGCCTATTTTCTCCCAGATTATCAAGTTCTTTCCGCCATTGGTCACCGGCACCGTCATTACTACCATTGGTTTGACCTTGATGCCAGTTGCTGCTCGCTGGGCAATGGGCGGCAACAGCAACTTACCTACCTTTGGTAGTATGACCAATATTGGTCTGGCTGGCTTCACGCTAGCGATGGTGTTATTACTAAGTAAGCTTGGTAATGCGGCAATCAGTCGCTTATCAATTCTATTAGCGATGGTCATTGGTACTTTTGTTGCTTGGGCATTAGGCTTGGTGGATTTCTCTGGTATTACGACAGGCTCTATTTTTGCTTTGCCAACACCGTTCCATTTTGGTATGCCGACCTTTGAGATTGCGGCAATTATCTCTATGTTTATCGTAGTATTGGTTATTTTGGTTGAAACGTCAGCAGATATTTTGGCGGTTGGCGATATTATTGAGACGGATATCGATTCAAAACGTCTGGGTAATGGACTACGAGCTGACATGGCAGCCAGTATGATTGCCCCTATATTCGGCTCATTTACTCAAAGTGCTTTTGCACAAAACGTAGGTCTAGTTGCAGTAACGGGTGTTAAAAGCCGTTTTGTAGTCGCTTACGCCGGTATTATCTTGGTTGTTTTGGGCTTGATGCCGATTATGGGTCGTGTTATCGCTACTGTTCCTACCGCTGTACTTGGCGGCGCCGGTATCGTCTTGTTTGGTACGGTTGCAGCCAGTGGTATTCGTACCCTTGCGCAAGTCAGCTACACCAATAATATGAACCTCATCATTGTTGCGACCTCTATTGGTTTTGGTATGCTACCGATTGCTGCACCAGCATTTTATGATCAATTCCCAGACTGGTTTGCTACGATTTTCCATTCAGGTATCAGCTCTGCGGCTATTATGGCTATTGCCCTAAACTTGTTATTTAACCACTTAAAAATAGGTAATTCAGACCAACAGTCCGTATTCGTTGCTGGTACAGAAGACCGCTCGGTGCGTCCTGTGGTGATGGTTGATCTATATGAAGGCGATTATTTTACTGAAGGCAAATTGTTTGATTGCGATGGGAAAGAGATTCCTGTATCAAAAGAACCGGCTCAGCATTAGTCTCTGAGAAGACTAATGCTGCAATGCTAAACAATTAAAATAAACGTATAAAAAGCTGCCTGTTATGGCGGCTTTTTTGTTCTTGTGCATATCCTGTTTTATAAAAATAATGCTGCAAACATTCATTATTTGCTCAGTGTTCAAGATATAGTCAGTGAAAAGTAATATCGACACATTAGGTACTGCTGGTATCAATTTTTCTTGCTTGCTGTGCCTATGCAGACAGAGGCTGCAAAAAATTTATACCAGCAGCGCTGTAGCGTTTTTGAGATATTTTAACTATAAGTGACACACTCCCCCTATGGTAAATAGGTTTACATTGAATCAATATAGTAGGAAGTAGTTTACTATTGCGTCATAACCGCTATAAATACTCACAAGGATGAACGCCTTATGAATACTAAAAATTATTTTATCATTGGCGGTACAGGTGGTATCGGTAAAGCCATGGTTGAGCAACTGGTACAAACTGCGACCAATGAACACGCCAGCACTGGTACGCATAACAGTACGAACAGCAATACTGACATCCGCGTCTTTGCCACGTACCATAAAAGCGTGCCTGATTTTGAAGCAGAGAATCTGTACTGGATAGCCATGGATATCTGTGACGAGCAAAGTATCAAACAAGCAGCTGAGACGATTAAGCAGCAAACCACCTATATAGATTGGGTGATTAATTGTGCTGGGCTGCTGCACACCAAGACGCAGCAGCCAGAAAAAGCACTACAGCAGCTTGAAAGTGAGTTTTTTTTACAGAACATGCAGGTCAATGCTTTAGCAAGCTTGCTTATTGCCAAGCATATCAAGCCGCTATTGGCAAAATCTGAACGCAGCTCAGACAAGCCGGCGATTTTTGCGACGATATCAGCGCGGGTAGGTAGTATCAGTGACAATCAACTTGGCGGTTGGTACAGCTACCGTATGAGTAAGGCGGCACTCAATATGGGTATGAAAAATCTGAGTATCGAGTGGAGTCGCTCTCTTAAAGACGTCTGCGTGGTAGTGATGCAGCCCGGCACCGTCAATACGCAACTTTCAGCTCCGTTTCAGGGCAACGTAGCTGACGGACAGTTGTTTTCGCCAGCCTACAGTGCTGAATGCTTGCTTGAAGTGCTCAGCAAGATGGGTGCTGCCCAATCAGGGAGTTTTGTGGATTGGGCAGGGGAATCGATACCGTGGTAAATACTGAAGTAACAATCAAAAATAATAATCAATTGCTTAATAGGTTACCAATAAATCCATAAATTCGTTCACCGGTGTTTGCTCTAAGCGCTGCTGATCGCCACACAATGCAAAAATCTCTGTACAGCGACTGTCGATAAACCGCGTGGCAAGACTGGCACGAAACTTGGCCTCCAATATCGGCAAGCCTTCATTACGGCGGCGTTTATGACCGATAGGGTATTCAATCGCCACCTTGTCGGTACTACTGCCATCTTTAAAGAATACCTGAATGGCATTGGCAATCGAGCGCTTACTTGGATCATGATAGTCTTTTGAATAACCAGCATCTTCTTCAACGACCATCTTATGGCGCAGACCATCAATCAAAATATGATGCTCGGCATGATAGTCATCTTCATAGTTTTCAGCCATCAAATCACCGGTGAGTAAAGCCACAGCGACCATATATTGTAAGCAATGATCGCGATCGGCAGGATTGGACAGCGTGCCTTCTTTTGAGATGATGCGAATAGCAGACTCATGAGTCGTTAGGATGATTTTTTCAATATCTTCCATGCGGTCATCGATACGTGGATGCAAGATAACGGCCGCCTCACAAGCAGTTTGCGCATGGAACTCAGCAGGGAAGCTTATCTTAAATAAGATATTCTCCATCACATAGCTGCCAAACTCGCGCTGAAAGGTAAAGCGGCGCTCGTTTTCAGGCTTGAGCGCCAAATCCTTATTGGTATGACTAAAGAGCACATCATAAAAGCCCCATTGCGGCGCTGTCAATGCAGAGGGAATGCCCATTTCACCGCGGCGCGTGATATCGACTAAACGCACAGCGCGACTGGTCGCATCACCTGCAGCCCAAGATTTACGGCTGCCAGCATTGGGGGCATGACGATAAGTACGTAGCGCTTGACCATCGACAATCGCTTGTGAGATAGCTGCCATAACACGCTCATGGGGCAAGTCATATAATTTAGCAACCACGGCAGTCGACGCCAACTTCACTAAAAAGACATGATCAAGTCCCACGCGGTTAAAGGAGTTGTCTAATGCCAGCACGCCTTGAATCTCATGTGCCATAATCATGGCCTCTAATACGGCTTTCATCATAAGCGGCGCACGACCCTGACTGACGTTTTGCTGGCTGATATAATCCGCCACCGCCAAAATCGCCCCTAAATTATCAGAAGGGTGCCCCCATTCGGCAGCGAGCCAAGTATCATTATAATCAAGCCAGCGTACAATGCAGCCGATATCAAAGGCGGCTTTTATAGGGTCTAGGCGGTAGGAGGTACCAGGGACACGTGCGCCATTAGGGGTAATTTGATCAGGACAATCAGGACCTAAATGCTTGGTACATTCAGGGAAGCGCAATGCCAGTAGTCCGCAGCCAAGCGTATCCATAAGGCAGTAGCGAGCGGTATTCCAAGCATTATCGCTGTTTGGGGAGTCGTTATCTATAGAGTAGTTGAGTACATAATTGGCGATTTTTTCAATCTCACCGTCATACTCTGGTCGGACATTACTTTCGACATTGGACATAATCGTTACCTCTTCCTTGAGTCAGATATGTAAGTAACTTATCAATCCTATTACGAATCAATAAGTATGCTATCAAAAATAGCACACTCACAATCGAAGCACAGTGAAGTAGTGTAAGACCTGCCTTTAGGGCAACAAACCTTTAGACCATTAAATACAGTAAACCAATAATAAACAACAGTGCCAACATCAATAGCAAAAAGCTAAGAATGCTATTGGTAGCGCCTGAGCTTTCTTTTTTTACCTTTATCTTTTTAATAATAGGTAACACCATGATGACATGCTCAATGCCGTCCTCAAAATAAGGCTCACCTTCAGCGATAAACCCAAGAGAGTGATAAAAATGTAATAAATAGGTCTGGGCTGAGATGATGATAGGCTTTTTACCGTATTTTTTACGGCAATATTTGATGGCCTCTAGCATCATTTGCCGTGCAACACCATCACCGCGGTGCGCGGCTAATACCAGCACGCGACCAATCGAGGGAATAGGACCGGATGCGGTGACGACGGATTTTTTGCTATTAAAAACAGGCGGAATGATACGGCAATAGCCAATCAGTTGCTCGTTTTGGTGCGCGACCAGATGTAAGCAGTCAAAATCAACCTCGTCCATGTCTTGATAAGGGCAATTTTGCTCAACCACAAACACTTGCGAGCGCGCTTTTAAAATATGATATAGATCAACAGAGGTTAATTCATCAAAGGTTTTTATCGAAATTTCACAAGTCATAATCACACAGCTTCTAACGATTTAAAGGATAATCAAAAATAAGATGCAGCAAAGAGTGAGCATTATAACGATTTCGTGCCGCATTAACTATTCAAGGTTTGACTGATTTTATCTAAGTTCAGACTATCTGACATGGCGCTAAATATCTCGAAATACTTGCCGCGCTGCTCATAGAGCGCTTCGTGCGTGCCGGTCTCAACCACGCGCCCATCTTCTATCACCACCAAATCATCAGCATCGATGATTTGGGCAATGTTATGAGACACCATAATCACCGTCCTGTCTTTTTTAATCAAATCCAAGCTTTTCTTCACTTGTTGACTGGCGATGGCATCAAGGCTAGCCGTTGGCTCATCCAAAAACACAATGGGCGGATCCTTTAAAAACATTCGTGCCAGCGCAATACGCTGCTGTTGACCACCTGATAAGGATTTAGCCGTACTCTCATAACCTTTTGATAACGATATGATTTGCTCATGAATCGAGGCTTTTTTGGCAGCGATAACAATATCCTCATCACTAGCATTCATATCGCCATAACGAATATTTTCGCTGATCGTACCTGAAAATATATGATTGCTTTGCAGCACCAGACCGATATTTTGACGCAATTCATGGGTATCGCAGTCTGCTAAGTCGTGCCCATCTAAACATATCGTGCCAGCATCTGGCGCATAAAACTTTACCAATAAATTGATAATCGTACTCTTGCCAGCACCGCTTAAGCCCACCAGCGCAGTGATACGATTGGGCTTGATGGTAAAGCTGACATCTTTTAGTGCTTGGGTGCCATTAGGGTAAGTAAAATCGACGTTTTTTAATTCAATGTGACCTTGCAGATTTTTGGTGCTCATTCCCGCTATGTTTTCGACTTGGCTTTCATCCTCTAATATCTCAAAGAAGCCTTCAGCATAGGTCAGGGCATTATTGATTTGATCATAGATACGATGTAATTGACGGATAGGGGCGGCGACGTTTTGAAACAGCATGACGTGGAATAAAATCATACCGATGGTCATTTGACCCTTTAATACAAAGTAAGACGTCAGCACGATAATCACCACCACGCCGATTTGCTCGATAAAGGTTTTTACCGCGTCGTAAACAAAACCAATACTACGAATGCGCAGCTGATTGTCGGTCATCTCTTTTTGAATGGTTAAGTGCTTTTCCGCCTCAATAGATTCACGGACAAAGGACTTGACCACACTGATAGAGTTAATCAACGAGATGACCAGACCGCTTTTGGCTTCTCTAAAGCCGCGCATCTGCCGACGGAAACCTTGCAAACGCTTGGCTTGTTTTTGACTGATAAAGAAGTAAATCGGGATAATAATAAGTCCGACCAAGCCTATCCAAACGTTGGTCGAAAACATAATAATGAGTGAGACAATCGCACTGGCAAATAGCGGCAGCATATCGATAAAGAAGTTTTGCACCAAACTTGTTAAGCTGCTTACGCCATAATCAATACGGGTTTGTAATTTGCCGCTGTCGTTTTCGCTACTGGTATAAAACGCCATGCGATAGGTCAAGATACGTTCAATAATCTTTTGCGACAAATCACGCGACAGATTGATACGGATTTTTTCGCCATAAAAGCGCTGACCAAAAGAGATAAATATTGATAGTATCTCTTTGGTTAATAGCACTGCACTGATGATGGTTAACATACGCAAGCCAGCTTCCCAAGGCTCGGCAAGGGTGGCAATCTCGGTCAAGGTATCAACAGCATAGCGCAGTACAAAGGCATTGACCTGTGCGGTAAAGGAGCCAAGTACCGTTAGTATCAAGGTCGCTATGATTAAGATTTTATAAGGCGCGGCAAAGACAGCTAGCTTTTTAAGGATATCCCACAGCAATGCGCGGCGCTCAACTTTTTTGAGTGGCGGCTTGTTCTTGAGAGTGGCATGGCGCGGCTGAGGACGAGTTGGCATAAACACTTAGCTCATGGATTTTAATATTTTACAAACTTTATATTAAATTAATAAAATAAAGTTTGATATTATATAGAGACATTCTTTGTTCTTTTTTGGTGAACACCGTTTGAAAATCCTTCCTTATGTTTTGATTAGCCTGTTAGGCGGTGCTATTGTTCCGCTGCAACTGGCTATTGTCAATGCTTTTCGAGAAAGTACACAAGCCTCTCAAATACAATCGACCTTTTATTTATACTTAGGAGGTGCATTAGCTTCTTTAGTGCTGTCGTATGTGATGAGTGGCGGTATCAAGCCGCCAATGATTGAAAATGCGACGTGGTGGATGTGGTTACCAGGATTTTTGGGCAGTTTTTATATCTTATTCATGTTTATTGCCGCGCCAAAGATAGGCGCAGGTAATACACTGCTTTGGGTATTTCTTGGGCAAATGTATTTTGCCCTGATACTAAGCCAAACGGGCTTGTTTGGCTTAGAAATTAAAGCGATAGATATCTATAAAATTGCTGGCTTAGCCTTAGTCACTATAGGCGGGATGTTAATGATATATGGTGAGACGAGAGTTAACGGTTAAAAACTATCCGCTGGTACAAACACTTCACCGATCATAATACGGCGGGCTGAGCGGCTCATCGAGACTTTTTTGGCTTGCCAGCGTCCATCGACTTTTTCGGTTTTACCGCCTACGAGTAGCGTGCCAGAAGGATGACCAAAACGCACTTCCATCAATTCACCTGCACCTGCCGCTTGATTAACCAATGTACCCTGTGTCGTCGCTGCGGCGGCAATCGCAACCGCTGCTGTGCCCATCATCGCATGATGCAATTGTCCCATACTCATCGCTCGTACGACCAGATCAATCTCATTGGCATCAACGGCTTTGCCACTAGAGGCGCTGTAGCTTTGCGCAGGCGCTACCCAAGCGATTTTTGGAATATGCTGACTGCTTTGCGCCTCACTAATGTCTTTGAACAAGCCCATCGCCACACCGCCTTTGGCGCGGATTTTTTCAAGCTTGGCAAGTAGCTCGCTATCACTATTGATATCACCTTGTAATTCTGTGCCAGTGAAGCCTAAATCTTCCGCCTGCATAAAAATCGTTGGGATACCCGCACTGATAAAGGTTGCTTTGACGCTATCGGCATTGAGACCACAACCAGACACGTCAAAATCATCGACCAGATTACCAGTAGGGAACATATCGCTAGACGAGTCTACCGGATCAATAAATTCAATCTTGACTTCGGCAGCTGGGAAGGTCACACCGTCTAATTCAAAGTCGCCGGTTTCTTGTACTTGTACCTTGCCTTGCGCGTCGGTATAAACCGGTACATGAGTAATAATAGTTTTACCGATATTCTGTTGCCAAATACGTACTTCGCAAATACCACTTTCAGCATTTTCATGGATACTGTTAGCAATCTTGTCGGCATCTACCAAACCCATATTAATCGCACAAGCCCCAACTGCAGCGGTTAAATTACCGCAGTTACCCGCCCAATCAATCATTGGTTTGGCGATATTCACTTGTCCGAACAGATAATTGACATCGTGGTCTGCTTTATCAGACTCAGACAATATCACCGTCTTTGACGTGCTAGAGCTGCCATTGCCTAAACCGTCGATTTGCTTACCATAAGGGTCAGGGCTACCGATGACACGTAACAAAAACTTATCACGTGACTCGCCAGCGACTTGGCAACGCTCAGGTAAATCAGAGAGTTTAAAGAAAGTGCCTTTTGAGGTACCGCCGCGCATGTAGGTAGCAGGGACGGATATTTGGGGAGCGAAAGGCATATTTGGCTTAGTGTTTTGTTGTGGCATTTTTTATTCCTTTTATCGTTTCATCAGAATGATAGTCGTTAATATATTATAGCTGTGGTAAAATACCACAAAGCTTAATATTATTAAATAAGGAGAATCCTATGTCTACTGCAAGCATACGTCTTAATAAAGCGTTGGTTGATAAAGCCTATGCGATCTCAAAAGCACAACATCGCACCCCGCCAAAGCAAATAGAGCATTGGGCAACCATTGGCCAAATTATGGAAGACAATCCTGATCTATCCTATGAGTTTGTTAGACAACTATTAATTGCACAAGCAGAAGTCGATGCTGGCATGGTCGAGCCTTACGAATTTGGATAATTTATTTTGGATAGATGATGACTCAGCCTTTAAGTGTTATTCAATCACATAGCTTTAAAAAAGTGGTTAAAAAATTACATAAAAATCAGAAAGCAGATCTAGATGCTGCTGTACGTACCATAATAGATAATCCTAATTTAGGAATACAGAAAGTAGGTGATTTATCCTCTGTACGTATCTATAAGTTTAAGATGTTGAAGCAGCTGACGTTATTGGCTTATCAAATTGATGATGGTCGGCTTATCCTTACTTTGTTAATGGTTGGCACACATGAGAACTTTTATCGTGATGTTAAATTAATACTTTAATAATCATTATAAAGCGCTAGTGTCATTATTTTTCATACTTAAAGATTAAAAAACCGATGCCGTATAATCTATACAACATCGGCTCTTCTATTGACTATGCGCTAGAAACTAACGATTACACAATATCTAACGTGCCATCGATGAACTCTTTAGCAAAACGCTGTAGCATACCGCCAGCGTTGTACATTTTTACCTCATCGGCGGTATCTAAGCGGCAGATAATAGGTACTTCCGTTTTGCTACCATCAGTACGGTTGATTACTAGCGTCATCATGCCGCCAGCAGAGACTTCACCTTTAACATCAAAAACTTCTGTACCGTCGATATTAAGCGTATTACGTGTCACGCCTTTCTCAAACTGCAAAGGTAGCGCGCCCATACCAACTAGGTTTTGACGATGGATACGTTCAAAATCTTCAGCGACCACCACCTCAACTCCTGCTAAACGCACGCCTTTGGCAGCCCAATCACGGCTTGAGCCTTGACCATAGCCGTCACCTGCGATAATGATCAGCGGCTGCTCACGGTTCATGTAAGTCTCGATTGCTTCCCACATGCGCATGACTTGACCTTGTGGCTCAACTCTAGCAAGCGACCCTTGGATAACTTCGCCTTGCTCGTCACGTACCATTTCATTCAACAGCTTTGGATTGGCAAAGGTTGCACGCTGAGCCGTTAAATGGTCACCGCGATGGGTGGCATAAGAGTTATAGTCCTCGCTTGGCAGACCCATAGTGTCAAGGTACTCGCCAGCAGCTGAATCACCCAAGATGGCATTTGATGGTGACAAATGGTCAGTGGTGATGTTATCACCAAGCACTGCTAACGGACGCATACCTTTTAGCTTGTTCATCGCCGCCATTTTGCCTTCCCAATAGGGTGGACGACGAATATAAGTGGTCTGATCACGCCAGTTATACAGTGGACTGAGCGCTTTACCCGTATCTTTTTTGGCTTCATCAAACATCGGGATATACACGGCATTGAACTGCTCAGGCTTCACCGCTTTGGCAACGATGGCATCAACTTCATCATCATCAAACCAGATGTCTTTTAGATAAACGTCATTGCCATGTTGGTCTTTACCCAATGAGTCTTTTTCGATATCAAAACGGATATTACCGGCGATAGCATAAGCGATGACCAGGGGCGGTGATGCTAAGAACGCTTGCTTGGCATACGGGTGGATACGACCATCAAAGTTACGGTTGCCCGATAATACCGCAGTGGTGAACAGATCGTTATCGATGATTTCTTTTTCGATATCAGGATCTAACGCACCGCTCATACCATTACAAGTCGTACAAGCGAAACCAACCACATCAAAGCCGATTTCTTGCATTTCAGACATCAGTCCTGCTTCTTCTAGGTACATTTTTACGGTTTTAGAACCAGGGGCTAGTGATGTTTTCACCCAAGGTTTACGTAATAAGCCTTTGGCATTGGCATTACGGGCAACTAGGCCAGCAGCGACCATATTGCGTGGGTTAGAGGTATTGGTACAGCTGGTAATTGCCGCTATAATTACTGCGCCATCTGGCATGAGACCATCTTTTGGTTCAGGAAGTTTATCTCCGTCACCGTGGGCAATACCTTTAGCCACTAAGTCAGTCGTTGAGACACGAGCATGCGGACGTGAAGGGCCTGCCATGTTACGGACAACAGCAGATAAATCAAACTCTAGCACACGCGCGTACTCGGCTTTTTCCATACCGTCAGCCCACAGACCAGTTTGCTTGGCATATTGCTCAACCAGTTTTATTTGATCTTCACTACGACCAGTTAAGCGTAAATAGTCAATGGTTTGCTCATCGATATAGAACATCGCTGCTGTTGCGCCATATTCAGGCGTCATGTTTGAGATAGACGCACGGTCACCAACACTTAGCTGGCGAGCCCCTTCGCCAAAGAATTCAATATAAGTCGATACCACACCTGCATCACGTAAGAACTCCGTCATAGCAAGCACCAAATCGGTACCAGTAATACCTTTTTGCAATTTACCAGTTAGCTTCACGCCAACGTAATCAGGCAAGCGCATATAAGACGGGTTACCAAGCATGACGCTTTCAGCTTCCAAGCCCCCAACACCGATTGAGATGACACCTAAAGCGTCAACCATTGGCGTATGGCTATCAGTACCAACTAACGTATCGGCAAAGGCAACCTCTTCACCAGCTTTGTTTTTGACCACTTGCACAACTGGTGACATTTTCTCAAGATTAATTTGGTGCATGATGCCGTTACCGGGCGGTACGACGTTGACGTTATCAAAGGCATATTGACACCAGTTGATAAAATGAAAACGGTCATCGTTACGGCGCTCTTCGATAGCACGGTTTTTTTCAAAGGCATTTTCTTCAAAACCGGCGTGCTCAACAGCAAGTGAATGGTCAACAATCAATTGCGTTGGCACGATTGGATTCACTTTTGACGGATCACCACCTTGCTCAGCGATGGCATCACGTAAACCTGCCAAATCAACAAAGGCGGTCTGACCTAAGATGTCATGACAAACGACGCGGGCAGGGTACCAAGGAAAATCTAAATCTTGCTTGCCATAGATATGCTGCTTGAGCGCCGCGGTTAAATCCTCTGGTGGGCAACGACGTACCAAGTTTTCACACAATACTTTTGAGCAGAACGGTAGTTTGTCATACGCGCCAGCTTCGATATTTTCAATCGCTTCGCGGGTATCAAAGTAATATAAGTCGGTATCAGGAAGCGGCTTTTTGAATGGTTCATTCATCGGCTGCACTAGGGCGTTGTCCATAAGTCACCTTTGGCTGTTGGCTGGTTGGAATAGGGATGTTTTTGTTAAAAAATAAGATAGATATTCAGTTTATAGTTACTTGTTGAATTTTTTGTTCATCTCTAACAAATCATATCTGGCATCGTTAAAAATTTTTCTAAACCACTGATTAAAAGCTATCAATACTTCAAACCTATTATCAAAATTTAAGGAAATAAAACTGAGATACTCATCGTCTGTCAAAAGACACTCTTTACTGTCTAAAGTATAAAGGTAGCTTTCAAAATCCAAGCTCGTAATAAAACCGATGGCGTAACCAATAACATTTTGCTCAAAAAAGCTCAAATTGCTTGGAATACCTAATATTTCAAAAAAATCAGGTATATAGTCTGTTTCATACCAATCATCTAAGCTTTCATATATTTGTGTTAATGGGTAAGGGGGGATTTCAGTAGCCTGCTTGCGAGTTAGATGCACAACACAGACTTGGTTTGAATGAGTAATCTTAAATAACCAATCATCACCTACGCCTTGTGCAAGAGCTTCAACTTCAAATCCATATAGTGGGTGGCCTATATAAAGCTCTCTTTCTAGTTCGTCTGTGAAAATCTTCTTGAAATCCTTACTTTCTTTGGCACAAGACCACCAAGTATGAAGGAATGGCCCATTCTTTAATGCCGATTTGATATCGAAAGTGCTGTTGAATATCATAGTATTTCAAATGTTTTAAAAGTAGTGGTAGAGTGCATCAAATCGGCACACTCTACATAGCTTCTATATCAAGAAAAATTAACGCGCACTCATCTCTGGTACAGGACGCAAGTCTTCACCAGTATATTGGGCACTTGGGCGAATGATACGGTTGTTCGCACGCTGCTCAAATACGTGTGCCGCCCAGCCGGTTAAGCGCGAGCATACAAAGATTGGCGTAAACAATTTGGTTGGAATACCCATGAAGTGATACGCTGACGCATGGAAAAAGTCTGCATTACAGAACAGTTTCTTTTCGCGCCACATCACTTCTTCACAGCGTACGGATACTGGGTATAACACCTCATCACCAACGTCAGCAGCCAGCTTTTCAGCCCAACCTTTAATCACGACGTTACGCGGATCAGATTCGCTATAGATAGCATGACCAAAGCCCATGATTTTGTCTTTGCGTGCCAGCATTGCCATCATCTCTTTTTCAGCTTCATCAGCTGAGCTAAAACCTTCAATCATATCCATAGCGGCCTCATTAGCACCGCCATGTAAAGGACCGCGTAGTGAGCCAATCGCGCCCGTAATACAAGAATGGATATCAGACAGGGTCGATGCACAAACGCGGGCAGTAAAGGTTGAGGCATTAAACTCATGCTCTGCATACAAGATAAGTGACACGTTCATCACCTTTGTATGTAGCTCGTTTGGCTTCTCGCCTTTGAGCAGATGTAAGAAGTGACCACCAATGGTCTCATCATCGGTCTCGGTTTCGATACGCACGTTATCATGGCTGAAGCGATACCAGTAGTTAATGATTGATGGAAATGCTGCCAGCATACGATCCGCTTGGTCGTTTTCTTCATCAAAGCTCATTTCAGTTTCTAAGTTACCGAGCATTGAGCAACCGGTACGTAATACGTCCATTGGGTGCGCTGCAGCAGGGATACGCTCAAGCACATCTTTTAATGACTGTGGTAGACCACGTAAACCTTTTAGCTTGGTCTGATACCCATCAAGCTCAGTTCGGGTTGGTAGGTTGCCATATAAAAGCAAATAAGCGACTTCTTCAAAGATGCACTTGTCTGCAAGCTCTGAGACGTCATAACCGCGATAGGTCAGACCAGAGCCTGATTTACCTACAGTAGATAAAGCGGTCTTGCCAGCGACTTGTCCACGAAGACCTGCGCCCGAAAGTTCTTTCTGTGCTGCCATGATAAATTCCTTTTGTTGATAGCTTTTGGTTGATAGCTTTGATTGGATGCAGTGTCTAAAATACTGTGCTGGCAAGCATTATTATCTCTATTTATGACAGAGCCAGCACTTTTATTGGTTAAAACTACTTATTATCCGCAAACAATTTGTCTAGCGTCTGCTCAAACTCATGATAATTTAAGAAATCATACAGCTCCATACGGGTTTGCATGGTATCGACAACTTTGTCTTGCGTACCATCATCGAGTAGATGCTGATATACGTTTAATGCCGCTTTGTTCATCGCACGAAATGCTGATAAAGGGTATAGCACCATTCCAACACCGACGTTATATAACTGCTCAGTGGTATAAAGATCGGTTTGACCAAACTCAGTCATATTAGCGAGGACTGGAATATCAAGCACATCGGTAAACTTACGATACATCTCAATGTCCGTTAGCGCTTCAGCAAAAATCATATCAGCGCCCGCTTCTTGAAAGGCAACGGCACGTTCAACAGCCGCATCTAAACCTTCAACAGACAATGCGTCCGTACGTGCCATAACGACGAAATCGCTATCCACTTTGGCATCAAGGGCGGCTTTTAAGCGATCGACCATCTCTGAGATACTAACAATTTCTTTATTTGGACGATGACCACAGCGTTTTTGGGCGACTTGGTCTTCGATATGGACGGCTGCCACACCGGCTTTTTCCATTTTGCGAATGGTTTGAGCAATATTAAATGCGCCACCAAAACCGGTGTCGATATCGACCAATAACGGCGTATCAACAGCATCGGTAATACGGCGTGCATCTTCTAGCACATTATCAAGGCTGGTCATTCCCAAATCTGGCAGACCAAATGAGGCATTTGCCACGCCAGCACCAGAGAGGTACAAGGCTTGGTGACCAACTTGGGTTGCCATCATCGCGGTATAGGCGTTAATCGCGCCGGCAATCTGTAGTGGTTGATTTTTCTCGTTTTTTTGTTTCATTGCACTGCGAAAGCGAGCGCCAGCTGATGGGGTCATGTCGTATTCCTTACGTAGAGGGAGGATCTTATCGTTGTCATGCGCGATTCAATCGTTGTGCTTGATTATACCCAATTATACTTGCCTGAAAAGTGGTGTTTTTATTTAATTATTAATATAAATTACATTCATACATTAATAATTTTAATATTATCCATTTTATGGATAATTATATCCATAAATTAGAGGTTCGCGTCTATCAGTATTCATAACGCATCAAACCCTACATTTATTCTGATTAAATATTTACATTTAGTTACAATTATAACTATAGTCAGGGAAAAGTAATATCGATATATCAAGTACTGCTGATATTAATTTTTCTTGCTTGCTGTGCCTATGCAGACAGAGGCTGCAAAAAATTTATACCAGCAGCACTGTAGCGTTTTTGAGATATTTTAACTATATAAGCGTTTTGTCGTTGTCCACAAAAAAGCCCTCTTAGTTTGGCTAAAAGGGCTTTTGCTCTATCGAGTCTATGGTTATCTATATTTGCTAACCGTTATTTTTAACCAATGATACCTGCAAGACTGGCTAAGAATAACAAGGTAAAGCCGCCTAAGAATACAAGCCCTGCAATCGAATAGGCGTTCATACCAGCCGATAGCTTTTTATGGTTTTTCACCAGCGAGTAGTTTAACCAACCAAAGATAGGCGCGGATATAAAGGCCGATATCATCGCAAACTTCAGCATAGCGCCTAATTGTCCGGCAAAGAAGCTAATAATCACCAGACCGCCACCGATGGCATAAGTGGTCCAAAAGGCGATTTGCTTTTTGTTAATCTCGTCTTCACCTTTAATCAAACGCCAGCATTCGGCATTGGCACGACCATAGCCATCCGCACAGGTAATCGTGGTGCCAAACATACACATAAAGGCGACAAAGGCGACCAGTAGTCTTGACCATTCACCGATAGTGGCGGTATACATATTGATAAGCTGATCAATATAAGCGACACCTGCGGTTTGAATCTCTTGCCCTGAGCCGTATTGTACGAAAACGCCCAACGCTAAAAAGAACAAGGCTAAAATAGCAGAAACTAAGAAACCGACATTAAAATCCAGTAACCCCTGACGGTGCGTGGTATTGTCCGCTTTTCTCTTTGCTGATGTCCACATCGAGGTGATGGCAGCGAACTCAAGTGGTGCTGGCATCCAACCCATAAGAGCCACAATAAACCCTAAAGTCGCCAAGTTCCAAGGAGAGGCAGGGACAAAATCCGCCACCATCACCGTCGGCTTGCCAGCAGCAATCATTACCGCCAACACGGTTGCGGATACGAGCGCAATCATAATCCACTTAGTGACGCCGTCAAGCAATTTATAATGACCAGCAATCAGAAAAAACCAACATACCGCAACGATGATGACCGCTAAGGCAATACTCGATAGTCCTACAGAGGCGGGCAGCATAAAGCCCAAGATCACTGCCGCAAGCAATGTCACAGCCCCCGTACTAATCACCGCCGATAAAATGGATAGGATAAAATAAATCCAGAGATAGGCTTTTGAGCGTTTGGCATAGCCTGCGATTAAACTCTCGCCGGTATCGTAGACATAATCGGTGGCAAAGCGGAAAAACGGATACTTAAAGACGTTGGCTAATATAATCATAATCGCCAGCTGCCAGCCATATAACGCGCCAGCTTGCGTCGATGAAATCAGATGCGAGCCGCCAATAGCTGCAGTCGCCATCAGAATACCGGGACCAAAGATTCGCCAGCTAAAGCCTTCTTGCTGCGCGGGGAGAGTATCGCCTGTGGCGCTTGGGTTATTGAGTGGTTGTGTGGTCATGCTTACCTCGAAATGGTTAAAACAGCAAATCATCACTTACCTGTGTCAGTTTGCCAATGATTATGAGCGCATCGCTTAACAATTTTTCTTGATACTGTTTCTTAAAACGATTTTTATCGTCTCGACTTTATCATATTAATCCGGTTTAGCAGGATAATTATTCATATAATGATTACTTATTTTTTGCATAGTCATTCCTGATATTTATTATCATTCGATGTAAATATCAATAGTTATCAATGACTGTTTTTTCGGGCTTCTTTATACCACAATTATTGAGCAATATCTGATAATTTAACGCTGAGATTCAAATTTTTGCCGGCGGTAAGTGATGCCGCGCTGCTCGTAGACATGATAAGTTGCACGCAATAAGTCAGGGATATTAGGATGCACAAAATCTTTGAGTGTATGCAGATAAATAGGCGAGGTGACGTTTTCGTGAATGAGACGCTGATAGCTAATCTGCTCCGTACGCACTGTCTTTAAGCTGGCAGGTACTAAGGTAATACCTTCGCCCGCCGCCACCAACCCGAGTGCCACTTGCAAATCGCTGACGGTGGTGGTCATAAATGGAGAGATACCATATTGTGCAAATAAATACAGCAAAGGCTCTTTGACCTGCTCAGTAGCAGATACTTGATGGTGGCTCGTATTTTTCTTATTCTGCCCCAAGGTTTTATGAGTCCCTGTGCTTGATACTGTTTCTGGCACTGTTTCTGGCACTGTAGATACAGGCAAGTGGGTTTGATGATAGAGAATCAGGCGGTTATTTGCCAAATCAATCAAGCGTTGCTCGCGCACATTGGCAAGCGGATGGGCTTTAGGCAATGCGACGACATAGCGCTCGTGGCGTAGCAGTATTTGCTGAATCCATGGGTCTTGATGGGCAAAGCGTCCAAAGCCAATATCAATGTCACCTGATTTTAGCGCTTCTATCTGCTGATAGGAGCTGATGTCCTTTAGATTGACGTCAATCTCAGGATTGGACTGCTTCAGGGTAGCGATAATCTCAGGCAGCAGCCCATACAGTATAGAGGGCACAAAACCGATATTTAACGCGCTGCTAGGTGCAGACAAGCGCTGGGTCATACCAACAACCGTATCCATCTCTGTCAGTATGGTACTGATTTTATCGTAAAAGAACGTGCCAGCTTCTGTTAAATGTAGCGGTCTGTGATAGCGATCTATCAACATCACGCCCATGTCTGTCTCTAGCTGCTTGAGCAAACGGCTCAAACTCGGCTGTGACAGTCCGATTTTGGTAGCGGCTGCGCTAAAGCTTCTAAGCTCGGCAACGGCAATAAATGCATTGAGCTGCTTTAAATCCATGTTTTATGCTCATTTATCTGTCATATCAGATCAATTGACTAAGTGGATATCGACTGTATTTTATATCAATAACAGCGCAACTATAAAATTATGCTTGAAGCAGACGAGGTGACACTCTATATTGTTGATTAACGATCGCGTTACACTTTAGCAAACTAATAAACCTTTACCCTCAATTCTAGCAGTCATCTGCGGTTTCGTGGCATAAACTGGTTTGGTATCACTTCATGAGCGACAAAAAAGACAAGCAAAACGCTGATTTGGAGGCGAACTTAGCAAAAATCGCTAATACTAAGCCACGACTGCGTGATCGTAAAAACAATATCTATGAGCGTTATATCACGCGTGTTGAAAGCGTAGAGACTATTGAAAGTACTGTCGAAACTACCGTGGAAAGTACTGTCGAAAGTATTGAGAAGACAAAAAACGAGCCCGCGCCAACTGTTGCCAATACTGACGCTTATGATGCGGTCGATGCTGATCTTAGCGCACGCTTACTGGATAGCCCTGTTCAGCAGCATATATTACAGCCGCTTGAAAACGCTGACAAGCTGTCATCCTATGAGCCACTAAGTGCCGCAGAACTAGGGTTATTTACCATTCAAGCGCAAGATAATGTGGAAAATACAGCAGGGCTACAGATATCTAATAACAGCAGTACATCGGTAACCTTGGACTTCTCTGATGAAGAAAATGAGAAAGTTATACACCCTTTAATGACAACAGAGGCGACTGATAGGGCATCTGCAGCTAAAAATGAAGATACTGAGGTAGATAATAGCGCTTATGTTGATGAACCTATCAGCACTGCATCTTTGACAACCTTACCCAATAAAGAACTGAAAAAAAATAAAGCGGTAAAATCAAAAGAGAAGCCAGCAAATAGTAAAAAACTGCTTATTATAGGTATGGTGCTTGGCTCACTCATGATTTCTGCTGCTGTATTCACGTTGATTGCAACTGGTTTTTTGTCCACGGGTACTACGTTTACAGAATCTGAGTTTACAGAATCTGATGCTGCTGGCACGCCTGTTAGCAAGAGCATTACTCAAACAAGCTCAGTCACCAAACAAACGGCTAATCGCACTGAAATGAACACCACTGAGCAAAATGTAGAAACTAATACGCCACCTGCTGTCGTTGAAGAGCTCAGTGACTCTGACACTGCCAAGTCCTCAAACCCCAAGTCTCAAACAGACATGACGAATAAGGAAAATGAAGCAGCTGTTAGTGCGCCAAAAGCGGAGACTGCCATCACATACGAAGATTTTAGAGAAGAGTCACAAAACACGCTATATCGTGAAACCAATGATTAGCGTCATGAAAACCCCTATCTTAGAAAACTTTCGTGCTTTTCTTTAGGCTCTTTTTTAACCAATGGTCGAATATAAACGGACCAAATGGTAAGAACGAGCCAAGCACGCCGGCAGGGATCGCCCATATAGGCATTTTTATCTTGACGGCTGTGCCCATGAGTACAATGATATAGGCGATGAATAAGCCACCGTGAGTCATACCGATATATTTTACCGCTTCTGGAATGTCCATCATGTACTTGAGTGGCATCGCGATGCAGAGCAACAGTAAAAACGAGGTACCTTCTAGATAACCTATTATCGTCAGTGTTTTTAATGCCGTATTTTGTTCTGTTGTAAGATTAGAGGCGGGTTCAAACATTGGCGGAGCCTGTGGCACTGTATTTTCCTTTTGTCATCGACATAAAAGGTGCGGTCGTTTAACGACGTAAGCAATAATAGCAACCTACGTCTGCTATTATTGCCTTGCGCGAGAAAATCAATAGAACCATCAATATATGGGCAAACAAAGCAGGTTAAGTTAAGAGTCTTGCTTGTTCACTAAGCATCAAGAGCAGGGGGCTTACTTTCAAATTCAGCAAGCATCTTAGTAATGAGCTGATCTTTTTGCTGCCAAACTTGCTCAACCCAATCAAACATTTCTGCTTTTATCGCCTCATCAGTCTCATAGCCGCCATTTTGAACACTGGTAAATAAGTCATCAGGCATCTCAATATGTCTGACATCGACGCCCAAACGCTTGATATTGCCTTTCCATAAGTCGCCGTATGTCGGTACACCGTCAGGATAGACGATGGTCATATCTAAAATACCATCGATATCTTCGCCAAGCGCACTAATCGCTAGCGATAGACCGCCAGCTCTTGGTTTAAGTAAATGCGTATAGGGCGACTGCTGCTTATCCCGTTTTACGGTGGTAAAACGGGTGCCTTCTAGATAATTTAGCAGTGTAAAAGGCTTGTCTTTTAGCAATGCACAAGCGCGTTTTGCTTCTTCGATATCTTTGCCTTTTAAGGCAGGATTTTTCGCAATCGCCTCTTTAGAATGTCGACGCATCATTGGAAAATCGAGAAAATAGAAAGCTTGCCCAATGACCGGAATATATATCAACTCAAACTTGGTAAAAAATCGCGTTAATGGCAAACGCTTTTCACTAATATATTGCACGATACTGGTATCAACCCATGATTGGTGATTGCTTACCAGTAAATACTTGCCCTTGGTATGGATATCGTCAGGTAGGCTGATACGCCAGTCTTTATCCGGCAGGATGTTATCGATCATCGCGTTATTGCTGTTAATCCAATAATTGGTCACATCAATGACCGCTTTATCAGCAATCGCTGCACCAGTAACGGCTTTGGCTGCACCCATAATCCATACAGGGGGACCTGCCAACATACTATTAAAGGTAATAACGCCTGTTGCTGTGGTCAGCGAAGCGATTTTGCCAAGTTTAGGATTGCGTTCATGTAGTTTTTGAACGAATGATTTGAATCGCATGTTAAATCCTCTTAACCTTACATATTATAAGTGATTAGTAACGTAGTGGCATAATACTAGCAGAAATCGATAGGCGTGTTTACGTAATTGGTTTGGCGTTACATTTCACTGACTATAACACTCTTGAGCTTACGACAAACCGCACACAATAAAAATCCAGTGCTAAATACTTAACACTGGATCAATAATGCCAATTACTCAAAGTATCAGTTACTCAAAGTATCAGTTATTCAAAGTACCAATCAGCCTTGTAGCTGGTCAATCATACCTTGGTATTTGTCTTTTTTCTCAGCAATCTTACTACGCTCTTCTTCTGCATTGTCTACCGATCCTTCAGAGTCTGCCACTTTCTTATCAAAAGCTTCTAACTCGGCGGTTTTGGCATCTAAAAGTCTGTTAAGCATGATAGCAACCGCTTTTTCAGAAACGTCATGTGTCATATTAGACGCTTCAGACGTAAAATCATCTTTGAGCTTAGCAGCCCATTGATAGATATTAGCTATCGTCGCACTATGCTTATCCTCATGCTTGTCTTCATTTTCATTTTCAGAATCAGACTTATCTTCTTCGTCAGATTTCGCTGGTTTTTTGTCAGCCGTAAAATCATCTTTGAGCTTAGCAGCCCATTGATAGATGTTAGCTATCGTCGTACCGTGCTTATCTTCTTCATTAGACTTATCTTCTTTATCAGAGTTGTCGTCTTGATCATCTTTATTAGACTCATCATCCTTACCAGACTTAGTGTCTTCATCAACCTCATAGTCTTTATCAGCATTGTAATCTTCAAAATCACCGTCTTCATAAACGACAGTATCACCTTTTACTACTTCTACGCCTGTTAACGCATCATTTGGAAGCGTTGTCGCTGCACTCTCAAGAGACTCTAAGGCATTTTTAATGTTGTCGTTCTTAGTAGACTTGTCAGACATGATTTATGATCCTTGTTATAGCATTAAGTGAAATATATTTACCGCCAATATTATGCCAGTACAATTTTTTATTCAGTATCTTAATGTAAATTACATGTTTCAATTTGCTAAAAAGACGGCTACACCTTAGACAACGTCCATCTCTAGTAGTTTTGCAGATGAAGCTTCTAACTGGACCACCACGTCATCCTCGTTAAGCGCCACTTGATAAGTATTGAGCGTGACACTCTCATCATCTAGACATTGCCCCGTAGCAAGGTTAAAGCGCTGCTTATAAATAGGTGAGGCAACATAGAGTATCGCTTCATCAATGCCGGCGTCGTTGGTGACGGTAGTGCCGCCAATTAAACCGCGAGATAATACATTGGCCTGACTGAATGGATCATAATTATCAAGGGCGAATAGGTGGTTGTGCTTGGTACGAAAGATGGCAATTTGCTTGCCGTCTACTAGCGCACAAACACCAGTTTCAGGAATGATATCGTTGAGATTACAAATAGTGTACTGGTTCATGAGGCGTTATCCTTAAAGGTTATACCGTTGCTATCAACAAGCGACAGGTAATAAGTGGCAGATAATAAATGCTAGGTAGTAAGTAACAAGTAGAGAATTAAAAGACTAGTGCCCTTCTTCTAATAGATAAAAGGGCGGGGCACTAACACTCAGTTAAGCCAACTCAACCAGCTTAATCGTGGTCTTTTCAGCGTCAGTCGCTGGGCGAATCTGATCGCGCTCGGTCACAAAGATGACGTTTTCGTCGCCTTGCTCACTGTTCACAAAATGACGGAAGCGTTTGAGTTTTTCGGTATCGTTGATTGTCGCCGCCCATTCGCATACATAGTTGTCGACCAGCATCTGCATTTGTGCCTCTAACTCATCCGCTATCCCCAAGCTGTCTTCAATGATGACGGCTTGTAAATACTCAAGCCCACCATCCAAGCTCTCACGCCACTTTGAGGTGCGTTGTAGTTTGTCCGCCGTCTTGATATAGAACATGATAATACGGTCGATATATTTGACCAGTGTATCGGTATCAAGGTCGGTTGCGAACAGCTCGCCATGGCGCGGGGTAATACCGCCGTTACCACCTACGAATAAGTTCCAGCCATTTTCGGTTGCGATCATGCCAAAGTCTTTGCTTTGCGCCTCAGCACACTCTCGCATACAGCCTGACACGCCCATCTTGATCTTGTGCGGGGAGCGCACGCCTTTATAGCGGTCCTCTAACCTAATCGCAAGACCCATACTGTCATCGACACCGTAGCGACACCAGTCATTACCCACACAAGACTTGACCGTACGTAACGACTTACCGTAGGCATGACCGGTTTCAAAGCCAGCTTGCACCAATTGTGTCCAAATATCGGGTAGTTGGTCTAAACGTGCACCAAATAAATCCACGCGCTGACCACCAGTAATTTTGGTATATAAGTTAAATTCTTTCGCCACTTGCCCGAGTATGATTAATTTGTCGGCTGTGATTTCACCACCCGGCACACGGGGCACGACTGAATAAGTGCCATCTTTTTGGATGTTACCCAGATAGTAATCGTTACTGTCCTGTAGTGGCGTCAGCTCAGGCTTGAGTACATAGTCATTCCAGCACGATGCCAAAATAGAGGCGACTGTCGGTTTGCAAATCTCACAACCATGACCGCTGCCATGTTCGGTCAGTAGCTCATCAAAGGTTCTAATACCGTGCACACGAATCAAGCTATACAATTCCTGACGAGAGTAAGCAAAATGCTCGCATAAGTCGTTGTTGACTTCAAAGCCAAGCGTTTTCAGCTGGTAGCCTAACGTGTCTTTGACCATAGGCGCACAACCACCGCAACCAGTACCTGCACTAGTCACTGCTTTCACATCGGCAATCGAGTACGCGCCGTTTTCGACCGCGGCACAGATAGCGCCTTTGGTCACGTTATAACATGAGCAAATCGTCGCGGTATCGGGCAGATTATCGATACCCATAACAGGTTTTTCGACGTTGGGTAAGATTAGGCTTTCAGGGTGCGCTGGCAAGTCAATATCATTCAAATACAGTTGCAATAAATTATTATAATCTTCGGTATCACCGACCAATACCGCACCGAGCAAGCGTTTATTATCAGCGGTAGTCACAAGCTTTTTATAGATGCCTTCCGCCGGGTTTTGATACAGATAACTCAGTCCGCCTTCGGTAGTGCCGTGGGCGTCACCGATACTGCCGACGTCCACGCCCATCAGTTTGAGCTTGGTGCTCATGTCAGCGCCGGTAAAGGTTCGCTCGCTATCACCTGCAATTTGTGCGGCGCAAATACTGGCCATGCTATAGCCGGGCGCAACCAGACCGAATATTTTGTTGTCCCAAACCGCGCACTCGCCAATAGCATAGACGTGCTCGGCATTGGTACGACACTGCTCATCGATTAAAATTCCACCACGGCCACCCATCTCAATACCGCACTCAGGGTTGTTTTTGATAATGCCATCTTGTGGACGAATACCCGCACTAAATACAATCATATCGGTATCGAGCGAAGTATCATCTGTAAACTGCATGCTCAGATAGCACTCATCATCGCTGGCGCCATTTGGATGGGATATAATTTCTTTGGTATTTTTACCGGTCAGAACCTTGACACCCAGTGCCTCGATTTTGCGCTTCAAAATCTCGCCACCCGCAGCATCAAGCTGTACACCCATTAACTGCGGGGCAAACTCGACCACATAAGTATCAAGGCCTAAGGTGACTAATGCTTTTGCGGCTTCTAACCCGAGTAGACCACCACCGACCACCACGCCTTTTTTGACCTTTGGTAATTCGGCAATGGTCAAAATCTCATCCAAATCAGCAATCGTACGATACACGTGACAATGCGGATGCTCACGACCCGGAATCGGGGGTACAAAAGGATACGAGCCTGTCGCTAGCACCAGCTCACTATACTCAATCTGCTCGCCGCCCTCCGTTGTGATGGATCGATTGGCCGAATCGATATCCACAATCTGCTGGTTTAAATGCAAATTAATTTGTGACGATTCATATGTCGTTAGATCGACGAGATTCAGCTTGCTGGCATCTTTGTGCTCAAAATAGCTTGATAGATACACACGGTCATAAGCAGGGCGGTCTTCTTCGGCGAACACATGAATCTCAAACTGCTCATGTAGCCCTTGCTCAATGGCTCTCTCGACAAAATGATGGCCGACCATGCCGTTGCCAATCACCACTAAGTTGCCTTTATTTTTTGTGCTTACTGTCGTGTTACTCATGCGTCTGTCCTTAATAATGGGGTTGTCTAAATATCATTGCCAGCGATTTATACTTACGCTATCAATGGCTTGTTTTCAAACAACAGCTTCTAAACAACAGCTGATAAACAGCATTTAGATGCCTACTACTACAGAGCATTCAATAATCGTGCCAAACGGCTTTATCCGCCTGTACTTCCTGACGTTCAATCCTAATAAATATTGATTGAAGTATAAGGATAAACAGTATGTTCCTTAACGTTTTACGGAGATTAAATAGGAATTAAATAGGGACTAAAGCCAATATCAATGCTTAGAAGAAGAAGGTAGGTAGCGCTCTTTTTATAAGTGCGTCGATAAAATATAAATGCACCAAAATAGATACAATCGTGCCCCAACTTGGGTTGTAGTGCTGTGCGTAAGACCTAGCGATTTTTTGCCTCTCTTTGACGCTCTTCGACCATTCTTAGGTCTTATTAAAATATTAATCTGTTTCCGATATCGCCTGAAAACCTTTAATAGAAGGGCGTCAAAGTATTTATGACAGGTTACCCTTTCGTCTTATAACGCTTGGCACAAAAACAACTGGCATAGCCATTGCACCTCCTTAGACATCTTAATTAGATATCTTAATTTGTTGTTCTTTGAACACTTAACGCCTTGTAATAATTTAGAGGTTAACCCTTTGAGGAAGCTGCCTATGTCATCATCGACCCCCGTCGCACCGACCAAAGACAAGCTAAATATCTTGTCTTTTTCGGGCAAAAATAAAATCCTCCATTTAGGTTGGATGGCGTTTTTTCTTACCTTTTTTGTATGGTTCAACCATGCCCCGTTCTTATCAGCGATTGGTGAGACCCTTAATCTTAGTAAAGATCAAGTCAAAACCTTATTGATTCTCAACGTGGCATTGACCATTCCAGCACGGGTCATTATCGGCATGTTGACCGACCGGTTCGGTCCGCGCATTGTCTATACCGCCATTTTGTCTATTGGTGCGATTCCCTGTTTTACCTTTGCCTTCGCGCAAGATTACAACACGTTAGCGCTGTCTCGCTTCTTACTGGGCTTTGTGGGTGCAGGCTTCGTCGTTGGTATTCGCTTGATGAGTGATTGGTTTCCAACCAGTGAGCTGGGTACGGCTGAAGGGATTTATGGCGGTTGGGGTAACTTTGGTTCAGCAGCAGCAGCCTTACTATTACCAACAGTAGCGATCGGCGCTGCCGCGGTATTCGGTGGTGATGAAGGCTGGCGTTATGCGACTGCCATGTCGGGTGTGGTGATGGCGCTTTATAGTATTATTTTTTATAGAATGGCTCGTAATACGCCTAAAGGCGCGACTTACTTTAAACCTAAAAAGTCTGGCGCTATGATGGTGACGTCAACGGGCGACTTTTGGCTCATGATGGCCTTTAAATTACCGATGTATTTGGCATTGGCATTGTTAGCATGGAAATTATCGCCGTCGGGCGTAAGCTTACTCAGCCAGTCTAGTGTCACTATGGTCTATATTGGCCTTGCTGTCCTATATGTCTATGAGTTCATCAGTAGCTACCGCTTCAATAAAGAAGTCTTTACTACGCCTGTACCTGCAGCGCATCGTTATGACTTTAAGCAAGTCGGTATCTTAAATATTCTATACTTTGCCACTTTTGGCTCAGAGCTTGCCGTCGTCTCTATGCTGCCACTGTTCTATCAAGAGACCTTTAGTTTATCGATTGTCATGGCAGGTGTATTGGCATCGAGTTATGCCTTTATGAACCTAATGTCACGCCCAGGTGGCGGCTGGCTCAGTGATAAATTCGGTCGTAAAATTACCTTGTTGATTCTAACGGCGGGTTTGGCAGTCGGTTATCTATTGATGGGCTTTCTTGATTCAACATGGCCACTGTCTTTAGCCCTATTAATCACGATGTTTTGCTCGTTTTTTGTACAAGCGGGTGAAGGCGCGGTATTTGCTGTGATTCCACTGATCAAGCGCAGTATGACGGGACAATTCGCAGGTATGACGGGCGCCTACGGTAACGTCGGTTCGGTCGTGTATTTGACGGTACTCAGTCTCGTGTCTTATCAGGTGTTTTTCTTTGTCATCGCCGCGACAGCCGTGGTCGGATTCTTTGCGCTGTTCTTACTCAAAGAACCAGAAGGTGTCATTATTGAAGAGATGCCAGATGGGTCATTTGCCGAAATCCAAGTGAGCCATAGATAGCGCCGAAAAGCTAAAGAAAAACTAAATAGGGATGACTTTGAATACTACTCCAGAAGCCAGTCAAGATGTCAACAAACAAGGCACTCATAACAACCAACAAAATGCTGGTCATCAGGTGAGTGCTCAAATAAGCACTGGTAGTCAGTCATCCTCAATTAAATCAAGCCACCTCAGTGCAGATCATGCCTTGTGGTGGCTTGATTTTTTTACAACGAAAGGCCGTAAAGCGGAAAACCAAGACAGTCTATTGATAACGACTTGTTTGCCGTATCATTTTTTAGAGGCAACGTTGACCCGCCCTAACGATTCAAACCAAGCTAAACAAACGGCAATGCCTCCAGCGCCCTTGCTGGTGCTCATGGCAGATGGGGTAAGCGCTTGTCAGTTTCCAAAGCAAGCAAGTCAATTAGTTATCAACACCGTCGCTAATAAAATAACCTTAGCCTTGTCAAAATTGGCTCAAACAACCCATCAAAGTCACTCTCAGACAGCCGTTATGAGCTTTGATGATGATCAAATCGCGAGCCTCATCAAAGTGGCGGTGAATAAGGCCAATGATACCTTATGCATTCCGCAAGCCTATCAGAGGGTTCCGCCTTTGCTGTCCACGCTATCAGGCTTATTGTGTATCGGTGATCGTATCCATCTGTTTCATACCGGCGATTCACGAATCTACCGTATTGGGATAGACAGCTTGACAGTATTGAGTGAGGATCACCGCATCCATCGCGGTCAAGACAAAGGGGCACTCTCTGCGGCTATTGGCGCAGACACTCAGGTAGACCTGCAACAGTCAGTATTTACGCTACACCAAAATGAATGCTTAGCGCTGATGACCGATGGTGTGTATGAGCATATCGATGCGACCGAGTTGCAGTTTGAACTGTGCACCGCTGCCACAAGTATGTTTCAGGCATTAGCCACAGCGCACACTCTACCAGTAGGGTTCAATGTCAGTCAGAGCTTAGTCAGTCAGAGCTTATGCGAGCAAGCATTTGTAGAGGGCAGTCATGATAACTTGAGCATGATACTACTGGGTATAAAGGCGACAGCAAACCTCGCCAGTCGAGCAGGTACTTTGCGTGACGCTGATGGTTCTGACGACTCTAATGGTTTTGATGGTTCTGATTGTTTTGATGACAATAACAGCCGTCCAAGCACTAGTGATATGACTCGTTATCAGCTGCCGACAGGTTTAGAAGTAGGCGATAATATCGATGGTTTTACTGTGGTCAATATCATCGCGCGAACGGCTCGCAGCGATGTGTATTTGGTGCAAGATGAGTATGAGAACGACTTTGTTTTGAAGTCGCCCAGCCTCGATACCATTGATGACGGTCATTATCTGCGTGATTTTTTGAAGGAGCGAAAAATTGGCCTAAGTCTCTCAAAACATCGGCGTGCGGGTGAGCCTGCCTATAATCAAGCCGACCCAAATCGCTTGCAAGCCAATAGCTCAACCGTCAGCGGCGCTCAAAGTATCGGTTCTGGACTGGGCGCATCAGGACTGCTGCGTTACTATCCTGTCCCTGCCAGCACCACCTATCTATACCACTTAACTGAATATATCGAAGGTGAGAGCTTACGTGATTTTATTGAACGTAATGCCCCATGCGATGTGTGGCAGACTTATGATCTACTGACCAAGATAGGTATGGCGGTTCGAGTGATGCACCGTAACTATCTGTTGCACCAAGATATCAAACCTGAAAACGTCCTCTTAACCAAATCAGGTGCGGTCAAGCTGATTGATTTTGGCTCTGCCAGCTCATCCATCTTAAAGGACAGTACGCGCCCGCCCAATGGCGATTTGCATTACGCTGCACCAGAGTATTACACCGATGCACCAAAAGGGGTGCACTCGGATCTATTTTCAATCGCAGTGATTGGTTATGAGCTGCTAACAGGACAGCTACCGTTTGGCTCGCAAGATCTAATGAGTCTAAGGCACGCTTTAGTCATGCCAGCACAACCGCTACGTCAACAAAACGTCCCACCCGTCAGCCAGCAAGCGCTCATGCGGGCACTACATCCCAATACCAATGCGCGCTATCAGGCCATTGGTGAGTTTTTACAAGACTTTAACCCTGACAATAGGGCAAACAGTCGCGACCCTGAACCGCTTATCAAGCGCAACCCTCTACTGGTATGGCATGGCATTTGCTTTATACAAGCTATCATCATTGTCTTATTGTTATGGGCTTATCTGTCATGAGCGTCCACTTTCAATGACATGCTATTGCTTATTTAACGCTGCACTATGCGGCTAAGGATATTCCCTTGATGTCGCTCGATAGATCACAAACTGCCACACAGTCTAATATTCATCATACAGACGCTACTGAAACGACTGTCCATCAAACGACTAACAATGTTGATGCTCATACCGAAAATGCGGGCATCATCATTATCGGTGCTGGTATGGCAGGCAGCCGCTTTGCCATTGAGCTTGCACGGGCGCAATTAGACAGTGTTCATTCGCATCCGCCGATTACTCTGATTAGTAAAGAGCCGCACGTAGGCTACAACCGTATCATGCTGTCGCCTGTACTGGCAGGTGACAAGGCGTTTGATGATACTTATTTATACGATCAATCAGACTATGAACAGTTGGGCATCACTGTACTGGCTGGGGTCAGCGTCGATACGATTGATACCGAGCAACATTATATCGAGCTTGATAACGGACAGACGCTACACTATGCCAAAGTGGTCATTGCTACAGGCTCAACTGCGCGCGTTATACCGTTCCCCAATCACACTGCCAAAGGGGTACACGTCTTTCGAGATTTTACGGATGTCACCACCTTGACTGAATATGCGCGTCAAGGCAAAACGGGACTAGTGATTGGCGGCGGGGTATTGGGATTGGAGGCGGCGTGTGCGCTGGCGGGACAAGGCGCTACCATGACCGTTATTCATGTGGACGGCTATGTGCTTAATGCTCAATTAGATCTACCCGCCGCAGAATTGCTACAAGCAGAGCTTAGCCGCCGCGGCGTTGGACTGGAAGTGTCCGCAAACACCGAATCGATTGCCATAAATGAGGCAGGCGAAGTGTGCGGATTGTCACTAAAGGACGGGCGCACCTTAGCCGCTGACTTTATCGTGATGGCAGTGGGTGTGATTCCCAACACAGCGCTGGCTAAAGACAGTGGGCTTGAGGTCAATCGCGGCATTGTCGTTGATGACTGCATGCACACCAGCTGCCCGCATGTCTATGCTATCGGCGAGTGTGTCGAGCTCGACGGTGAGCTGTTCGGCATGGTGGCGCCAGTCAATCAGCAAGTCGATACGCTCGTGACGGTGCTAAAAGACACGGTGGTATCAGACCCTTCCATTGCGTCAAATGACATTGCATCAAATGGCACCTTATCAAATGAAACCGCATCAGAGAGTGGTGCGCCCTCGCAAGAACATTGGCAACCATTCGTCAGCAAGCCACTGTCATTAAAATTAAAAGTATCTGGAGTCGCGGCATTTTCGGCAGGTCAAATTGCCTTTGACGATAGCGACGTTGAGAGCATCGAAACTTTGGTTTATCGCCAACCTACCTTAAACCATTATCACTGCCTCTACCTGAAAGACAATAAGGTCGTCGGCGCGGTGCTGTATGGCGAAGTCAATGACGGCAGTTTTTACAGTCAACTCATCATAGATGACGTCGATATTACGCCTATAAAAGAAGCGTTAATATTTGGAGAAGCCTACTGCGATTTGGATACATTAGATGCAAACAACATGGCAAATAGCACGACAAGCGATCTAGTAGAGGAAGCCTCATGAATGAAGATATCATCGATAAAACCCCAAATATCTCTAAAAACGCACAAGCTGATATGTTAGACCGTGTACCTGAGCATTCTCAAAGTACGACTGGTCAGATCATTGCTACTCACAGCATTAACGATACTAAAAACGTTACTCAAGTGCCACCGATAGATGCTGAGAACACAATCAAAACCATTCGCACGACATGTCCTTATTGCGGGGTAGGCTGCGGGGTCTTAGCAAGTGTAGATATGGTAGGCAAAGTAAGTGTAAAAGGTGATCCTGAGCATCCGGCCAACTTTGGCAAACTGTGTTCAAAAGGTAGCGCACTGGCACAAACTTTGGGCACTGAGCGTCGATTGACCCAGCCCTATTATCAAAACAAGCTGGCGTCCATGCAACAACAGCATGCGATGCTCTCAAATATGCCATTAGATACAGCCTCTAGCTCTAGCGCTATAAACGTATCTGCTACGAAACCGCTCATTGAAAACACCGACTGGGACACCGTATTAGGAGATATTGCTGGGCGCTTAAACGACACCATCGAAAAGCATGGTCGAGACAGCATTATGTTTTATGTTTCAGGGCAGCTATTGACTGAAGACTATTATGTGGCCAATAAATTTATCAAGGGCTTTATCGGTAACAATAACATCGACTCCAATTCCCGACTGTGCATGTCATCAGCGGTAGCTGGGCACAAACGTGCGTTTGGCGCAGACTTAGTACCGGGTAATTATGAGGATTTGGAAGCTTGTGATTTATTGGTACTGGTCGGCTCAAATATGGCGTGGTGTCATCCTATTCTATTTGGACGCTTTTTAGCCGCCAAAAAAGCCGATCCTAGCAAAAAGCTCATTGTCATTGACCCACGCCGTACGGACTCTTGTGAGTTTGCGGATTTGCATTTGCCAATTTCTGCTGGCACGGACACCCATTTATACAATGGTTTGTTGCATTACCTTGAGCAGCAAGGGTGCCAAGATGACGACTACGTCAACCAAAGCCTAGGTGTTGCTGACGCTGTGGATGCGGCTAAAACGTGGACCATCGATAAGGTAGCTAGCGCTTGCCAAGTGCCTATTGATAGCATTCGTCAGTTTTATGAGTTAATTGCGACTACTGATAAAACAGTGACTGCGTTCAGTATGGGCGTCAATCAATCCAAAAGTGGTACTGACAAGGTCAATGCTATTATCAATACCCATCTGTTTACAGGGCGCGTGGGTAAAGTAGGGGCAAGTCCGTTCTCTCTTACGGGTCAGCCGAACGCGATGGGCGGACGAGAAGTAGGTGCGCTTGCTAATTTACTGGCCGCACATTTGGACTTAGGCAATGCAGATCATCGGCAGTTGGTCGCCGATTTTTGGGAGTCGCCTCAGGCTATCGCCTCAGAAGTCGGCGTCAAGGCCTGCGACGCGGCCGACGCTATTTTGGAGGGGCGTATCAAGGCCATTTGGATTATGGCAACCAATCCTGTGGTCAGCTTGCCGGAGGCTGATAGATTCCGCCAAGCGCTTGCTCAATGCGACTTGGTCATTGTGTCTGATTGCTCGGTAGACAGCGACACGGTGCAATGCGCGGACATCGTATTACCTGCCCAAGGGTGGGGTGAGAAGTCAGGTACAGTCACCAACTCGGAACGGCGCATCTCTCGTCAACGTACCTTAATGCCTGCGGTAGGGGTTGCAAAACCAGACTGGTGGATACTATCGCAAGTGGCGACGCGTATGGGGCTAACAGGGTTTGACTATCAAGACCCCAGCGAGATATTTAACGAGCATGTGGCATTGACAGCCTATCGCAATGATGGACATGAGAATAATCCAATCGTATCACTTAAGAATCAGCCTCGTTTTCTGAATCTCAGCAACGACTTGCCTGATTTTGCTGCAGACATAAAGGCTATTACAGAGGTGGCGCATAACAGTCAACCTATTAGTCAAATTAATCAAACGACCCAGCCAAGCGCACTTAGCGTTGAAGAATATGACGCTATGCTGCCGTTTCAATGGGGCGGCAAACGTATCTCGATGATTAATACCGCAGATGATTCAGTAGGCCGCTTATCTAAGCAAACTGTCTCTTGCACCAAAGCCCAGCTGATAGCAATTACGCCCTCTGATGACGCGAGTCTTCCCAATTTACACCGGCACAAACGAAAATATAGCGGGCAATATCATAGTGATAATCAGCAACCGTCCAATCAGTACGCTCAACCTACAAGCCAAGCAGATGACGACGAGTTATTAGCACTTAATCAGCCAACTATTGATTTACGTCTTATCACCGGCAGATTGCGCGACCAGTGGCATACGATGACTCGCACTGGCTTAGCACCGCAGTTAAACCAGCACCAATCAGTGCCGACATTAACCGTACATCCTGAGGATGCACAGCAGTTAGGCCTTGCGACTAATGACTTCGTACAACTCCATCGCAGATATAATGACGGCGCGATAGCTGACAGTGACCCCAATCATTCGACCGTCAGTACTGCTTTGGCTAGTGACGTACCGGTCAGTCAAGTACTGGCACAAGTCACAATTAGCGATACGATGCGAGTTGGTGATGCGTTTATGCCTATGCACTGGAGCAATGCTTTTGCCAGCTTTTCCCGTATGGGTACGCTTATTCCAACGGTCGTGGACCCGCATTCAGGGCAGCCAGAGCTTAAAAACTCAGCCATTCGCATCACGGCGGTGCCGATGCAAGCATTTGGCAAGATTTTGGTGCATCCTGACTGGCAAGACGCCGTTATAGTGCAACTGCGTGCTATTTTGGCCGATTTTGATGCACAAAGGGTAAAGGAGACATTATTTGAAAAAGAGACTGATACAAATTTGAATCAGCCTGCATCCAGTCAACTGCCAGCGCTCACTTGGAATTTAAGCCATCAAACCAACAGCGTATTGTTCAACCTCGCCAGTCCGATTGCCAGTGTTATCGATACTTTAAGCGCCCCTGAATTTTGGCAGCAGTTTGCAGCGTCTATGCAAACCTCCTTACACGCATCATCAAAGCCGTCATCTGGCTTATTATCAACCCCGTCATCAAAGCCGCCGTCGCAAACAGGCGATATCAATACTGCTTTTACTATCAACAAACAGCAGGATCAACTGCGTTTGATTGTGACTCAATCCGGCTATGATACGGCAGCAGATAATAACGCTACAGACGTTATAACGCCTGATACTAATGGGTCTAAGGTGCCTAGTGAGCGGCTAATAATGGCCGTCTATGTTGCCCCAACGCTACCGCAATTGCCTAGCGTTCATTGGCTTGACAGCTGTTTTACGGATACCAGTCAAATTCCTGACAACCAGCGCTATAAATGGCTGCTGGCAGGACGTCCAGCCAGTGGTTATATCGATCCGGGCACGCTTATTTGCTCATGCATGGCAGTTGGAAAAAACATCATTATCAACGCGATTACTAAGCACGACTGTACCAGTGCGATAGCCGTTGGCAAACAGTGCCGCGCAGGTACCAACTGCGGCTCTTGTGTGGGTCAGATTAATGAGTTGATTGCAGAATATGCGCCGCTCGCGCAGGCTTAGATAATGATATGGCACATCGCTTGCAGCTTATAGAGTACTACTAGTAATAAGTCAATCACAGCCTTAGTTGTTTTTTATCAAGTTGCTGTTTATCAAATTGCCTTACTGCTAAGTGCCCACTTTGCTGTATTTATACTGTCATCAGGAGCGACCGCCATGACCGATTCATCTGACTTTATTCCGAACCATGCAACATATGACTTAACGAATCAAAATTGTGCCCAAAATGCCAAAGCATCCAACAGACAAGACTCTATATGTACGGGCACCGTATATTTAGTGGGTGCGGGCTCTGGTGATCCAGAACTTTTGACGCTCAAAGCATTGCGAGTCATGCAGCGTGCTGACGTGGTGCTGTATGACAGCTTGGTCTCTGAAGATATTTTGGATATGTGCGCGATCACTGCCGAAAAAATATTCGTCGGTAAGCGCCGAGCCAATCATGCCCTGCCGCAAGAGAGCATCAATGAGCTGCTGGTCAAGCACGCGCTGGCAGGTAAAACGGTTGTCAGACTCAAAGGCGGCGACCCTTTTATCTTTGGACGTGGCGGTGAAGAGCTTCAAGAAGTGGTGCGTCATGGTATCTATTTCGAGTCTATTCCTGGGGTCACAGCGGCGAGCGCAGCGGCCAGTCGAGCGGGTATCCCATTGACGCATCGCGATCATGCTCAGTCTGTTAAGTTCGTCACGGCGTACAAAAAGTCGGGAGCGCCAAACAATAACTATAACGAGCATTTAGATAGCACCCAAACGGTCGTTTTTTATATGGGGTTACATCAGTTGGATGAATTGACCAAAGGGTTGATGGCAGCGGGACGAGATAGCGCAACGCCTTTTGCGGTGATTAGCCATGCCAGTTTGCCCACGCAGCAAGTACTTATCGGGACGCTAAAGGATATCGCCGATCAGCAAAAATTTGCCAATCTGCCGACACCTGCACTACTGATTATGGGCGATGTGGTCACCTTGCATGGAGAGTTTGCGGCCTATAATCTTGGAGCACTAGGTCAGAGGGTAGAGGTCAGCTGTGTATAGACAAGGCACAGCAATATTATCCTTTAGAAAGGCTTAAGTTATAAAACATTAAGACAGTAGTCCTATTAACATTCATAAATTGATAATTGAGGTGTTTGATGGCGTACATTGATCCAAGCGAATTCACGACTAAGATGGTAGATTCTGGTGAATCTAAAATGTATATGTCAACCAGTGATACTTTAATTCGCGCCTTTATGGCAGGTGCAATACTAGCGCTGGCGGCTTTCTTTGCTATTACAGTAACAGTGAATACAGGTAATCCATTACTAGGAGCATTGTTGTTTCCAGTCGGGTTTATCATGCTATATCTAATGAAGTTTGATCTGTTGACAGGCGTATTCACCCTAGTGCCTTTAGCCGTATTAGATAAGCGCCCAGGCTGCGATATGACTCAGTTATTACGCAATTGGGGACTTACATTTTTGGGTAATTTGGGCGGAGCCATAACCGTGGCTTTTCTTGCCTCTTTTATCTTGACCTTTGGTTTTGAGACAGACGGTGGCATGATAGCCGCCAAAGTGGGTACTATTGGAGAGGCACGTACACTAGGTTATCAGTCTCACGGAACGTCAGGCTGGTTTACTATTTTTGTTCGTGGCATGCTATGTAATTGGATGGTCTCGATGGGTGTCGTCGGCGCCATGATTTCAACGTCAGCAACTGGCAAGATGCTTGCCATGTACATGCCAGTTATGCTCTTCTTTTATATGGGCTTTGAGCACTCTATCGTCAATATGTTCCTCTTTCCATTCTCAATGATTATGGGTGGTGATTTTACCGTCGCAGATTATTTGATCTGGAATGAGTTGCCTACCGTATTAGGTAATTTGGTAGGGGGTCTGGTTTTTGTAGGTTTACCACTGTACTTCACTCATGTACGAACGCGTCCAAGCCGAAAATTGGCTTAATAATAAGCAAGTTTTGTTGTTCATAGACCTCGCGTAAGCGGGGTTTATTGCTTACGCATCAAACTCAGCTTTTGGACATTATCTTTTGGACATTGCTATGACACAGAAACGTTTTTCGGTGAGTATCAGTCAGCACTCACAAGCAGGAATAGGAAAACCGGTAAACCAAGATGCCCTTATCGCCTATGTGCCTGACGGTAGTTTGTTAACATCTAAAGGCGCTGTGTTTGCCGTTGCTGATGGTATCAGTACCAGTCAATTTGGTGCAGAAGCCAGTCAAATAGCAGTGAGTAGTTTTTTGAACGATTATTTAGATACCCCAGAGACTTGGTCTGTAAAAACATCAGGATTTAAGGTTTTACTGTCTATAAATTCATGGTTGGTGGCGCAAAGTCGGCAAGGCGGATACAGTTTTAATCAAAATAAAGGGTATGTGTGTGCATTTGCTGCGCTTATTATCAAATCACGCACCATTCACATATTTCACTCAGGCGATGTTCGTGTCGTTATGCTACATGATGGTGCTATCACCATACTCACTCAAGATCATCGTCAAGTTTACGATGACGAACGTACCTATTTAAGTGCCGCATTAGGATTGGACAATCACATCCGTCTGGATTATCTGAACATTGAAGCACAGTTAGACGCGACTTATTTCTTATTAAGTGACGGTGTTCATGAATATTTAAGTGATAACGATATTATTCAAACACCAGAAAAACTGTCGAACGCTACCTGTGCTCAAGCCTTGTGCGAATTGGCTGTCACAAAAGGCTCTGTAGATGACACCAGTGCTTTAGTTATAAAAATTAACGATTTACCAGTGGCAGATAAAAGTGAGTTTTATGAGCACAATAAAAACCTGACTCCTATAAATTTGCTACAAAAAGGGGCAGTAATTGATGGACTATCAGTTGTTAGGCCATTAGGAAAAACGCCGCGTAGCCATACCTACTTGGTAACAGACCAGAGTGAAAATTTCTATGTCTTAAAAACCCCTTCTGCTGAAAAGAGTCAGGATAATAAGCACATTGAGAGTATGCTCATGGAAGAGTGGGTCGCCCGGCGCCTAAATAATACTCATTTAATGACCGCGCCGAATCTAAAAACACCGCGCTCAAAGCTATACACGCTAAGCAACTATATTGAAGCTCAGAGCTTAGCGCAGTGGATGGCAGAGCATCCAAAACCGAGCCTGCATCAAGTACGGTCTATCATTCAGCAAATTGCAACGGGATTACAGGTCATGCACCGCGCCGAGATTATTCATCGTGATCTAAGACCAGAGAATATCTTAATAGATGATCAGGGGACGGTCACGATTATTGATTTTGGTGAAGTTAACATTGCAGGTTTAGAGGGTGTTAATGCTGACAATACAGTGCCGGGAAGTTTGCAGTATACGGCACCTGAATATTTATTAGGTGCTGCAGGCACGGCAGGAAGTGATGTTTTTTCTCTAGGGGTATTAACGTATCAGATTCTAAGTGGTCAACTGCCGTATGGCTTGAAGTTATCTAGTGCCCAAAGCAAAAAAGCACAACATCAACTTAAAATTAGATCATTGCTAGAGCTGGGCATACGTATACCAGATTGGTCAGTGTATGCTATAAACAAAGCACTAGATATCGATCCAAAACGTCGCTATAAAGAAGTTTCTGAATTTATCTACGAGCTTAATAGCCCAAGCTCAGACTTTAAACGGGATCACAAAGCCGCATGGATCGATCGTGATCCAGTGCGATTTTGGCAAGGTGTAAGCATTGTTTTATCGATGGTAGTGGTTAGTATGGTTTTGAGTCATTATTGGTAGCTCAATCCTATGTCAGGTTGAATTACCACGTTTTATAGGGTAAAAATTTGCCATTGAGTACGATAATTACTCTATCACCATTAGGATTTTCTTCTTTATCAATATCAATAGAAAAATCGATTGCACTCATAATGCCATCTCCAAACTTTTCTTGGACCACTTCTTTAATGCTCGTACCGTAGATGCCAACGGCCTCATATAGCCTATAGATAAGAGGATCTTGAGGTACATCACGCCCCCAACTTTTTGTTGGATATTCCATTAAAGTAGTCATTGCTTGATCTGGAAGCTCTAGCAATGAGCATAATTTAGTAGCAGGCGCTTCTGGCATACTATTATTACCAAAACAAGCTGACGTCACCCAAACCACCCCCATTTCCAAATGGGCGGCAATATCTTCCCAGCTGAGACCCTTGTTCTTTTTAGCCAAAATGATAGCTTCTGTTAATTCTTCGCGTGTCATACTCAATTACTCCGACAGTTTAAGATAAAAGTAGGCTTTCGCATTATAAGTATCAATACAAGTGATAAGCTGCAAGGGTCGTGCCAGTTCAAAGTAGGCATCTGACAAGACAGGACTATATTCAGTCACCGCAAGTGACGCTCATAACACTAAAAACTGCTATCAAATCACTGCTGCTGGATAGGCAAAATTACCAACCCCAGCGCTAGTGATTATGGGTTATGTCGTTGCTCTATATTATGAATTTTCAGACTACAACCTTGGCGCATTGAGTAAAGGTACAGCCATCAATATAGACCGCTCTATCCCCAATAAAGACCTTATACCTGATTTTGCGAGTATTGCATAAGATATTTACTGAGTCTAAATGATGGTTATATCGAGTTTAGGGCTGCTCAATAAGCTAACTTTAAGAGTGGCTAACCCTATACACTATAAATTTCTTAATTGCTCAATTAACCAGCGATGTATGCCACTGTCATTGGTACGTGGATGCCATGCGGCTATTACCTTAAAGGTAGGCGGTAAGGCTTCCACCGTAATCTCTTTGACCTTACTGTTTGGCAATAGCCGCGCAGGATAAAACGCAATCATATCGGTGGTGTGCAGAATATCTGGTACCGCTGAAAAGCTAGGAACTGACATAACGATGTTGCGCTTGAGCCCTTTTTCTGCGAACCATTGATCATGGGAGCCACGCAAATTGGCACGCGAAGGGGATACCACCAGCTGCGGGTGTGCGGCAATTTGCGCCAGTGTCAATATCTCTGTCGCCAGCTCATTTTTATAACCTGTAATACATAAGTGCTGCTCTTCAAATAGCGTCACATACGATAAGTTATCAGGGATAAATTCTGGAAAAGTAATCAGCAAATCAAGTTCGCCTGCGGCAATCAGCTGATTAATATTGTCTAAGGCGAAGTCGCGCACGATCAATTTTAAATCAGGCGCTTCACGGCGCGTTATATGAAACAATTGCGGCAATAATGCCTGCGTCGCATAGTCGGTCGCACTAATCGTAAAGACGCCTTTGTAGGTTTGCGGTGTAAATACCTCTGGCTCTAATAGCACCTCTAGCTGCTTTAATATATCGTCGATAGGTTGCTGCATCGATAGTGCCTTTGGCGTTGCCACCATGCTATTGCCTTGACGAATAAACAAACGGTCATCAAATAGATCGCGCAGCTTACGCAACTGCTCGCTAATCGCTTGTTGCGTCAGACCCATTTTGCGCGCGACTTGTGAGAGATTTTTTAGATCAAGTAGTGACTGAAGCACCCTAAGCTGCTTAATATCAAGCCGGTTCATACCATTCATAATCTGTACCATTAATAGTTGTATCTTAAACAAGAAAGGGTTGTTTCTAATTGTACCTGTAACGCTCTATGCTTACCAACATTGCTTAAGTCGCCAATCAAACCTGGAAACAGGGTGCTTGGCTCAAAAAAATAAGCCTATCCGTTTGCTTTACAAGAGAGTGTTATGAAACAACCTATACCAAATACCAGTACATTATTTTCATCTGTAGAGCTTGGCCCTTATACGCTTAAAAACCGTATCGTGATGCCACCGTTGACGCGTTCTCGTAGCACGCAACCAGATAATATTGCTAATGACTTAATGGCAAGCTATTATGCACAGCGCGCTACAGCGGGCTTTATGGTGACTGAAGGTACGCAGATTGAACCTAGAGGTCAAGGTTATGCGTGGACGCCAGGTATTCACTCACAAGCCCAAATCGAAGGCTGGAAAAAAGTCACGCAGGCGGTACATGCTAAAGGCAGTATTATTTTTGCGCAGCTTTGGCACGTTGGCCGTGTGTCTCATACCAGCTTACAACCGAACCAAGCTCAGCCTATCGGGCCTTCTGCCATCACTGCTGACAATGTCAAAGTATTTATTGAAACAGGTCCAGGCGAGGGCGCTTTAGCCGACCCAAGTGAGCCGCGTGCACTGAGCACAGAAGAAGTGGGTGAACTGGTCGCTATGTATGCGGCAGCCGCACGCAACGCCTTAGAAGCGGGTTTCGATGGGGTAGAGCTGCATTGTGCCAATGGTTACTTAGTGAATCAGTTTATCTCTGAGCATAGCAATACACGTGATGATCAATATGGGGGTTCACTGACCAATCGTCTGCGCTTCTTACAAGAGATCGTCGCTGCCGTCAGTGATGTGGTTGGTGCTGATCGTTTAGGCGTACGTTTTGCGCCATTATTTGCAAGTACCAACGAGACCCGTGTGTATTTAGGGCTGGTAGAATCAGACCCGCACCATACTTATATTGAAGCCGTTAAAGTGCTTGAACAAGCGGGCATTGCTTACTTATCCATTGCGGAGGCTGATTGGGACAACGCGCCTGATTTACCAGAGCCTTTTTATCAAGCGGTCAGAGCTGAGTTTTCAGGACGTATTATTTATGCGGGTAAATACACTGTGCAGAAGTCGGTCGATATATTATCTAAAGGTTATGGGGATTTATTTGCTTTTGGTCGTCCTTTTATTGCTAATCCCGATTTACCTGAGCGCATAGCCAATAATTGGCCCCTCAATGAGACAGATCCTGCCACGATGTATGGCGGCACTGAGATTGGCTATAGTGATTATCCGCGCTATAGTCAGTCCTAAATAAAAAATCAACGCTATTATCAGGCGCTACGGGTGTATTTATTTAATAGTGGATTGACTATATCAAGAATAGTTAAAAAGCAAAAGTAGTTAAACAAATAAGGCCATTCGTGGCCTTATTTTTACTTATAAAATTAATGGTTTCTGGTGTAATGTAATGAATGAAAAAGTTAAAGACAGACTGATACGCATATTAGTAGGATATGTCGGACTTTATCCGACGCTCTTGATCGTATTAACGTTACTAAAGCCTGTGACCCATGATTTAAGTCTGCCGTTGGTGGTATTGATTGAAACGATAATACTCGTTCCGTTGACACAGATGGTGTCATTCCCACTAGCAGGCTGGCTCATTGAGCGTTTAAGAAGAAACAAGTAATCGCTATTAATAGTGCACTAGAAATTTAATCATCTAAAGCCATTGCTAGCATTAACTCTAAAACGTATCATTTAACTTATGCGTACCTAAAGTTAGGTTCACGAGTTAAAAGAGATAATTATCTAGTAAAAACAATGATCTATACTAAAGATAGAAACAACTGGTTCATGAACCTTAATATGTGACATATCCTGAGTACAACAACCCTTATTTAAACTGCTGAGAGTCTTAACTACGACACCTATGAGTTTTAGTATTAACGTAAAATCATCAAGCTACTAAGACTGTACCAATCGTCACATTGGTGAGCAGTAGATCCATCGCAATTAGGTTGAATTACTGATTAGAGTAGCTCATGATGAGACGAGTCAGTGCTATGGCGAGTATTGATTGCATACCTATTTAAGTGCGTAAGGGTACGATATCAGCCAATATATGGTCAGAAGTAACAAAGACGAGTGCTGTGTCAAATACCGTCGTCACAAGCTCTTTAAAATCACTATTAACTTCAACACCATTCCTATGAATAGAATAACTATATATTTATAATTAGTCCGATACTTTTACATGTTAGAGATATTAACGATGGTCAGCGAATTCGATATAGTCGATATTCTGTAAATTAGGTATGGATTCAAACGTTTTTACTCTGCTATTTATAGAGACTTTATTCAGTTTTCTTGTATTCAAGCTATATTGAACCAAATATATAACGAACTGAACCATTAGTGAGAAGGTTTGGACGGCATACATGATTGATCGTAGAGTTCCTATATTTTTCAAGTCGTAGATTCTACAATATGTAAAGCATCCATATACTTTACATGTTAGATCGAATTAGTCCGATATTCTTACATGTCTAGTATGTTAATTGCAATAAATTCAATAACTTATAAAATCGACGCGTAATTCTTTTAGAAGTTTTAGTACAAGCTATGAGTTAGCTTTATTATAAAGGTTACACGGTATCTATGATACGTAACTCAATAGATGAGCTGGTTCAGCAGTTTGTTATAAGTAGTTCCATTATAGCGGTCTATTTTAAGTAGCCTACTAATACGTTTGAGGGCTGAAATAGCTGGGGTATATGTTCACTGTCATCAGCGTGCAAGTGGAATTAGGATTAGTGAATATAGAGCAATTGGACGAAGCCGTGGCGGTGCAACTACAAAGATACATCTATACTGTGATGCCGATGGATATCCGCTCAATTTTAAAATTACTGGGAGTGACGTCCATGACAGTCAAGTTGCAGGTGAAATGATTGAAATGATTGAAATGATTGGAAAAGCTGATTACTTCATCGCTTTTGTATTATCAAATGGCACTACTCATGATGTGAAGGTAGCACCAAACTTAATTGATAAGATAGATTTAATTACAACAGAGATATTATGTGCCGATAACGGCTATGATTCTGATGCACTAAGAAAACGTATTAAACAAGCGGGTTACTTCAATAATATTCCTCGTAAACAGAATACGAAGTTCACCAACAATCATGTCAACTGGTGCTTATACAAGGCTCGGCACTTATTAGAAAACCCTTTCGCTAAACTAAAAAACTATAGAGCCGTTGCCACAAGATTTGATACGCTTAAACAAAGCTGTGAAAATACGATGGCTCTTGCTTGTGCTGATCTCTGGTTGAAATTATGAATGTTAAACAGACCCTAGTTCTATAACAAAGTATCTTCATAAAAAGTCGACTATATATTGCTATTATCCTATCAGAGGATAACTTATAATATTTAATTTTTTGACGGGGATATTATGGATACTGAAGACTTAGCACAACAGCAAGCCTTGCAAAAAGAGTTTAATGAATTGGTGTTGAGCTTATCGCAACAAGTAAGTCAAAAACACCTATTAGATGCCAATAAAAATATCAAAAAAATCAATAGTGACATTGTTGACAATTTAGAAAAACATGCTTTACTTCTCACAGAAGTCGGCAAAAACCATCCTAAAAGCTTAGAAGATGTAAGTAATAAATACTTGTCAGGATTAGATAAGAATTTAGGAAAAATTAACGATAGTATTGCAAGCAAACTAGACAAACATGCCATACTGCTAGAAAGTGCCAGTAAAGCTCATCCTAAAGCTTTAGAAGATATTGGTAAAAAGCACTTATCAGATATAGATAGCAGTTTAAATAATGTTAATGCAGCTATCGCTAAACAGTTAGCAGCACACGCGGTACTTTTGAACGAGACTAGCAAGACACACGCTAAAGGATTAGAACAAGTCAGTAAGAATCATTTATTAGAAATAAACAATAACATCAAGAATCTGAATGAAGACATCCCATCGACGCTAAATAACCAAAGCTTAGCGCTACAGTCTATCGAAAAGGTGCTACATCAGCATTATAGTGAAGTTCGTAACGCAATAAAAAATGAATCAAATCACCTCAGTGCTATCAATGAGCACTTACTAACAGCTGAAGTTGAAAGATTAAAACAAAAAATAGAGACCAGCTTTAAGATTAATAACTCAGAAATCTCTGACTTAAAAATAAAAATCCATAAGCTCTCTAGTGAACTCAATCGCGCATTAGAAGCTAAAACAGAGAGCGTTGTACGTACTATCCTATATGCGACTATTACTATTGTTATTTTTCTTGGACTGCCTATAGCTTTTCTTATTTACTCTATTGTCGTAAGGTAATTAGTAATGACTAAGAAATTATCCGATCAATTACTAACCGAGCAGTCTCTGCTTGATACCTATCGGCATTCACTAGATAACGTATTAAAAAACTATCCTACATTGGAGAACGGATTTGATCTTTCTCTGAAGAAAGACCATCGAAAACAAATGGACAAGAATGATGAACGCTTGCAAGAAATTAAGCTAAATTTTTTGAATTTCCTACAAGAAAAATACAACAATACCTTTAGCATTATTGATGATTTACAGGGTTATGCCAGCAGTACTAGCCGTGAAAAATCTGAGTTTGATAAGTTTATCAATGAAGCAAAAAGTTTGAGTAGTGAAATACTTGCCACCAAAAATGACATGTTACAGCCTTTTTCACTATATGTTATTGGGGCCGGAAAAGCTGGAAAATCCACACTGATTAATGCGCTAGTAGGACAAGACGTTGCCACAGTTGGTGTGCTGCCAAAAACATGGAAGGTCGATAGATTTTTTGATGCAGACACAAAGCAGGCAATCATTCATTATAAAGATGGCTCTCCTACCACGATAACCAATCAAAAAGAAGCCAAAGAAATAGTACAAGCGGAAGAAAAAAAACGCAAAGATAGTGAAAAGGAGATCTTAGCAAAGAGACGCGAGCATTATCGACTGTATCCCAATCTAACTTTAGAAGAAAAAGAAGGCATTACGCGCAACCTAAATGACCTTTATTTATATCGCTCTAATATCAGACAAATAGAATGGGCTATAGACGTTGATAGTAAAAGTAAGTCTATTTTAAATAAATTCTCAATCATAGACACGCCTGGAGTGGGACAAAACCATTCAGGCAAAGATACCATCAACTATGTGGGAGAGGATGTTACCGCATTCAGTCAAGCAGATGGCATGATATGGGTACTTGATGCAACGACCCTAGCCGCAGCGACACCAGAAGCACTACTGCGAGATTTTGAAGAGACTAGCGATGGCATCACGACAACCAATAAAATTGCTGTGCTCAATAGAATTGACCTAATACGCAATGCTACAGGCGATGAGGGCGTAAAAAGAGCAGAACAGGCAGCAAAAAAGCTATTGGGTGGTTTTTTTACGAAAATCATTCCGTTTTCTGCCAAAGATGCATTTGATGCGGTCATCAATAATGATGAGGACAAACTATATCGTAGTGGTTATGATGAGATTTTTAAGGGAGTTAACCATGTTTTTTCAAAGGAAAGTACTAATAGAATATCGCAAAAATCAGAACGATTAAATAAGAACTTAATGCATCGATATGATAGAGATTTAAACCCCTATCTTGAGCGCTTGAAGGTCGATGAGACGTTACTAAATACCAGCTATCAGTTATTACAAGAGTCACTTCGAGACTTGCAGACAGACTTAGGCAATGCCAAGATTAATTTTTTAGATGCCTATAAAACGGAAGTTGAAGCTGGTATTAATAACTATGCTGTAAGTTATTTAGATATCGTTGAAGATAGGGAACGCAATACGTTTTTAAATGAACATATTTTCAAAATGGAAGATATGCAACAGGGACTTAATCGTTTATTAAACGATAACCAGCAGTATACTTCTGACTTTGTCACTGGGCAAAAAAAATTAAATAATAAAAAGTTCAAAAGATTTAAACACCTTAGTGAAACTCTCTACCCTATGGCTATAGGGGATTATGATAAAAAATCAAGTGCTCTTACCATGAATGCTTCCGACATTAATTTTTCTGGTGAAGATGAAACTTCAATGTTGATAGGTGGTGGTTTGGCAGTAGCAGGAATGATTTTATTAGGTCCTATTGGTTTATTAGCGGGGGCTGCAGATGTCTTCTTTGGGTTTTCAAAAGGACGCAAAATTAATGCGGCAAAATCAAAACTAACCCAACACTTGACGGCAAATATTCTAGCGCTCCTATCGGAACAAATAGATAGTGTTTTTCAAAAATTACTGGATAATGCTGAGAAGGAAATAAAAGAATCGCTTTTTCAGATATTTAGCCAATTACACTTTGAACCCACACCAAGTAACTTCAAACATGTTAAGCAGCTGACAACACAACTGAAAGAAAAACTAAATCTAACTTATAAAAACAATCAGAAAATGCCTGAAGAAAATATCCAATTAAAACCTTCTTTATCGCTATATTTATTGAGACAAAAAAATGCAAATAAAGCTTGAGCAATGGTGTAATGACTTTACAGATTACTTGCAGCAGTCCCCTGTAAGAGCTGAGGGTAGCGTTCCTAATATGATTAGTCAGGATGCGTTAAAAAATATTAAGAAAGTAGAGACTGATTTAGTAAAAGTTCAAAGAAACATCCTAACAACTTTGCGAGTGACCTTAATCGGTGAAGTAAAAGCTGGAAAGTCAACATTAATGAATGCTCTTGTGGGCTATAAGGTCTCACCTACAGATATGTTAGAGGCGACATCTGTTATTTGGGAAGTAGGTTATGATGCTATAGACTCGACGGTTATACAGTTTACGAATGGTGAGTGCAGTAACGTGGAGCACCAGCAAGTCATGAGTATTGTAGGAACAGCAGCGGAAAGCTTAGAGCAAGCAAAAAAAATAGAAAAAATTATTGTCAAATCTCATCATCATAAACTTAAAAACTTACTGTTGTTAGATTCGCCAGGGCTTGCGACTATTACTCAGCAAAACTCAGCGTTAACAAAAAGTATCGCTCTTGAAACAGATTTGGTAGTGTGGGTTGTTAATGGCAATCATTTAGGACAGGCAGACATTGCTGAAGATATCATTAGTATTGCCCATTTGGGCAAGCCCATTATTGCGGTTATTAATAAAATAGATGAAATTAATGAAGACCCTAGTGAGCTTATTGAATATCTGGATAGTACATCAGGAGACTATTTACAGAAAATTTTTGCTCTCTCAGCTTTTAGAGTCATAGAAGATGATGAGGCTGCAGCAGACAGCCATTATCATACTTTATTTAATGAGTTTACAGATTATTTACAGCTCAAAGTGAATGATAAGGCCAAAATTGTTAAACAAGATAGCGTGCAAGACTCTTGTGAAGCCTTAGCGCGTAGAGAGTTGATTGTGCATCAATCCATCATCAGACAGACCCGTGAAAAAATAGACGCCTACGATGATTATAGAGATGATTTGAGACGTGATGAAGCACGTATTGAAAAATCTTTAATCCTTGATATGGACAAAAGATACAATGAATTATTAAAAGATAAGTCTTTTGAGCAAGAACTTAAAATATATCTGTCAGCTACTATTACACCTATAGACAGTGAACTTTCAGCCATCATGCATCGATACAATGACCCTATCAGGACAAGTATCGAACAAAATTACGATAGAAGCGTTAGGAGTGCTTTTGAGATTAACGCTAGTGAAATCATCAATCGCTTTAAGCGCTTTCAAATACTTGAAACCCAAAAAATGAAAGAGGATATGGAAAGTCATAGCATCTCGTATTCTGATTATAGTAGCGCTGACAATACTGATGTAAAAGACTTTGCTATTAAAGGCGGAACTGTTTTGGGTGCAGGGGGGACTGCTTTAGCAGGTTATGCGGCTATTTTGGGAGCCAACGCATCAGTAGTGACCATTGGGGCGGCTCTGTCTGCCGTTGCCTTGCCTTTGGCAGTAGTAGGCATCGCAGCAGGGGCTGCCTATGGATTTTTTAAGATGAAAGATAAAAAAGAAAATACTTTTAATCTACAAATCCATACGATGATGAAGCAAATGGTTGATAGCAATAAGCAGAACCTGATTGAAAATATTCATACTGGTTTAGAAAAAAGCTTCCGTGAAATGGAGGACTACTATATAGATACTTTTTGTTCAGGGCAAAGTTTAAATCAGCAAAACAAGCTGCTACAGCATTTAGAAGATTATAATAACGGACTTTATGCATTTTTAAAAAATTAGTTTCTTTAGCTCTATTTAATTAGGGCGTGTTGAACATTCATAACTTAATCCAGATAAAGGCACAAGTAATAGCCACTGTATCCTCATAGCTTTGTTTAAGCTTGTCATATCTAGTGGCTATTGCTCGGAATCGTTTTAAGTGAGCGAATGTATTTTCAACTAAGTGGCAAAATTTGTACAAGCCTCATTCCATATGGTTGTTATCCAATTTTGTATTCTGCTTTCTAAGAGTATTATCGAAGCTTCCTGCTCGTTTAATATGTTCTTGCAGTGCATCAGAGTCGTAGCCTTTATCAGCACATAGAATATCTTTATCACTCAGATCAATATTATCAACTGAATCTGGCGCTACCTTAACATCGTGAGTCATACCATCTGATACGATAAAACTGATTGGTTTACCGTGAGCATCCACTGCTAAGTGAATCTTAGTAGCGCTACCTCCCACACTTTTACTAATAGCTTGCGCGGTCTCATTAGTACCACTACTGTGCTGAGGCGCTTTTATATGAGTACCGTCTCTAAATACCCATTCAAGGTCTGAGTCTTTGATTAACAAAGCAAACAGGTGAATCAACTTATTGCTTCGAAACCAAAGCTGATAAGCCTTAGTTCAGTTAGATATACCGGCGTTGAAGTAGATAGCTATATCACCGGAGAAGAAGAATAAATATCAATAAATACGCTCGGCACCGGTTAGTTTGTCGCTAAGAGGTTCTGATTTACCCCATATACTTAAAATAGGAAGTGCAACATGCACCATAACAAAGAAAAGCTAATCGCGTTGCTGGCGAGCAAAGGCTGGAGTCAACGGCTTATCGATGTCACTTTTGAGCTGGTAGGCGGGTTGTAGTGGTCAAATAAAACTATGCAGTCGTATTTTGTTAAACCTGAGAAGCGTTAAAAATCGATTAATTATCGATTTAGCTTTGCAAGACAAGAGCTGTGCTCGAAGTGCTACCCACTCAAGCGTGGCTAATTCAACATCATTAATGCCAGTCCAGCTCTCTTTTAAGTAATAAATTACCTCAGACTTATAGAGTCCATTGACCGTTTCAGCCAAGGCATTGTCGTATGAATCGCCTGTTGTACCAACAGAAGCAATCACGCCAGAATCCTTCATCCTAGAAGTGTAGCGAATAGATAGGTACTGAACCCCTCGATCACTGTGATGAATCACATCCTTAGGATTGTTCCTATCTGTTATCGCTTGATTTAACGCCGCCATCACCATATCGGTGTTCATACGATTAGATACTTTCCAGCCAACGATAGCGCGAGCAAACACATCAATAATAAAAGCGGTATATACCCCCAGCCGCTTGTCGTCTTAATATAGGTAAAGTCCGCCACCCATAGCCGATTGGGTTGACGTGCACTAAAGTTGCGATTAACCAAGTCATTCGCTCGCAGCTGATCATCACGAGACTTAGTGGTAATCTTGCCTTTGCCACGCCAGACCCCTTGCAGCTCATACTGTCTCATTAACCGCTCTACCGTACAACGAGCCACATGAATATTATCCGCTTTCATCTGCTGCCAAACCTTACGCGCACCATAACGGCATTTACTGTCCTGCCAAATACGTTTAATCTCGCTGACATAATAGTCGTCATGCTGACTGCGTAGTGAGTGCTTGTGTGGGTTGTCGCTTAAGTCTTTAGCGCGATAATAGGTTGATGGGGCAATCGGTAGTACTCTACAGATTGGCTCGATTCCATAAAACTGTTTATTGTCGTCGATGAAGCTGATCATCACTTGAGTGGACGGTCGAGCTCCGCCTGGGCGAAAAAAGCCGCAGCCTTCCTGATGATTTCATTGGCTTGTCTGAGCTCTCTGCATTCGCGTTCAAGCTCTTTGATGCGCTCTTTATCACTTTGAGCTTGCACTGAGGCAGGAATGGTTTGATCGATGTGCTTTTTATGCCAGGATCGCAGGGTTTCAGGCGTGCAGCCAATCTTAGGGGCAATGGCTTGGATGGTTGACCAGGTAGAGGGGTAGTCGCTCGACGCTTCAATCAGCATACGAACGGCGCGTTCTTTAATCTCAGGAGTGTAGGTTTGTCTTTTCATTGTCGTATTCTCTCAGAATGTTGAGTCTCCGACAATCCCGGGGCGGTTCAGATGCTGTTTGGTGATCTTGTGGTAGGCAGGACTACAATACTGGCTGCCTCTATCAGAGTACACAATCAATCCTTGGCTGGGTCGTTTATTTTTGATTGCCATATTGAGTGCACTGCAGACTAAATCTGCAGTCATGCGCTTATTAATGGCCTAGCCAATCAGCTCTTTGGTGTATAAGTCTTTAACTCCAGCTAAATATAGCCAACCCTTAGTAGTCCAAATATAAGAGATGTCACTTACCCACGCCTCATTAGGACACTTAGCATCAAACTTTTGATCCAGTACGTTTGGATAGACAAGCTTGTTATGGTCAGAGTCCGTGGTGACTTTAAAACGCTTGTGACGACGGCATTTGATACCGTGTGCTTCTTTGATGCTTCTACCATGTATAGGCTAATGTCATAGCCTTGCTCTGTTAGCTTTGCATGCAGTCGCTCAACACCATAGCGCTCATGAGTTTCACCATTAGCTGCTTTCACCAGTAGCTCGCAATGGTTACGATTTATCTGCTGAGCGCTGATGTCACGACTCAGCCAGTCGTAGTAACTTGAGTGCTTTACGCTTAGCACACGGCACATAGTGGTGGTGTTAAATATCTGCTGATTATCTTTGATAAAGGCGTACCTGATTAACTATGCTTTGCGAAGTACGCCGTAGACTTTTTTAGGATCTCGCGCTCCTCTTCAGCAACTTGTTCTGTGCCGACAAGCTTGCCTTGATTGGCTTTGTTCTGCCAGTTAGATAGCGTTTGCATGGCAATACCAAGCTGCTTTGCAGTCGCTGAAACATTACCCTTATTATCTACTATATTCTTGACGGCTTCGGCTTTAAATTCGTCACTGTAGGTTCTTAATTTCTTGGTCATGATAAACTCCTTATTGGGTCGTTAGTTTACCAAGTTTATCTCTACGGTTTCTTCAGCATAGTTCACTAGCTATAAAGGGGCAGGGCTATTTAATACCCCGAGACCTGGCAATATTGTCTAAAAGCTAAACCATTACATAGCTCCAACTTAAGAATATTTTCAAATTGATTGAAGCCAAACGTAGCTTGATTTAATCGGATAGAAGCTCGAGCACTATTAAGAGAATTATCAAGACTTTGTGTCGTAAGCGAGCCTTGAATAGAATTATCAAATTCAGAAATAACTTTGTAGGATTCATTTGTGAATCTCTCTAAAAGATGAAGATTCCTGTAATGATTTTGAATAACATCAAATAAATATGATGGTATCAAATGATTTGGATTACCTAAGTAAAAACGAACATCAAAAGTATCATTAACATAGTTAATATTTGCAAATAAAAATTGTTCATTTGGTAAATAATGAAGGTAAGGATTTAAAAATTCAAAAACACCATTTGTCATCCATTTTGTCGATTTATAACTATTACATTGAGAACATGTAGGAAAAAGATTTTTCGGATGAACTACAAATTCAGGATAATTCTCTTTAGGCATAATATGGTCTAACGTGTTAATGCTGTTTATAGTGCAATATTGACAAGTATGAACTTCATGATTATTAGGTCGTGAAATAATTTTGTTTTTTAATTTTATAAATGGTTTACTACTGTAATTATACAAATTAAGTAAATCATTTTTTTGATTCGAGGTAAAAGTTATACTTGCTGTGACTCTGTGCAATGTGTTTTGTAAGAAAGCAACATCATACACTTGATATGCCGGCAACATTATTTGAGATAATGCTATAACTCTATCTTTATAAAATGGAGGTATTTCATTTTTCTTCTTTTTCTTTGATGAAACTACTTCATTAAGAAATTCTACACTAGGATCTTGTAATGGATTTAAATTAATCATATTAATTCGATACCATACTATTTAATAGAATAGTAAGATTTAAGCTAAGAGGTACATTGTTCGTTTTAAGTAAATTTATAATTTCGTTATAACGATAACCTTTATTAATTAATATTTGCAATTCATTTTTGAATTGAGAGGTTGTATCTCTGGCACCAAAGATATCATCTGTAATTTTGGTTAAATTCTCTCCAAATGTTTCAATGGAAGGATGTTTGGCACTTAAAATATTATTTTCATTTCTTATAACATAAACATTTTTAGACAGAATACCTTGTACAATGATTGGAGAGTGAGTTGCAATAATACAGTACGATTGGAACTTTTTAACTAATAGGTGAATACTATTAATGAGCTGAGAAATAGCATTCGGATGCAAGTGCGTTTCTGGCTCATCAAATATAATTAATGAATCGTAGCGAATATTCGCTAATATTTCCGTTAAAATAAAAATAAAAATTGACTGACCTGAACTGAAGTTATTGAGAGAATTACTAATTTCAGTAATATTTAATTCGTATTCAAGATTAGATTCATTCCATATTTTCCATTGATCGACTGTATTTTTTGGAAAGAAATTGTCAACAATTTCACACCAACTATCGAACCTTTTACTTTCTTGAACTTTTTGAATGGAGCTAAAAAATCTTTCCTTTAAATCACCTTTAGTAAGCGTATATTTTTCACCGTTTCTTTCTTGTCTTAAACCACAATATATATAATTAATTTTTGATGAGCTTTTTGGGATTTTAAAATCATCAAAAACACTATAAGAGACAGCAATAACTTTGCTGAAAAGTGGTGTTTTAGGAGTGAAAGTATCTAATACGTGACTAGCTAAATCTATCGGTAGTTTTGAAACTAATTGGGTTTTACCGACACCATTCTCACCAATAAGCGCATAAATCCTATTAGGAAGGATAGAGTTATCATTAAAATTAAAAGGTATATTTAAAGTATCAATATCATTTGAGTAATTGGGCTTGTAGAGATATTCAAACGAATAAAGATTACTTAGATCATAACCATCAATAATATAACGTGCTTGACGCATTAACTGCTCTTGACCATCAGACCTGATTAAACTATTTTTGAAATCCGAAGAGTTCTCAAAAGACTCACTTATTTGTGGAAAAAAAGCAACATCATTAAAAGCTTTTAAGATACTTAAATAATCGTTTCCGAAAAAATCCTTGATGCTTTTATAGTAGTCAATTTTCTCTCCCAATGAACAATATTCTTTTTCTAGCTTTGTAAGTTGGTATGACAAGCTCAGTGTTGTACTTTTGGAGTCAATTGATATTATTTTCAACGATCCTAATGTTGTGTGTTGATCTTTATATTGAACTGACAATGTGAATTGATTTTTATTTGAATAATCATCCCATGTTGTTGGATTAAGCAAGATATAAAAAGGGTGATTTTTATTTAGCTTCTCTATTATATTAACATCTTTATCTTTATTAACAAAAATTGGGATATGATTATCAACTATATCTTTGAATTGGTTCTCACTATCCAAAGTATCTAACTCAAATATTGAGATACCATGTTCATTAATGCTTTTTAAGCGATATTCAAGTGAGTGGCTGTTAAATATTGGATTTAGGGTGTAATAGAAAAACTTTACTTCTTCTTCCGTATTATTGACAGTAGGGGATATAACTAGATTAAGAAGTTTGAAAAAATTTTCATCAGAATTGGTGAAATCATACCTATCGAGTAATATTTCTTCCAGTGTCCAATCATTATTATTTACGTAGTGCTGTTGCAAGTCGAGTCTAGCATCTGCAAACCTAGGGTCCGTAGATGGTTTAGTCCGTAAATCTAATATTGAGTCGAAAAAACTTACAGAATCAATTTTATTGAATAGCTTTTCTTCTTGTTGAGCAAGAAGTCTTAAGATTTCTAATTTTATATTTTTAGCGAGCTGTAAACTTTTCATACTTTTCCAAAGTTCTTCAGTTTAATTTCAAAGGATTATTGTTCAATAGTATATTAAATTCAAAAAAATATGCTAGCAATCCACCACCCAATTTTTCAATCATATTTCTTACAAACGAGTGATTACTAGCCAAAAGCTCATCCTGCATATCAATATAATACTCCAGTGTTTCATCATCGTAATCATTTTTTGCTTGATTATATAATTGCTGAATGACTCTCGTGAGATAGTCGGTTCAAAATAAAATTGTTATGTCTAGGGCAAGTATCATAAACTAATTTAGATAAGTCATTTTGCATCCAGCCTTGGCGTAGAAACTTCACTTGTGCCCATTTCTTTTTGATATGCTTCAAGTCTGGGCTGTAGGCGGCAGCCATAGGATACGATAGCCATGTCTGTTCAATAGCTTTTGAATGCATTTATTTTTATGAAACTTAGCATTATCAATGACAATCACGCATTTGGTTTTAAGACTTGGAATTAGCGTGTATTTGCATCATTGGTAGAATATGCTGCTGTTAATGTTGTGCTCAAAGTAATCAAGCGCAAACTGAGCTACGCTGAAGACACCATAGTATCAAACCTATTAAACTAAGCGTAATAGGTAAGGTTTATCATGGACAAAAAATGAAGAACCTAATACAGTACACCACTTAAAGCCGAAGCCATCAATAAAATCAAAATGGCAATATTTCAGCTACCGAAAAGCAGTTCGGAGAGTTATCCTGAATATTACTAATGCGATAGCATATAGTACATGAAATCCGACAAGGTTAGGACGCTTTGAAATCCTATACTATGAGTAGAAAAATGCACTATATAATAGGACATCTAAAAAGTAAGCCCGAAATAAAAGCTAATACTTATCATTTTTTAATGGCGGAACAGTTTAAATAATCCATCGTTTATGCTCTTGATCACTACTTTATGAGACTATTCACTATTCGTTTGGTACGACGGATAGTGTAATAGAGCAATATTGAACAATTTTTCAGAAAAATTAGACAATTGCTTGTTAGGTATGTTTATAAGAATGTTAGCATGTATAGATTATTTTAATAATAAATATGAATTTTATGGAATTTTGAAAAATGCCAATTGTAGACTTAGTATTGAATTATCGATTTTTAATTGGCTATCTGGGTGAAAAGAGTCAATTCGATTGGTGGGGAAGTAATTTTCTCGGTGCATCTAGTCCAGCTTTCCTTATGTATCCATATCCTAGAACAATGCTGTTAGCACAGTATCATGGAGTGTGTGAGGCAGCATTATTGGTACACGATGAATATATCGGTGTAGGTGAAAACTATCATCTATACAGGCTACCAGACTCACTTGAAAGAGAAGTTTCCAAAGCAGTGCAAAATATCGATATGAAAGAAAGACTGCTAAGTAAAGATAGTGCTGTTGAAGCATTGGAACAGCTGGTCTACAGTGAGGTTGAAAAGTCTGAAGGGCCTGTCAATGTAGGTGTATTTAATGATGAGGGTTTAGAGCTTATGCTGAAAGTAGCAGCGAGTCACTATCTTAATGCCTTTAAAAAAGGCTATAAAAGCTTTCCTTATATGAAGGAAGCATAATGAGTTCAGATATTTCTCGAAATCAATTTTATACTACGCAACTGGGAGCCGGCCTAGGCCTCGTTAATGAAACTAAGCTTCTATTGGAGATATACCAACATGGTATGACGGTTTCTGAGTTATATGAAGAGGCACTAAGTTCTGGTTTGTTTCCAATGGTCACGGCACGTCGACTGCGCAATATTATTGCTGAGTGTTTCTCACCCCGATATATTAAAACTAATGTAGCTGTTCATTTAAAAAAACTGGCTCCAGTTTTATCATCACAAGATATTAATCAGCTATTTTTGATACACACTGCACAAGCCAATAAAGTCCTACAGGATTTTATTATAGAAGTATATTGGAACCGTTACTTAGGTGGTCACGATACAATAACTACTGAAGATGCTCGGGATTTTATGGCCCATGCTATAGATGAAGGGAAAACGCAAAAACCATGGGCAGACTCGGTTGTTAAACGTGTATCTTCTTATATTATTGGTTGCTGTGCTGACTATAATCTATTGTCGTCAGGTAGATCGCCTACGCGAACCATTCAACCTATCCGTATTCATTTAAACACTTCTTTATATTTAGCTCACTTTCTACATTTTAACGGTCTAGGTGATAACGCAATCATTAGTCATGAGTCCTGGAAGCTTTTTGGTATGGAGCCTAATGAAGTACGTGATGAGTTAAGAACACTAGCAAAAAATAACTGGTTAATTGTGCAGTCAGCAGGTGATGTGACTCGCATCAGTTGGCAGTTTAAAAAAATGGAGGAGGTAATAGATGTCATCGCTCAATACTGATTTTAATGAGTTAATGGAGCGAGTGAGAGTAGGCCGAGAGTTTGGTCATGCCAGCTTCGAGCCTATCTTTTATTTAATCTTTGATCCACAAAAAATATTAAAAATAAAGCGGCAGCTTCCTGCATGGGCAGCAAAACTCCGAAATGAAGGTTGGGACGTGCATATTTTCTCTATGGCTAAAGCCGTACAAGAAGTCTTTGATGAAATGCCTGCTTTTATTAAGAAAACTTGGGAAAAGCAAGATTCAGCAGCTCTTGAGAATAGAGATTCAGCAGAAAACTTAGGTTTGCAGTGGCAAAAAACCAATAAATCATTAGCAGAAGCACTTACCAAAAAAAACGCATTACAAAATAAGCTTGAAGCTAAGTTATCCGATCTTGAAGGTAAACCGAACTCAATTTTATTAGTGTCAGATATTGAAGCCCTTCATCCTTATCTCCGTATAGGGTCTATGGAAAGCCAACTTCAAGGTAAGTTTCATGTACCTACTATATTTTTTTATCCAGGTATGAGGACAGGTAAAACCCAACTTAAGTTTTTAGGGTTTTATCCGGAAGATGGTAACTACCGTTCAGTACATGTCGGTGGCTGATAATCTGAATTAATTAATGAGATTTACTTAGGGATATATAATGGAAATTAAAAGCTTATTTGATAATAATAAAGATATTTACCGCACTATTGAAAAGGTCATTACTTATGGGGTATCTCAAGAGGAACGTTTAAAAGCTGAGATATCTGAGTATGTTGTCACTGAGAGCATCGAAGAGCAATTTGAAAAACTACTTAGTAAAATGCAAGCAGCTATGGAAGCAGGCGGGCAGAATGAGGTAGGTGTCTGGGTTTCAGGTTTCTATGGTTCAGGGAAGAGCTCTTTTACAAAGTATTTAGGTTTAGCTTTTGACGATAATATTAAGATTGATGGCACTCCTTTTATCCAGCATCTTCAGGATAGATTTAAAAAATCAACCACGAAGGCTTTGCTAGCTTCTGTGTCAAAAAGATTTCCTGCGGCTGTCCTTATGCTTGACTTAGCTAGTGAGCAGCTGGCTGGTGCGACAATGGAAGAGGTATCTACAGTCCTGTACTACAAAGTTCTACAATGGGCAGGTTATTCTCGTAATTTGAAAGTAGCAGCTTTTGAAAGAAAGTTAAAAAAAGAAAAACGTCATGATGAGTTTTTACAAATTTTTAGGGATTACACTGAAGGAGAGGAATGGGATGATTATCGCAATGATGACTTGATTGTTGATAGTGTTATTCCTGAAATAGCACACCAGATGTATCCAACACTATTCAAAACGGCATCATCATTTAACACTGAGGACAGCGAAGTAATCCGTTTTGAAAATGATCGTGTAGAGGAAATGATTGAAATAGCCCGTGAGGCTTCGGGTAAAGAACACATCATTTTTATTATCGATGAAGTAGGTCAGTACGTTGGCTCCCGACAAAACCTCATTCTCAACTTGGACGGCTTGGCCAAAAACTTAAAAAATATTGGTAATGGTAAGGTTTGGGTAATCGGTACCGCACAGCAAACACTCACAGAAGATGACCCAAAAGCTTCGCTTAATTCTCCTGAACTATATAAGTTGAAAGACCGCTTCCCGATACAAATAGATCTCGAAGCTAATGACATCAAAGAGATTTGTTATAGTCGTCTGCTCAGTAAGTCACCAGCAGGTGAAACAACACTAGGGAATCTATTTGATAATCATGGTCAAGCTCTACGTAACCATACAAAGCTTGTAGATGCACGCGCTTACGGCGCTGACTTTGATAAGCAGACTTTTATTAATCTCTATCCATTCTTGCCAGCACATTTTGATATTTTGCTACATCTGTTAGGCTCTTTAGCTAAATCGACGGGGGGTATTGGTTTACGTTCAGCGATTAAAGTCGTCCAAGATATTTTGGTTGAGGGGACTGATGTCACCAAGCCTATTGCAAATCAGCCGGTAGGTTGGTTAGCCAATACGGTTACTTTATTTGACTCTTTGAAAAAAGATATTGAAAAAGGTTATCCAGCACTTTATCAATCAGTTGGTAAAGTTAAAATTCGTTTTTCAGACTCAGAGTTACATCAAGATATTGCTAAGACTGTATGTGTGTTGCAAATTTTAGGTAATTTACCAATTTCATTGCAAAATATAACCAGCCTTATGCATTCAGATATTATGTCGGCATCTAATGCTGATGCAGTGAAAAAAGCAGTTGATGAGCTTATTAACGATGCCATTGTTCCTTTTGGTGAGCAAGAAGGTAATCTATGCTTCTTTAGTGAAAAGCTTAATAACATAGAGCAAGAGCGTGCAACCATACCTTTACGGCCTATCGAGCTAAGTCGTATTCAAAACGAGTGTTTGAAAGAAGCATATTCACCTTTGCCATCAACACAATTAAATGGCTCCTTATCAGTACAAACCGGTCTAAAATCTCAAAATGAGAATGGGGTTCCTGCGTCTTTATTAGGTGAGCGTAATGCAGTACAAACAATAGCTGAATTAGTTGATCCTAAAGACTACGAGGCTACAAAAGCACGCTTAATCAGTGAAAGCCGTGAGAAACTTGCAAAGCACAATATTTTCATTGTCGGTCGCACTACGCCTGAGATGATAGATCTCACTAGAGATATTTATCGATGTCGTGAAATCGCTAGTAAGTATCGTAATGAGCCAGATCAAGAAGTTAAAGAGTATTGTGCAGGCCAGATAGAAATCTCTAAACGTAAGCTTAGTGAACTTGTACGCTTAATTAAGCGTAGCTTATTGCAAGGGTCTTTTGTATTTCGTGGAGAAGTAACGGCTGTTGAAAGTATTAACCAAGATCTTATTGAAGCAGGACGTAAACATTTAGCTATTGTGGCGGCGCAAGTATTTGAACGTTACAGTGAGGCGCCTGTGCGAGTGAATACCAACCTAGCAGAAAAATTCCTTAGTACTAATAGCTTATCAGGTATTACCAGTGATATTGACCCGCTTGGATTAATACAGCGTACTAGTGGTAATGCTACGATTAATACAGATCATAAGGCCATTACAAGTATCCGTGACATGGTCGAACGCCAAGGTTCTATTGAGGGCAAGCGCCTCAGTGATATCTTTACCGACGCTCCTTATGGTTGGTCGCCAGATACTGTGCGTTATCTAATTTCTGCTATGTTGTTGGCAGGAGAAATTAAACTAAAAGTTGCCGGGCGCGAAGTGACTGTTAATGGACAAAAAGCGATTGACGCCTTAAAAACTAATAATACGTTTAAATCTATAGGTGTGTCTTTGCGTGAAGAGCGTCCAAGTATGGAAGTTCTTGCAAATGCGGCTAGTCGCTTGACTGAACTAAGCGGTGATATTGTAGTACCGTTAGAAGATGAAATAAGCAAGGCGGCTATTAAGCTATTTCCTTTATTACAGCGTAAATATGCCCCTTTAACAGAAAAACTGAAAAGCATGGATTTACCAGGATCAGATCGTATTGAAGCGTTAACTAATAATATTACAGAAGTACTCTCTACTGATGGGTCTGATGTATCAGCGCGACTAGGGGGAGAGGATTCAGAATTTTATAATAGTCTGAAATGGTCGGCTGATCTCACACTTGCTCTACAGCAAGGATTAGAGACTGATTTAAGAAAACTACAGCAGCATCGTAATGAGATTAACTCGTTACCAGATAGTGGAACTCCCAGTATATTAAAAATGGACTTAGCAGAAGTGCTCGATAATATGAGTGAGCGCCTCAACCAAGCTGAATTTTTTAAATACAGCGTAGAGTTTGCTAGTTACTTAACCAGTATTAAGAGTCATGTCCGTAATACGGTTGTGATCATGCAAACTGAGCAAGCTGAACGTATTAAAGAAGCTCAACAAGAAGTAACTGCTATAGCGGAATGGCAAGAGTTAACGCAGCAAGAACAACATACTGTATTTTTAGATTTGGAAAACTTGTCTATATCTGTTAGTGAAGACTTGATTGGGCTGCGCAAATTGGTCAATCAGGATTATAGTATTCAGAATCAGCTGCAGGAGATTAAAAGAAATATCAAGCGTACTAGCCAGCAGCGTCTAAAAGCTAAGTTGGATGAAGAACAAGAGGTACAAAAACAAGAGGGAAAGACACTCATTACTCGTAATATACAAGCAAAGGCCTATATCACGAATATGACTGATCTGAATCAACTTATCACAAAGTTAGAACAACTGCGCGGTGAGTTGCGTCATGCTGAAGAGTTTGAGTTGCTTGTTTCACTTGATGGTTCGCATAGTAATCATTCTATTACTGATAAAGGGTAAGGAAAAACAGATGGCATTTGATCAAACTACCCGAAATCGACTACAACGATTTGTTAATAGTGCACGCGAAATTTTAAGTGATGAGTTCACACGTCAGTTGCAAGCAGTTTACGGTATGGACCCAAAACAGGGCACCGTGGCAGATATCAGTTCCTTGACACATTTGAATAATAGTCAGCGCCAAACGGCTCATATATTACGTGAAACTTTAGAGCACTATTTAGCCACTACACCGGGCAAAAGCGATAAAGATAGAGTCAAGCAAGTGTTAAGCCGTATCGTACGAGAGCAAGCATTTACTGTGCTTAATCGCTTGGCTGCTTTGCGTATGGCAGAGGCTCGCGATTTTTTATTGGAATCTGTTGGTAAAGGGCAAAGCTCGAAAGGCTTTCAGCTATATCGTCAATTGGCTGGTACTAGCCACGGCGAGACAGGCGATGCTTATCGTAACTATTTATTTAGTTTGTTCGATGAGTTCAGTATAGATCTGGCGGTATTGTTTGATCGTTATAGTACACAAGGTCGACTGTTTCCTCGAGAGACAGCGTTATTAGAATTACTAGCAGAAATCAACCATAACGAAATTGAAGCGCTTTGGGCTGAGGATGAAACTATTGGTTGGATTTACCAGTTTTGGAATGGTCGTGATGAAATCGATAAAATGCGTTCAGCTTCACGAGCACCTAGAAATAGTAGAGAGATGGCAGTACGTAACCAGTTTTTTACGCCACGTTATGTAGTGGAGTTCTTAACAGATAATACCCTAGGGCGTATCTGGTATGAAATGACTCAAGGTAATACGGCGTTAATTGACAGTTGCAGTTATCTGGTGCGTCGACCTACTGAGGTATTTTTAAAGTCTGCTGAGCAACTACCTGAAACTGATAGCGTTGAAGGCGAGTCTTTAAGTCAGGAAGAGTTACTAAAACAACCCGTTTATATCCCGTACCGCAAGCTTAAAGACCCACGTAGCATCCGTATGCTTGACCCAGCCTGTGGTTCTATGCATTTTGGACTATATGCGTTTGATTTATATGAACAGATTTATTTGGAAGCTTGGCAATTAGAGCAAGAGCTGGGACCAGATGCCTTTCAGCGTGAGGCCAATCAACACGCTCTACAAACTAGCTTTGCCAATATAGATGAGTTTAAAGCGCAAATCCCTAAGCTCATTATTGAAAATAACATTCATGGTGTTGATATTGACCCTCGAGCAGTGCAGATAGCAGGTCTAAGCCTATGGCAACGTGCTCAGCGTGCCTGGCAGCAGCAAGGTGTGAAGCCGCAGCAGCGCCCAGTGATTGTGAAGTCAAATATCGTATGTGCTGAACCGATGCCTGGTGATAAAGACTTATTAAAAGAGTTCACCGGAAAGCTTCATCCGCCTGCATTAGGTCAGTTGGTAGAAGTTATCTTCGATAAGATGGAGCTAGCAGGCGAGGCTGGTACGCTATTAAAAATTGAAGAAGAAATTCAAACTGCTATAGATAATGCACGTGCTCAATGGGAAACTAAAAAAGGCAGTGATAGCATCAGTGATTTGTTTCAGGATGAGCTAGAGGCTGCTACACCGCAGCAAGAGTTAGGGTTTGACCTATATGGTATAGATAATGAGACATTTTGGGATGATGCTGAACAGCTAATCTTAAAGGCATTAAATGATTATGCTGATCGAGCAGAATTTGATACCGATCAAAAAAGACTGTTTGCTGAAGATGCTGCTAAGGGGTTTGCATTCATTGATCTCTGCCGTAAGCGGTTTGATGTGGTGTTAATGAATCCACCATTTGGCGAAGCCTCATCAAACTCTAAGAAGTATATTGAACATAACTATCCACATACTAAAAGTAATATTTTAGCTAGTTTTGTTGAGCGTGGGATTTGTATTGGAAGCCCACAAAGTCGAGTTGGAGCAATTACTAGTCGAACATGCTTATATTTGCCAACAATGAGTGGGCTAAGAGAAAAAGTGCTTGGCCATACTAATGAAATTGCACTGTGTGCAGACTTGGGGGATGGAGTGCTTGACGCAATGGTTGAAACATCAGCCTATGTTATCGCTCCTACTCAGTCCACTTCATTATTTTATCGTTTAGTAACTGATTCGAATAAACAGGAGTTATTAAAAGAGTGCTGTAATATCAATAAAAGCAATAAAAAGGTTTTTATTAGTAATGCTCAAAACTTTCGTAAGCTAACAGATTCTCCATATTGTTACTGGGTTGACCATAAAGTAATAGATAAAATCAATCTATCTACTTTGGAGGAGGCTGGTGCCACAATAAAAGTAGGCTTACAAACAGGTGATGACTTTCGTTTCTTACGAAATTATTGGGAAGTAAGTCCTGAGTTAGTAGCAGATTCTTGGGTTTTTTATTCCAAAACAGAAAAAGCAATACCATGGCATTCACCAATTAATCTTATTGTAAATTGGTCTAGTTCAGGTTATGAAGTTAAGAATTTTTATGATTCCAAAGGCAAGCTAAGATCTAGGCCCCAGAATATCGATGCATATTTTAAACCTGGGTTTAGCTATATGAACCGGTCTTCACGTATTGTGCCATATTTAGTACCTAAAGGTTGTATACCTTCAGCTGGAAGGTCTCAAGCGTTTCCATACGAGGGAAGAGAGATTGATGCACTTGCAATCTGCGCATCGAATGTTGGTAGTGCAGTTGCCCGCTTCCGTGGAGAAAATTTTGGAAGGCCTAAATTTCAAGTAGGTATGATTCAACAGCTTCCTTTTATACAACTCAGTAGTGAGCTTAACAATAATTTAAACAATACAATTACTAGTGCTATAAATTCAGCGAAAGACTATTATGCCACCGATGAAACAACATTAGATTTCATTGGTAGCCCTGACTTAACTATAAAATATCAGCCAAAAACTAATTTTAGCACTTTGCTGGGTCATGAAAACGAGTTGTCTTTAGCGCATTGCTATGGGCTAACAGCAGAAGAGTATGAAGAACTACAATTAGATCTTCAGCAAGCAGTCTCTTTAAGAAAAGTCCATGAGGAAACAGAAGAAGCTGAGCTTGGGGTACAAGCCGCTACAAACCATTTGTCCTGGTTGGTTGGCCGCGCTTTTGGTCGTTGGCAAGAGCAAGTGCAGTCAGTAAGAACTAATGATATTTACGCAGAACTACCAAAGCAACCACCTGCATTCAATTTTGAAAACCCGCAGAATAAACTTGGGCGGACTGGTATTGCTGATCTTGATTCATTAATTCAAGCACTTGATGTAATAGCGAATCCTGACCTATCGGAGAAATGCTTGGCTTTATTGGGTGCTTCGGATTGGAAAGCTTATTTGGGCAAGTCTTCAAAGTTTTTTTCTACTCACTACGATCAGTATTCGCAAAATAGGCGCTATACGCCTATTTATTGGCCACTTCAAACAATATCAGGCTCTTACACACTTTGGATTTATTACCATCGTCTAAATGAGCAAACTCTTTATACCTGTATCAACGATTTTGTCGAGCCCAAACTAGCTATCGTCACAGCAGATTTAAATACCTTGCGAAATAAATCTGCTCGTAGTACTGAGGAAGAAAAAGAACTGGCTCAGTTAACTGACTTAGAAGCTGAACTCAAAGACTTCCGTGATGAGTTACTGCGCTTGGCTAAGTTCTGGAAGCCAAACTTAAATGATGGTGTGCAAATTACTGCCGCACCGCTATGGAAGTTATTCCAACATAAAGCTTGGCAGAAAAAGTTAAAAGGAACCTGGGAAAAACTTGAAGATGGTGAATACGACTGGGCGCATTTAGCGGGGAGCATTTGGCCCGAACGTGTATTGCGTAAATGTCATCAAGACCGCAGCCTAGCGATCGCACATGACGTTGAGGATATCTTTTGGCATGAAGTTGAAATACCTATAATGCGTGGTAAGAAGCCTACTGGTGATACAAAGACTGAATGGCAGCCAAAAAATCTTACCGATACTGAACTAACAGCTTTGATAAAGCAAACTGTTATAGGTAGTAAGTAGTGAACTACAATGGAGAAATGCAACGTATGACTATTCAGCAATTCATACAAGAACAAATATTCATACCACGCCTGAACCATAGTGAAGTGTTAGTAGTATATGATCCAGATCAGCGCTATCGCGATATCTGCTCTAGTATGGCTAATGAAAAACGCGTGGTTGTAGATGCTACTGAAACGAGTATAAAAAGTCGTGCAGATGCAATTATGGCTTTAGGTCTGTTAGGTCGTAAAGAGATAGAACAACTGCTTGTCTATGTGCCATCTTCAAAACCGATAGAGGATGAAGAAAAGCAAATAGATCCCTTTTCGCTTTATGCTGAGTGCGGTGCTGTATTTCCCGATGGGGATAGTGATAGTTATATGGATTTATGCTTGCAAGCTAAGCCTGACCATACTACTGATATACGTAAAGCTTTTGCTCTTGATTCAAATCCAAGCTTTGCCATTATAAATAACATTGGTGATGGGCAGAGCTGGCCTAATTTGCAGGCACAACTCGGGGTAGAATCTACCAAAGGCATTATTTTTGCCTTACTAGCACCTAGTGCCATACAGCAAGCTGCATTAAAAGAAACCAATGCTTGGGTAGGTGAGGCTAAAGAGCTATTTAAGGATAGTATCGGTCTGTCTTTAAAGAGTCGGGCTGAGAGTTGGTCTGCTATCGCTGATGAGTTATGGCGATTTATGTTGTTTAGCGAGTTTGCCTTTGACTTACCGGAGTCGCTACCTTCGGATTTGCTAGATGTGCCGCGAGCAGGCGATAGTGCTCAACCGTTAGTTGAAGATATTTGTGAACGTTTACGTAGTGATAGGCGCACACAGGATATATATATAGAGCAAGCTGAAGCTATTGAAAATGATTTAAATCTTAAAGACAGCTGTAGCCATATGGTTGACTTAGGTGAAAGAGATACCTTCCCGTTCGAAGAGCGGACTTTTCTATTACAGGCAATAGATTCTTTAAATCATAATGACACTGATAAAGTACGGTTGATTTTATCACGTCATGCACAGTCTGTATGGACAGGTAAAGGCGAAAGCCAAATACAGTGGGATTTGCTACGTTCCGCTTTAGCTCTAGTGGAAGCCTGCCAGGACAACGAGCGACTAATAATTGAACATAAGAATAGCATGGAAATGCTAATAGACTTTTATGTGAGCCAGCTACATGAGGTAGATCGCTCACATCGTGAGTTTGAGCAGGCGGTTAGCGATTATGATTGGCAAGATACTCAAGGCTTAATGAAGCCATTACAACAGCAAGTCCGTAAGCAATACGGCAGGCTGATGGAAAAAGTACAGATTATATTTACCAGTCATCTGGAGCAGAGCGGGTGGCCGCTGGCGAGTAAACGTGCTAATACGGAAGTTTTCGATCAGATGGTTGCTCCTAAGCTGATGCAAAGCGGCAATAAAGTTGCTTACTTTATGGTTGACGCTTTGCGTTATGAGCTAGGTGTGGCTTTAGCGCAACAGCTTGCTGAAGATGGGAAGGTAGAGCTTATAACTGCTCTGGCTCAACTACCTAGTATCACCTTAGTCGGTATGGCAAGTTTACTCCCAGGAGCTAGTACTGATTTCCGTTTGGTTAAAACTGAGAATGGTTTTGTACCCTATATTCAGGAGCAGGAAGTTAAAACAGTTGTACAGCGTATGAATCTAGTTAAGAAGCGTTATGGACATCGCTTCCAAGAGGGAAGGCTTGAAGAGTTTGTACGTGGTCGCTTTGAGATTGAGGATGATATTGAGCTACTTATATTACGCTCAGTAGAGATAGATAGTCATTTTGAAAACCATCCCGACACTGCACCTACCGAAATTATTAACGCATTAAAGCGTATTCGTGTGGCTGTTCATAAACTAAAAGATGCTGGGTTTAATGAAGTTGTGATAGCCACTGATCACGGTTTCTTTATGAATACGCATGCGGCAGCGGGAGATACTTGTAGCAAACTGCAAGGCAATTGGAATAACGTGCATGAGCGCTGCCTATTAGGAGAGGGAGATGTTGATAATAATCATTATAAACTTTCTTGTGAAAAAGCAGGTATCAAGGGTGATTTTTCTACAGTAGCGGGTCCATTGTCTTTAGCTTCTTATAAGTCAGGTATGCTCTATTATCATGGAGGAGCATCGCTACAAGAGTGTGTTGTGCCTGTGATTACTCTTCAGTTATCAGCTATAGAGCAAACACCGGTTGCGCAGGCAAGTGTTGTATTGAACTACAAAAATGGTGCTAAGCGCATTACTACACGCTTGCCTGTAATTGAGATATCACTTGAAAGCCAGGATATGTTCTCTATGGATAGCGATTTTGAAATACTCATAGAAGCTCACAATAAGGCTGGCGAAGTCGTAGGTGAAGCCAAGCATGGCGGTGCGGTCAATCCTGCAACTGGAACCATTCACCTAAAACCTGGCGATAAAAATCAAATTACAATAAAAATGCAGCTTGATTTTGAAGGTAAGTTCACAGTGAAAGCACTGAATCCATCTACGATGGCAATTTTCTGCCAAATCAATTTAGAAACAGATTATACGGTGTAATGTATGGACGCTTTAGATATACAGTTGAACAGATTGTTTGATGGAAAAGTGGTCAGAAAAGATTTAGTACATAGAATAAAAAAGGGGACTAACGTTCCTACTTTTGTTCTTGAGTTTTTGCTGGCACGTTACTGTGCTAGTGATGATGAAGCTGAAATCCAAGCAGGTATGGAAGCGGTTTTAGAGACACTGAATGATAACTATGTGCGTCCTAATGAATCGAATATGGCACAGTCTAAAGTAGCGACCAAAGGTAAATACCGATTTATTGACAAAGTACATGTAAATTACAGTGAAAAAGATCGTAGACACTGGGCAGCCTTAGAGAACTTTGATTCCAGGAAAGTAGCTATTAGCGATAAGTTCTATCGTGATCATGATCGATTATTACAGGGTGGGCTATGGGCTGAAGTTACTATTGCCTATAACGAAATAGAAGAAGACGATTATACTTTTTATATTGAGGATCTTCGGCCTATACAGCTTAGTCGGTTTAATTTTGAGCATTACTGTGAAGGCCGGCAGGAGTGTAGTCGCGATGAATGGATGAGTTTCATTTTACGAACTGTTGGGTTAGAGCCAGATAAGCTGAGCCAGCGCGTAAAAATGCATTTCATTGCACGTTTGCTTCCTTTGGTTGAACCTAACTTTAATTTCATTGAACTTGGCCCACGTGGCACTGGTAAATCTTACTTCTTTAGTGAGTTTTCTCCTTACTCAACATTGATTAGTGGCGGTCAAGCTACCAAGGCAACACTATTTTACAATAACCAGCGCAAAAAAATTGGTCTGGTTGGTTTTTGGGATACGGTGGCGTTTGATGAAGTCGGTGGTATCAAAGTTAAAGACCAAGACACTATTCAGATCATGAAAGACTTCATGGCGAATGGAAGGTTCTCACGAGGAGTTGAAGTAATTGCTGATGCCTCTATGGCATTCGTTGGTAATCTGGATTTGTCTATCGAGCAAATTGTAAACTCGGAAGTTTATGACTTATTTCAGCCTTTGCCTAAAGAATTTGATTTAGCGGTAATGGACAGATTTGCATTTTATTTACCGGGCTGGGAAATGCCTAAGAATAGTAGTGAGTTCTTAACCAGTAGCTACGGTTTTATTACTGATTACTTAGCTGAAGCCTTTCACTATCAGCTGAAGCAAACCAACCGCTATGAAGAGGTGAGTAGACGTATCAAGCTGGGTAGTGCGGTCGAAGGCCGCGATGAGAAAGGTATTAAAAAGACTGTTGCTGCGTTTCTAAAAATCTTACACCCTAGTGCTCCGCCAACCGATGAAGAGTTTGAAGAGTATGTAAGCTATGCTATAGAAGCACGTCGTCGCGTAAAAGAGCAAATGAATAAGCGGAAATCAGATGATGAGTTTGCGAAGATAAATTTATCTTATTTTGATTCGACGGGTAAAGAGGTCATAGTCTATTGTCCTGAATCAAAAGATGCGCATGCTACTCAGAATCCTCAACGAAAGAACATCCATGCAGATAATGAAATTAATAGCTCTTCATCCACTTTACCTACTCATAAAGCTGAGCACGTTAGCTCTGAATTAGCTGATGAACCTTATATTAGAGAAACTCTTGTCAAAGAATTGACTGAGCAGTATTTTACAATTCACTACGGAGCCATAGGTTATAGCTACGAGACAATTTTTAGCCCTTATTTACAAGGTGCGAAATCAATTGAAGTCAAAGATCCTTATATTCGCGAGAATCATCAAATACAAAACTTTGTACGTTTCTGTGAAGCTGTAATCAGCATACCAAGCATTAAGAAAATAAAATTGATTACTACTTATGGTGAAAGTACTGATGTTAAAGAAATGTCAGATAGATTGAATGAGCTTCAGCAGAGTTTAATTGAGATGGATATTGAGCTTGAGCTACAGATCAATGAGAAAATGTTACATGAGAATGAAATTATTATAGATAATGGATGGGTTGTTAAGATTGATAGAGGGTTAGATTTTTATCAAAAACCTGACAGCCTATTTGGTATCGGTAGCAATAATTTACTATTACGAAAATGTGTAGAGACTAGAGTAGATATATTTAAAAAGTAAATTAAATGAAGAGAAGTTAGCGAGCCCATCCCGAATTCTGTGTAACTGCCCTTTAGATATAAGTAATATATTATTGGACTCTTCTCGAACTGTGGATGCCTTGCTAGGATAGGTAACACTCTCAATCATAACGGGTTTAGTCTATTAATAGACTACGAGAAAATCTATTTCCGAGAGCATATGATTTCATGATATTTAGTTCGAACCTCGGACTAAATATTGTATCTCAATATCCAGCGCATCACATGTCTCATACGCATTCTTCAACTTAATATTTTTTCGCCACGCTTTATATTCCCATGTAGCTTCGATCAATACTTGCCATCTCTGAAAGTCTTTCTTAAGGTATTCCTTTGCTTTTGCAAATTTTACGGATACGCCTTTCAAAGGCAAGCATGCGTTCATCTATAGTCATCTCATTAACTACTATTACAAATAACAATTTTCAGCAGTGGTGAATTATAATGTCTACGGGATATAGTCGCGGCGGTTCAGTTCAGATTCTGAGGGCATATGATTAATGCTTTAAACATTTATACTCTTTGTTTGAATGTGATAACTCACTATATCTTCTTTAAATTAGACTGATTCTTGAGCTCAGATATTAAATAAGGTGCAAGTAAATCATCCAGCTCAAGGTTAGTTTTTAATTTTACTTGATTAATAATTTCTATAAGAGTGACAGTGTTCTGATTAAGCTCATCCTCAAGTTCAGTTATTCTCTCTTTTAATCCTTTATTAGTGTCAAGAAGAGCCTGACGTGTTTTTTTGTTGACGTATAGCTGCTCTTCTTTTTCATTCAAGTTCAATGGTAAAAGCTGTTCTGTGGTATATTTTTGGATTAATGCTTTGCGTTGTGGCGTACTAAGCGTACTCAGACCGCCTTTAATATGTCCTTTGGCAGTAAGTCTCTGGTGCAAAGCAGTATTTGAAATAGGTGATTTCCCAATGCCTTCTTGCACCATTTCTTTAAGCTCGTTTTCAAGAGCTTCGTTTAGCTCGTTGCCTCTTAGCATTTGCCTTCTTCCTCATCATTAGCTTTAATCTTTTCATATTCTAGTGAAAACAGTTCAGCAAGTGTCCTCGGCTGAGAAATTCCAGTATCTATTACGTTATATATATTTACTGGAATTTCATTACTGTAGCCAACCATGATTTTTTGTTCAAAACGCTCAATGTTTTGAATTTGCTCTTTTACCCTTAGCGTAAATTCAGAATTATCAGATAAGCTTTTAGTTTGCTCAATCATTCTATCTTTAGTAAGCCTTAAATTTTCAAGCTCGCCCAAACGCCCTGTCACCGTAAAGTTGACACAAGATGCACCCGATTGGCAGGCAAGTCGCTTGGGGCAGCCGTGAGCCGCTATATTACGCATGCATGAGCCAAAGGGTAGGGGATGTAAGTAGGCATGGGTATCTATGAGTTCTTTTGCTTTGTCTGGCTCTGTAGGAGCTAATTCATTAAAAGCTTTAGCAATATCTTCAAAGTAATAATCTCCCATAGATTGTTCGATGAAATTCGATACTTCACTACTACTATCAAAAGTATGTAGATTGTTTTTCAAATTGGTTTCTAGGTCTTTATCTTTGTTGAAGAGCATCAAACCATATTCTAAAATATCATCAATTGGGCTTTTTATATGATCCTTTACAGGCTGCATATGCTGTGAAGCTACCATTAACTCATTAGAGGTCTGAAACTGACTACTGTTACTAGTTAAACTGGCATTTTGGCTGATTTGTTTAATACTCAAATGTTGATAGTGTTTGTTTTGCTCAATATCAACACGCCCCATTAGCATTGCTTGTAAGTGGTCTGAAATTTCAGCAATAGCTAAGAACGTATTAATATTATGGCGAGGGATGTGACTACTTATTTTAGAGACTTGACTGTCCTTATCTTTAAGGCCATATTTTTCAAATACTGATATGTTATTAGTTGAACCTAAGAAACTATTTATGATATTTATATCCAGTGGAGTAATATTTGTCTTATTTATAAGATTGCGAGATAGAGTAGTACTACCACTCTGTACAATAAACAAGATATCCTCATAGGGGATATTGACTATTTTACCCTCAAACGCGAACTTTTTATTTATAGGTTCTTCAGCATCGTAATTCGCTGTTGATTTAATAAATTCGTTTAAGGTATTCTTACTATAGAGTCTCAGCTTACCTTCTCCGTCAGATTTTACTTGAGCGCTTCTAAATGTCTTTAGTATGGAATCTCTCCGACCACCACGTCCTCTTGTTCGTTTTTTTGAGATAAATAAATGATCGATTAAATCGTCTAACTCGATTAAATCATCAGGCATTTCATCAATACCTTTAGGAAGAAAGTCTTTTAAATTTTTCTGCCTCAAATAAATTAGATGCTCTCGATACTCTTCAGTAAGCTCCAAGGTATTTTGTATAATACTTTTAACAAGTGTAATAGAAGACGGTTCGACCCAGTGGGTTCTCTCGCCAGCCCCTTTTGCGCCATAGTAGCGTATACCAAGCATGTACTGTATTTTACCATTAATACTTATAGGATCATTGGTCTGCGGATCTAACATAGGCCTTTCGATTAGACAATCTTTCTTCAACATTATTGTTTCAGTCGAACGAAACCCTGTTACGATAGATAAAAATAGCGAGTTTAAAAGTATTTTTTCACCTGCACTCTGACAAAGATTTTTAAGAGAAGCAATATTTATAAAGGTTTGAATCGAGATTAACTTTTCTGCATCTATTTGGCTTTCGTCAATATTCAGACCTTCAAGAAGCTCTTTAGTCATTCCTGCTTTCTGTGTTCTATTTTGCTTATTAGCGTATTTCAAATCAACTTCAAACTCTAACTTCTTAGAAGTAAATCCATGTTTATTTACAATATCCTGCAATCTTTTGAAAGTTCCGACATGATTTGGGATATTTGTAGCACTACTATTATTCTTTAATAAAAAGTAGGCATGATTAAGAATCTCGGTTGACAGATTTATTGGCTGCGTGTTTTCGGTAAGCTCTTTTAGCGAATAGAACCAACGTTTTAAAACTAATAGTTCAGCTGCGAGTTTTTGTGGTGAAACCTTACCATTAGCTTGACGATAGCTGTATACCAACATCGCTTTACAAAAATATTGATAGTCTAGTGCTACCTCTGTAGTAGATAGGCCTTTTAATTTATCTATTAACCCAAAACTTATGCTTGATTTACCTCGTGAAAGTAACCAGCTTGAGCCAGTATTATTCTTTAGCCACGAGGTATCTTCCCATGAGGCATCATTAGATTTGCGTAAGTTATTTTCAAAATAATTTTTTTGCTCATTAATGAACTTATTGTAATTAGTCATCTGCATTTTTCACCTCAACATTTAGTTCACAGCGCCTAACGACCGACTCTATTTCAAATTTAGTAGCTTCGTGAATAGCAATGATTGGATTTGATGAGTTATAAACAGCATCAGAGATATGTACGATGGATTCTAGTTCGTTTTGAACACACTCTAAAACCTCTGTATGGTTACCGTTTACATAAGGGTGAAAATAGACACATCCGTAACAACTACGCACAGGTTCAAGAAAACAGTCAGCTTTATAGCTACATTTGCCTATATTGCTATGAACCTTATTATTAACGAATCCTACTATATTTTCTCCATGGCTATGCTCATGAGTAATAATATCGCCAGTCATTAGCATAGCTATCATTTGCTGGTAAACAGGGTTTCTACCAAGTGCAATTGCTCGAACTTGAGCAAGATTGGGCGATGAAAAAATGTAATGCCTAGCGGTGACTAAGGATGAATGGCCTAAAATATAAGCAATGTCTTCAGCACTTGATCCTGATAATGCCATCGAATAGGCTACATGATGACGGAATTGAGTGCTTGTATATCTAATTTGAATCCATTCACCATTTAAAACTTTTTGCCGATATTTCTGTGGTGAGAATTCAAAGAGCTGCTCATTGATGGCGGTAGTGCAGTAGGTTACTGCATAATCACCTAGATCAAAAAGCTGATGATTCATGGATAGCTTAAACTGTTTGATATACTGCAAAATAACTTTAGCGATTTCTTCAGGTAGTTTTATCGAAATCTTAGCATGATTGAATCGTCCCTGTTTGGCATAAGGTACAAGTATGCTATAACGCATATGTTCACCTTCTTCTGTATAGGTGTCTATTTTTATATCTTCAACAGAAAGCTTAGATAATTGGACGGGTCTCATACCAGTTACGTAGATAAGACCTAGAATAGAGGTATTTTTAATAATATTGTCCGTTATTAAATTTCTCTTAGTAATTTCTAAATTTAGTTTCGCAAAGCCATTTTGTATCATTGTGATGGCAGGCTTACTGATGGCGTCTTCAGCTTCTTGATAAAAAAGCTGCGAGTTGAAATTCGATGGTCTTTCTAAAATCTCTAATTTGTCCTCATCTGATTCTTTAAATAAATCAAAACCTTCAACAATCATTAACTTTACGAATAATTTGACTCTATAGTAATCACGAGAAGATTTTATATCTTTCGCTTGCTCTAGAAGAATAGTTTCAAAAGACTTATAAGAAAATTCCATATCTCTTTCTGCAAGTTCATTGAACAAACTTTTTATTTTATTAGCGGATAAGTATAAGTTTGACGGACTATTAATTTGAATATAGTACGCTAGGAAGTACTTCAACAGTTTAACTTCGTGATAATCTAAGCCGTCAAATTTAATTATGTTTTTAAGTCCAGAGTAAGTAAAATCCCAAGTATCAGATGTGCTATTGATAAACTTAGCATCATACCTATCAGCAAGCATAAACCTAATTACAGTAGGAACATGTAGACTGTCAATTCTATCTATCTGAGCCTCAGAAAATAAACGATGACTCAAGTGCTCAGGAAATTCGGGCACCAGATTGGTATTATTCATAATGTGTATCCACTCTTGTAATTCTTTGAATATTAGCTAAGTTGGCATTTTCTGATATAAAGCGGCTGGCATATAAATATGGCATAGTGCTATTACGAGACCAGCCTGCCATTTTTCTTAAACTTTCAACAGCGTTCTCCATTGCCTTCGCCCTGTTATGAGTGCTTAGATATGATTCGTAGCTATGTTTAAGCATCATATATGCCCATGTATGCCGAAGAGTATGAGCTGAAATTTTATCAATAGAATCTATATAATTAGTGTCAAAATACTGAGGATACATACTTTTCATCTTCTCATTCATTACAGTTATAACTTTTTTGAAACCCGATTTACTAAGAGGTGAGTAGGGTGCTTGTAAGGATAGAAATAACATATGGTTTTCAGAGTCTTGGGATCTAATGTTGTTGATATACATATTAATAAATTGAGCATCACTCTTCTCTAATAGGATGGTTCGAACAGATTGAATATTCTTTATCTGTGGTTTTGTCGTACGAACGTCTGTTTTATCATGTGTATCAGTTATAAGAAGATAGGTATTGAGTGTTTTCGAGTCGGCTTTAATTGAGTTAAGAGTTAAGAGTAGTAGCTCGCCAGTCCTCAAGCCATAGTTTAGAAGCAAATGTACAATGAGGAAATTTCTTAACTGCGCCTTTTTACCTTTAAATAAAGGTTCTGGTGCTTTAGGTGAAATAATAGAATATAGAGCTTTTTTCATCTCCTCAGTAAGGCTCTTGAAGTTTGATCCATTTTTATGAGCTTTGTGATGATTAGAGGATAGGTTTTTGACAAGATCAGACTTTTGAGAAAGTATAGACTTATATCTAGCTATTTCAGGGCTTATAGATTTACCATGTACTTGACTAAAGGTATCTAATAAATAGCTCAAATAGCTAATGATAGCTCGCAAACGATGTGCAAGCGTATTGTAATTGATTGAAGGATTGCTTCCCAATCTAATAAGTTTCTGATCGATCTCTTGCATATTTTCCAAATATAATATAAAGCTATCTACTTCTTTAATCATCAATTCTGGATTGGATTTATATTCTCGGAAATACTTGCAGAATGATTGATTATGTTTTTCTCGCCAAAATTCATACCATTGCTTAATGCCTTGTAAATAAGCTTGTTGTGTTGATTCACTTTTAAATTTCAATGAGCTATTAATATAAAACATAGGATATAGACAAGGAAGTGCAGTAGTGCTATCAAACAACAAGCTGAGCTGATTTGAGTTGTTTAATGTAATAGATTTTATTTTCAGCATTGAAAGTTAATCCTGCGAATATATGAACTTTTATGTAGGTATCTCTTATAAATTAATATTATATTAATACTCTCTACGAAGCAATGATATTCGCTTAAATCTATAGGTGATAATAAACATTTATTTCTTAATCATCTTGATGAAGACTACGATAGTCATAATAGTAAAAAAACTATTATTGTTGAGTGATATAATCAACGTAAAATAATTATTATGTTGAACTTCTAAGCGTGTCTATATAATCAGCCCAGTCTTGCATCATTTTCACCCTAATGTCGATTTCATCAAGTCTGTTATAAGCACCACCATGAGTATCTTTTATCCTATGACCTAGCTGTAACTCTGTTACGATATCTGAATATCGCAATTCAGGTTGTTCCATAAGTAGAGTCTTAGCTGATGCTCGAAACCCATGAGTGCATTGAATATCTTTGTATCCAAGCCTATGAAATATTTGTACTAGCGTTGCTTTGCTAATATAGCTATTGCTTGAGGCACGCATCGATGCAAACACATGTTCTTTGTGACCTGTGACTGCTTGTATTTCTTGTAAGCGCTGAATAACTTGATTTGCTAGCGGTACTACTAAATGCGATACCATGTCCTCACGACCTTCGCCTTTAGTGGGAGAAAACGCCCATAGCTTATTGTCCCAATCTATATCTTGCCAGCGCATAGAGCGCAAATCGATACTACGCACAAAAACATACGGTAGTAAATTCATTGCCTCTAGTGCTATTTTGCTTGCGCCTTTAAAATTGGACATATCGTTTAGAAGAGTCGCAAACTGATCAGGCTTGGTAATTGCTGGTAAGTGATTGCCTGAGCTAGCAGGTGCAAGCTCACCACGCGTATCAATAGCGACATTTCTATCGCATAACCCTCGAGCTACAGCAAATGAAAATACCTTTTCAGTATAAAGCCGAGTGCTGGCACCAACGAAGGTTGCTTGATTTTCATTATTTTGAATCGCCTCACATACACTTAATATCATCTCGCTTGTGATGTCGTTCATTCTTAAGTCGCCAATCTCGCGACACATATATCCTAGACATAAATCCCAAAATTTAAGCGTTGACTCACTAAATACGCGCTTATTAGATTTACTATGGTGACGACTTGATGTTTTGTGGTCTCGCCACGCTTGTGTGATTTCAGCAAAGGTAGCGTTCTTTAGATGAGCATACTTATTGACTTGTTCTTTTTTATGAATAACCTTAGGGTCAGAGCCTTGTGCGACCGTGCTAAGTATAGTTTCTGCTCTATACTTAGCTTCATATAGGCTGATATCATCGATCTTACCTAGCATCATCCTAGGACGCTTGCCATCGATATGTGGATGAGCGTAACGCAAGTAGTATTCCTTTTTACCATTTGGATAAATACGGATACTTAGACCTGCGACACCTGAGACACTGACCGAGTAATCTTTATCTCGGCATTCAAGTTTGTTGATATCATTTAAATTGTTTACCGCCATGAGGTACATCCGTAAGCTTTATAAGTAAGGTAAATTGTGAGAGTTAATTTATTATCTCTGTGCTTAGATTTAAATTTAGAGCAATCTTTGCACATGTCTTATAAATCCTAAAAAGTGTCTTCTGAAAGATATAGGTTGATATTGGACACTAACATGGACACTATTATTTATTATCTAATTAATAAAACCTTTTAATATAGGGTTTGTAAGTATAATCATCCCCAAGTGAAGGTTGGGGATGATTATAGTATAGTGGAGAAAGAAGGGGTAAGCTATTTTTTTGTTGATATATATGGTGTTTGAAGGAATAAACTTCAGATAGATTAAAAGTAAGAGCGCTGTTTGCTATTGGCAATAGAGTTCTTCGACATATTTGCACGAAAAACCATGCTCCTGTACTCGCACAGAATAACTTAATCAGGGTGATAGTGCTGTTCTGTGCAAATTTGGAAGGTATCAACTCAATGCTTTAGATTAAGATATCTCAGTAAGAACGAGAGATGTTAGAAAATACCAATGAATGTTTCACTAATCAGGAAGGCTCTTTTGGTGGCTCTAAATGAAAACGTATTACAACGTAGTTAGCTATGATAATAGCAGCTATAAGGTGCATACATATAGACTTGGACCTACTGAGATGCCAAGTAGGAGCATTGTTAGAGCTTGTATACACTTTTATCAATGATACACAGTACTATGCATTCAGAAGAGGTATTACTTTTACTTTGAGCTGATTGTTACTTGGTGGCGAATACTTCTGTACCTAACGTGTTTCAAGCACGTTCGCCTTAATGATGAAGTTGGCTAAGCTACCAACAATCGGTTGATGAGTAATTTGTTTATTAGGTGATGATTAGGAATGACAGATTATTCAGAGGGCTTATTGTGCAGTATGAAGGTAGTAAACTTAGCAATGATGAGTAGAACAAGTTTATCAAACAGGTTAACTAGCGACATGGTTTAATACGTTAAGCTCGATTACGATTACACTAAGATTAATTAAAACTCTACACATTAATTACTCAAGATATATCAGTATAGTAATTATACTAGCGGTGATTACAATGATTATTTAAACAGGTAACACATATTATGGTTAAGCAATTAACAACCAGACTGACTAACGATTTACTGTTTAATTATAACCCCATGAACTTATTATACGGTAGCTCTAGTTTAACATAATATACATTATGCGAAAACAAAGTAATGGTTTTAGAAGTTGGGCGCAAAATATTTTATTTAGCGCTATTTGTAAATCTGCTCATTCATTTCTATCTTGGATTCAACACTAAAATATATATTGCTTCCCAATTAATATTTCAGCTAACGACAAGCCTTTTGCAAATGTTCTCGTAAAGATGCCCCATCCTCATCTAAGATTACATCCGCCACTTGGCACGCAGAATTATCACAGGACAATTCATAGTAAACCTTATGACCATGCGCTAAGCTGACTTGAACCAAGCCTGTTGTCGTTACTGAAAATAGCTTGTCTTGTGCATAATCAGGATCTTGAGAGTTCCACAATACATCATAACCCACATGACAGGATGTTTTCGCTTTAGCAAAGTAATCTTGCTCACGCTGCATGGCAGCCCTTAGCTCTGGATTGGCATATTGTTGTAATACCACTGGCTTATCCATTCCTTGATTATTCACATCCTGCTGGTACATGTTGGCGACAGTATCAATTTTCATGGCAAAAGCTGTCTGTAACGGCTGCGTTAGATTGGCAGTAGCCGTGATAGCAGAAAACCCTATTGTGAGCATGATTATGGAAAATATCATTTTTTGCATGGTGGCCTCCATGAAATATGACGTTTTGAGTATTATATTCATTAAATCACATACAGATTACTACGTTACCGCTCAATTGTGTTTATCAGATTTATGAAACAAAAATACTGTTTACATAGCACTATTATATTACATAGCACCATTATAAACTTTGATGAGTTATTAGTACTATTAATGAGTCAATATGAATTTAATTGAATATAATGTAATGTGTGTTTTGGATTGACTTAAATAAGCTACGATAAGGATATTGTTATGATGCCGTCTACTCGTTTTAATATTTCTCAGTCTTATCTTTATAAGCTATCGGTCGCTGTAGGTTTTGCTTCAATACTGTCAATCACAGGTTGCCAATCTTCTGCTGAGTCCAGCGCTACTTCCAATCAATCAACCGGCAACCCATCTATGCCTGTAGTCTCAGACATGAGCCAGCAAACGCTCAAACAGCAAGCACTGCGTATCCAGCGCGCCCTTGCCAATAATGACTTTGCTCGTATCACAGACGATATCCATCCAACTCGCGGCGTACGTTTTTCGATGTATGCCTACGTGCGTCTTGATACGGATAAAGTCTTTAGCCGTGAGCAGTATGCTCAGTATCTACAACAATCAAAAATTCGCTTTACTTGGGGTGAAAAAGACGGTACTGGCGAGGCATTGGTGGTACCACTACCAGAATATCTAAGTACTTGGATTGAGGCTAAAAAATATAATAATGCGCGTATAACTATTAATGCGTTTGAATCTCGTGGCAATATGATTAATAACGTCAATGAGGCTTACCCAAAATCAGATGTGGTAGATTTTCATTATAAAGGCACAGCTGAATATGATGGTATGGACTGGCGTGGCATGCGCTTAGTGTTTGATGAATATCAAGGCAAGCGCTATCTGGTAGGTATTATCAATGACCGATGGACAGTATAATAATAGAGTAAGTATTTGATTTATTAAAATATTTTACAGGATAAGGGCAATGCATTGTTTGTAATGTACTGCGCTTTTTTTACTTTAACGCGTATATTTATTTTTTGATATAAATAAATCCTAAAGTCTTGGCTCAAGTGGCGTTTGCAAAAAAAACTTCACCATCAGCTCGTAGATCTCAGGATAAGCATCTACCAGCTTTTCAGGCGTTTCAAAAAATACTTCACTAAGCACCGCAAAGAACTCAGCAGGATTGGTCGTGCCATATCGATCGAGCCCTGACTTACGATGGGTCTGAAAATCTTCAAAATCCCGCGCCATAATCTCCGTCCAACGTGCAGGATCCATATCCGGTTGCAATGGCGGAAAGCCATTAGCGCGACCATTGAGCATATCGAGCTTATGTACAAACTCATGAATGACGACATTATGCCCATCACGCTCGCCTGAGTGTTTGGCATCCTTCCATGACAGTATAACGGGACCACGCTGCCACGCTTCGCCGCTACGATGTTGAGTGCCTTCATGGACGATACCGAACTCATCTACAGTGCTGCTGTCACTTTTATACGAACCAGGATAAATAATCACTGATGACCAGCCAGCGTACCATTTCAGCCCTAGATTCAGTATGGGCAGACAAGCTTGCAAAGCAATAGACTGTCTGACCGTGTCTGTAATCTCAAAACCTTGAGCGCCGTTAATAGATTTATCGTCCAAAAACAACGTCGCCAGCTCAAATAAACGAATCATTTCCTCCTCGTTTAGCCGCTCAAGTATCACAATACGCTCAGCAGCCTGTATCCAGTCTGCTTTGGTAAAGTCACTATCATCGAGTACACGCTGGTTATGCCAGTCTTTTAATATACTAAACATGTTCTGTTATTCCTCTAATGTTAATGTTTGGACAGAATTAATCCTATAGTCAGAGAAAAGTAATATCGCTACATCAAGTACTGCTGGTATCAATTTTTCTTGCTTGCTGTAGCTAGCCGACAGAGGCTGCAAAAAATTTATACCCGCAGCACTGTAGCGTTTTTGAGATATTTTAACTATATCTTATAGCTCTTTGCGAAAGATATGCCTAGAGATATAATTTTCTATGCTCCGTGAGACGATTTTATTACATTTATAGTGACAGACTTTTGCTTATTAAAATAGATGGTATAGCAATTGCATCTAATTACGAGAATTGGCCTCAATTTTTGTATTTTAACGTAGCTTACGCAACCTTAAAGCATCAAACCCTTGTTGTGTACTACCCCATAGACATTGTATAGTCTAGATAGGACATATAATAAACATCAGGTATCGGGCAGGTACTGTACGACAGGTATTAAATATTATACTGGTGAGTTTGACTATCGTAGCCCGTTCTATTAACCATACTGTACGACAGTATCAAGGATGAGCGAGGTATTTATGAATCAGAAATCAGCCCAATCTCAAAGTCAGTCCCAGAATCAGTCTCAAAATGAAGATGAAAATGGCAGCCAAAGCCAAAATCAGACTCAACAACAAACCAAGTCTGCAACCACAGATGCTACCAAGACCACCATAAAAAATGCCCCACAGAAAGATGAAAAAAAGCGAGAAAGCTTCGATGAGTTGCAAATTGCCAAAGGTCAATATCGACCAGTGGCTCAAATGGTTGGCAACTGGCTCGACAATATCAACAGTGATGCTCTCAACCATCTAAACGAACAAGCAGAAAACATCTTTTACCGAAAAGGCGTCACCTTTACCGTCTATAGCGATGCTAAAAATATCGAGCGAATGATACCGTTTGATATTATTCCACGCATCATTGCTGCTAGTGAATGGCAGCTGATAGAAAAAGGCTGTAAACAGCGAATAACGGCGCTTAACGCATTTTTGCATGACATCTATCATGACCAAGCTATTATGAAGGCCGGTATCGTCCCTGCCAGCTACGTCTATGCCAGCGGTTGCTATGAGCCTTGGATGATGGGCATTGAGCTGGACAAGCCAATCTATTCGCACATCAGCGGTATCGATTTGATTCGCGATGAGACGGGTCGATTCTGTGTATTAGAGGATAATCTGCGTACCCCTTCTGGCGTCTCTTACATGCTTGAGAGTCGCAGCATATCAGAGACACTATTGTCTGATATGTTTGCGAATACTCCTATTCTGGGCATCAGTGATTACCCAAAGCGCCTCAAAAAATGTCTTGCCAGCTCGACCAGCAAATATGATCCACAAATTGTTATCCTGACCCCGGGACGTTTTAACAGTGCCTACTATGAGCATGCTTTTTTAGCGCACGAGATGAATGTACCGCTGGTACATGGTTATGACTTGGTGGTTGAAGACAGCAAAGTCTACATGCAAGGTATTCGCGGTAAAGTTCAGGTCGATGTTATTTATCGGCGTATTGATGACCCCTATATTGACCCATTAGCATTCGAATCCAGTTCTATATTGGGCGTATCAGGGTTGATGAGTGCTTATCGAGCTGGGACTGTGGTTATCGTCAATGCTCCCGGAACTGGCGTAGCAGACGATAAAAGCCTATATCCCTTTGTCCCCGATATGATTAAGTTCTATTTAGATGAAGACCCTATCTTGCCTAATATTGAAACCTATCAATGTCGTAAGCCTGATGAGCTGAGCTATGTGCTCGATAACTTAGACAAGCTGGTGGTCAAAGAAACTCAAGGCTCAGGCGGCTACGGGATGCTAATCGGACCGACTTCTACCAAACAAGAAATCAGCGACTATCGTAAGCGCTTATTGGAAAATCCAGCTGGGTTTATTGCTCAGCCAACCATCTCGCTCTCCACTAACCCTACCGCTGTCGCTGATGGTATCGCGCCGCGCCACATCGACCTGCGTCCATTTATACTCAGTCATGGCGATGGCTCGGTGGATATTGTGCCTGGCGGCTTAACCCGCGTAGCCATGGTTGAAGGCTCCTTGGTCGTCAACTCCTCTCAAGGTGGCGGTATCAAAGACACTTGGGTCATTGATGATAGTGATTTAAATACTGCTTATTCAAATAATAGCTTGCTGGCGTCTGCCAAGACATCTTCATATAGCCATTCATCACTAGAGCATGGTGCTACTGATCACGCCAACTATTATGATCGTGTACAGCCTATAGAGGCCGGGTATGAACATCTGGGTGATGCCCCGATGATATTGCTACTGTCTACCGCCAGTCATTTGATTTGGCTAGGTAGATATAGCGAGCGGCTCTATTATTACGACAGCATAATGAAACAGCTGGTCAAAGGCGATCTCAAAAAATCACAAGTACAGCATCTCATAAGTCATTTGGGCTTCGAGGCGGATGCAAATGAGTCGTTAAAAGTAATGAAAGCGCAGATGATGACTGATTTGGAACAAAAAATAATACCAAATGTGGTGCAATCAATTGAGACCAATGTCCAAGAGGCTAAGGGCGTGATCGGTAAAGACACCGCTGAGTTATATAACTTGATTAAGCGCCTATCAAGCGCGGGCACTTATCGGGCAGCAACCTTACAACTACATGCGTGTAATGCTGCTATGAAACAAGAGCATCCGACGGTGACTTGCTTTTGGCAACTTGGGCGGCACTTTGAGCAGCTGGAGCGTGCTGTTTTATTAGATGAGGACTCAATGGCAGCCAGTCTCGAATTTAAGTGTTGGATCAATGAGCTACCAGAGAACACCCGCTGGCGTGAACTGACGCGCCTGACCAACCAGATGATCAAATCAAAGCAATTTAGTGACTTTAATCTAATAACCAAAGAGTTCAATAGCATATTGCGGCAAGGCGTTTAACATAGCAGCAGATTATAGATATTCCCTGAACATTAGACATCAGCATATTTGACAAGACAATAGAAATAGAGTGGATAGCAGACCAGACAATGGCTACGACAAAAGGATGATGTTATGAAACTTCAAATCAGCCACCAAACCAATTATTATTATGACGAGTTAGCGCAGCGCAGCGTACAGTATATTCGTATGACCCCGATGCAACTACCACACCAAATTATTCATCGGTGGGATGTTATGCTGCCAAAGGTAGCGACCAACCAAAAAGACGGCTTCGGCAACGATTGGCTAACCCTCAGCCGCAACGAGGCGCATAATAACTTACAAATGCAGGCGTCAGGTATCGTTGAGATTAATACCGATACCGAGCGATTAGAGGATATGGACAACGTCCCTTACTTGTTATTTACTGTACAAACTCCCTTGACCAAATGCTCAGAGGCGATGCGCGAATTTGCAGCCCCTTACCTAAAAGACCCCACCCATGACAGCCTGAAAGCGATGGCCAATGCCCTTATCATGAAAATGCCTTTTATAACAGATATGACTCATGTTGGGACAACGGCTTCTGAAGCTTTTGCTACTGGTGCGGGCGTGTGCCAAGACCATACGCATGTGTTTATAAGCCTCTTACGAGATCAGCAGATTCCAGCACGCTATGTGTCAGGCTATCTGTATGACGATACCGAAAACCATATGGCCAGTCATGCTTGGGCAGAAGCTTGGTTAGAGGGTTACTGGTATACTTTTGATATCTCCAATCAAGCGTTTCAACCAAACTCGCATGTATATGTGGCTATCGGACGCGATTACTTAGATACCGCACCGGTACGTGGTGTCAGAATGGGCGGCGGTTATGAGAACCTATACAGTCAAGTGCTGGTCACGCGGCTATCATAGGGTCAGATGTGTTAATGTCAGATACTTGAGTATCAGATGTATGCTTGTTTATTGACCTTGTGCCTCTTTAAGGATACGTTATGACTTATTGTGCTGCCATTCGCTTAAAAGATGGTATGGTTTTCGCTAGCGATACTCGTACCAATGCGGGTGTTGATCATATCTCTACATTCAGAAAACTGTATCAATATGGTATCGAGGGTGAGCGCTTCATAGTATTACAAACCGCCGGTAGCTTGGCTACTTCGCAGGCGGTCTTTACCAAGTTGCAAAATGATATTGACCAGCGTACAGAGAGTAACCTCAATACCACGTTGACGTTATTTGACGCCGCGCAAATGGTCGGCGAATGTATGCGTGAGAAGATGAACCATGCAAAAGCGGTCGCTAATGCGGATGTCGACGGCTCGTTTACCAGCTCTTTTATGCTGGGTGGCCAAATAAAAGGCCAGCCGCCTGAGCTATATATGATTTATCCTGAGGGCAACTGTATTCGAGCCACTGAAGATACCCCCCTTCTTCCAGTTGGGTGAGAGCAAATATGGCAAGCCCATTCTTGATCGTTCTGTCAATTATAATACTGATGTCAGGCATGCTGCCCGCGCGTTGATGCTTTCATTTGATTCAACGATTCACTCAAATCTTTCAGTAGGTATGCCGATAGATTTTGTGCTTTATAAAAATGACAGTCTAACCTTGCCCAAAGGCCGCCGGGTCGATGAGCATGATGAGTACTTTAATACCATCCGTCATCAGTGGTCAGAGGCGCTACGTCGCACTTTGGTTGAATTACCTAAATTGGCGTTAAGGCATTGGGACGTGAGACTTATTTGAGACTATTTTTTGTTTTTGCTTAAACCTCTAAAGACAGCATATTCATGATTAATTTAATTAAGGTTTCTTTTTGGTTGGGGTCAGATTCAGCGACCAGTAAGGTTAAGGCAGCAAGTCCCGTGTTATTGATGACCATTTCACCGTTGTCATTGAGCAGTCGCTTATTGCGATGTAAAAAATCCACAAACAGAAAAGCACCGCTACGTTTATTGCCATCGGTAAACGGATGATTCTTAACTATAAAGTACAGTAAATGCGCCGCTTTACTCTCGATAGTCGGATAAGCAGGCTCGCCAAACACCGTTTGGTGTAAATTACCAAGCACACTGTCTAACCCATCACCGCGAGGCTTAGCAAATAGCTCAGTTGCTTCACCGCGTGACATCAGCTGCACTTTTAAATCCGTCAGCGCTGCCATCGCCTCCGTCGGACTGGGCAATACACCGCCATCCTGCCCGGCTGGATCATCTAACAGCCCTTCATCATAGCGTTGTAGCCATAAAAAGGTTTGCGTATAACGGCTGATAATCTCAATCAAGCCGCGCCCTTCATCAGTATTCAGCTCAGGGCTTTGCGCAGTTTTTCTAATCAAGTTTAACGCTTGTTGTAGCTCGCTTGAGTTTTTATCGAAGCGTTGTTGGTTGAGCGTATAGCCTTGCACTAAATATTCACGTAAGCGCTGGGTTGCCCAGCGTCTAAACTGCACACCTTGAGCTGACTTGATACGGTAACCTACTGAAATGATCACATCTAAGTCATAAAAGACTACGGGTCGATCAGAATTTGCAATATGCATTTTTTGCATATTGCTTTTTTCAGACACCTCTTCATCGTTTATAGCATTTGCGATATGACGTGAAATCACTGATTGGTCGCGACCAAATAGTTCAGTCATTTGTGCTTGAGACAGCCAAACTGTCTCTTGCCCAAAACGTACATCTACCTGTGCTTGACCATCGGCGCTTTGATATATCTCTACCGTAGAACTTTCATCATTTTCAGCGACTGTCATTTATTTGCCCTCTACTGATACCTATTTGTTATTGACCGACTATTGCTTAACTTTATAAATAGTACATGACATTAAGCGCAGTTTACACCGTCATTATTTTAAGTTTTTCGAAAATATTTAGGGTTAAGTTACCACCAAGCGCATCATCTGTGTACTGATATAACCACCGAAAGTACCTACCGCATAGCCCAAAATACCCAAAAATACACCAACTGGCGCAAGTGAGGGGTGAAATGCCGTTGCGACAATCGGTGCAGAAGACGCACCGCCTGTATTGGCATTAGAGCCCACTGCCAAAAAGAAAAACGGTGCACGAATGATTCTGGCGACTATAAAGATAATCGCCACGTGAATGCTCATCCATAGTAAACCAATCAGCAGTAGTCGCCACTGTGAGACGATACCTGCCAGATTAATCTGCATACCAATAGCGGCAATTAATATAAAGATAAAGACGGTACCGATTTTGGAAGCACCAACATGATCGAGGCGACGTATCTTAGTAAAGGAAAAAATTACCCCTATCAAGGTGATTATCACCACCATCCAAAAAAACGAGCTAGCAAAGCTATATTGTACCGCCCAACTATAAGGGGCAAAGAACCCTGCAATCTGAGCCCCTACAAAATGCGCCACGCCAACCATTGCAAAGCACAAACCAAACATCACCATCAAATCATTAAGCGTGGCAGGACGGGCATGATCACGCTCATAACTCTCTACAGCGGCGATGACATTGTCAATACTACTGCTATCTGCCCGTAAAAACTTGTCGATCTTAGCGCTGTGTTTTGCCATCACTAGAATAGCCAGTAACCACAATGAAGCATTGGTGGCGTCCACCAAAATCATCATGCCAAACAAATCATCACTAACGCCAAACAATTCTTTCATTGCCGCTTGGTTTGCCGCGCCGCCTATCCAACTGCCAGCCACTGCTGAAAATCCGCGCCACAATGTATCATCGGTAAACATTTCAGGTGACACCCACTTAGCGATACCCAAGCTGATCGGACCACTGATAATGATGGCAATACTGGCGGCAAAAAACATGGCTATCGCTTTCCAGCCTAGCCCCAATATCTTTGGCACATCCATTGACAATGTCATCAACAGTAAGCTTGCTGGCAGCAGATAAGTGGCGGTAAAGCCATAAATCTGTGCGCCCATACCATCAGCAAAGACACCTAAGCTATTCAGCGTCGCTGGGATAAAACAGCACAGTACAATACCTGGCAATACGGCATAAAAGCGTCGCCAAAACTTACTTGGCAATCCTTGAGTATAGAACACCAATCCGATAACAGCCATAATGATACCAAAGGCTAATGGCAAACTATCAATAGCTAAGTAAGAAATTTCAGGCATCAAATGGCTCCGCAGCACGCGATGAATAAAGGCTTGTCAGTATAAACAAGGCAAAAAAGACCTGCAAGCAACGATTGACCACAGGCGCAGTTTTGGTTCGTTTGAACGGCTTATTAATGCTAATTGGGTACATATAAAACGATTACTCACAAAAAAAGCCAGATAACGAGTATCTGGCTTTTTGATGCTATTTTATCCGATTAAGTAAGTGGTTATTTAACCAATAACCTTTATTAATCATTAAATATGACGTTATTACGAGTTGTTACTACGGTTACCACCGCTTGAACGACCCTGACCACGGCTGTCAGCACGACCAGCTGGACGACCTTGGCTGCCACTTGGACGACCACGACCCGTTGCTGCACGCTCACCGCGTGGAACGCCAGTGCTATCACCACGGCTTGGACCACCAGTGCGCTTGCCTTGATACGGCTTGCCACCTGAGCGCTCATTTGGTTTGCCTGACGCGTCACGTGGCTTACCTTGATAACCGCTGTCATTGCTTGCGCGTTGACCAGTTGCAGCACTGTCGCTTGAGCGACCACGAGCATTAGCAGGATTACCTTGATAGCCACCACCCGTGCGACCACGGCCTTGACCATTACCACCACCACTTGAGCGACCACGACCACGGCCACGACCATTACCTTTATTTTCGCTAGGTACATAAGTCTTCTTAGGTTCCATACCTTCGATGATACATACTTCCATTTTGCGATCTAAATAACGGTTGATGGCGTTTAGCTGTGGACGGTCATCCATGCTACATAAGCTGATAGCGATACCAGTACGACCAGCACGACCACAACGACCGATACGATGGACGTAATCTTCAGTTTGGCGCGGTAAATCATAGTTGATTACGTGCGAGATTGCTGGGATGTCTAGACCACGAGCGGCAACGTCAGTCGCTACTAGGATTTTGACTTTACCATTACGCAAGTCTTGAACGATACGGTTACGCTTGCTTTGTGGCAAGTCACCATGTAGGAAGCTGGCTTTATGACCGGCTTCTTGTAGCTGTTTTGCTAGTTTTTCAGTGCTACGTTTGGTAGCAGCAAAGATAATGATCTGTTCCATATCTTGCTGGCAAACGATTTTATCAAGCAAACGGTTTTTGTGATCAAAATCATCACAGTAGTACACTTTTTCTTCGATGTGTGCTGATTCTACTTTGATTGATACGCGCTCAGGGTTCTTAGTGAAGCTGGCAGCAATTTTACCTACTGGGCCATCCCAAGTTGCAGAACACATGATTGTCTGACGATCAGTAGGCGCTGCGCGTAAGATATCGCTGATATCGTCAGCAAAACCCATGTCTAGCATACGGTCAGCTTCATCAAGTACCAAGATTTCTAGGCTTGATAAGTCAACGCGGCCCGCATTGATATGGTCAAGTAGACGACCAGGAGTCGCAACGATAACTTGAACGCCTTTTTTCAAAGCAGTGATCTGACCGTTGTATGGTGCGCCGCCAACTAATGGTACACAGAACAGGCCGCGCATATCTTTAGAATAGGTGCGTACGCTGTCATGTACTTGCTGAGCAAGTTCACGCGTTGGCGTTAGGATAAGTGCTTTGGTTAGTTTGTCAAAGCTAGTAGCGCGGCTTAAACGATCAAGTACAGGGATGACGAATGCTGCCGTTTTACCACTACCCGTTTGCGCTGACAATAAAAGGTCACGACCTGCTAGAGCAAAAGGAATCGCTTCTGCTTGAATAGGTGTTGGGTGAGTATAACCACTACGCTCAAGCGCGCTAAGAATTGGCTTGGCGATGTTTAGCTCAGTAAAGGTAACTTTATTTTCGTCAGTAGCGTCTGTGCTAGCCGCTTCATTATTAGTATCGGTGTTATTAAGAGCAGTATTTGGGGTGTCAGTGCTTTCGATGATGCCGTTTTCAGCGGCAATTGCAGATAAGATGTCAGTCATGAGAATCCTTGGTAAGTATAAGTTGCTGTAAATTCAGCAAACTTGATGCATACCACTGATAACCGTTCATCACGCTACCTATATAATCTGATTATCAAAATAATGATAATTACATGCCAAACCCATAAGGCTTGTCAAAATTATATAAAGGCGTTCGTGCTGTCTGACGTATTTTGGTGGTAGTGCCGAGTGTCTCATCTTTGTCTGCTAAAAACTCGATATCAATGCTTTGTCCAAAGCAGATAAAGGTAGATAACAACCAATCTAGCCCCTACAAGGGTCCGTAGATAAGATATGAGTCAAAAATAATAGGATTATTTAAGTACACAAAATCATCGGCAACAATTACTTTCGGTCATCCTAGACCCAAAATCGCAGGCGATGTTATCAATCTCATAATTCACATTAGACTATGCTAACGTGGCGACGCAGTATAACACAACAAAATCGTAATCAGTAGCTGTTTTTACGATTATTGTAGAAAACAGCTATAAAATAAGCGTTGGTGAGCGATACATGATTAATAATATAGGCATTTTTACGCCAAATAACTTTTATCGCTTGCGAGGCATTTACGCTAAAGCATATCGAACAAACCATCATGGCAGCTTTAAAAGAAAAGTCTGCAGAAATGAGGCATTTTAGACATTTTAGACATTGATATTAACGCGATAGCTTCACGTCAGTGACGTACAATGGCATTTGCCAAGCACCGCCCGCTCCAATCATACGGCACAGACCAGTGTTGCTCTCATGACTTTTCTCAAAGTCCTTACCGGTCCATAACCATTCGGTTTTGGACATACAGTCGCCAAGACCGCGACCCTTTTGGATAGAAGTGATTTGACCCTTGTCATAATCGGTAGCATTGGTTGTGATCAGCTTTGGCTCGTATGGTCTGGTGTCATTAATCACCCAGACCCCTTTACCTGAATTATAAGCACCTGTCCAGCAGTTATGCTGCACCAACAGCTGCTTGCTGTTTAGACGATTGACGCTCCATGACGATTTGTCAGATAAGCTTGGGCAGTCGCTACTGACATCTTTTATGGTGTCTTTCATCAGCTCTGATAACTGGGATGAGCGCATGACGAATTTTTTCTTATTGCCAGACGTGGCTTTAGGATTGGGTATCACCATCCGTATCGCTGGTATTGCCTTAGGCGATAAAACACTGCTATTGGATTTGCTTGCGCCCTCTGTACGAATAAAAGCACTGGCGGTGCCCACTCGACCTTGTGCTTCATCCGCTTTTAGCATGACTGCACTCGCCCCTTTATCGGACAAACGCCAGCGCGTATTGCGGATAACCAGCTCTATCTTGCTTGATTTGGTCAGTGCCTCTAGTAGCGCTGTGACTTGCGGTGAAGTGAGCTCTGCATAGCCGGCAGCACCTGAAAAAGGTCTTGCTTCGCCATAATCTTTATCATTGATAAATAAAGATATCCGGTGACGGTCACCCAACTGCATCAAAGCTTTGGCAGAATTCTCTCTTGCGCCGCCAAGCTTGACCCGAGCATCAACCGTGGCATTGGCACCTGCACGGCGTATCAATAATAAAGACACTGGCAACTCGATATCATTGTCTGCTTGATAACCGGCAAGCCGGCAAGTACGGGTATTGTCACAGACCACTTGCCAATCTTGGCTGGTAAAATCTACAGGCGTGCTAGCACCACTGGCGGCGCTATATAGCGCTGCACTGATGGCGGTGAGTATGGGTAATAGAATGCTTTTTGACATGGTTTTTGTTATCTTTTTTGTTTTTTTAGACGGCGCTTTGATATGAGAGTTGTTTGAGTATTTAGGTTTGACAACATCGCTTTGGCTACTAGGACCACTTGTAATCGATAATACGGTTGGTCTATTCCTAAGCATATCATGCTCCTTCATAATCATCGTTCATCAATAGAAGAGGTTTAAACGCCTACCCTTTCTGGGTGGAGGCTGTTATCTTAACGTATCCATGTTTCTATCTGTTGTACTAATGTACCATTATGTAATTAGCAAAGTATAGCTCGAATGCCTATATTCCTATATGTATTTGGAATTATCAATATTTAAAACAAAAAAAAGGTTAATAAGACAGATGCTTATTAACCTTTTTGTTCATTGAGGCATAAAACTACATTAACTATTTAAATTTAATATCAAACACTTACAAATAAAAAATCAGCTGTCTATATGAATTATACGACCATCCGATTAAGCAATAGGCTCAAGCACTAAGTCGACGGCGCGTTTAACAGCTGGACGTTTAGCAATTTTTTTCGCCCAACGCTGTAAATGCAAATACTCATCAACCTGTAAGAACTCAGCAGCATCGTATAATTTTCCGAGAGCCAATTGACCATACCACGCCCAAATAATCATATCGGCGATATTATAATCTGCTTCGTCATTGCCACACATATACTGGCTACTTTCTAAATGTTTATCGAGAACGTCAAGTTGACGTTTGACTTCCATGGTATAGCGATTGATAGGATATTCCATCGGCTCAGGAGCATAGGCGTAAAAATGTCCAAAACCGCCACCTAAGAAAGGCGCACTACCCATCTGCCACATCAGCCAAGACAAGCATTCTACCCGCGCTTTACCTTGCTGCATCGGAATAAATTTGCCAAACTTTTCGGCTAAATGCACTAAGATAGCGCCAGACTCAAAGATAGCAATCGACTCGCCAGCCTCGCCGTTACTATGGTCAACCAAAGCCGGTATCTTTGAATTTGGGTTAATAGCGACGAAGCCTGAGCCAAACTGATCGCCTTTCGAGATGTCTATCAGATAAGCATCGTATGCAGCTTCCTTGATACCAAGCTCAGCAAGCTCTTCTAATAAGATATTGACTTTGACACCGTTCGGCGTATTCAATGAATACAGCTGTAATGGCGCATCGCCTACTGGCAGTGGCTTATCTTGGCGAGCACCAGCGGTTGGGCTGTTAATACTTGCAAATTTGCCGCCGTTTTCTTTATCTTGTGTCCAAACTTTGGGCGGTGTATAGCGCTCTATCTGACTGTTCGTAGAATTATTATCCTGACTCATAATGTGACCTATTTTTGTTGTATGAATTGTCATATTTTAGAAATGGTGGTTTCTACCATATACTTCCCACTATAACGGGGACTGATCCTGCTATTAAAGTCCCATCTTGTAATTTATATGGTAGAGATGTTTAAGTATTCAGTATCGAGTACAGATAATAATGCTAGGCGTTTTAAAAACCTCTAAATCGTTGCTTTTGAATGGTTACTATGCTGCTCTTTAACTGCTCGGCAGTTATTTTTATACTACGCATCATATAATGGCTTTTTAGACAGATCACTGTCAATTAAGATAAATTTTAAAGAGCTGCTGTTCTAGATATGGTGACATCAATATGGTAGCCCTGACTCCAACGCAAGATAAATACCTACCCTATGTACTGGCGGTAGCGTTATTTATGCAAATTTTAGACGCTACTATTCTAAACACGTCCCTACCACAGATGGCGCAAGCATTAGGCGAATCACCACTGCAAATGCAGTGGGCGGTCATCAGCTACGCGCTTACTTTAGCGATTTTTATTCCTATCAGCGGATTTTTGGCCGATAAATATGGCACACGCCGCGTGTTCTTGTCCGCCATTATTATATTCTGTATCGGCTCGATATTATGTGCCGCTTCTCAGACCTTGGACTTTTTGATTGGCTCTCGTATCATACAAGCTATCGGCGGCGCGATGATGACACCGGTGGCACGCTTAATTTTGGTCAAGTCTTATCCGCGCAATAAGCTGTTGACGGTGATGAATTTTGCGGTAATCCCCGCTCTGGTTGCACCATTGGTCGGACCAGTGTTGGGTGGCTATATCGTACAGTACACCAGCTGGCACTGGATATTTTTAATCAACATACCCATGGGTATTTTTGGTTTTATCATGGGCAAAAAACTGGTACCGGCATTGTTTGAAGACACCAAGCGTCTAGATTGGACAGGGTTTCTATTATTTGCCGCTGCGGCTTGTGGTTTTACTTTGGCGGTAGAATTTAGCGCACAAGTCGGGCGTGGATTTTATGGTCTGCTACTTGGGCTGCTGGCAAGTCTGTTACTTGGTGCTTATATTTGGCACGCCAAACATCGAGCTGCCCCGCTATTTCCATTGAGTTTGTTTGATATCCGCACCTTTCGCATCGGTATCACTGGTAATTTATTTACCCGATTGGGTATCAGTGCTGTGCCGTTTTTATTGCCGTTGCTTTTGCAGGTGGTGTTCGAGTACTCTCCCTCGCAAGCTGGCTGGCTACTTGCGCCCATCGCTGTGGGTGCTATCGGTATTAAGCCTTGGGTGAGTAAGATTATTCAGCGTTATAGCTATCGTACGGTATTGGTCTACAACACGACTTTTATGGGCATTCTGATTATCATTTTGGCGCAATTTAACGATGCCGCGCAGTGGATGTGGTTTATACCTATTTTGACAGTGATGGGCGCGTGTAACTCTATGCAGTTCAGTGCGATGAACACCATTACCATTGGCGACCTGCATGGCACTCAAACCAGTAGCGGCAATAGCCTGATGGCCGTCAATCAACAACTGGCCATCAGTTTTGGTATTGCTTTTGGGGCGGCACTGCTCACGCTACTACGCGAGCGCCTACAGATGGATACATTGACCGCCTTCCAAACCACCTATTGGATATTGGGGGTGTTTACCATTCTCTCAGGATTGCATTTTTTACGCTTAAAACCTGAGGATGGTCGCGGCTTATATTAAGAATGAATGTTGAAAGCTTGTATCGAAAATACAAACAAGAATATCTATAGTCAGAGAAAAGTAATATCGATATATCAAGTACTGCTGATATTCATTTTTCTTGCTTGCTGTGCCTATGCAGACAGAGGCTGCAAAAAATTTATACCAGCAGCACTGTAGCGTTTTTGAGATATTTTAACTATAGATAATAACGCGTCGATAAATAGTAGACCAAAAAAAGCCAGCTTATGCTTGGATCATGACCAAAACATAGACTGGCTTTTTGCCACTAGATGGTATTTAAACAATCTAACAACGACGAAGACTAAGAAGGTCAGTCTTCGTCCATTTGCGATTGGATATAGTTTTCGATACCGACGTCTTTCATTAAGTCTTCTTGCGTCTCAAGCCAATCTTGATACTCTTCATTACCGTCTTTTAGAGTAACCAATAGCTGACGTGACACATAGTCCTGCTGCGTCTCACACAAGGTAATCGCATCGGTGATGATATCAAATTTTTGCTTCTCTAAGCGCAAATTGCAGTCAATCATCTCAGGCACGTCTTCTGCGATGAACATCTTGCCATAATCTTGCAAATTCGGTAAACCATCTAGCAATAAAATCCGAGCAATCAGATCATCGGACCATTTCATCTCTGCAATAGACTGTTTATAGAAACTGTCGTTTAATGATTCTAAGCCCCAATGACGAGCAATACGTGCATGCAAAAAATACTGATTGATGGCTATCAACGACTGACCTAGCACTTTATTCAGTGCGCGGATAATCTCTTTATCCCCTTTCATCTTCTCTCTCCCTATTTATTTGTTATTTGCTCTGATTATATGGTGACTGTTATCCGTTACTATCAAACAAGATTGGGAGATACTTCAGCCATCTGACTTTGCAAATAATTTGGCAGACCAATCATATCAATAAGGCGCAGCTGCTGCTCAAGCCAATGGGCATGATCCTCTTCGGTATCTTTGAGCTGCACGACCAACATCTCGCGTGTGACATAATCATGCACCTCTTCACAAATTGCGATGCCGTCTTTAAGATGCTTTTGTACCTGATACTCTAGATTTAAATCAAGCTGCAGCATCTCAGGTACCGTAGTACCAATATTAATGGTATCAACGCTCATTTTAGGCGTGCCACCTAACATCAAGATACGACGAATAATCGCCTGTGCATGTAAGGTCTCATCTCCCATCTCATGGCTGATACGGTCGTACAACTTACCGTAATGCCATTCTGCATACATCTCAGAGTGGATGAAATACTGATCACGAGCTGCAAGCTCACCACCTAACAAAAAGTTTAAATAATCAATCACTTTAGGGTTGCCAATCATCACCTACACTCCTGTATTTATCATTGTTTGTTATATACATTCATAATTTTGAATATATATAAAGCGCCATTCGTAAACCAATCAGTAAAGAGTAAAGTCAACGAAGTCCTTACATATAGAGAAAGATATAGTAGCATATAGAGGGAATAACGCTTGTAACGATATGAACTAAGAATAAGATGCTAACTGATAATCATAACCAACCAGCATTTGTATTAGCGTATCAGCAACAGGTGCGATAGCAAACCCTTCATAGAAATGGCTAGATGCAGGTTTGATGTGGGGTATCAGTGCAATTATATGGACGCTTGCAACTGACGCTTTAGGTATAATACCAATAATTAAATGCAGAATAGTGAATATATACTGGTGTATCAAGGATTATGTACGATTAGCATGTAAAGGCTAGAGCGTGAGGATTTATTTAGCGTTTAAACAGCATAAGCCAATACATCGAGCTTGGCATGATGCTCCTCTAGATAGTCATTTACCATAGGCTCACAGCAGCCGCAGCAAGTTGCGACATCTAACGTGTCTTTTAAACCATCTAACGTATCGATACCAGAAGCAATGGCGGCTTTTATTTGCTTTTCTTTGACATCATTACAAATACAGACGTACATAAGCGGGTTCCTACTGTGATTGACTAACGTGTTATTCGCTATAATAACGATAATTATTAGCATTTACAATAGTATTTGGTGTGTTTTTCAGTCATGTTAACCTTCCTTAATTCATGTAACTGCATATACTGATATGTGTAAACCGACGGTATCAAAGGTAGTAAAATGGCGACGAACTGTAAATCTGCTCATTTTTTAATCGATTTTAAGGATAACTGCTGTTATATTGTCCTCCTATTAACTAAATATCCATTGGAATTCACCCATGTCTAATAATAACTCTACGATACAACCGCTTGAGTTGTTTAAAGTATTATCTGACCCTACCCGCTTGAAGATTTTCCAAATCTTATACAATAAAGAATCACGCTGCGTTGGTGAGTTAGTAGAAATACTTGATCAGCCACAGCCAACGATATCGCGCCATCTCAATCACCTAAAAAAACTGGGCATCCTAAATTGTGTTCGTGATGGAACCTGGATGTGGTATGAGGTCGCAAATGATTTGCCAGAATGGTGTCAAGATATTTTGGACATTACCTACACGCAGATATCAAGCAAAGAAAAAGCCCTGCTAAAATCCGCCTAGCATTAGCATTAGCATTAACATTAACATTAGCATTAGCATTAGCATTAACATTAACATTAGCATTAGCATTAGCATTAGCATTAGCATTAGCATTAGCAAAGCACTAAACCAGTACCAACAGTCGCTGTGATAGACCGTAAAACCTTTTTCTTCAATAAATCTGGCTTATGTTAGCCGCATAAAAAAGACCTCATGATGAGGTCTTTTTTATACTGCACTGATATAGTCAGAGAAAAGTAATACCGATACATCAAGTACTGCTGATATTAATTTTTCTTGCTTGCTGTGCCTATGCAGACAGAGGCTACAAAAAATTTATACCAGCAGCACCGTAGCGTTTTTGAGATATTTTAACTATAGCACTTTTTATTGATCTCTATACCAAGTCTAAGAAATCACTGACAAAGGCATTGGCTGGATGATGAATCAGCTCCTCTGAGGTGCCTACCTGTTCAACCCGACCATGATTCATCACCACAATCTCATCAGATACCGCCCTTGCCTCTTCTTGGTCATGGGTAACCATGATGCTGGTAATACCAAGCTCATGGTGAATGTCCTTTAGCCAGGTTCGCAGCTCTTTACGTACCTTGGCATCGAGCGCCCCAAACGGCTCATCTAACAATAGTAGTTTTGGCTTAACCGCCAGTGCGCGAGCCAGCGCAATCCGCTGACGCTGACCGCCTGATAACTGATGTGGATAAGCGTTTGCCACTTGTGGCAACTGTACCAAATCTAATAACTCCGCCACGCGCTTATTGATCTCCGCTTTACTTGGGCGCTCATTTTTTGGTAGCAACGTCAATCCAAAGCCCACATTATCAGCGACATTTTTGTGGCGAAACAACGCATAGTGCTGAAACATAAAACCGATATGGCGCTTTTGTACGGGTGTATTGGTGACGTCTAGCTCATCAAATAATATCTGCCCAGAGTTTGCATACTCGAGACCGGCGATGATACGCAGCAAGGTGGTTTTGCCGCAGCCTGAAGGACCCAATAAAGTCGTCAATTTACCGGTAGGTACTGTGATATTGATATCATCTAAGGCAGTAAAGTTGCCGAATTTTTTATTAACGTTGCGAATCTCGATGCTCATAATGGTGTCTCTTATTATATCTTTTGTCGTAGCGTGGCAGATGGTTTCGATAGTATGGCAAATAGCAGACATGGCGTCTATGCACATGAACCGCTAGGATTTGCCTACCGATTCTCCAACAGTAGCATTAGCACTAACGGGTAGTTCAGGCGCACTTATCAAACGTTCAGACTTAGCGAATTTGCGATCTTGTAGTTTGGTCATGATTTGCTGAATAAGTAACGTGACCAAAGCAAGTGCGGCAAGTAAGCTCGATAAGGCAAACGCTGCAGTAAAGTTATAGTCGTTATAAGCAATCTCAACCAATAGCGGCATGGTGTTGGTTTCTCCGCGGATATGACCTGAGACCACGCTCACCGCACCAAACTCCCCCATCGCGCGGGCATTGGTCAAGATCAAACCATAAAGCAGCGCCCATTTGATATTGGGCAGTGTGACATGCCAAAACGTCTGCCAACCCGTCGCACCCAAGGTTAATGCTGCCTGCTCCTCACTATCACCCTGCGTCTGCATCAGCGGTATCAACTCACGCGCCACAAAAGGGAAGGTAACAAATAAAGTCGCTAAAATAATCCCCGGTACAGCATAGATGACCTGAAAGCCCATACTCTCAAGCCAGCCACCAATGGTAGAGTTCAGTCCAAATAATAGAACAAACATCAAACCGGCGACAACCGGCGACACCGAAAACGGTAAATCAAGCAACGTCGTCACCAGCTGCTTGCCTTTAAATTGGTAACGGGTCACTAGCCAAGCAATGGCAATACCCATCACCATATTAATCGGTAAGACAATCGCGGCAGTAATCAAGGTTAGCCTAATGGCTTGTAAGGCTTCAGGGTCGACTAATGAGGCAATATATAATTCCCAGCCACCCTTAAAAGCTTCATAAAATACCGCCAATAGTGGCACTACCAACATGATAACCATGAATAAAACCGCAATGATAATAAAGGTACGGCGAACCCATGGCGTATCTTTGGTTGCTGGGTTGCTCTGGTAGTCATAGCTATTAGAGATTTGCATTAGCGAGCTCCTACGCGGCGCGACAGCTTCCACTGTACAATATTGATGGTCAATAAAATGACAAAGGAGATAAGCAGCATAAATAATGCAACGGCTGAAGCGCCTTGAACATCAAACTGCTCAAGCTTACTGATAATGATTAATGGCAAAATCTCAGACTGCATCGGAATGTTACCTGCGATAAAAATCACTGAGCCATACTCGCCCGTCGCACGGGCAAACATCATGCCAGCACCCATCAATAACGCAGGCAATAGCTCTGGTAAAATCACCTTACGAAACGTTGTAAAACGATTGGCACCCAATACCGCAGATGCCTCTTCAAACTCAACCGATAACTCTGCAAGTACGGGCTGTACAGCGCGGACAATAAAGGGGAAACTGACGACCACGAGCGCCAGCCAAATACCAATCGGTGTGAAGGCTACTTGAATATCAAACTTGTCAAACCATTGCCCAATCAAACCATTGGGTGCATACAAAGTCGCAAGAGAGATACCGGTGACAGCGGTTGGTAGCGCAAAGGGTAAATCAACCAACGCATTGATTAAGGATTTGCCCCAAAACTCATACCGCACCAGTACCCAAGCAACCAGCGTACCAAATACCATATTGGTGAGCATGGCTAAAAATGACATCCACAAGCTTAATTTGATAGCAGCGGTCACTTGCGGCTGGGTAATGGTTTCCCAAAATCCAGCCCAGCCCATTTGGGTTGTGGTATAGGCCATCATGGCAAACGGCAGTACTACCAACAGTGACAAACTAAAGACAGTGATGCCCATGCTTAGTCCAAACCCTGGTAGCACATTGCGCTGACGCAAGCGTGTTAACCAACCTTTTTTTGGTACAGGTTTGATGGTAGAAGGTGTTGTTGCACTCATAATAGTGTCCTATTGCCTAGCTGATGGTACTTATCGTAAGCACTCGGTCGTATCGATATTAAGAAAAAGCATGATAAAAAGAGATGATGAATATGCTCATGGTATAAAGGACATAGCGTTGTCGGCCATGTCCTTTATGAGATTGACATAATTTTATGACGCCGTGCATTACTGATTAATAATCAAATAATGCAGTCGTCGTACTCAAATAAATTCTTGAATAAGTAACGGCTTTTATCGTCGGTTACTCATAGTACTACTGGTGTTACTGAGGCGCGTTAACCGCCAATTTATCAAACAAACCACCATCACTGAAATACGTGCTCATGATCTCATCCCATGTGCCAAATGCATCATTCGGGCGGAAAGTGTCGATAGGGGGCAATTTATCACTGTTTTTATCAAGCACGCTCTTCACACTTGGGCGCAAGTATAAATCAGCTGCCAATTGCTGGGCTGCATCGCTCCATAAATAATCAAGATAGGCTTTGGCGGCCTCTGTGGTGCCTTTTTTATCAGTGACTGCTTTTACGATAGCCACTGGGCTTTCAGACTTGATTGAGTATTTTGGATAAACGATGTCAACTTTACCCGCACCAAAATCAGTCGCAGCAAGATTGGCCTCGTTTTCAAAGGTGACTAAGACATCACCGATACCGCGCTGCACAAACGTCGTCGTCGCCGCACGCCCGCCATTCTCATAGACTTTGACGTTTTTTAGCATGTCTTTTACGTAGTTTTCCGCTTTGGCTTCATCTTTATTAAAAGCATGTAAACCATAACCATAAGCGCCTAAGAACGCATAGCGACCGTTACCCGTGACTTTTGGGTTTGCCATGACAATCTCAACACCCTCTTTGGTCAAATCTGCCCAATCATTGATGCCTTTTGGATTGTCCTTACGTACTAAGAAAACGATGGTACTGGTAAAAGGTACGGCATTGTTTGGGAATTTGCTTTCCCAATCTGACTCGACCAAACCTTTCTCCTCAAGCAGCTCAATATCAGAGCCTTGGTTCATGGTCGCGATATCGGCTTGCAGACCACTGGCGATTGACAGGGCTTGTTTACTCGAACCACCATGCGACTGCTTGATAAGAATATTGCTGTTTGGGTGCTCACTTTTGTAATGATCAACAAATAATGGATTGTAATCTTTATAAAAATCACGTGCCACATCGTAAGAGACATTTAATAGCTCGATGTCCTGCCCTTCTGTAGCGGCGGGTGTGCCCTCTGCATTGGCAGTTGGCTCAGTCTTTTCACTATTGCTACAGCCTGCTATGCCTAAAGTGAGCGCCACACCGGCGATACTTAGGACGCTAAGCGTTTTATTTTTATAACCTTCGGTATGTAATGTCATGGCGGCCTCAAAAAGATGTCTGATAAGTAATGTAAGTATGCTAACAGCGCCATGTTATTATGTTTAATGATGAATATGTGTATGTTATTGCCAAAACGGAATAAAGAATTTAGAAATATAATATTATCAATAACTTACCGTTATCAGTTATGGATAGGCCAAATATTTTTAATAGCCATTGCGCTACCTGCCAATCATTTAACCGTTTGACTCAGTCTCTTGTCTAAGCTTACCTAAGCATGAATGTCTGAATCAAACGGCTTATCACTGACCAATCTGGTCTTTACTGCACGCTTGCCAGCTTATCAAAACGCCCACCATCGACAAAAAACGTTTCCATAATCTGCGTCCAAGGACCAAAGACACTGACCGGCTCAAACGTCTCAATATCAAGCAAGGTATCTGTATGGGCGGCAAGCACTTGCTCATTACTAGGACGCATGTACATCTGTGCCATCAGTTCTTGCGCTGGCGTGTCCCATAAGCCCTTTAGATAGGTGTTTGCTGCTTCTGTTTTGCCCGCTTTATCAGTCACCGCATTCACCACGGCAACAGGATTGGCAATCAACACTGAATAACTTGGATAGACGATATCGACTTTTCCTTTGGCAAATTGCTTGGCAGCTAGATGCGCTTCGTTTTCGGTCGTGATAAGCACATCGCCTAGACCGCGCTGAGTAAAGCTGGTCGTTGCTGCACGCGCGCCATTGTCATAAGTGACAACGTTTGCCAAAAGCTTTTTAATAAAGGTATCTGTTTTGGTAGAGTTTTCGACCGTTTCTTTAAAAGAATGCAGACCATAGCCATAGGCACCCAAAAAGGCATAACGCGCCGTACCGCTGGTTTTTGGATTTGGTATCACTATAGCCACGTCACTACGTGCCAAATCTTGCCAGTCTTTAATACCTTTTGGATTGCCACTGCGCACCAATAGCACCATGGTACTGGTATAAGGGACAGCGCCGTTTGGTAGCGCTTTCTGCCAATCAGCAGCAACCAAGCCTTTTTCGACCAGCAAATTCATATCGCTTTCTTGGTTAAAGGTCACCACATCGGCTTGTAGACCATTGGCGACCGACAGCGCTTGTTTGCTTGAGCCACCATGCGACTGATTGACGTGTACTTTGCTGTTGGGATGCTCTTTTTGGTAACCTTTGGCAAATAAGGTATTGTAGTCTTTATAAAAATCCCGTGACACATCGTAAGAGACATTCAGCAGATCAATATCTTGCGACGGCGCTGCTGATTTTTGTGTGTCGGTCTGTGTCTCACTTTGCGTGACCTCAGTAGGATTACAGCCTGTCATAAATATTACCATCGTCAGCGCGCCACCCATTATTAAGGTACGTGGCACTTTATTTTGAATCACTTGATTGTCAGTGATTGAGATATGACGCAAAGGCTGGCTCTTGGTTATATTGTTCATTTGCATGGACGCTCTCTATAATGTCAGGCTGCTTTTGTCGTCCTTATTAGTTATAGATTCAACGAATAAGGATGACGAAGGCAGTGATGGTAAGAATTTTGGGAGATATATTGGTTTTTTTGTTGATGAGAGATATGCTAGCAGCATAGATAACAAACGCTTAGTGACGAATACGCTTATCGAGTGGTGAACTTGGCATAAGCACGATGGTTAGTAACGCTATTATTAGTTATTCTATAGTGGGTGTGTTCAACAGCTATTTGCGATATAGAGATAAGCCGTCACTTGTGAGTAAGTGACGGTATTGCTTGCCCAGTAGACGAGTATTTGTGTAATCTGTATCAGCGCTGGCACTGTATAGTCAGTCCTTAATAAAAGAAATACAAATATTATCAATCACCACTTCGGTTAATTTTGCTTGCTTGCTGTAGCTAGCAGACAGAGGCTGAGAATAATAAACCCCAGTAGTTCCGTACTCTTTTAAAAGTGGATTAACTATAATCGCTGTAAATAAACGCCTGCTGCCTCACACCGTTTATTCCAATCGACCACATCGATTTTGTAAAGCCATTTTTATGACTTATTCACTTAACCAAGGCGTCTTAATGATTACTTCTTTCTCCTGTTACTTGCGTTTTTTTGCTGCCCTCTCTTTGATGGCTTCTACGTTATTTGCCTTAAGTGGTTGTAACAACGCCACAAAAGCCGATATGGATAATCACAGCGTCACACAACCTACAGCGATGCTCTCGCCTGCCGTAAAAGTAATCGTTGGTGATTATGCTTCTGAGGGTTATGCTAAGCGTGCGCAAGGCTCTGACTGGGTAGGCGTGATGGTAAAAGCTGTCGGCGATAAGCAAATTGACATTAAGATACGTGCGCGCAGCGATGTCAAAAAACCGACCTGTCATTTTGATGGCAAGGCAACATTGATGGGTCAAGATGATGCACACGGCATTATTTTTCAGAGTAAGGTCAATGACAGTACGGCTTTCTTTCAATTTAAAGATGATAAATTGACCATCGATAGCCAAGATAAATACGCGCTTAACTATTTTTGCTCGGGCGGTGGCACATTGGTCGGTGACTATCAAAAGCTGGCGGGTGATTTAGAGTTACGCTAACCACGATAGGCTCAGATAACGAAAACAAAAAAAGGGTCAGACTTAGCGTCTGACCCTTTTTTATGGTTCAATATTTAAGACCTATACCGCAGAAGCGCCGACCAATTTAACCTCAGCGCGCTCATCAAAAGCGATACCAGCATAATAATCACGTAAAATCTGCAATACTTCTGGACGACTAAAGTTATCTGGCACCTCTTCGTCTTCTGAGAGTGCTTTACGCAATTTTGTCCCTGAGACTTTGACATGCTCAGAGGCGTCATGCGGGCAAGTTTTGTCTGATGCCATGGCATTACAAGCATTACACCAAAACGTCCAGCCAATTTTTAACGGTTGGGTAATCAAATCGTCTTTACCAACGTGATCAAAGATGGTTTGCGCATCAAAGGCACCGTAATAATCACCAACGCCTGCATGATCACGACCAACGATTAGATGGCTACAGCCGTAGTTTTGACGGAATACCGCATGTAACAATGCTTCACGCGGACCGGCATAACGCATGTCTAGCGGATAACCGGCTTGAATAACGGTGTCAGCTCTAAAGTAGTTGTCAATTAAGGTTTTAATGGCTTCTTGGCGCACATCTGCTGGGATATCGCCTGGTTTCAATGCCCCTAGCAATGAATGAATCAATACCCCATCACATATCTCGATGGCAATCTTCGCCAGATATTCGTGTGAGCGATGCATTGGGTTACGGGTTTGGAACGCCGCAACTGTTTGCCAGCCTTTATTGTCCAAAATCTCACGGGTTTCAGCAGGGGTTTTATAAATCTCTGGATATACGGTTGGGAACTCGCCTTCACTCAGTACTTCGACACTACCTGCGATATTCACTTCGCCTTGCGCCAAGACTTGCTGTACGCCCGGATGCTCTGGATCTGTGGTGGTAAATACTTGCTGGCATTCATGCGCTTTATCGATGGTATAAGTCTCTTCCACCGTCAAGATGCCCATAATCTCGCCATCTTTCGCCACCAAAGCAACTTTATCACCTGCATGTAAGCTGTCAGCGGTCGCTTTCGGTGCTGATAAAGTAATAGGAATCGGCCAAAACAGGCCAGCGTTATCACCACTTTGTAGACGCATATTATCAACCACGCCCTGCCAATCTGCTTGATTCATAAAGCCATTCAATGGTGTAAAACCACCAATGCCCAGCATAATCAAATCACCGCGCTCACGTGAGCTGAGCGTAATCGTTGGTAATGTGCTGGCAAGTTTCAATGCTTGGTTACGAGCATCGCCACTTAATAGCAATGGCTTAAGCTCAGCACTGCCATGCGGAGGAACAAGTTTTGAGGGTTTTTGATTATGGGTGATAGATGTCATAATAATTTTACAACCTTAAGAGATGAGAGAAAGATGAGTAACTGTAGATAGATGGGGTAAAAAAGTGATTGGGCGAATAAAGCACTAATAGCAGTACGTTAAAATTTAGAAGTACGTTAAAATTGCACATTAATTGCACATTAAAAACTGGCCATTAAAATCAGGCGTTGAATTCGATAAGCATAGGCTACCTAATTTTCGTTATGAAAATTTATGCTGTGTTTGGATATAGATATGTCTTAAAGGAATTTATGTTTATAGACGCAAGCTTATATGATGTAAATCTGAATGGTTTACCTTGCGACTGGCAATAAAATCGAGTACACACGCAAATCATTTTCGTCGCAGCTTTTATGTTTAAAACAAAATTGAGATTACGTCATGTATCAATATAACTACGCTGACCAAACCTTGGTAGAAGAACGAGTCGCACAGTTTCGCGACCAAACCGAACGGTTTTTGGCAGGCGAGCTGCCAGAAGAGCAATTTTTACCGCTGCGTTTGCAAAACGGTCTTTATATCCAGCGTTATGCACCCATGTTGCGTATCGCTGTTCCATACGGACTGCTTGCAACCTATCAATTACGTAAGTTAGCCGAGATTACCCGTAAATATGATAGAGGTTACGGACACTTTACCACTCGTACCAATATGCAACTGAACTGGCCAAAACTTGAAGAAGTGCCTGATATTTTGGCAGAATTGGCATCGGTACAAATGCATTCTATCCAAACGTCTGGCAACTGTATTCGTAACACCACAACCGACCCTTATGCCGGTATTCATAAAGAAGAGATTGCTGATCCGCGTCCTTATTGCGAGATCATTCGCCAGTGGTCAACCTTTCATCCTGAGTTTGCCTTTTTACCACGCAAATTTAAGATTGCGGTCATCGGCACGGCAAATGATAGAGCAGCGACGCAAGTGCATGATGTAGGACTGCATTTAAAAGCTAATGACGCAGGCGAGCTTGGTTTTGAAGTCATCGTTGGTGGCGGACTTGGACGTACGCCAGTTATCGGTAAAACTATTAATAAATTCTTACCACGCGAGCACCTGCTTAGCTATTTGGATGCTATTTTGCGGGTTTATAACCTGCACGGTCGCCGTGACAATAAATTTAAAGCTCGTATCAAAATATTGGTTGAGAGTATGGGCGGCCCTGCTTTCGCTAAATTGGTCGATGCTGAATGGGAAGCCAATATCAAAGACGGGCCACTGACGTTGACCGATGCCAACTTTGCCACTGCCAGCAGTTTTTTCACCGAGCCTGACTACCTTAGCTTTGATGCACTGCAAGTTCAGTCAGAGTTACAACAAAAGCTTGATGGCGATAAAGATTTTGCTGATTGGTATAACCAAAATACCGTTGCCCATAAAGTCGCCGGTTATCGCGCCGTAGTGATTTCCTTAAAGGCAGGCTTGGTCGACGGCACCTACGTACCCTCAGGTGATATCAGTGAATCACAAATGGACGCCCTCGCCGACCTTGCGGATAAATATAGCTTTAGTGAATTACGTGGTACTTATCAGCAGAATTTAGTCTTCGCTGATGTACAAACCAACCAGCTCTATGAGCTATGGCAGCAGCTGTCGGAGCTACATTTAGCCCGTCCCAATATCAATACCTTAACCGACATGATCGTTTGCCCAGGTTGGGACTTTTGCTCGCTTGCCAATGCAACGACCCACAATATCGCTGAGCAAATCGAAAAACAGTTTGATGATCTTGACTATCTTTATGACTTAGGTGATATTCGCCTCAATATGTCAGGCTGCATGAATGCCTGTGCCCATCATCATACCGGTGATATCGGTATCTTGGGTGTCGATAAAAAAGGCGAATACTGGTATCAAATCAGCCTTGGCGGTAACTCTAGTAATAATGCCAAACTCGGTAAAATACTAGGTAGAGCCGTGCCATCTGATGATGTGGCGACGACGATACAAAAGATAATAGACGTTTATTTAGAGCAACGTGTGAGTAATGAGAATGACGTAGAAAGCTTTGGTGATTTAGTCGACCGTGTTGGCCTTGCACCCTTTAAGGAGAAGGTCTATGGGTAATCATCATGTGTTAAATAGCAAAGGTATTGATATCAGTCAAAACGATACGTGGTTGGCGCTTAGCACCAATGAGCTGCCTGACAGTATTGCGCTAACCCACATCTCATTGCTTGAGTTACTGCAAAAGCAAGAAAAGCTTGAAGTGCTCTTGCCACTTAGTGATTTATTAGATGCGAAAGGCAATATCGCGGGCGGGTTGTTACAACAAGTATATGAATTGCTATCTGAACATACCAGCCGTTTTGGGGTTTGGGTCACATCGGACAGCGATACGGAAGTACTGACGCGTATACCCGAGTTTTTATTACAGCAAGACTTGATTGTCATTCATGTACCTGTCTTCACCGATGGACGCGGCTTTAGCTATGCGCAAACCCTGCGTCAAATGGGCTACGAGGGTGAGATTCGTATGGCTGGCAAGTTTGGCCGTGATCAAATTGCCTACCTTTTGCGCGCTGGCGCAGACAGTTTTGTGATTAGTGAGCATGATCTGCAATCTATCTCTGATATCAGTCAAGCATTTAACGCGCTTGCTAGCAGCTACGACGGTCGTAACGCTGCCGACTTACCGATGTTTGCAGGTGCTTAATTTAGCATTAAATATAAAACCTACTATCAACCACTTATCAATTTAGCTATTTAAATTATTAACCATCATTAAGGAAACTACCATGAGTCAATTACACCCTAATCTAGATATCGACCAAGCCAACCAAGACCTGCAAGGCAAATCACCAGAAGAAATCGTGGCGTGGGCACTTACCCAAGCTAAAAATCCTATTATTACTACTAACTTCCGCCCTTATGAGTCCGCTATTTTGCACTTAGTTGCCAAGCAGCGTCCTGACATCACCGTATTATGGGTAGATTCTGGCTATAACACCGATGCAACGTATCGTTTTGCTAATAAAGTCATTCGTGATTTGAACTTAAACGTTATCACTTATATCCCTAAGCAAACGGCAGCGTATCGTGATGCGACCATGAATGGCATCCCTGGTATCGATAATCCACAGCACGATGAGTTCACTGATCAAGTTAAACTTGAGCCGTTCCGCCGTGCACTGGATGAGCTGAAGCCAGACGTTTGGTTTAACGCTATTCGTAAAGATCAAACTGAGTTTCGTCAAGGTCTTGATTTCTTGAGCTTATCCAAAGATGGCGTCTTAAAAGTCGCACCGTTATTTGAAAAGAATGATGCTGACTTAGATAAATATTTAGATGAGCATAATCTGCCAAATGAACATGATTACTTTGATCCGACTAAAGTAGAAGAAAGCCGTGAGTGTGGTTTGCACACGCAGTTGTAACTTAAAAACCTAGATATAATAAAAGAAATAAAAAACCGACTCAAGCGAGTCGGTTTTTTATCGTTTAAGCGTCAGTCATAATCAAATCTTTTTCTGCTAGGTTCGATAGATAGGCACTACGACTTCTATAGCGCTCTTTATTACTGGCAACCTTAGCATCAATTAAGTGAATCAATCGACTAGGTAACGTTACGTTAACTTTCTCAGTTTTACCAAGATAACGATTCACGTCAACAGCGACGACTGCCCATGTCATTCCTTCATAATCTGGATCATCGATATACTGTTCGATATCACTTGGTAATGGGATTTCCATCCCTTCTTCTGCAAGGCATTCTAAGTGACCTGTAATTGCTTCAATGGCATTTTCAAAGACATCGTTGTAACTATCGGCAGCTGAGAAACACCCTGCAATGTCAGGTACGATAATACCGTGGGCAGTATCTTTGCCGCCGCGCTCGATCGCAATTGGATATAACATAAGGTTACCTCTTGTTATCATACAGTTATTTCTATTTGTTTAAGATTTTACAAAATGGACTACACTAGTCCAGCTTGTTTTAATATGCTTTTAATCGTTCTTTGGGAAGATCCTTTTTTGGATGCGGTATGCTTATTATCATGTTTGAAATGATGATGACTGCCTGTTACTCTTGCTAAATACCACCCATCGGCTTGTATCTCTTTTATCAATTCACGACTTTTCATAACAGCCTTTGCCCATATCGATAGTAAATTATACCCCTAGGGTTACTTAATATCAAATATATTTAGTTTATAGGTGCTATTCCCTTTCATCGCAAAAACCACCGTTATCATGTCAAAAACGAATATACTAATGCCAATACACTAGGTGAGACGCAAAGCCTGATACCTCATAATGGTTACATACCTTATTAAATTGAATAACTGGTGAAGATATGAATACCTTTCCCCTATTTTTTAAATTAGAAGATCGTAAAGTGCTTATCGTTGGTGGCGGCGATGTGGCATTACGCAAAGCGGATTTGCTCAGCCGAGCTGGCGCCTGTATCACTATCCTAGCGCCAAGCATTAGCCACGAGATACAAGCCTTGCTAAGTGATAGTAAGCACGCGCTGATTTATGAGAATTATAATAAAACCTATATGACAGACTCGCGCGTTGTTATCGCTGCCACTGATGACGAGACGCTGAATCATCAAATTCATGCCGATGCGACTGAACTTAACATCCCTGTAAACGTCGTCGATACGCCGCATCTATGCGATTTTATTTTCCCTGCCATTGTCGATCGCAATCCCATCGTCATTGGTATCTCATCAAATGGTAAAGCGCCGGTGCTGGCACGTTTACTGCGGGCACGGCTAGAAACCTTAATCCCACAAGGTTATGGAAAATTAGCCAAGCTTGCTGGCGACTTTCGCGTTGAAGTCAAAGCCAAAATACCGACATTGACTGGACGTCGGCAGTTTTGGGAGCGCGCCTTTGAAGGTCAAGTCAGTCAATTGATGTTTGCCGGTAATGAAAACGAAGCCATCGCTCAGCTGCAAGCGGATTTGGATAAAACAGCGGCAGATATCACGGCAAAAGATGCTACAGACACAGTAACAGAAGCCCAAAATACGATGGGCGAAGTCTATATCGTTGGTGCCGGTCCCGGTGATCCAGAGCTACTCACCTTTAAAGCACTGCGTCTGATGCAGCAAGCGGATATCGTCTATTATGATGCGCTGGTATCACCGCAAGTATTGGATTTATGCCGCCGCGATGCCGATAAAGTTTTCGTCGGCAAGAAACGTAGCAATCATGCCGTCGCGCAATTGGGCATCAATGAGCTTTTGGTCAATAGTGCCAAAGAAGGTCGACGTGTGGTGCGTCTAAAAGGCGGCGACCCCTTTATCTTTGGGCGCGGCGGTGAAGAGATTGAAAGTCTGCAGGCGCACAATGTCCCTTATCAAGTGGTGCCAGGTATTACCGCTGCCAATGCTGCCGCTAGCTATGCCGGTATTCCGCTGACCCATCGAGACCATTCACAATCGGTACGTTTTGTAACAGGATTTTTAAAGGCAGGCGCGCCTAATAGTAATTTTAAGAGCTTCCTTAACACCGATGAAACCGTAGTGTTTTATATGGGTCTGCATTCGCTACCGCGCTTGACGGAAGGGTTGATTGATGCTGGGCGTAGTGCGGAGACCCCGATTGCCATCGTCTCAAACGCCAGTATGCCCAATCAACAAGTATTAACGGGTACGCTTGCCAATATCGTTGAATTACAAGAAAAAAACCAGCTACCAACACCTGCTCTGCTCATCATGGGTGATGTCGTCAGCTTACACCATGATTTGGCTTGGTATAACTTACACAATCAGCAGCATAATGAAAACCTATCAGAAACTGACAATAACTGGTTACGCGGCGGTACGGCTACAACACCGAAATCGAATGCTCACCAGCAAGCGCATGCGCTATCTATGATTGCTAATTTGGCAACAAAAGAGGGTGATCTTGAGCAGTTGGTGATTGATTAAAAGCCTCTTAACACGCCTTTTTAATTTAAAGGCCTTTTTAATTTAAAGCTTTTTTAATTATAAGCCCTGCCAATTTAGTGCTAGGGCTTTTTTGTGATTGCAACAGAGCAAACTTCTCCAATCCTTGCTAGAATAATGACTGTCTTTTATTGACCATTAAGCCTCATTATGTCTGTATCTGCTGTTACGCCTCTGACTATCCTGCACACCTCTGACTGGCATTTGGGACGCAGGCTTTATGGACGTCTGCGCTATGATGAATTTGCCGCCTTTTTAAACTGGCTACAAGACACCATTAGTGCGCAGCAAGTGGATATACTTGTTGTCGCTGGTGATATCTTTGATACCATGACCCCAAGTAATAAAGCCCAAGCGCTGTATTATGAGTTTTTAGGCAAGGTTTCAAAATCATGCTGTCAGCATGTCGTCATCGTCGCAGGCAACCATGACTCACCGACATTTTTGGATGCCCCAAGTAATGTACTCAAGTTTTTAAACGTCCATGTCGTTGGTACGGCTTGTGATGACTTAAATGATGAAGTGATGGTGTTGGATGATGCAGCCGGTACACCGCATTGCATTATCGCGGCTGTCCCTTATCTGCGTGATCGTGATGTGCGTAGTAGTAGTGCTGGCGAGTCAGCTCAAAGCAAAGACGCCAATGTTATCAAAGGTATCTGCGCGCACTATGATGAAGTTGCAAAGATTGCCAAAGTTAAACAAGCTGAATTAGCCAAAGCACACCAGTGCCATATTCCTATCATTGCCACAGGGCATCTGTTTGCGGCAGGTGGCACCACCACCGATGATGATGGTGTACGTGAGCTATATGTTGGCTCGCTTGGTAAGGTGTCGGCCGATATGTTCAGTGAAAGCTTTGATTATGTGGCGCTTGGGCATTTGCACGTACCCCAGCGCGTCGGTGACCGTGAAACCATTCGCTATTCAGGCTCGCCCATTGCAATGGGTTTTGGTGAGGCTCGCCAGCAAAAACAAGTTTTGCTTATACAGTTTGGTGCAGTGTTAAACAACACCAGCTTAACGGTGGAAAATTTGTCTAAGAGTATCTCTCAGCAGCTGACCAATACAACTGTCAATGTTGACAAAACAATAGAAAAAACCGCCAAAAAATCCGTCAATCAGGCAGCAAGCTTTATAGATGACCTGTTTGCTGATGTAGCGTCTATAGAAAGTGATCTGCATAATGAAACGCATAGTGAACAATTCTCTGAAGAATCAGAAGTTATTCTAAGCACTCCTTTCACTTTAACCGCTACGCTACTGCATCATGATACTTTATGTCAGATGCAAGTCACCTCCCTACCTATTCCAACATTTCAAAGATTGGCACAAGTATCGGGTGATTTGGAGACTATTAATCAAACAGTTGATAACACTATTAAGACTCTGACTGATACAGAATCGGTCTGGTTAGAGATTGTTTACACCGGTGATGAGGTGGTTAGCGAATTGCGTGAAAGTATTGAAGCGATGGTAGTGGGCTTACCTTGTGAGGTGTTAAAAATAAAAAATACGCGCACTTATAACAAAGTACTCAATCAACAGCAAATCTCTGAGACGCTACAGGATCTAAATGAACAAGAAGTGTTTGAGCGTTGTCTAGCCGCTCATAACGTCCCTGATGAGCAAAGACTCACCTTGCGAGAAGCTTATGGTCAAATCGTTTATGATCTACATCACACAGATACTCAAGCTGAATAATAGCTAACACTCATAAGCCTGATACAACTAACAGCAAATTATCATTAATATCTATAAAAATAAGACCCTGCCATGCGCCTAATTGAACTAAGACTTAAAAACCTCAACTCCTTAAAAGGCGAATGGCACATTGATTTTAGTGACGCCGCTTTTCTTAACGAAGGTATCTTTGCCATTACGGGGCAAACGGGCGCTGGCAAGACCACTATTTTGGATGCGATTTGTTTGGCGCTCTACAGCCAAACGCCACGACTTGGTGATATTACTGGCTCTAGCAATGAGATCATGACCCAAGGTACAGGAGAGTGCTCGGCTGAAGTGATTATCGAGATTGACGCCAAGCGATATCAGTGTTCATGGTATCAACATCGTGCGCATAAAAAAGCCAAAGGCAACTTATTACCGATTAAGCACGAGATTAGCGAGGTCAAGTCTGGCAAGATTTTGGAAGAGAAAAAATCCAAAACTTCAGCTTATATTCAAGCGCTTATTGGCATGGATTTCAGCCAATTCACCCGCTCCATCATGCTGGCGCAAGGCAGTTTTGCCGCCTTTTTAAAATCTGATATCGGTGATAGAGCGGCGATTTTGGAGAAGATAACCGGCACAGCCATCTATGCCAAAATTTCACTCAATGTTCATGAGAAAAAACGCTCTGAAGAAGAGGTACTCAGCAAATTGCAGGCAGGCGTTGATGGATTGTCTTTGCTAAGTGTTGAAGACGAAAAGCTACTGGCAGCTGATTTAGAGAGCTTTAACCAGCAGCAAAACACACAGCGTCAAACCTTTAAGACATTAAGTGAGCAGCTGCAATGGCTAACTAACGTACAACAGCTGCAAAATAACCTGTCTATTTATCAGAGCGAGTTTGCAAGCGCGCAGCAAGCGCAGCAAGCCTTTATTCCTGAAGCCATGCGTTTAGACATTGCCAACAAGGCACTAGAGATTGATAGCCAGTTTCGTGAGCTTAGCTATAATCGTGAGACGGTCCAGAAGCTAGATATTGAACAACAGGCGTTGCTGAGTCAAATCCCTGCCCAGCAAGAAGCGCTGACGCAAGCTGCGCGCCATTTAGACGATGTCAATACACGAGAAAAGCAAGCCTCAGACAACCTGCAAACAAACTTGCCTATCATCAAACGGGTACGTGAATTAGATCATAATATAAGGCAGCAGTCTCAATCCTTAGGGGAAGACAGTCAGCGAAAGGACTTATTGGTAGGCAATATACAGATATTACGCCAAGCAATACAACACCATCAGCAAAGCGCCGATAGTACCAAAATTCAGCTAGATAATATCGACCAGTACTTTGGTAAACACCCAGAGCTGATCGACCTTGATACCGATATGACTATCTTTGATAGTAGCTGTCAGAGATTAAGGGCACTACTAGAAGATAACGCTGAGCTTTCAGCAGCTAGAATTGGCCAACATCGTCATGCCCGCCAGCTACAAGCTGATGTTGAGATACTATCCAAACAGCAAGATACTGATATCTCATTGATAGCGCAGCGGCGCGAGCAACTGCTAAAGCTACAACAGCAGCAAGCAGTCATCATTCAAAAGCAGCCGCTTGCTATGATGCGCGCTGAGCAAGAACAAATAGATCAGACCATCATACAAATTGAGCAAGTGAGATTTAAGGTTACACAGCACTCTGATCTGACCCGTCAAATCAATAAAATCAATCTTACGCTACCGGTATTGAAGCAAGAACTGACGGTCTTAGACAACTTAATTGCCACTCATCGCGCAGATATTCAGAGCACTAAACTTAAAAAACAAGACAAGCAGACTCACCTTCATCTACTGCAAAAAGTCGCAAGGCTTGAAGATTACATCGTGGAGCTCAAAGACGGTATGCCCTGCCCGCTTTGCGGCGCGCATGAGCACCCTTATGCTGAGCATCATCCACTATTAGACAGTCAGAGCGACAATAAACAAGCATTATCTCTGACGCAGCAGACCCAGCAGCAATTATCTGAGCTTGAGATACTCATTGAGCGTCTAGAGCAAACGTTGTCCAAACATCATATCGACCATGCTACTAAAAATGAAACCATTAACCACCAACAGCAGCAGTTAGCTCCGTTACAGCAGCAATGCGAGATATTGAGCAACGACATTCAAGATAGCCTACTCTCACTTTTTAACGCCAATCAAAATCATTCCAAAGCGATTGCAGGAAGTGTCCATCCGCTTTATCAACTGAGTGAGGATATCAATGCGATTGATAATGATATTGAGCACCCTTTATATTTACTAGACAACGCCAAACAAAAGCTGCTTGAGCAAAAACGGTCTCTTAAAGAGCTATTATTGCAACATGATGATTTGACAGCAAGCATATCAACGCTCAGTATTGCTATAGAGCACGATGAAAAGCAGCAGCAGGTACTGATGAGTAAGATCAATAACCTGACGATGGATATCAAACTACACTCGCAGAGAATAGAGACCACTCAGGATAAGATAGCCACCAACTTTGTGGCATTAACCCCTATTACTCGCAGTATTTTATCTTTGGCAGATAAGTATCCGGCAGATCACTACACAGAATATTTAAGTATTGATTTTCAAAGTATAGACATTCAAAGTGCAATTAAACAATTGGATGCTAGTATTGATGAGCAAACCGTACTAGATAGCAAGGATTATGAGCATCATATTGACAGATTACGTCAACAGCGCAGCATGCTAAGTCGGCTAAAAAAGCATTTTAATGAGCAAAAAAATAGCCAGCAACAACTAACCAATACATTAAGTACAGTGAGCGCTCAAATTGATACCAAACAAGCTCAGCTTTGCACGGATGAAAGCGCTTTAAAAAACCTTGAACACTTGATAGCGGATAAAAATATTGCTCTTGAGCAGCTGCAAAGCAAAAGATTAGAGATTTTTGCAGATAAAAACACAGAATCAGAAGATACATTACTGCGCTGCGCAGTGGATGACGCAAAAGCCAAACAAGCAAATGCTCAAAGACAACTAGACAGCACGCAGCAAGTATTAGCGCAATTGCAAAGCAGACAACGACAGCTATTGGCAGAATTGCAGTCTGCTACGACAGCCCTTAATACGCAACAAGCGGTATTTATGGAGCATCTAGCAGCGGCGCAATTTGTGGATGAAGACGCTTTTACCCGTGCGCGCCTGCCCAAAGAAGAGCGTGATGCTTTACATACTCGTAAGCTTGCGATTGACAGCGCCTTGCAGCAGGCACAGTCACAGTTAGATAGCACCCAACAATCATTAGAGCAGAACCTATCTCTTGCTATGACGGATATCAGCCAAGAAACGATTGCTGCTCAGCATCAGCACATTCAGATGGAGATTGATCAGCTCAGCCAACAGATTGGTGCTATTGTTCAAAAGCTCAAAGACAATGAGAACCAAAAAGGTCAACAAGCAACGCAGCTTATAGCCATTAATGCGCAAAAAGAGAAGTTACAAGTTTGGCAGCAGCTGCATACTTTAATTGGTTCAGCCGATGGTAAGAAATATCGCACCTTTGCTCAAGGCTTAACCTTTGAGGTGATGATTAGCCATGCCAATAGCCAATTACAAAAGATGAGTGACCGCTATTTGCTGATTCATGATGACAGCAATCCCCTTGAGCTCAATGTGATTGATAACTATCAAGGCGGCGATATTCGCAGTACCAAAAACTTATCCGGCGGTGAAGGCTTCATTATCAGTCTCGCGCTCGCTCTTGGACTATCTCAAATGGCCAGCCACAACATCCGTGTGGATTCGCTATTTTTGGATGAAGGTTTTGGCACGCTTGATGAAGAGTCGCTTGATATTGCGCTCGATACCTTAACCAGTTTGCAGCAAGAAGGTAAGTTGATAGGTATCATCTCGCACGTACAAGCGTTAAAAGAGCGCATCATGACCCAAATTCAGGTAAAGAAAATCTCAGGCGGCTTTAGTGAAATAAGTGGTCAAGGGTGTCGACGGGTTGTGAATGACAAAGCATAATAGGTTAAAGTAGTTGATGACGACGTATGATTGATAAACGATAAGGATATCGCTATGAGCAATCAAAAAAATCGCCTTGGTATTGGACAAAACAGTCTAAAAAAAGCGCTCAATCCTGCCAGATTAGCATTATCAGTGTTTTTATTTGGCGGTGTTATTACCCCAAGCTATGCCACTATCAACTGTGCGGGCTTCTTACCCATTAGCTATTTTGAGCGTATCAAAAACAACCCACCATTTATGGGCAAGCTCGTTGAACAAGCTAATGGTAGGCAGCAGCTTACAGATTTAAATGGTAACGTCGTTATAGACAATCTTCATAATGCTTATATATTGATGGATAAGTATGTGTTGGCTCAGAAAAATGGTAAATATGGTGTCGTAAACGCAGCTGGCAAGATAATTGTGCCTTTTAAGTATGACGACATTCAAACTGAGCCTGATATTTACACCAGTTTTATCGTTAGTGTTGGATCATCTGAAGGGAACACCAAACAAGGTATTATCAATCGTCATGGCGGCTGGGTTTATCCATTGGCAGATGTGGGTATTCAGCATGCACATTATGATGCAGATTACGACCAAGATTATTTCCTAGTAACGAACAATTTCGCGACCAATGATAAGGGGTTAACAGGGCTGTTAGACGATAGAGGATATTGGGCCGTTATGCCGCAGTATGAGATCATCAATCCGCTAAACCCTTGTACTGGTCAGCCTTTATATTTGCAGGTAGGTTTGCAAAATAAGACCGCGCTTATTGACCAAAATAATAAAGTTATCATCCCATTTTCAGTCAACCAACATATAGAGTCTTTTAATAATAACGTCAGTCCCTTATTGTTTTTGCGTAGCCGCTTATCTGATGGATTTGCTAGTAGCAACGCAATTGTCATGAGCGAGGACATACAAGAAAACATTGTAAGCGCCCAAATTATTAATGCCAATGGTAACGCAGTTCTTGCTTCAGATGCACCAATCAGAAAGCTGTTATATCATCAGCTCTATACCTATAAACAAGCTGGAAAATTTGGTCTAGTTAATGATAGAGGTGATGTGATATTGAAGCCAGAGTTTGACGGTTATAGAGATGATGCTGATACGGTATGGTTAGAGAAGAATGGAAAAATGTTCGGTTTAAATACGCTGATAAAATCAGACTAAACGTCAATTATATCTTTGATGGTCAATTTCAGACAATAAAAAACCACCGCTAATTGATAACGGTGGTTTTTTATACTAAAAATAATAGATATTTATTTATAGTCGATCCTAAATAAAAGAAGTACAAATGTTATAAAGTACTAATGGGGTTAATTATTCGCAGCCTCTGTCTGCTAGCCACAGCAAGCAAGGAAAATTAACCCTATTAGTTCTGTACCTTTTTAAAAGTGGATTAACTATAGTTCATTTTATTTATTCGAGGCTGATTTGGCTATCATTATTGCTATCAAGTTTGTCCATCTCAGCAGTAACGCCGGCAAGCTGGCTGGCATGACGCGACTTCCAATCACTGAAGGCTTGAATGGCATCAGGTTGAGTCAATAACGTATTCATCAGCATGCGTAAACTGCGCGGTACGTCATTGGCAAGCGCATGACGGGCACGGCGATCCCAGTGGTCTTGCTGCGGCAAGATAGCAATATTTTCCATCATCCAATCAAGCTGCAAGACGTGATAAGCCTCAAAGTATAAAGTGGCAATCTCATCAACCGGACGTTCGTACTGCTCTGCTAAGAGTGCCGCATCAAGCGCATCAACATGGTATGGCAACATCGCAAACATCGATGCATCATTGACAGAGAGTCCATCTTCCATCAAATTTGTGGTGTCGGCTTGCAAATAATGCGCGAATTGCTGCTCAATAAATCCGCCTGATTTGGTTAACTTTTCGACACTGTCTTCAAAACGGCTAATCATATCAGCCACTTGCAAATCTTGTCCAAAGGCATTGATAAACCAGACCACGCCGTTTTCGAGTGCATCGCGCAGACGTAGCTCAAGCTCGAGCAGCAAGGTAGCATCCACTTGATTATCAAGTACTTCGAGCAGCTCCCATGCTTTTGAGACATGGAACACATCACGCGCAATAGCATAGCCGCGCACGATAGTGGCAAGCGTTTGTCCTGTTTCTTCATGCAGACGGAATAATGCTTCGATACCCAGACGGTTGACCACACTATTGGTCATATACGTACTGATGATTTCACGGTGTAAACGGTGCTCAGTCATCTCATCAAAGAATTTTGATGCCAGCTCATTGGGGAAATATTTGCGTAATTCATTAACGAAATACGGCGCATCCGGTAAATCTGAGAGCAGTAAGTTGTCATAAACCCACATTTTTCCGTAAGCCATCACAACGGCTAGCTCAGGATTGGTCAGACCTGTGCCAGATTTTTGGCGTTTAGCAATCTCTTCATCTGATGGCAAATACTCAATCGCTCGATCCAGACGCCCTTCTGCTTCTAACATCTGAACAAATCGCTGATGATCGCTTAAGTTTGCAGCTGCCCGGATTTGACTCAGCTCAATGGCTTGCGGTTGCAGATAGTTTTGACGCAGCACCAACTCGCTAATGGTGTCGGTCATGCTTTCAAGAAGCTCATTACGCTGCTTCAACGTCATATCACCTTGCTCAACCACTTTGCCAAGTAAGATTTTGATATTGACTTCGTGATCTGAGCAGTTGACGCCACCTGAGTTATCGATTGCATCGGTATAGATGCGTCCACCAGTTTGGGCATACTCGATACGCCCTCGCTGCGTGAAGCCTAAGTTACCCCCTTCACCGACGATAGCCGCGCGTAATTCGCCACCGTTGACACGCACAGCATCATTGGCACGATCACCTACGTCGGCATGACTCTCCTCACTACTTTTCACATAAGTACCGATGCCACCGTTCCAGATGAGGTCAACCGGTGATTTTAGCAATGCGCTGATAAAATCATTGGGTGCTAAGCTGTCCTCAGAGATATCAAAAAGCGCTTTCATTTCAGGGCTGATAGCAATGGTCTTGTCTTGACGTGAGAAGATACCACCGCCTTGGCTAATAAGAGACTTTTCGTAATCCTCCCATGATGAGCGAGGTAGATCAAATAAGCGCTCGCGTTCTGCAAAAGACGCTGCTGTATCTGGATTTGGGTCAATAAAAATATGCAGATGGTTAAAGGCAGCAACCAGTTTGGTATGGGTTGATCTGAGCATTCCGTTACCAAAGACGTCACCACTCATATCACCAATCGCCACGACGGTAAAATCATCGCGGTTTTGAATATCCATGCCGCGCATACGGAAGTGGCGCTTGACCGACTCCCAACCACCGCGGGCGGTGATGCCCATCGCTTTGTGGTCATAACCGACCGAGCCACCAGAAGCAAAAGCATCATCTAGCCAAAAGTTATATTCAGCAGACAAAGCATTAGCGATATCAGAGAAAGGTGCCGTGCCTTTATCGGCAGCGACCACCAAATACGGATCATCTTCATCATGTCTGACCGTATTGGCTGGCGGGACAATCACCCCATCGACGATATTGTCAGTCACATCAAGCATACCGCGAAGGAAGGTTTGGTAGCAGGCAATGCCCTCAGCTTGGAACACATCACGACCATCTGCCATGGTTTTGGTTTTAACGATAAAACCGCCCTTTGAGCCAACCGGTACGATCACGGCGTTCTTGACCATCTGCGCTTTGACCAGACCAAGTACTTCGGTACGGAAATCTTCCATACGATCAGACCAACGTAGCCCGCCGCGAGCGACTTTACCACCGCGCAAATGCACGGCTTCGACACGTGGCGAGTAGACAAATATCTCAAACATCGGCTTAGGCTTGGGCAGGTTTGGAATATCTGCTGCCAAAAACTTAAAGGACAAACGATCTTTACGCGATCCATCCGCCTCTCTTTGATAAAAGTTGGTACGTACCATGGCGTTAATTAAATCCAAATACCAGCGGAAAATACGGTCTTCATCCAAGCTACTAACATCTGCTAACGCGGCGGTAATCTGTTCTTGGATCTGACTGGTTTTGCTGGCACGTTCCGCTTCACTATAGTTAGGATTCATCCGTGCATCAAACAAACTACCTAACGCGACACTGATGTCACTGTTTTTTACCATGGTTTGTTGGATATAGACATTTGAGAACGGGGCTTTCGCTTGCATCATATAACGTGACAAGGCGCGCAGTACCACCACATCATAAGTATCTAATTTGGTGGTCAATACCAACTCGTTAAGTGAATCACTCTCAACCTGTCCTGCCCAAATTTGCTTTAAGCTGTCTTCGAACTGCGCGCGCACCACTTGCATATCAATAGTATCAACGTGTTCTAAAACCAGCTCATACTCCTGCATCCAAATAGGTTGCTCAGGTAAATCAAACTCATAGGTCTGCGCTGAGATGACCGATACCCCAAAATTCTCTAGTACGGGTAAGACTTTGGATAAAATAACCGCTTTTTGGCGACCATATAGCTTTAAATGCAACTGATTGCTTGCATCACCTGTCGATTGATATAAGTGCCAGATCATCGGCTGCTCATCGCTAAGTACAGCCAAACGCTTGGTATCTTCAACGGCGGTACGTGCATCGAATCGCTCTTGGTAAGCGGCAGGTATATAACTTAAAAATCTGCGCATTAATGCATTGGCATGCTGCTCACCGACATTATCCAGCAGCATTTTTTGATAATGATCACTCCACGACTGCATCAAAGAGGACAGCTTGGCTTGGAGCGCAGCGGTATCCACCTCATGCACTTGACCTGGCGCTGTACGAACATGCACATGGACGCGCGCATGTTCAGATTCATTAAACTCAGTCGTAAAGCCTGAAGATGTGCCGCCATAGGCTTCTTTTAGGACGTTTTGTACCTTGATGCGAAGTTCTGTATTGAATTTATCACGTGGAATATAGACCAGACACGACACAAAACGCTGGTAATGATCGATGCGGCAAAATAAGCGCAGGCTTTTTTTGTCCTGTAGCTGGCTAATCCCTAGTACTGTCGGGTAAAGATCTTCAACGCTGGCTTGAAACAAATCATCGCGCGGCAAGGTATTAATGATATGCATCATTTTGTGATAGGCATGACCATCACGTGGTAGTTTTGCCATCGCCATAATTTTATTGGATTTTTCGCGTAATAATGGAATTTGTTGCACACTAAATTGATATGCTTGCGCCGTAAAGAGCCCAATAAAGCGATGCTCACCGATGAGCTTGCCATTATCGTCAAACTTATGAATGCCCAAAAAATCCATATAGACTGGGCGGTGTACGGGCGATACTCGGCTTGATTTTGACAACACCAATACTTGCGGTGCTGTTAGCAGTCTTTTTAGATTGCTTGGCAGCTCATCAAAACTTTTTGACAGCTGATCTTCACTACTGCCGCGTGATAACCCAAGACCACTATTACCAATAGAAAATAAATCCAAATCACTGCGGTCGATTTGACTAGCCGTACTGCCAACACTGCCAACCTCGCCACTGTTTCCGTCTTCTAAGCGATATTCTCGATATCCCAAAAAGATAAAGTGATCGTCCAAGACCCAATCTAAAAACGCTTGAATCTCTTGCTGAGAATAAAATACTTCCGGCAATGTTTTTGTAGCAAGCTCCGCTTTTATATCGGTTAGCTTGGCGCGTATTTGCTGCCAGTCATCAACGACAATATCAAGTGTGTCTACTTTCGCCAGCAGCATCTGTTTTAATGCCGCCAATTCATCATTGTCTTGATAAGAGATTTCACAATGAATCAAAGACATGTGTGAGGTGCCACTTTCTTGAGCGCTTTCAACTTTAGTAATCGCGCCATTTTCATCGCGTTCGACATTGACGATGATATGATAAGTACGATGCACATCGATGCCTTGCTCTTCGAGGCTCATCAATAGCGTGTCGACCAAAAATGGTCTGTCATAGGCAACGATTTGGATAACGGTATGCGAGCTGTGAAAATGCTGCTCTTCTGCAATGGGGTTTAAGATGGCAAGCTGTGGATGGTTACGATCATAGGCTTTTAATAGCGTAAAATGATGCAGTGCCATCCCAGCCAAATCAGCATTACTGATGTCCTTTGCAGTCTCTGGATGTAATGGCTGATAGTATCTATGAATAAAGTGGTCAAATAATGATTTGTCCGCTTGTACATAACTGGTGGCAATATCGCTTATCTGGCTGATCCGCTCTTTTGCGATATTTAGAGAGTTTGGCATATCCTTTGTCCTTGCGCTTTTTTATAAGCTTCTTATTTAGGTGTTATGTGTTACTTGTTATGTCTTATATAGTGAGTAATTAAGTTTGCCCTTAGTGATCATTAGCAATCATGGTTTGTCTGACTCCCGCTATACGAATTATTTTGTGAGGTTGAACAGGGCTATGAGTCAATCATTTCACTCAAGGAGTCAATCATTTCACTCAAAGCTCTATCTTAAGGGGAAGTGTAACGCAGCTGCTGGCATAGCTAAAGCGTACAACATCATTTCATGAATCAGCAAGATGTCGATAACATTTACTAATGAGACGATTGTGATCTGATACGGCTGAATATAGACGGACAGGCGCATAGCTATGACACATAGTCATGACAAGGGCGGTGGTTTTTTGTTAGAATAGCGCAGGATATTGGACAGTATTTTGCTGGCTCGCTATTAACTCACTTATTATGAATTTTGATGCTAAGGGCAAGAGGTATGATGAATATTTTGGTGATTGGCTCAGGTGGCCGTGAACACGCGCTAGCATGGCAGTGTGCAAAAGACAATAACGTACAAAATATCTACGTTGCGCCCGGTAATGCTGGTACCGCTCTTGAACCAAAATGCCAAAACGTTATTTTGGAAGACGCCACTGATGCAGGCGAGCACAGCGCCGTTATCGATTTTTGTCAGAGTAATGCCATCGACATGGTCATCGTTGGTCCAGAAGCACCATTAGTGACGGGTATCGTCAACGCTTGCCGTGCTGCTGGTATCCAAGCTTGGGGTCCAACGGCGTATTGTGCGCAGTTAGAAGGCTCAAAAACTTTCGCCAAAGAATTCATGGAGCAAAACAATATTCCAACGGCGGCTTATCAAGGCTTTACCGATGCGGCAGCGGCAAAAGCTTATATCGATGAGCAAGGTGCGCCCATTGTGATTAAAGCGGACGGTCTGGCTGCTGGTAAAGGCGTCATCGTCGCAGAGACGATCGAACAGGCGCATGAAGCCATTGATGATATGCTGGCGGATAATAAATTTGGCGATGCTGGTAGCCGTGTGGTTATTGAGCAGTTTTTGCAAGGCGAAGAAGCCAGCTTTATCTGTATGGTAGATGGTGAAAACATCCTGCCAATGGCAACCAGCCAAGACCATAAGCGTGCTTTTGAAGGTGATACGGGTCCAAACACAGGTGGCATGGGTGCATACTCCCCTGCACCTGTTGTCACTCAAGAGGTTCATGATAAAGTCATGGCACAAGTCATTCAGCCAGTCGTCGATGCAATGAAGGCAGCAGGTCATCCTTATACGGGATTTTTATATGCTGGACTCATGATTGATGATGCAGGCGACCCGTATGTGATTGAGTTTAACTGCCGTTTTGGCGATCCAGAGACGCAGCCTATTTTGATGCGCTTGCAATCGTCGATGGTTGATTTGGTTGCACAAGGACTCGAAGGTAAATTGCCCACCGAAGCCAACTGGGATGAACGCCCTGCGCTTGGTATAGTCATCGCTTCAAAAGGCTATCCTGAAACCTCATCGAAAGGTGATGTGATTGCAGGCTTGCCAGAATTAGATACTAACAACCAAGATGCCGTAAAAGTGTTCCATGCGGGCACAGCCTTTTCTAATGAATATGGCATTAGCAATGAGAAAGCCGTCGTGACCAATGGCGGACGAGTATTATGTGTGACCGCATTAGCAGATAGCATCTCAGACGCGCAGCAAGCAGCACTGACAGTCACTGCTGCCATCAGTTTTGATGGTGCTCATTATCGTCGTGATATCGGTCATCATGCTATTGCCCGTGAAAATGTTTAAAAAATAGTAGGGATATAGTCGATTCACTTTTAAAAGAGTACAGAACTACTGGGGTTGATTATTCGCAGCCTCTGTCTGCGTAGGCACAGCAAGCAAGAAAAATTAACCCCAGTAGTAATGGATAATATTTGTATTTCTTTTATTTAGGACTAACTATATAGTCGATTCACTTTAGAAAAATAAGGGCTACTTGTACCTATTTTATTTTGAACTTACTATAAACAATACTAATCACAACTTTTGATGAATTCGACCTCGCGTGATGCTAGGTCGATTTTTTTAATGAGCTGCTGTTTTTAAAGGATGCTAACACTAACAAGCAAAATAAATCTCTCGAATTTTATTGTGCTATCCCAAATTACAAAGTAAATAATGCCGCTTGGCTTAGCTGCATAATCTACCTTCTTTATATGATACAATTCTATACATTCATAGCACATCTCCCTTGTATTGTAGGCACCTCACCCACAAATCAATACCAACTCGATGAAATGACGATATCTATGGCAAACAATACCTCTAGGTCTTCTAATAACAAGCAGTCTATCGATAATCTAAAAACCTCGGGGTTTGATCGTCGCCTGTCGATTGCCAAAACCTCATTAAACATCGGTCGTCGTTGGGCAGGTAATAGCATGTCTGGTATGTTTCTTAATAAAGAAGCACGTACAGCACGCAACCAGATTTTTATGGAAGAACAGGCGCATTATTTGGCAGAAGAGCTTGGCAAATTAAAAGGCTCTGTGGTAAAAATTGGTCAAATGCTGGCGATTTATGGTGAGCATATCTTGCCACCTGAGATTACCCGCGCTCTGCAAACACTCAATGATGATACAGCAACACTTGCATGGCCAAAAATCGAGCAGAATTTACGTCAGTTATTGGGCAATAAGTTGCATGAGCTTCAGGTTGACCCTGTCCCTATTGGTACGGCTTCCCTCGCCCAAGTTCACCGTGCAACCGTCATAGCCACGGGTGAGCAAGTGGTATTAAAGATTCAATATCCGGGCGTGGCTGATGCGATTAATTCTGATTTGGCTCTATTTAAGAGCCTGTTAAAGGTTAGTAATATCGTCCCCCAAACCCGTTCACTCGATGCATGGTTTGAAGAGATACGGGATTTATTACACCACGAAGTTGATTATGAGGCGGAAGCTGCCACAACAGAGCGGTTCTATGACCGTTTGATTGACGATGCACGTTATATAGTACCCAAAATCAATCGCACTTATTCGACCAAACGCTTGCTTTGTATGTCTTATGAGCCAGGTATCAGTGTCGTCTCTGACGCACTGCAATTATTACCTCTTGAGCGCCGAAACGCCATCGGTCAGGCGGCTATCGAAATCATGATACAAGAGATTTTCGTTTGGGGTGAGATGCAGACGGATCCAAACTTTGGTAATTACCTTGTCCGTGTTGCACGCCATGAAACTGAGACTGATAAGCTGGTCTTATTAGATTTTGGGGCGATTCGCCAGTTCGATAATAACTTATTGACGATTGCTCATAATTTATTACGTGCTGGTTATTATCACGATCATCAATCTATGATGAGTGCGATGACTGGTTATGACTTTTTTGATACCATGAGTGATAAGGTACGTTCAGATATCGCCTCATTATTTTTATTGGCAACCGAGCCTTTTAGTGACCCTGTGATGAACATTGATATGCCTGCCAACTGTCTAGATGAGCAACAGCGCTATATTTGGGCTAATAGTAAGCTACATACTCGCCTCTCAAACCGTGCAACACAAGCCATGCAGTCTTTTGAGTTTAATTTACCGCCCAAAGAGTTTATGTTTATCAGTCGGAAATTTATTGGCGCTTATACTTTTTTGACCGTGCTTGATGCTCGTACTGACTCTAATAATTTAGTAAAACCGTTTTTGTAAATTGATTTTTTAGTAGGCAATCAAGGTATTTTTGGATCGCCTTTTTATAGGCGATTTTCTTAATTTTTTTATTTAATTGCTTAGGCTATTTCATATTATTAACCTGACCATAGTATTAGTAGGAAGTATCATTGTTTTGAACTTTTACTTAGGCTATTATGCTAAATATTTAAGCTATAGTCAAAATACTCTAGAAACGCTACGGTACTGCTGGTACAAATTTTTTGCAGCCTCTGTCTGCGTAGGCACAGCAAGCAAGAAAAATTGATACCAGCAGTACATAATATGTCGATATTACTTTTCATTGACTATATCTATCATTCATTTATCGAATCTGGTTTGATAACCTTCAGGTTTTTTCATACTCAACTGCCAACAGGTTTCTTGACGGGCTAGGTATTTAACTTCAAAATGTGTGCGATGACTGCTGCTTGCAACTTGACTACGCGTATTGGGCAGACGCCATATTTCATTCGCTTGCTGCTCAGCATTGTCCATATAGGTTTCGATGTTGGTCGCCAGTATTATCTCCCCGCCTACCTGCAAACGCGACAGTAAAAACTCAAAAAATGGCATATTAAGCCATTGTTGATTGAGATTGTGCTGCTCAGGATTGGGATATAAGATATAGATACTATCGATACTGTTTGGCGCTATCGCATGTACGATCCATGCGATAGCATCAGCATGAATAGTGGTCAAATTGGCAGAATTCTGCTGCGCTGCCATCTTTTCAAATGCATCAAACTTATTACGAGTGCGCTCAATCGCAATCAGATGCTTATCAGGATTTTGCATCGCAAAGCTTAAGGCATGTTTGCCCTTCCCTGCCCCAATCTCCAATACGAGTAATGATTCAGGTTTAAGCACTGCAGCTGGCATCGCAAAATCACGCGGTGCTGAAAGTCGTTGTGGTTGAAATGCTCGCTCTTTCTGGTGTGAAAGCTCAAGGTTGTCAGTCATTTGCTGTCCTTAAAGTATTTGTCATTATTCGACTGCATGCTATTATATAGTCAATGCAGCCCAATAGTAATATCACGCTATCGATTACTCATCGACAAATCGCTTTCTCAATCAGATTAATAGAGCAATAATTTAAAAATAAATCTTTGCTTACTTTTTGATGATACTTTGTTGATAAAACTAAGGATTTCTTTACTTTTATTATGACTGAATCTATTTCTAGCGCCAGCCCTTCACCTAAAACGTATCCTTGTCCAGAATGCGGTAAACAAACCACCTGGCAAGATAATAAATATAAGCCGTTTTGTAGTCATCACTGCAAGCTGATTGATCTTGGCGCATGGGCAAACGAAGACTATACCTTGCCTGCTGAGTCAACGCCGTTTTCTGATGAGCTATAACCGCAAGCCTTAAGCCCTTTAGCTGTTTACTTTCATCGCTTTATTTTTATTACTTTATTATTCCAAGGATGCTGTACATGTCTGCTACTTACCTGATGCCCACCTATCTTCGTCAACCTATTAGCTTTACCCGCGGCTCAGGAAGCTGGCTGTATACTCAAGATGAGACGCCTTATCTAGATGCCTTGACTGGTATCGCGGTATGTGGTCTAGGACATTGCCACCCACAAGTAACCGAAGCTATTCAGCAGCAAGCAGCAACACTGGTTCATACTAGTAATTTATTTGGTATCGATTGGCAAGAGCGTGCTGGTGAAACCTTATGTAATGCGGCACAGATGGACAGTGTATTTTTTGCCAATAGTGGCGCTGAAGCAAACGAGGCGGCACTAAAATTGGCGCGTCTATACGCACATCAGCAAGGATTTAAGCGTCCCAAAGTCATTGTGATGGAGCAATCTTTCCATGGTCGTACGTTACTGACCCTATCCGCCACAGCCAATCCTAAAGCGCGCGAAGGCTTTTACACTTTGGATGATGATTTTATCCGTGTGCGATTTGGCGATATTGTCGCCATTGAACAGGCAGCTCATGACCATGAAGATATTTGCGCAGTATTTGTAGAGCCTATTCAAGGTGAAGGCGGTCTTAATACAGCGGCTAACGGCTTCAGTTACCTTGAACAAATTCAAGCAGTATGTGATACCCATAATTGGCTATTTATGCTCGATGAAGTGCAAACCGGTAATGGACGTACGGGTAAATATTTTGCTTATCAGCATAGCAGCGCACGCCCTGATGTATTAACGACGGCTAAAGGCTTAGGCAATGGTTTCCCCGTTGGTGCCTGTATGGTACGTGGTCGCGCGAATGGCTTGTTTGGCGCTGGTAGTCATGGCTCAACCTATGGCGGCACACCATTAGCCAGTCGCGTGGTACATAGTGTATATGATGTATTGGCTAACAGCGATATCATGCAAAATGCCGTCAGTGAGGGGCAGTTTATTCGTGATAGCATGGTTGATGCGTTTGGACAATATGGCGTCAGCAGTCGCGGCGCTGGGATGATGATTGGCATTGCCTTACCTGAAGATATGGACTGTAGCAAGCTGGTCGATCGCGCACGTGATGAGCAAAAACTCATCATCAATGTCACAGGCGCTCATGTTATTCGTTTGCTGCCACCGCTCAATATGAGCCGTGATGAAAGCTCACAAGTGGTCGAGCGCCTTATTAACTTATTGAAACCATCGTTTTAGACTATAGCCAGATGAAAATAAAAATGTTATGAAAATTTAAACGCGCTATTTGTATAAATTTTACTGGCGGGCTGCGTTCCCAGAGGCTGCGTAAAATTCATACCAATAGCCCTATCACACTGTTGTAGTAAACTCACTATATTCTGTAACCAAAGTCTAAAACATATAGAAAAGCCTACAGTTAAATTATCTGTAGGCTTTTTTGTTGCTAATCAGACAGCTGCACTGATATTTAAATAAATGAAGCCTTAGTTTGCATGAAAGTATTTTTTTAATACCTCTAAGCAGCGTGTGATTTTTGCAGGCTGTTGCTCACGGTTTAAGGTCACAGCATATAATACAAAACTTGGCATCTGGTAGCCGGTCAAAACTTCAACCAAATTGCCCGATTCTAGCTCTTTTTTGACATCCATTTCCATCATTCTAAGGATGCCGTGACCCTCTTTGGCGATGGTCATGGCCATAAAGACATTATTGGTATGGATACGCGACGTCATTTTGATACGTGTTTTTTTACCAGTCTCAGTCTGAGTAAGGTCAACATGATTCGCATCCTTCATGATATCAATACAGATAAGATGATGATCTGCCAAATCTTTCGGCGTTTCAATTTTTTTGTGCTGACGTAAATATTGTGGTGAAGCTACCAACATTTGACGCACATCAGATAATGGGTGACTGCTCAAAGTTGAGTCATTGATATTGGGGCTCATACGTACCGCAATATCGATACGCTCATCAATCATATCAATATAATTATTATCTGCAAAATAGGTGATACTAAGATCGTCATGCGCTGACATCCAAGTGGATAAAGCGGGCAGAATATGATGAACACCCAGCTCAGGGGTCGTTGCAATACGCAGGCTACCTGCCAGCTCATCACGTAATTGATTGACTTTGATTCGACCTTGTTCTGCAGCACTTACTACATCTTTTGCCGCTTCATAAAAACTGGCACCCGCTTCTGTTAAGCTGAGCTTACGGGTTGAGCGATGCAATAGTACCACACCGAGCTCGTTCTCTAAAGAGCGTATTTGCTGACTGACCGCACTGGTGGTAATACCCAGCTCGCGAGCTGAACCACTAAAAGAGCCGTGCCCGACCACACTGGCAAACACAGCCATACCACGTAAATTATCTAACATATTCTCATCCAAGCTGCTTTTTAGTTGTTAATATAACTTAACCATTATAGCGGATAATGATAAATCTTACAGTTTTTTAACAGTAACTTTAGGGTGAAATGTAAGTATTTCTTAGTCAATAAAAGCAAAAACATCAAGGTGATAGAGCAATATCGCCTTGATGTTTCAATATATAAAATAGTGTTGATAAAGGACTACTTTTTATAAAGTACCAATCAATAAATTTATGACTGTTTAATATAACTGAACCTTACCCATTCTGCCTTCGCCGCGCTCGGTTAAATATTGCATCACTGGCGTATTAAACAATCTTGACTCTGCTACTGTTTTAGCCTCAACGAGACGTTTTTGTTGACGACGCTCTGGCGTTTTGTCATCGGCTTGCATGATACTGCTATCAATTCGTAAACTGATGGTGGCATCAGGAAACTGTACCTGCATCTTTGTCGCTAGCTGCTCAAAGGTTGCCTGCAAATGCTTACTATCGACTGCTGTGACAAAGACGGCTTCGCCATTACAACTGCCTGTCATCATACCTTGACGCGCAAGCGCCAATTCATCTTGAGCCAAACTACCGGCTTCACGAGCAATTTGCAGCCAATAATCCCATTTTTCTGGTGTCCACTCACCTATCAATGCTTGCGGCGGACAACGCAGAAGCGCACGAGGGTCTTCAGATTGACTGAATAATTGAGAATCATTTACCTCGGGTTCAATAACGGGTTCAGGTTCAATAACGGGTTCAGGTTCAATAACGGGTTCAGGTTCAATAACGGGTTCAGGTTCAATAACGGGTTCAGGTTCAATAACGGGTTCAGGTTCAATAACGGGTTCAGGTTCAATAACAGGTTCAGAGCTAACTTTATTAGCTAATAACTCTTCTTCATTAACATAACTATCGTATTGATTTAATTCAGTATTATCGTAGTTTGAACTGTATGACTCGACCTCACTTTGAGCTTGATAGTCAGCAACATCATATTGTGGCGATGGTTCTGATTCTGATATTAATTCTGAGGCCAGCGCTGATCCTAATGAGGGCGTTAACATTGGATGCTCAACCGCATTTGTTGACCCTGTATTAGATTCAGTCGTAGTAGATGCTGCCTCTATAGTCTGTATAGCGCTATCAGGTACGTTGGCTAATATCTCATCAACTGGTAAGGGACGAAAAGCTAAGAGACGTAAAATACACATCTCAAGCGCTTGCATTGGCGTACTGGCAAGCTTAACGCCTTCACGTGCTTGTACCACGATTTCATAATAAAGCTGTAATACGTCAGGGCTCATATGCTGGGCAAGCTGATTAATATGCTGTGCTTGCGCTTCATTTACATTGAGAGCCACTTCGGGTAATAGCTGGCACAATGCCAACTGGTGTAATAGCTCAGCGAGTCCATCAAACATACTGCTGGCATCGACCATTTGCGCGCGCATCTGTTCAATATGGGCAGCGACGGCAGGCTTATCATGATTATAGATATCTGTGATTAAACTTACTAAATCAGCTGCATCAATCAAGCCGAGCATCGCATTGACGGTCGCATCATCAAGCGCGCCTTGACCAAAAGCAATGGCTTGATCGGTCAACGATAAGGCGTCACGTACTGAACCTTTTGCCGCACTGGCCAATTGCCAAAGTGCAGGCTGCGTATAGTCTACTTGTTCTTGGGTTAAGACATTGGCTAGATGCTCACTGAGCAAGCTCTGCGATAAAGGACGTAGCACAAACTGTAAGCAGCGCGAGATAATAGTAATGGGCAGCTTTTGAGGATCCGTCGTTGCTAGTAGGAACTTGACATGCTCAGGCGGCTCTTCCAAGGTTTTAAGGAGCGCATTAAAACTGTGTGTTGACAGCATATGCACCTCATCAATGAGGTACACTTTATAGCGACCTTGGCTTGGCGCATAAGGCACATTATCAAGTAACTCGCGCGTGTCTTCAACTTTGGTGCGAGAAGCGGCATCAATCTCAATCAGATCAATAAAACGCCCTTGATCAATCGCCACGCAATTATCACACACGCCGCATGGGGTACTGGTAATACCCGTATCACAGTTCAAACACTTAGACAGGATACGAGCGATGGTCGTCTTACCGACGCCGCGCGTACCTGTAAACAGATAGGCATGATGCAGACGATTATAATCAATCGCATTAATCAGTGCCTGTGAGACATGCGTTTGCCCAATCAACTCGTGAAAGTTTTTGGGTCGGTATTTGCGAGCTAAAACTTGATATTGCTGCGTCATAATGAATGCCAAGGTGGGTCGTAAAAATATAAATAAAGCATCAAATCAGCGATTTATCTTAAAACAATGTCTCAAAATTAAGCATCGAAACTAGCCATCAAAATTAAGTTTCAAAACTAGTTATCAAAACTGGGCTATGATTGAGCTCTCAGCTGAGCCAGTTGTTGATATAAACGCTGCGTATTCGCATCGATAAGCGAGCCTCTCTGATAGAAGGCATCAAGATGTACTGCGGTATTAACACTATCTTCACAAGGTCTAACGTCGACACCAATTAAGAACAGCTCTTGCATAACGGGCTGCTGCATGTCTCTATCAATTAAGTACTAAAAAAACCATATAAGGCTATCTCATAGCTATTAAAAGCAGAAATAGCCTTCTTATGTTCAGTTTAGTACCAGTGTGGACTTATGGCAAGCAAACTATCTCTAACCCTCAAGCTTACGGCGCATATGTGGGAATAAAATCACATCACGAATACTGGCAGAGTCTGTCAATAGCATCACTAAGCGATCAATACCGATACCTTCACCTGCGGTCGGTGGCAAGCCATAAGACAAGGCTTCGATATATTCTGCATCAAAGTGCATCGCTTCATCATCGCCAGCGTCTTTTTCAGCGACCTGACCGTGGAAACGCTCAGCTTGATCCGCCGGATCATTTAGCTCACTAAAGCCATTGGCCAATTCACGACCACCAACAAACAGCTCAAAGCGATCGGTAATCTCAGGATTGTTATCGCTGCGGCGTGCTAACGGTGACGTTTCAGCAGGATATTCAGTGATAAAGGTTGGCTGACGCAATTGATGCTCAGCGGTTTCTTCAAAAATAATCGTCTGCAATTTACCTATGCCAAAGACATCTTTTACTTGCTGCTTTAGCGTCGTCGATGCGTACTCTGCGAGATACTCACGATCATTGATACGTGCCATATCGAAATTTTCTGCATATTTAGCAATCGCGTCAGACATAGATAGACGTTCAAAAGGCGCTTTTAGACTGATCGCTTCTTCTTGGTAGGTAATCTCAGTCGTTCCCAAGATATCTGTCGCCAATTCGTTAAATAAGCGCTCAGTCAAATCCATCAAATCATGATAATCGGCATAAGCTTGATAAAACTCAATCATGGTAAATTCAGGATTATGTCGGGTTGAAACCCCTTCATTACGGAAGCTGCGGTTAATCTCAAATACCTTCTCAAAGCCACCAACGACTAAGCGTTTTAGATAAAGCTCAGGCGCGATACGCAGATATAAAGGCATATCAAGCGCATTATGATGGGTCACAAATGGACGCGCAACCGCACCACCTGGGATAGGATGCATCATAGGCGTTTCAACTTCCATAAAACGCTCATTTAACATAAATTTGCGAATACCGCTAATAACTTGACTGCGTACCATAAAAGTATCACGGGTCGTCTCATTGGTCATCAAATCCAGATGGCGATTGCGATAACGGGCTTCCACATCAGCTAAACCATGAAACTTATTTGGCATTGGACGTAATGCTTTGGTCAATAACTGTATCTCTTCGATATGTACATACAAATCGCCCTTACCTGAGCGACCGATATAACCTGATACGCCAACAATATCACCCAAATCTAGCGATTTGATATCGGCTAGTGTCTCTTCATTTAACTCTTTGCGTGCTACGTATAATTGGATACGACCAGTCATATCTTGAATAACAATAAACGCCCCACGGTTGAGCATGACGCGACCGGCGACATTGACCTGTGTTTTTTCGCCTTTAGCATCATTATCAGCAATTTCTTGTTTTGAGATACCCTCAAAAGCCGTCTGCAAGTCTTGAGCATAATCCGTGCGCTTAAAAGTATTTGGATAAGGCTGTTTACCCGAAGCGACGATATCATCCAGCTTAGCTTGAAGCTGAGCAATCAGCTCGTTGGCGTCTTCTGGGATTTGCTCTTGATTATTTTGCTGACTTTGATTGTTGGGCTTTGACATAACACTCTCAAAATTATTAGATAATTAAAGGAATAAACGAAAACTATAAAGGTAAAATAAAATATTTACACTCAGGTGGCTAAATACTTTATTTATGGTTAGTATTCAACATAAACAACACGATCAGTCGACACAGATAGCGGGCTGTGCCACACCTTTTTCTATGGTTTGATAACAGCCAAAACCACTGCTGTCACTAGCGCATTGCCCAGACTGGTTTTTAGCACCATTCTTAATGAACTCACCGGTATTTTTGCACTTGCCTTGGCAGTCTGTACTGTCTTGGCAGGTTTTTCCTGCATCGCTATAACTCACCACACATTGATAACAAGCAAGCCGACCTTGCTGTAAAAACGCGCCACCCTTTGCCGTGCACGCTTGTACCACCTCATTAGGCGGATAAACACAGGCTTGATAAGAAAACGGGTCATTTTTATTAGTCGTTGCGGTATTAGTCGTTACACTACTATCGCTCTGCTCTGGCTGTACGACTGGTGTTGATAAAGGCGTGACACTACAAGCAGATAACCAAAACGCCATCAACATCGTGCCAATAATAAATACGATTTTGTTAAACGGTAATAGTAGCGATGAGTTGGTTATCATATGCATGGCGTACGCCTCTTATTTTATGAGCTAATGAAGCTCTTATTAAGCACCACCAATACTTGCCATCAAGTCCGCTTGATGCTCACGTAACAGTGCATCAAGGATTTCATCCAAGTCACCTTCCATAATCGAATCAAGCTTATATAAAGTCAGGTTAATACGGTGGTCGGTCATACGACCTTGTGGGAAATTATAAGTACGGATACGCTCTGAGCGATCACCGCTACCGACCAAATCCCGACGTATCGTATCTGCTGCATCCACTTGAGCCTGTACTTTGACTCGCTGAATTTTGGATATCAGCATTTTCATGGCTTGCGCACGGTTTTTATGCTGACTGCGTTCTTGTTGACACTCTACCACGGTACCCGTTGGTATATGTGTCAAACGTACGGCTGAGTCGGTGGTATTCACGTGCTGACCACCGGCACCGCTTGAGCGGAAGGTATCAAAACGAATGTCAGCCGGATTCAAATCGACGGTATCATCAATCTCAACTTCAGGCATGACAGCGACGGTACAGGCTGACGTATGCACGCGACCTTGGCTTTCAGTATCAGGCACACGCTGAACACGATGCACGCCTGACTCAAACTTTAGGCGACCATAAACACTATTGCCAGACACACGGGTAATGATTTCTTTATAACCACCATGCTCACCCTCATTAGCTGACAAAATCTCTAAAGTCCAACCTTGAGCTTGCGCATACTTTTGGTACATGCGGAACAAATCACCAGAGAAAATTGCCGCTTCATCACCGCCCGTTCCTGCACGAATCTCCAAAAATGCAGGCACTTTATCATTAGGGTCTTTTGGCAGCATCATGACATTAAGTGCTTCGTCCATCTCTACGATAGTATCGCGAGCACTGTCAATCTCTTCTTGCATCATCTCTTTCATGTCAGAATCTGACGCTTCTTTTAGCATCGCTTCTGCCTCAGCCTGATCCGTTTCTGCACCCACATAGTTCTGCCATAAAGTGGTGATATCCATCAAGTCACTATGCTCAACGGACAATTCACGGAATTTATTGTTATCACTGATGACACTCGGGTCTGATAATAAGGCAGTGACCTCTTCATAACGGTCTACCATCTGGTCTAAACGCAGGCGTAAGGATTCTTTCATAAAAGGACTTTTAATTGAATAATTGAAATAAGACCGTGATTATAGCAAATTTTTGCGCTTAAATTAAAACCTCTCAGCAATCTTGTCAATATATGGACAAACTTTTCTACCGCTACCACAATATCAATACTTTTCCCAGATAATTTGGCTATAGTTAAAATATCTCAAAAACGCTACAGTGCTGCTGGTATAAATTTTTTGCAGCCTCTGTCTGCATAGGCACAGCAAGCAAGAAAAATTAATATCAGCAGTACTTGATGTATCGATATTACTTTTCCCAGATAATTTGGCTACAAAACAAACTTTGCTTAAATTTTGGATAAAAAAATAGCCAAGAATATTCTTGGCTATTTTGATGCTAATTGAGATTTAATGAGGTTCAAAGTTAAAAACTACACCTTACGAACGATTACCGACCCAATAGAATAACCGGCACCAAACGAGCAAATGACACCCAAATCACCAGATGCTAGCTCGTCTTTATAACGATGGAATACAATCATCGGGCTGGCTGAGCTGGTATTGGCAAATTCTGCAATGACACTTGGCACAATGGCTTTGTCTGCTTCTTTACCGATGACCGTACGCAAAATCAAGTCCAGCATATTGGCATTGGCTTGATGTAGCCACATCATTTTTACGTCAGAGGTTGGTATATTATTTTCTTGCAAATGCTCAGTGATGATTTCTGAAACCTTTGGACAGACCTCACGGAAGACTTTACGACCATTTTGTAAGAATAACTTATCAGTCACAGGTTCTTTAAGATCCGGATACATCTCTGTTTGCGCGGCCAAAAACTCTGAGCGATCCATAAATCCGTATTCGTTTTTGATATTGGTCGAAAACTGCGTAAATAACTTAGAGTTTAGAATCTCATAGCCTTTTGGTGTATCGAGATCTTCTACGATACAAGCAGTTGCAACATCACCAAAAATAAAGTGGCTGTCACGGTTACGCCAGTTCAGATGAGCGGATGTAATCTCAACGTTGACCACAGCGACGCGTTTGGCAAGACCTGAGACGATAGAACCATGTGCTTGTGATAGACCAAAAGTCGCGGCACTACAAGCCACATTCATATCATAAGCAAAACCACCAATCATACCGATCGCGTTTTGAATCTCGATAGAGACGGCTGGATACGTACGCTGAAAGTTTGAGCAAGCAAGGATGATACCATCTAAGTCATTGGCCTCAAGTCCTGCATCAGCCAAGGCGTCATTTAACGCGGCCACACCCATTTCTGCCATGATAGACAGCTCTTCGCCCAAGTTACGATAAGCGATAACAGGCGCCATGATGTCAGGGTTTAAGATACCGTCTTTTTCCATCACATAGCGTGATTTGATGCCAGATACTTTTTCGATAAAAGCTGCTGATGAAGGCTGAATTGCTGTGACTGTACCTGCTTCAATGTCAGCCGCGTGCTTTGTATTATAATTTTCAACATACTGATTAAAGGACTCTACCAGTTCTTCATTACTGATGTTAAAAGGCGGGATATACAGGCCGGTTCCTGTGATACAAGTCGTCATGATACGCTTCCTTGTCTACTACTATGGGCTTGATATAAGCATAAGGTGAAGGAAAACAACAGTCGTCTAATTTTCGGTGAATGACTGTAAACTTAAAATAAGTGCCTTTATTATGCCTGAATATTATTATTTTTCTAATAGTTTGTTACAAATAATTAGCTTCTTGCCAAGAATAAGTAAAGATTGGCTTCATCTTGCGGCAGCTGCGCTATAATCAGCCTTGCTTACTTGTATTATTTGCATCAATAATTGGTCTGCATTTTGATTGTCTACCTCTCTATTAAGAGATATCAAACTTATTATCTATTTTGGAATGACAATGGTGGAACTTTTGAATGGGTTGTTTGGTCAGTATGCCGACTATCCGACCTTGTTTATCGGGTTGGAATTGATTGCGGTTATCTTTGGGGTAGCCAGCGTACTACTCGCCAGCAAAACCAATATTTTGGTCTTCCCTATTGGTTTGGTCAGCACCGCTATATTTGTCTATCTGTTATGGAAATGGCAATTGTTTGGTGATATGTTTATCAATGCTTATTATAGCGTTATGAGTATTTATGGCTGGATAAACTGGTCAAAAAATAAACAACTTACCCAGCATCGAGACCCTATAAATCCGACCGCTCAGCAGCGTAAACAAAGCCCTGAGCTTAAAAACACTAATGCCCCAAATCTTATCCAAGTAGAACGTTTAAATAAAAATGACGTACCCATATTGGCATTATTGGCCACGGCGACCATGGCTTTTGTTGGTCTGGTTTATTATTTTAGACCCGTTATTAACAATCAATTTAGCTTCGATGGTGCTGAGCTCGGTGTGCATTTATTTACGTGGGTTGACTATACTGATATCTTGACTACGGCACTGTTTTTGATGGCGATGTGGCTGATGGCACGGCGCAAGATTGAGCATTGGCTGCTATGGATCGTCGCTGATGCTATCTCAGTACCGCTCTATTTCTATAAAGGTTTGACCTTTACCGCACTGCAATACGTCGTATTTACTCTTATCGCAATTTGGGCTTATTATGAATGGCAACGACGCTACCGCACACAACCTCACACAGCATACGCCTAAATCCGTCATCAAGGTTGCCGTTTTAGGCGCAGAAAGTACGGGCAAAACCACACTGTGCCGTGACCTAGCCGCCCATTTTGGTTGTCCTTGGGTACCAGAATATATGCGCACTTACTTGCAAGCTAAATGGGACGACGAGCAACTGACCTGTACGTGGGAGGATTTGCTACCTATTGCACAAGGTCAGATTGAGTTAGAAAATAAACTCGCCGAACAAGCCGCGCAAACATCCGATAACAGCCATTATTTATTTTGCGATACCAGCTTGTTTGAGCTCATGGTCTATGCCAACTGGTACTATAGCGATTGCCCTGAAGCGCTTACCCAAGCAGCATTGGCGCATCATTATGACATGATACTATTAACCGATGTCGATACGCCTTGGGTCGCTGATGACTTGCGCGATAGCCCGCATCAGCGAGATGAGATAAGCGCTTATTTTTCTGATCAGCTAACGACTCACAACAAATCCTTTCGAGTAATTGGTGGTAATCGAGAAGCGCGTGTTCAACAGATAGTAAAGTTGCTTGAGTCAGCCGAATAAAATAACAATGCTTAGGCTATTTAGTAAGCATTGTCAGATAGTGCGCTAATGACTATCTAACGAGCTTAGTGTTTAAAGCTCTTGCCCAATTCCGGCAGTCATTTTCACAGCGCTGGCATACTTGATTGGGATTTGAGAGATAGCTGACATAACCACAATACATACAAGCATAATAAATCCCAGGCTCTATCTTATCGACTGCCTGATACTGCTTAGGAAAAAGCGGCAAGCCATAGCCGGTGTCATCAGGTGGATATAATAACAGACTGAATTCGCCATCCGTTTCAAGTAAACCGGTACGAACCTGACCTAGGTGCTCGACCCCCTGTTGGCGCATTTCTGCAAAAAACTCATCATGTGACATTTTCCCCTCTGCTATTTTGTCGTGTACAAGCATGCCATCTTCGACGATATATAAGGACTTCCCTTCCAAAAGATATTCAAAAGGCTGATACTTCATCATGCCCCATGTACAGAGTCGGTAAAGCAGTATCACCGTACTCATAATGAGTACCGCTTGGATAATCGGTAAATCCTCGGTAAACATCGGGTCACCTGCGATAGAGCCCAGTGACAATATGATGGTCAGCTCAAAGATAGATAACTGTCGAACGCCGCGCTTGCCGGTAAAGCGCAAAAATGAAATGATCAGCACAAACATGATAATGACGCGTATTAATATTTCAGCAGCAAATGCCCATGTTGTGTCATGAATAAAGATACTTGACCAATCCATATTTTTTTCCCTTATTATTATTTTTAATGATGGCATCAAAACCACGCTATAGTCGATCCACTTTTAAAAGAGTACAGTACTGCTGGGGTTAATTTTTCGCAGCCTCTGTCGGCTAGCTACAGCAAGCAAGAAAAATTAACTTCAGCAGTGCTTGATAACATCTGTATGTCTTTTATTTAGGACTGACTATATTTAAAGCTATTCTATTTTATGCAAAATCTCACTGACTGATTGTAGGAATTATTTTTGAAAGTCACGCTTTATACCCTGATGGCGTTAATAGCCTTTGCAGCAAATTCTTTGTTTTGTAGGATGGCGTTAGCAGAGGGTGACATAGATGCTTGGAGCTTCACTATCATCCGCCTATCAAGCGCGGCGGTCTGCTTGGGGATTATCATGGCATCTCAGATCTACTACTTACGATATCGAGCATCAAAGATTGGTCAACCCTTTGATAACAGACTATTAAGCGAAAAAGGCAGTTGGCTGAGCAGCATAAGCTTAGGGATTTATGCGCTGTGCTTCTCAGTTGCTTATGTCGAGCTTGAGACTGGTACGGGAGCACTGATTTTATTTTCAGCGGTTCAGCTCACCATGATTGGTTGGGGTATTTATAAAAAGGAGACATTGAGTCATTTGCAGTGGATTGCCTTTGTTGTAGCTATCGCAGGGTTTGTCTATTTGATGCTACCGTCGGCGGCGATGCCGTCATTACTCGCTGCCATTTTGATGACCATCAGTGGTGTAGCGTGGGGTATCTATAGCATACGCGGTAAGACCTGTCTCTCACCGCTGCGAGCCACAGGTTTTAATTTCATCAGAAGTCTGCTAGCGATACCGATATTATTAGTCGCGGGTTTTATATATCAAAACATTATGGATGTGCAACTCATTCATTTAAACAGTATCACCATGGAGGGGATATGGTTGGCGTGTACATCAGGGGCCATTGCCTCTGGCATCGGCTATAGCATCTGGTATATGGCAATGCCTTTATTAAAAAATACGCAGGCGGCCGTTATACAGCTTTGTGTGCCGGTGCTTGCAGCGTTACTGGGCGTAGTGATTTTGTCCGAGCCGATCACTTTAACTTTTATAATAGCAAGTACGGTTATCTTGAGCGCAGTATTGGTCTTTATTTTAAATAAACAGCGATATTAATCACAATATAAGGCGCTTATGCTGAAATGTTGCCTATAATGCTCATTTGATGCGACATCGCCATAGTGATAAATGCCGCCTTAGATAACTATTGCACGCGTCTGTCTACCTAAGCACAGCAAACAAGAAAAATTAATACCAGCAGTACATATGATATCGATATTACTTTTCACTGACTGTATTTGAGCCCGTCATTGCTTTCAATCTATTTACCGGTATGAGTATGATGACCACTACGGTCTAGCCAAAGTTAAAAATTACGTCCTAGTTTTTTAACGTAAAAAGGCTGGATTAGCAATCGCTAATCCAGCCTTTTTTTATTTTATTTATACGTGTATTGTTTGGTAAAAATTTTATAGGGTACACCTGCGCACTGTTTCAATATTATGAATAATTAAAAATTAGTGCATAGTACTTGCCCTATGTATTTACTCTAAAACACTTAAGCCTGCGCGAGCAATACTCACGTCTTCATTACCATGTGCACCGCCCACACCGATACCACCAGCTACAATACCATCAATATAAACCGGAATACCGCCCGGCATTATCAGTATATTTTCATCAAGGTATCTGATGTCGGCAGCAATACTACCGTCCGCAACGCCTCTAGCGATAACCGCTGTTTCTCTTTTTTGCGAATTGGCTGTGTAGGCTTTTTTATAACTTGAGCGAATAGTGTGCACGCCCGCTCGGTGATCCTTCAAAAAAGCCAGTATTTGTCCAGAACGATCGACCACCGTCACCGATACCATCAGACCGTGTTTTTTGGACTCTATAAATGCAGCATTCACCATATCTTGTGCCATCTCGCCTGTGAGTAACGAGATTTTTGTCTCTTGTGTCTCAGTACAAGAGACGCTATCCATAGCTGTAATTCCCATCTTCAATCCTTGATTTGATTTTATGAATAATTCATTGTCTTTGCATAACTCTCAGGTGCAAACTTCATAGTAACAATCAGCATGATCACCAACGTGATAAGCAGCATCAGCCAAACGGCTTGAAAGCTACCTGACCACTCACGCAAAAATCCGGCAAAGTACGGAATAATTGCGGTAATAATAAAGCCAATACCTTGTACAAATGCGGTCAAGGTACCAGCCAATTTAGGGGATGACAGATGATCAAGCGCGACTGTCAACGTCAAAGAAAAACAGGCCCCAAGACCACAGCCAATCATAGCGACCCAAAGAATCAGCAGCGAGGCTGGTAGCAGCATTAACCCTACAAAACCGGCCACTTGAATACCCACTGCAAAAAATAACCACGGGCGGCGATCTAGCCGATTCGATGAGAATACAGGCGCGCCAAGCGCACCGATCACCTGAAAGACCGTCATAATGCCGATAAGCTCACCACTATTCTCTGCACTAAAGCCCAAGCCACGTGCATAAGTGGGTAAAAAAGCAATCATACAAGCGTAGCCTGCATTGGCCAGTCCAAAATAACTGGCAAGCAACCACGCACGGCGATTGCTAAAAAAATTGACTGATTGCTTACTGGTTTTGCTCTCTAATATCTCTTTAGGTCTTAGCCACCACAACAATAAAGCAATGACGGGCAGCAATAACCATATACTCAGTCCCGATTGCCAACTGTCATAATGCTGCGCGACCACTGGGCTTAATGTGGCTGCGATACCGCCGCCCGCCATGAGTGCCGCCGAATAAATACCCATAGCCAGTGGCACACGCTGGGTATACCAGCGTTTGACTATACTTGGTGCCATCGACTGTACGATAGCAATACCCGTACCGCCTACTAGCGCACTGGCAATCAATGCCGCACTGCTGCCCAACCATAAACGCCATAGACTGGCTGAAGCAATGGCAAATAATCCACTTGTTATCCAAGCGTTTTCGCTCAGACGCCGCCCAATCCAAGGCAGCAAAAGAGGAAAAATACCCATACATAGCATAGGCAATACCACAAGCAATGACGCCGCTTGCAGACTGATACCGGTAGTCAGGCGAATCTCTTCTAGCAGAGGACCTGTGGAGGTTAATAATGGGCGTAGTGTCATTGCCAGTGCAGCAATCACGGCCATAGGCCAATACAGCGTCAGTAACGACTGACGAGTAGTCGTGGAGATATGATCAGTACTCATAAATACAGAGAAGTCCATTATTGATAAAAGCATCGACAAAAAGCCAATGCGTCACGGCGACCTCTTCGATATGTATTACTTCTGGAAAGGCTTGTAAGGTATGAGCTTAGCAGCCAGTGTCATGATAATGTCTAAGATATTTATATAAGCGGTTGAATAATCTTTTTGATAATAGAGGCAATAGTGTCATGCTTTTAGGAGATAGCAACTAAACGCATGACCGTAAAAACTTGCAAACAGTTATTAAAGTACTTAATTTTGTCCTAACTCATTTTATCCCATATCTTACCAAGACGCTTAGGCGATACGGCCATACGGGTTTTCATCGGCTGAGCAAACAGTTGAATGCGGAACTCCTCAACCATCCAGCGGTAATCGCTAATGGCTTTATCATTAGCGCGTCCTGCCAGTCGCTCCATATGCAAGTCGAGTGCATAGACACCATCGAGGTCGGCTTCGATATTGTGCTCAAGGCGGTCGATACGAATCTCTAACGCCTCCAGATAGCGTGGATACTGCTGCCAGTGACTATAATCCATACGGTAAACAAAATCTGCCAAATGCAAATCGGCTAGCTGATCTTCAATATCTTCGATAGACTCGCCAAATATCTCGCGATCAAGCATTAGCAAGCTTTGGCGGATACGTTGCCAGCGCGTATAGACATTTTTGAGCGTTTTTATAATGGTTTGACCGATCAGCAAAAAGTTACTTAGCACTACATCGAGCGTTTGGCTGTATTCTTCAGGAGTAAATGGCAACTCTTCGCTAAGCCCAACTGCCATATCATCTGCACTCTCAGGTAGCTCTAGCGTATGATCAAACAATACATAGTGCTCTTCAAGCGCTGCATCTAAAGTTGCATCTATGATAATAGTTTTCAGCTTTTCCATATCACCAAGCGGGGCAAATGCCAGCTTAAATATATTATCAACTTGACTGGTGAGCTGTTTTTTCTTTGAGCCAAGTTTGCTTTTGATTAAGGTTAAGACCCCAATACGGTGCGCCTGCAATGCGGCGTTGACATCGGTATATTGATGGATAGATACCGCTTCACCTGCCTCGTCAGCCACCAAAGCGGCAAACTGTTTCATGACCACGCCTGCGCTATGATGGTTTTTACTAAAGGCAAAATGTTCAGGAAATTCTGTGTGCGCCCCTTGCTGCTCATTTACCGCTTGGCGCGTCTGAGAGGCATGGCGAATCTGCAATGTTTGTAGATCACGACCCTTTTCGATGATACGGTTCTTATCATCGACTACGCAGATTTGCGGCTGCAAATAACGATCAATACTAGACGGGTTAAACTGCTCTGTAGTGACTGACATAATGCCACGGCGATGGAGTGCTTGGCAAAGCTGTTTTAGTAACCCCTGTCCACCCGCAGGCTGCAACTCATCAAACAAGCTGTCGGCAGTATCAGGAATAGGTACAATCTGACGACGAATATCTTTTGGTAATGATTTTAATAATTGCAATACCAGCTCAAAACGCCAACCGGGTACGCCCCATAATAGCTCAATCGCATCAAGCTGCGGTAGCGCGACAAGTGGCACACGGATGGTTACCCCATCATCATCGCTTGCGGGATCAAAGATATAGCGTAGTGGCAGCTTTAAATCGCCAAGTTTCCACACTTCTGGGAAGTCGCCAGTAGTCGGTGCTTGGCTATTAAGTACGTCCTCATCGGTGAAGAACAGATACTGAGTGTCGGATTTTTCAACCTCAGCACGCCAGTCTTCAAACGTTTTACGGCTCGCAATATGCTCAGGGATTTTGTTGTCATAAAACTGATACAAGGATTCTTCATCGACCAATAAATCACGGCGGCGTAATTTATCCTCAATGCGTTCAATGTCAGCAATTTTATCCATATTATGCTGTAAGAACGGTGCTTGTCTACCTAAATTTCCAGTAACCAGACCATCACGGATAAATATCTCACGCGACTCGCTTAAATTGACTTGCTCATAGTTGGTCAGCTGCTTACTGATAATAATAAGACCGAACAGACTAATCTGAGCATAAGCTTTGACGCGACCAGTTTTTTTCGACCAATGTGGCTCAAAGTAATGATATTTTAATAGGCTACCTGCCGCAGAGATAATCCATTCGGGTTCAATCTTGGCAACGGTGCGCATAAAAACTTGTGAGGTTTCGACCATCTCAAACGCCATGACCCACGGCGGTATTTGCTTAAATACCGTACTTGCCGGGAATATTTTGGCTTTTTGCTGGCGTGCTGCTAAATATTCGCCGCGATTTTCGGTCTTATGGGCAATGATGGACAATAAGCCTGTTAATAAAGCTCGATGCAAGTTGGCATACTTCACCGCTTTTAGCGCTTCATCATCAACGCCCGTTGGATCACTATTGGCCAATTCACTATTTGCAGTATTAGATTTGGTATTACTAACGTCATCCATCAGTTTCAGCTCGGTTGCCATTTGCACCAGCTGGCGATGGGTCTGGTGCCACTCACGTACCCGCGGAAAGCTAAGGTAGTTTTTCTTAGTAAACTGTTTGCGCTGATTGCCAGACAGCTTATTACCGTCTTCGTCTTTTTCAAACAATGCTTTCCATAAACTTAGATAAAATAAGAAGTCGGAATCATCTTGGCGGAATTCTGCATGCTTTTGATCGGCTTGAGTGCGCTTGTTTGCGGGACGCTCGCGTGGGTCTTGAACCGCAAGCGCGGCAACCACAATCAGCATTTCACGGATACAGTCAAAGTCGGAGCCAGCGACTAGCATACGCGCCAGCCTTGGATCGATTGGCATACGTGCCATCTGCTGTCCGATACGAGTCAATTTTAAATGATCAAGACCTTGCCGTTTTGACTTATTACTTACATGGCTAACTGCTTGCTCATCTTTTTCGACAATCGCACCAAGCTCATTGAGCAGCTTATGCCCATCAGTCACCAAACGGCTGTCAGGCGGCTCAATAAATTCAAAGTCATCGACGCTTCCTAGGCGCAGATTTGCCATCTGCAAAATAACTGAAGCCAGATTGGTGCGTAAAATCTCAGGTTCTGTAAATTCAGGGCGACCAGTAAAATCCTCTTCGCTATAAAGACGAATACAAACACCTGGCGCAACACGACCACAGCGACCTTTACGCTGATTGGCTGCCGCTTGCGAGATGGCCTCAATCGGCAGACGCTGTACACGTGAGCGATACGAATAGCGTGAAATACGAGCAAAGCCCAAATCAATCACATAGCGAATACCGGGTACGGTCAATGCCGTCTCAGCGACGTTGGTGGCGATGACAATGCGTCGACCACGACCTGAAGGCTGAAAGATACGCTGCTGCTCTTCGTAGGTCTGCCGTGCAAATAACGGCAATACTTCGGTGTGCTTAGGTCCATGACGCTCAAGCACTTCTTGTAGCTCACGTATCTCAGCTTCAGTCGCTGCAAATATCAATATATCTGCTTGGTCGGCATGACCTTTATTTTGTGCATCGCTAAAACATTCTTCAACTGCAGCAACGACCGCACGCGGCAGATTTTCTTCAAAATCGTCATAGCTGTCATCATCCGAGCTGGTTACTGGCTCATCCGTCAACGGACGATAACGTACTTCGACAGGGAAGCTCCGTCCTTCAACGTTGAAAATCGGCGCAGGTACTTGCCGTTTTAGCTTATTGTCATAGCGGCTGAAATATTCACTGAAGCGTTTGGTATCGAGGGTTGCAGAGGTGATAATAACTTTTAGATCTGGGCGCTTGGGTAGCAGTTTTTTAAGATAACCCATAATGAAGTCAATATTTAAGCTACGCTCATGGGCTTCGTCAATAATAATGGTATCGTATTTACTCAAAAAGCGATCATGACCCAATTCAGCCAGCAAAATACCATCAGTCATCAGCTTAACGACTGATTGTACCGTGCCCTGCTCATTAAAGCGAATTTTAAAGCTGACAGTGTTTCCCAGTTGCTCACCTAACTCTTCCGCAATTCGGTTAGCAACACTGCGAGCTGCCAATCTTCGCGGCTGTGTATGCCCTATCTGCCCACGTATACCACGCCCTGCTAACATTGCCAATTTTGGCAATTGAGTCGTTTTACCAGAGCCGGTCTCACCAGCGACGATAATCACTTGGTTATCGATGATGGCCTGAATCAAATCATCACCACGTTGGCTAACAGGCAAATCCTGATTCAGCTTCTCTGCCAGCCTATCTGGAATGCTATCTATACGCGCTTGCACCGCTTGTTGTGAGCGCGTTTTTAACTGTTCATATTGGGCGCGTTTTTTATCCAAATCATTGCTGTCTTTAGCATGGTGTTTGCTATCTGTATTGGTATTTTTATTAGCAGCAGGATTTTTAAATGTCGGTTTTTTAGATAATGATGCACGTGCCAGCTCACGCTCCAAGCGACTGAGATAATACTCATCTTTTGCGAGCACAGGTAAATTGGACACAGAAATAGCCCGTTGAGTATCTACACTCTCTTTCTGCGTGTTTTTTGTATCGGCGTTCAGATTTTTCGCTGGTACAGACTGGCTGTGTTCTTGATTTTCTTTTGAAGTATCAGGCATATTTACTTAGGCTATTTATTATTTGGAAGTGGTTAGATTATGGGGATAATTGGGCTATGATTCAAGTTACTCGTCTATGGTCTATACTATCGCTAATGCTTAGAGACCCTCTCAAATCCATAATATAACCAGAAATCTCTCAAATATAGTCCGTTCAAAATAAAAGCGACACGATTGTAATAACGTGCTATTGGCTATACTTTTTTCTTGCTTGCTGTTCGCAGGCGTGACAGAGGCTACAAAAAAGTATAGCCAGTAGCACTGTATCGTTTTTAAAATGAATCAGCTATAGTCAGAGAAAAGTAATATCGATACATCAAGTACTGCTGGTATCAATTTTTCTTGCTTGCTGTGCCTATGCAGACAGAGGCTGCAAAAAATTTATACCAACAGCACTGTAGCGTTTTTGAGATATTTTAACTATATATAAAGTGATTAGACTGTATATCTGAAAAAGCACAAATATATAAGCGACCATCAATATTATCACAGTGCTAATTTTTTAAGATTCTTAATACTTAAATACCCTACGTATTCTTTATCTTCTACCTCATCTATCGCTTCATCAAGTGCTCTAGCAAGAGGTTCAATAATAATTTTAATATTTGAGATAAGATCGTTGACGTTATAAATGTCATCTATATCTACCTCAAACTTGTCATCAATATGTGAGGCGGCGTTAAAAGCTGATGATTTATCTTTAAAAGTAAACCGTTTATAAAATTCACTCTGCTTTGCTTGTCTAATCGCCTCCGCTTGATTGGTAGCAACAATGAGGAGCTTGTAATGAAATTCTTCAAAACTGCCCTGCTGATAGCCGCCGAGATTAATAAAAAATAGTTTTAAATCATTGGTATTCTCTACTTGCTGGCTTGATTCCACCAATCTAATAGTATAATTATCAACTCGCGTAATCGCTCGATACGAATCAATATGCCATTTGTTTTTGACCTCAGGCCAATGGTTATTGATATCTACTATCAACTCATTAACCTGATTGGCTACACCGAAAAATATCTCATGTTGCTCAATCAATCGCCCTTTAGGACGACCACCTAGCTGAACCATATATAGGGTTGGCATCTTATACGTTCCTTATTAGACAAACCTAGTCAGTTAGTAGTTATAGTTAGTAAAAAGTAATATCGATACATTATGTACTGCGGGTATCAATTTTTCTTGCTTGCTGTGCCTATGCAGACAGAGGCTGCAAAAAATTTATACCCGCAGCACCGTAGCGTTTTTAGAGTATTTTGACTATAGTTACTGGTCAGCTCGATAAGCTTGAGTGGCTACTTCAAAAAATCTCTGACTACGTTAACCGTTGCCAGCGGATCTTCTTCGTGCGGCACATGCCCTAAATCATCAAATATTTTGAGCTGACTATTGGCAATATCGCGATGAAATAACGTCGCATTCTCAACGGGAATAAGGTCATCTTGTGCGCCCCAAATAATTAAGGTCGGCAAATCCAGTTGCTTAATTTGTGCTTGGTCACTGTTATTATCAGTCTCTTGCAAACGCCGATTTAATGCTTGGCGATTGCCTTGGCGCAGCGCCAAATCATAATATCGATCAACCAATGCTTCATCGACCTTGGTATCATCGGCATAAACACTAAGCACGCTTTTTTTAACCACCTCTCGAGGTAATATATGACTTAATATAGGCGTCAATGCAGGATACTTTGCCAGCTTAAAACCAATTGGCACATGTTTGGGCGTCGCGGGATAGCCAACGGCATCAACTAAGATAAGCTTATCAACACGGTCAGGATAAAGAGCGGCTGTACGCCACGCGATTTTGCCACCTAAAGAGTTGCCTGCTAATGTCACTTTTGTCGCTTTTGTCACTTGGTCTAGATTCAAGCGATCAAGCACTTGAACGACGAATTTAGCGTAATTGGCGCTACTATACTTTGTGGTCTCATCTATATAGGGACCCGTCAAACCAAAACCCGGTAAATCCATACTGACGACACAATATTCATCACTTAGCGCTTTCGTCCACCCTTCCCAAGTGTGCAAACTTGCGGATGTTCCATGTAATAAAACGACAGCTTCGGGCAGTGATTTCCCAGCATTAATCGCTTGATCCATTGACGCTTTGCTACGATAAACATCACACTTATCTGATTGCACTACATGAGCCTGCATACCTTGAATAGCGATAAACTCGCTGTTAGGCAGTTGCCATTGCTTAAGCTCAGCCACGCTACGATCAGGTGCCCAGTAAAAGGCTATGAGCGCAGCTAGTAGTGCAATAACAGCAAGGAGCAGATAAATAATAGTTTTTACTAACCGTTGTGCCATGTTATCAATTCCATTTAATGAGATGACATTATTTACTATTTATAAAAACGATTCGAATGCTTTTGCTTATGCCTACAAGAGAGCAAACGATAAGTATTTTATACAGACATTATTGCTACGAGTAAATGAAAAACCCAATGTTCAAGAGTCACTTAAACATTGGATTTTTTGCTTATAACCTTCTTAATTATTAAGCAATAGTAAGAAAAAATACGCCCACAAACCCACCACGAACGTAGCAATGATAATGCGCTTTTAAATATATTTTAAAGAACCATGAGTCAGATTGATACAAAGTTACATACTGTCACTAAATATGCTCATATCTTCCCTGTACAACTCATAAGCTGTATCACATACTTAGCCAGTGAAGAACGTTAATAAAAACAAATAGGAGCCTCTCATGGCAGACGACAATAAGACTGACTCAACGACGAAAATGGCAAGACAAGACATCAATCAAGATGGATTGGCCAAAGAAGATCAGCAGCGTACCGATGACTCAGCTCTCGATATGATGCAGGGCATGCACGAACACGAAGATCATAAAGACGACGACAAATAATCTACATAGATTTCATTGAAATAAAGTTTAAAAATAAAAAAGCGCTCATCAAACAGATGGGTGCTTTTTTTGTTTTGGTTGTCTTTTTTCTGGTAGGTTGTCTGATACATAGTTGTAAACGAATGCTGCACTCAAAACAATAGTAATGGGTAAAAACAACGCGCCATAGCCCACTCTGGCATATAAAAAGGCACCTACGGCACTCCCAGCGCAAAAGCAGTACCAAATAATCGCCTGAAATCCTAAAGCCCATAGTATAACCAAAAAAGACAGCCGATTGGCTGCCTTCCTTATCACTCACTATATATCGCCAAGCATTGCCCTTTAATTATTTTTGCTCATCAAGCATCATGAGCTGCTCACTAATGGCAACCGTATTAAATCCTGCATCAACAAACATAATCTCGCCGGTGATGCCTGATGCCCACGGCGATAATAAAAATAGCGCGGCATTACCAACTTCAGCTTGAGTGATATTACGCTGAAGAGGTGCAATCTTTTCACTGATATCGAGCATTTTACGGAATGACTTGATGCCACTTGCCGCAAGTGTACGAATAGGACCGGCAGAAATCGCATTGACCCGAATACCCTCACCACCCATCGAAGTTGCAAGATAGCGAACACTGGCTTCAAGACTCGCCTTTGCCATACCCATGACATTATAGTTTGGCAATACTGAAATACTACCCTCATAAGTCAACGTCAGCATCGAGCCGTGGCGCATAGCAAGCAGCTCACGCGAGGCTTTTGCCAACGCGACGAAGCTATAGCTTGAGATATCATGCGCAATATGACTGCCTTCACGGGTTGTCGCATTGACAAAATCACCATCAAGCTGATCCATCGGCGCAAATCCAATCGCGTGTACCACACCATTAATACCATCGCCCCAATGTGCAGTGACTTGCTCAAAACAAGCAGCAATAGACTCATCTGATGCCACGTCACACTCAAGAACTAAGTCCGCCTCAAACGCTTCAGCCGCCATATCTACCCGTTTTTTTATTTTGTCATTGGGATAAGTCAAAATTAACGAGGCACCTTCGCGATGTAGTGCTTCAGCAATTGCCCAGGCGATAGATAGTTTGCTGGCGATGCCGGTGACGACAAAACGCTGTCCTTGTAGTAGCATAATATTTCCTTTTAAGTCAATTTAGGTGATTTAAATGATCAATTATTTTTAATAGTTGGCTAATAAATAGCGAGTGAACATACAAATTGAAAGATGAATTATTATACACGAATTGATTTAAGTAAACAGTCGTAAACTGTATTTGCTTACACTGTATTCATGCCTGATCGCGCTTAATGATACCATCTAATATAGATAAAACAGTTAACTACTAGCCACAGCAGTATGAAGTTAAGGAGATTTCAAGTATAATCACAGCCCTCCCAGCTTGCACAATTTTTATAAAAATCCTTTACAACCGTTGTTTGTAACCGAGGATTTAGCGTTAAGCTACACCCACATTTTGGATGGCTGCCAAACTTATGAGCAATACCGCAACAATAACATCAGATTACCAACAAAGCATCGAATCCTATCGTCAGCTCATCGCTTCAACGGGTGAGGACTTGCATCGTCCAGGACTTGAAGACACTCCAATACGTGCCGCCAAAGCGTTTGCGCATTTGACCAAAGGCTATCATCAAAGCTTAGATGAGGTGGTCAATGGCGCGGTATTTCCATCGACCAATCGCGAGTTGGTGTTAGTACAAAACATTGAATTTTATTCATTATGTGAGCACCATATGTTGCCGTTTCATGGTGTTGCACACATTGGTTACTTACCAAACGGTCAAGTGTTAGGACTGTCTAAATTTGCTCGTATCGTTGACATGTTCGCTCGTCGCTTGCAAATTCAAGAGAATTTGAGTGAGCAAGTGGCACAAACGATTATGGATGTGACGGGTTGCCGCGGTGTGGCTGTGGTCATGGATGCGGCCCATATGTGTATGATGATGCGCGGTGTGAATAAACAGCACTCGACGACGCGTAGTACAGCTATGCTGGGTGAGTATGTACATGATAATCAAGCGCGCAATGAGTTCTTAGATGCTGTACCGAAGCGTAAACCTGCTTTTTAATAGACTAAAAACGTTAAATTTAAAAAAAGGATACCTAATTAGGTATCCTTTTTTAATGGCAATTATGCAAGTTTTTCAATAATTGAACTGCGCTGAAAAGCAATTGAAGATCGTCAAACAGTGACGAAAAATCACGCCTAGCCAGCTGATTTTACGTCATTGATCCAATTGCCATAGCCTGCTGATTCCATCTGTGCAAGTGGAATAAAGCGCATTGCCGCTGAGTTCATACAATAGCGTTTGCCCGTCGGTGCCGGACCATCGTCAAACACATGACCGACGTGTGAGTCTGCATAACGACTGCGAATTTCAGTACGGGTGCCAAATATCCCTCGATCTGGCTTTTCTACGACCAAGCTAGCATCCAGTGGACGGGTAAAGCTCGGCCAACCTGTACCAGACTTGTATTGATCACGAGACGAATATAATGGTTCACCTGATACCACATCGACATACAGTCCAGGTTCTTTATTATCCCAGTATTCGTTATCAAAAGCGCGCTCAGTATCATCTTTCTGAGAGACTTTATATTGAATGTCAGTTAGTGATTTTTTCAGCTCAGCTTGTGTCGGCTTTACAAATGTCTCTGGATTAAAACCAGCGCCTGTTTTGCCGTTTACAGCCTTACTTGTCATTCCTGACTTTGCACTGGTTACAGTCGGTTTGAATTGGTCGAAATCCAACTCATATTTTTTACCATAGACACTTTCAATGAACTGGTAGCGACCAGAGTTAAACGTGTAAGCCTTATAACGTAGTGGATTCTTCTTGTAATAGTCCTGATGATACTCTTCTGCTGGATAAAATTTGCTGACGGGCACAATCTCAATCACTACTGGTTTTTTATAGACACCAGAATCTTGTAGCGATTGCTTAGCAGCTTCAGCGATCTGCTTTTCTTGCTCGTTGTTGTAAAAAATAGCCGGACGATACTGAGTGCCTCTATCTACAAACTGACCTTTATCATCGGTAGGATCAGCAATCCGCCATAGCGCTTGAACGATACCATTGTAGGTAATCTTGGTCGGATCATAATACACTTGAGCCGCTTCCGTATGACCCGTACCACCTGCTGATACTTGTTTATAAGTTGGGTTTTTAGATTCGCCACCTGTATAACCTGATACCACCTCTACCACGCCAGGAATCTTTTCATAACCTGCCTCGACACACCAAAAGCAACCACCAGCGATAGTCGCTACTGCTAGGTTGGGATCAGTAGGCGCATAAGGATTGCTAACGGAAATGTCTTTGACAGTAGGCGTATTTTCAGTAGAGGCACAACCAACATAAAAGGCACTGCTCGCTACTATCGCCATGCCCACGACTTTAGCTGGTAATTTATAATTCACTAATAATCGGTGTGTCATGAAAGGCTCCTAAGGGTAATATCATGTAATAATCGTAACCCTTAGGTGTCACAGAAATATTCCTAAAGTGTTGTTTATATACACCATATTGAATTAACGGTCATAAAAAAGGCTTATTACCTTTCGGCAATAAGCTTTTTATTCAATCATCACTAGGTTATAGTCGATTCATTCTAAAAACGATACAGTGCTGTTGGCTATAAATTTTTGGCAGCCTCTGTCACGCCTGCGAACAGCAAGCAAGAAAAATCATAGTCAATAGCACGTTATTATCATCGTATCGCTTTTATTTTGAACGGACTATATTCATTTAGCAAATCATCTACGCAACTTTATCGCTCTTAGCATCAGTGCCGGCAGCATCTTCACTTGCCTGCTTAATTTTCATCAAGATGTCTTTTATCTCAGACGCAGACAAATATGTTGGCACTGCATAGGTATCACTGACTTCTTTTGCTGCGGCTTTAGCAATGCTATCAAAGTCGGTGGTTTTCATATCTTTCACCGTTGGATCGATATTTAAAGTGGCGATCAATTCACGAACTTGAGCGATAAGATGATCTGCAATCACAGCATTACTCTTGCCCGCTTGACCATCCTTAACCATACCCGTTTTTCTAGCCAGCTCCGCCAGTCTCTTTCTGCTCGCTTGACGATTGACATCAAGTACATAAGGTAACACGATGGCATTGGCGCGACCATGAGGAATACTATAATACGCGCCGAGCTGATGAGCGATAGCATGGACATAACCAAGACCCGCTTTGTTAAAGGCGATACCGCCGTAGTGAGCCGCAATACCCATTGCTTCTCTGGCTTTTAGATTGCCACCGTCTTTATATACTATTGGCAGATTCTGCATAACTGATTTCACCGCAGAGGCAGCATAATAATCGGTCTCTACGCTAGCGTTGGCACTCATCCAAGCTTCTAACGCATGGGTCAACACATCGATACCCGTATCCGCTGTGATATGAGCCGGCATCCCTTTCATGATAACAGGGTCTATAGCGGCGGCTAATGGCACCATTCTTGGGTCGATAGACAGCGCTTTTTGATGGGTTTTATCGTCTGATACAACCGCACCAAGTGTCGCCTCTGAGCCAGTGCCAGCAGTGGTAGGGACACAGTACAACGGCACAGAAGGCTTTCGTGCTTTAAGAATGCCTATAAGCTGCTGCGGCTTACAATGATTGCCCTGTGACATGGCAATCATTTTAGCGGCATCAATGACCGAACCACCACCGATGGCAATAATCGAGTCGCATTTAGCATCAACGGATATACGTAGTCCTTCTTCAACTACTTTAAAAGTAGGGTCTGGCGTAATACCGTCATAGACTTTATAGCTGATATTTTTACTATCTAGATAATCAGTGACTTTGGCTGGTATGCCGAGCTTATTTAGTACTGCATCAGTCACGATAAAGACATTGGTGCTACCTTCATTAATGAGCATGTCGCATAGCTCATCACAAGAGCTCTCGCCGACAAATAACATCGGTCTTCTAATTGGAATAACATAAGCAACAGCTTTTAGTACTTTAGCACGAGTCTTGGCAACAGCTACATAGCCTGCATGCTGTAATCCATCGGTGCTAACTAATTTGCTACTTACCAATTTGGCAATACTGTTTTGTTTTTTCATGGGCACAAAAATCCTTTTTTAATGATACTTTTAATGGCAATAATGACCGTTGTAACTCACCGACTAACATACTATTTGAATAATATAAAGTATCAACTTCTATATAAAGTAAACTACTGTCGAAACTTATTGTACCACCGCCATTTTTAGGTTGTCGCGATTATTATGAACTGCTATGTTCTGAGTATTTAACATCATTTACTTAGGCTATATCATACTCATCTGCAATAGCTGCTTCGCATACGGATGCTGTGGGTTATTGAAAACATCTTCGGTACGTCCAGATTCCACACACACACCATCTTTGAGCACGATGAGATGCTGACACAAAGCACGGACTACTTTTAAGTCATGGCTGATACACACGTAGCTGATTTGCAATTTTTCCTGAATCTCCCGTAGTAAATTAATCACAGTTACCTGTGTGGTGCTATCGAGCGCAGACGTCGGCTCATCCAATATCAAGAGACTTGGCCGCATGATAAGGGCGCGAGCCAGAGCCACCCGCTGACGCTGACCGCCCGATAGCTCATGCGGATAACGCTGCGCAAACTCTAACGGTAAATGCACAGTAGCGAGACTCTCCATTACCGCCTGCTGACGTGCGGCCTTATCAACGCCCTGCACTAATAGCCCTTCTTCGACTATCTGTAATACGGTCATACGAGGGTTAATACTGGCAAAAGGGTCTTGAAACACCAGCTGAATCTGCGAGCGGAAGGTGCGCAAATCACGTTTTGATAACGCGGCAATATCTTGATCATTCACCCTTATCTGACCACTGACACGCGCCTGATTGCTGAGTAATTGACTTAACGCAAGCGCAATCGTCGTTTTGCCAGAGCCTGACTCACCAATGATGCCTAATGCTTGCCCTTTCTGTAAGCTCATATCGACATCTTTTACCGCCTCGAACCAACGTTTGGTACCGCCAAACAGACTTTTTTCAATCGGGAACTGTACTTGTAGGTTATTTACTTGCAATACAGTTGATTGCTGACTTTGCTTGTCATCAGAGAAGTTGAGCGCTTGCCCAAAGTCTTGTTTGATAAGCGAGCGCGTATATTCGGCTTTAGGCTGACCAAATACCGCTGCAGTTTGCCCTTGCTCAATCGTCCGTCCTTGGTACATAACGATGACTTCATCACTGTAGCGCCTGACCAGATTGAGGTCATGGCTAATCAATATCATCGCCATATTATGCTGACGTTTAAGATCATCTAATAGAGCGAGAATCTCATGTTGCAAAGTCACATCAAGCGCAGTGGTCGGCTCATCAGCGATTAAAATATCAGGCTGCTGCGCTAATGCCATGGCAATCATCACCCGCTGACGCTGACCACCCGATAGCTCATGTGGATAGCGATTCAACTTATCAGCAGGATCAGTGATATTGACATCATTTAGTAAGTCAATTGTTTGACTTTGCCATTGTTTTTTGGGTACACCGCTTAGACGAAGAGATTCTGCGATTTGTTTGGCAACGGTATGCAATGGATTGAGCGCCGTCATCGGCTCTTGGAACACCATGCCGATACGCTGCCCACGCACCGCGCGTAGAGCTGCATTACGTGTTCTATCATTGGCTATCGGTAATGTAGTCATTCGTGATGTATCTGCTAACTGCACTTTACCAGTAACGATCAAGCTATCTGGGAGCAAGCCTAATAGCGCAAGACTTGCAATTGATTTACCAGAGCCTGACTCACCAACGATGGCCAAAGTTTGTCCTTGCCGCAGCTCATAAGATAGTTTATCGACTAGAACAACACTTGCATCAGTGACGATGCTAAGTTTATCTACTACTAGCATGAGCTTATTTTGTTCATTACTATAGTTTTCGCCTGAAAAGTTATTTTTCTCAGTAGCAGTTGTCGTATTAGTTGTTATCATACTATCAGTTGTCATATTAAGAGCGCCTCGGATCAAAGGCATCACGTAGTGCTTCGCCAACGAAGATGAGTAATGATAAAATAAAGGTTAAGCTAAAGAATCCAGATAATGCCAACCAAGGCGCATCGAGATTATTTTTCCCTTGTACCATCAGCTCACCAAGTGACGGCGACCCAGGTGGTAAGCCATAACCCAGAAAGTCTAGCGCTGTTAACGCAATAATATTGGCCGTTAAAATAAATGGCAACTGCGATAAGCTTGAGGCTAACGCATTGGGCAAGATATGCCTAAGCATAATTTGACTGTCCGAAACACCCAGATTACGCGCCGCACGGACATAATCAAAGTTACGCGCACGCAAAAACTCTGCACGTACCAAACCGACCAAACCCATCCAGCCGAATAACAGCATCATGGCAAATAACATGGTGATACTAGGACTAAATAAGCTGACCAAAATAATAATCATAAACAGCTGCGGCATACCGCCCCACACTTCCATAAAGCGCTGCCCTGTCAGATCGACCCAACCACCGTAATAGCCTTGTATCGCACCAACGATAACACCAATCAATGCACCCGCTAGTGTCAATGCCAGACCAAATAATAATGACACTCGCATGCCGTAAAGTATGCGCGCCAATACATCACGGCCCATATCATCGGTGCCAAGCCAGTTTTGACTGTTGGGTGCCGCCGGATAGGGAATGCCCAGCTCAACGTTTGGCGTTTGGTCAGCGAACGGAATGGGCGGCATCACATAATAGCCCTGATCATTAATCAGCGTTTGTACCGCAGGGTCTTTGTAATTGGTTTCAGTCTCGAACACACCGCCAAAAGTCGTTTCGGGATAAGCCTTTAATACTGGAAAGTAATAATCCCCTTGATACTGCACCAGCAGCGGCTTGTCATTGGCAATCACATTGGCTGCCATACAAATAACAAATATCAGCGCAAAAACAAACAGCGATATGACGCCAAGACGATTTTGACGAAAGCGATTAAGCCGCGCCTGCCAGATAGGATTTAGGCGACGTTTTTTTTCTATCGAAATAGCAGATGTGTTTAAGGGCGTTGAAGGTAATGAATGACTTGACATTAGCGCCCCTCAAAATCAATACGCGGATCAATTAAGTGATAACTTAAATCACTGATTAATTGTAATAACAGTCCCACCAAGGTAAAAATAAACAGCGTGCCAAATATCACGGGATAATCACGCTGCTGAATGGCTTCGAAACCTAATAATCCCAAACCATCAAGCTTAAAGATAATCTCAATAAGAAAGTTTCCAGCAAAGAAAATCCCAACGATTGCCGCTGGAATACCGGCGATGATAATCAGCATCGCATTACGAAACACGTGTCCGTATAGCACTTGACGCTCACCCAATCCTTTGGCGCGAGCGGTAAGCACGTATTGCTTACCGAGCTCTTCTAAAAAGCTGAACTTGGTCAGATACGTCAACCCAGCAAAACCACCAACGGTGCTTGCCAATAGTGGCAGTGCCAGATGCCAAAAATAATCTTTAACTTTACCCAGTGCGCTTAATTGATCGAAGTTCTCTGAGGTCAACCCTTGCAGTGGAAAAATATTCCAGTAGCTGCCACCTGCAAAAAACACCAATAATATGACAGCAAACACGAATACAGGGATTGCATGGCCGATAGCAAGCAGCATGGCTGTGACTTTATCAATCCCCGAGCCGTGATGCATGGCTTTATAGACCCCAAGTGGAATCGCTATCATATAAATCAGCAGCGTACTCCATAGCCCAAGCGAGATGGACACTGGAAGCTTTTCTATAATCAAATCAGTGACCGACTGACCTTTAAAAAACGATTCACCAAAGTCTAACTGTGCATAGTTCTTGAGCATCAGCCAAAAGCGCTCAGGTGCCGATTTATCAAAGCCGTATTGCGCATTAATCGCCGCCACCATCTCTTCTGATAGGCCACGCGTGCCTTGATAGGTACTATTATTACCGGCACTACCCGCGCCAATATTACCGCCCAAGGCATTGTCTTTTGCACCTTGCTCAATCATGGCGAGTTGCTGCTCAACAGGACCACCGGGCGCTGCTTGTACAATGACAAAATTCGCCAGCAATATCAAAAATAGCGTCGGTAATATCAATAACAACCTTTTTAAGATATAACGACCCATAATGGCGGCTTCCTAAGATAAAGAACATAACAACAGAGAAAATGATCAGCTACTATTTACCAGCACATACGTTATAGTCGGTCCTAAATAAAAGAGATACAAATGTTATCAATCACTACTGTGGTTAATTTTTCTTGCTTGCTGTGCCAATGCAGACAGAGGCTGTGAATAATCAACCACAGTAGTTCTGTACCCTTTTAAAAGTGGATTAACTATAGCATTTAAAAGTTATTTTTAAGCTCACGTAGCGCCGCAAATACGGTCAACGACTTATCATCATCGATAGTCACGTTAGACTTCACGCCTGCAATCACGCTCGGCTCTTGCGTCCGTAAAAATACATTTATCGCGCGCTCATGCTCTAAGGTGACGGGTAACGTCGGAATACCTTGTGCGGTTTTGTCTTCTGCTTGCGCCAATGCTTGCTGCATCGCTTCATTGGCAGGTTCGATGGACAGACCAAAGCGCAGATTACTGGCAGTGTATTCGTGTGCAGGATATAGCAGCGTGTCAGCTGGCAGTCCATTCAGACGCTTAAAGCTGTCATGCAACTGCTCAATCGTCCCAGTAAACACCCGTCCGCAACCGGCACTAAATAAGGTATCGCCACAGAAGCAATGCTTACGCCCATCGATATCTAATATATAAGCCATGTGACTGGCAGTATGACCAGACACATCCCATACTTGTGCCGAGCAGCCCCACGCGCTTACTGTACTGCCATCTTTAATTGCTTGATCTTCATCGACGTTATGTTCAGTATGCGCGACCAAATGCGTCATCGGATAAGACTCTTGTAACTCTGCGACGCCGCCGATATGGTCATGATGATGATGAGTCGTCCAGATAGACGTCAGCTCTAAGCCATTTTCTTCTAAATAAGCAACGACTGGTGCCGCTTGACCTGGGTCAATGACGATCGCCTGTTTGTTACTGTCATTAATTAATGTCCAAATATAATTGTCATTAAATGCTTTAATCGGGTGAATATGAATACTCATATTAAATCCTTACCAGTCGTTGTTTTTATTGCTAAATTTATTAGATCGAACATTACTATCACTTATTGTTTTAAATACTGGTTAACGCGTACTTCTGCGGCTTTATCTGTCCACCAATAATCAATACCAATGGCATTAGCCGGCAGTTTTTCAGTATGCCGGTATTGATTCCAGTAGGCGACATTGGTAGCAGACTTGCCATATAGCGGTACGACATAATGACCGGCACGTAATAAACGATCTAATACCTGAGTATATAAAACAATCTCGTCGCGATTTTTCGCATTACCTAGCTGCTCTATGACCCTGTCTATCACGGGGTTTTTAATACCAATCGTATTATTATTGCCTGGCTCATCAGCAGCTGCACTGCCCCAAAATGCCGCTTGTTCAGCACCTGGTGATAAACTTTGAGCGAATACATCGACAACCATATCATAGTCAAAACGACGCACACGCTCATAATATTGTGGTCCATCGACTTGACGCAAGGTCACATCAAACCCTAGCCGCTTTAAATTACGAATATAAGGCAGTAGCACTCGACCCATGGTTTCGCCTGTCATTAACATCTCAATCCGAGCAAGCTTGCCATCAGGCTGGTATAATTTCATATCGTTATAATAGAACCCAGCATCTAACAACAGCTGCCGCGCCTCTAACAAGCCTTCACGGTTAAAACCACTACCGTCGCTGGTTGGCAATTGCCACTCCATTAATACGGCTTGACGTTGAATTGGCTCAAGCTTAGATAATAAAGGTGTCAGCACTTTCATCTCTTCAGTAGATGGTTTGTCAGTCGCAGCAAGCTCTGAGCCATGAAAAAAACTTTGCAAGCGCTCATACTGCCCATGAAATAAGGTTTTATTCATCCATTCAAAGTCGTAAGCCTTACTGAGTGCTTGACGAACGCGAATATCTTGAAAGATCGGCCGGCGCATATTCATGACCAACGCTTGCATCGGCACTGGATTTTCACTACTTATGGTTTCTTTATTAATAAGACCGGCTTTGACAGCAGGGAAATTATAACCCGTTGCCCAATTAGAGGCTTTATTTTCAGGGCGAAAGCGATATTGACCAGATTTAAACCCTTCAAAGGCAATTTCATCACTTTGATAATAGACGAATTTGATCATATCAAAATTATAACGACCGCGATTCACCATCAAATCACGACCCCAATAATTGGGGTCACGCACGTAGCTGACTGAACGACCGGCATCAACGCGTCCAAGCTTATAAGGACCACTACCCATCAATGGCGTTAAGCTAATTTTTTCAAAATCAGCATCGATAGAAGACTTAGCGAAGATAGGAAACTGCCCGACTGTCAATAAAATCTCTTTATTGTCATCAGAGGCAAAGACAAACTTCACGCGTTGCTTATCAATAATTTGAATGTCTTTGATGTCACCCAAATAGCTGCGAATATACATCGGTCCTTTATTTAATATTGCCTCATAAGTGGCTTTGACGTCACTACTGGTCACCGGCGTGCCATCCCAAAAGCGCGCGGCAGGATTGATATGATAAATAATCCAACGGGTGTCATCAGGGTCATAAGTGACTTTACTTGCCAGCTGCGGATACATGGTAAAGGCTTCATTTAATGAGCCAGTCATCAAGGTATCATATAGATAGTCGGTGCCGGCCATTGCCACACCAGTGGTCATCCATTTATTGGCCGCATTAAAGGTGCCTCGCGCATCAAGCGATAACGTGCCACCTGTCGGCGCCTTTGGATTGGCGTAGGGCATAAAGGGCGCGTCAATATACTCAGTAGGACTATTATGACCAAGTGCTGTCGTGGTAATCGGCACCGCGATACTGACTGGTATCCAGCTCACCAGTGCCACTAATAGGACGGTTTTTAGCATGGTATTGTTTATCATAATAAAGTTATAACAAACCCCTGTGTTAGCCCAATGGATATGATGAGAATTTACTTAAGTGCTGCAATATAATTGATAACCGTCAGTACCGCAAAATTTTATCATAACAAACTTAGATTTTTTAACCTAATGATTTGCAGCGTTAAGAATGCTACATGACGCATTATTCACCCAAAACGAGTATTAATGTTCATAAAAAAAAGACGCAGCTTATAAAAGTTGCGTCTTTTTTCCAAAAACGGTACTGACTTAAGCGTACTTTTTTTCAAACGCTATCATAAAGTCGACCAACAGCTGCACCCATTCTAACGACACCGCATTGTAAATACTGGCACGCATACCGCCCACATCACGGTGACCTTTTAAATGCAGTAAGCCTGCTGCTTCTGACTCTTCTAAAAACACCTTATCAAGGCTACTATCAGCCAAAGTAAACGGCACATTCATGATAGAGCGATATTTAAGGGCAACTGGATTATTATAAAAACTGCTGTCATCAATCGTTTTATAGAGCAAATCCGCTTTTTGTTGATTGATTTTACCAATCGCAGCAACGCCGCCCTGCTCTTCTAACCAATCAAAGACCAGCCCTGCCAAGTACCAAGAATATGTCGCTGGCGTGTTTGACATAGACTCTTTTTCGGCTTGGTGCTCATAGTTCATGAGTAGCGGGCACCACTCACTTGCCTGCCCTAACAAGTCTTCACGAATAATGACAATCACTAAACCTGCTGGACCGATGTTTTTTTGCGCACCGGCGTAAATCATCCCAAACTTAGACACATCAATCGGCTGCGACAAGATGCAAGAAGACATATCGACAATAATAGGTGCATCTACTTTTGGTGGCTCAAATACTTGCAAACCATGAATGGTCTCATTGGCGCAGTAGTGAAAATACGCCGCATCTTCGCTCACATTCCAGTCACTTTGGGCTGGCACGTCAGTGAAATTACTGTCTTTGCCTGTGGCAACCAGATTAACTTCACCAAGACCAAGCTTGGCATAACGCTCTGCCTCTTTGATCGCTTTACCTGACCAAGCGCCAGTAGTGAGATAGTCACCGCGTCCACCATTTAACAGATTTAATGGAATGGCTGAAAACTGTAAGCTGGCGCCGCCTTGCAAAAACAACACTTTATAATTGTCTGGAATATCCATCAACGAGCGCAGTTTGGCTTCAGCTTTATCAGTAATCGCGATGTACTCTTTACTACGATGGCTGATTTCCATCACCGATACGCCGCGTCCTTGCCAGTCGAGCAGCTCTTCTTGAGCACGTGATAATACAGCGGTCGGTATCGTAGCAGGACCCGCTGAAAAGTTAGGGGTACGGTTAGGAGCAGCTGTAGTCGTCATAATCATTATCCTAAATATGATGAAATCATCGTTGTTAGTTGTTAGTTGTTAGTTGTTAGTTGTTAGTTGTTAGTTGGGATTGAAAACTTAATCATTAAAATATTTCTGACATTTTTTATTTGAGTTGCTAACGACTGTATTACTTATAAAAAACGATCAAAACCTTTGTTGTTAATCAGCCGAGCTAGAGAGCATCTCCCAAAGCCTGCGCTTTAAGCTGCTATCAGCAAGCATCTCATCTAGCGTGGGCACAGTAGTCAGAGTAGGATGCTCAAGGCCTTCAGGCAATGGTGTTAATGACGCAACTCGTATCTCTTCACTTCGACCAATTTTAAAGATGTATCCAGCAAAGCTGGCATTGGCAAGCTCAGCAATATCCATACCCTCACAGATAGGGAATGAGGTCGTCTCACAAGAGATTGAAAGCGCCTGCGTGATATTTTGCCATAGCTTTTGGCTGTCATTATTGAGGGATTGGATATCAACCAATATTACCCAGTTACCGTAGCGACCACCTTGCAAGTCGAACGGCGCTACTTTAAGGGTACTGTCATGAAGCGGATTCCCATGATAGCTGTCGCTAGAATACATCTGCTCAATTGGTGCAACCGTTTGCTGTACCACTGTATCGACGAGCAAGCTGATAGCGGCATCAGGAGTGTTGCTATCAAAACTATAAGTAACTGGACTTTGTTCATTGAATGCATTTGAGCTCGCATCTTGGACGTCATTAACATGCATGGCAGCATCATGATAATCATAGCTACCGTTATGCAAGCTTGCTATAGACTCTGGAGACTCAATGCTCGCAACGTTAATGCTTGCCTGCTCAGTGTTTGGCTGCTCAGTGTTTGGTTGTTTAGGGCTAGCCGCAGAAGAAATAGACTGAGTGATGCCGTGAGGATTTGTAGTAGGCGCCGCAATATCTGTGATGTTAATGGTCTCAGAACTTGGCTGCACCCATTGCTTGATACCCATCATCGCTAAAATCTGACGCTGCTGCATACGCTGCTGCAATAGAACCAGCGGGTCTTGAATATCACTCATGCGACTCTACTATCCTACTTATCTTAAATGGGTTTACTGTTTTGTGATACCCGCAACAGTGCTAAAAATAATAATGGAAATAGCATTAAGCCATCATTTTCATCTTGACTGACTATCGTATCGTGTAACATCACCGTATGCAATGTGCTCAGTCCTTGCCAGTAACCATTATAATCTATTTGACGACTACCTTGCTGTCTCGATAAATAATTATACTCGTGCTAAATGCTGGTCTCAAAGAGTGCAAAACCAGTATCAGCTGAATAAATATTTAGTCTTAATCTTATTATTCATAAAAATTACTGCATTATATTTTAACTTATATCGCTTACTTAAACTTTAGAATAAGACAAAAGCTAGGTAAAAAAAAGCCCTTTACAATGAAGGACTTAATATCTCAAACGAGCATTTTCAGCGATTTACAAAAACCGCTATCAAATTTTAGGCAAAAAAAAGCGACTCCATCAGCACATCCTCGGCACACATCATAACTATTACCGTTGCTACCTTCCGGTCCTGGCGGGATTCATAGAACAATGTTGCGAGGCTACCAACGGAGCCACCAGTTGCAGATTATACAAGAATTTCTGCTTATTACAACCCCAATCGTCAAACAGATTGCTTTATAAGATAAAAACCTTTTGATCCCGCCCGTAACTTAAATGACAAAATTATCACATCAACACATTCAAATTTTGTTATTTTAGATAAGACAGTTAAGTGCCATAAATAGTGCCATAAGTAGTGCCAAATAAATAAAATGCGTCTTTATGGTTTTTCAATTAACGGCTTCAACTCTATTTATATTATTCAGGAGAATATGATGGACAACATCCTAACTAGCAAGGTCGCTATCACCACTGGTACGGCGTTTTTATTGACGGCGATGATGGGGAGTGCCCATGCAGCGCCAACCGGCTATGATCAGCTTACTTTTCAGGCAGAAGTAAAAGAAGAGGTTCAAAACGATGAGGTCACTGCCAGCTTATACAAAAAAGCGCAGGCAACCGATGCAAAAGCTTTGGCAATCACCCTAAACACTTCGATTAATAATGCATTGAAAATCGCTAAACGCTATCCGACTGTCACGGTAAGCACGGGTCAACAACGTACTTATCCACGTTATGATAAAAACAATAAAATTATCGGCTGGACAGGACAGGCAAATATAGACCTAAAAAGTACCGATTTTACCGCAACCAGTCAACTGATTGCCGATTTGCAAGAAAACTTGGTCATGGAAAATCTCAGCTTTGGTGTCTCAGATATCAAAAAGAATGCGCTAGAGCAAAAACTGATGACCGATGCTTCACGCGCCTTTCAGCAGCAAGCTAAAAATATGACTCGTGCGTGGGATGCGCGCAGCTATCGTGTCGTCAATGTCAATCTAAATATAGGCAGCAACTATCCGCGCCCGATGTACAATGCGATGAGTATGAAATCTGAAGCGGCTGATGCGTCGGTACCTAGCCAAAATTTTGAATCTGGTAACAGCACCATCTCAGTCACTGCCAATGGTACGATTGAGTTAACCAAATAAGCTTCAGTCAATCCTATAGAAAAATATCGTTATAAATAAAGGCAATCGCTGATGTCAGTGATTGCCTTTATTTTTTCAACATTATGTATCATAGACTACTTAATAGCTGGTTGCTCAAGGGTCATTGGTTTATCAGCTTGTGGTTTATTAAAGGTTTGCATGTTGGGTTGTTTACCATCTTGGCGCAATTTCAATAACACCTTTTGATGCCAAGGCAAGCGCTGATAAGCCAAAAGCTGCTGAGCGATTTTCTTATTATTTTGTAGCGTCTGCGTATTTTGAATCACATAAACAGTTCGTGAGATTTGCTTTAATGCCTGCCCTTTCGCGTTTTTGACCACCGCATTGATAACATGAGAACCTGGCAAAATATCAACGGTAGAAATCGAAGCATTCAATCCCTGAGCTACCTCATTACCATCAAGCGTAATACTCACGCTATCGCCTGCTTGTAATGCAGGTTTGATTTGCAGAGTAATAACGATACTTTGCGCCGGACGACGATAAGCACGTTCTTCACTTGGCTCAATCATCGTTAATTGATAACTGACGCGTGATGATTGGATAGTGCTCGATGCATTTTCTAGCGCTGGTGGTGTGGCATTACTGGTGAGCATTTGCTGAGGAGGCGCAGGATTGCTATTTACTGCGGTGCTATTATTAGCACTATTGGACGTAGAGTGAGTATTCGTCATAACAGACGTTTCACTAATTTGCGTGCCCGCTTTATGCTCATAGTTCTGCGGACGATCAGTAAAGGTGACTTGACCCGTTTTTTCATCAATGACTTTATAAATAGGTGCAGCATTCGTTATCGGCGCGTAGAGACTGGTTATAATCATTACAAGTCCTGTTAGCAGGCTTATATTCATACTTTTATTCAAAAGGTTATTTTTTAATAATGAAGTCATAGTCAGTCAGCCTAATAAGTATTTTTATTGATACACAGATGAAACTATAGTTAAAATATCTCAAAAACGCTACAGTGCTGCTGGTATAAATTTTTTGCAGCCTCTGTCTGCGTAGGCACAGCAAGCAAGAAAAATTAATATCAGCAGTACTTGATGTATCGATATTGCTTTTCCCTGACTATATTATGCGGTACTTTTCATATTAAAGCAGTATCGTCTGCACAGAAATTTTGTCAGTTAAGTCAATACAATCATTCAAGTGCAAAAAAACCAGCTAAGGTTCACTTAACTGGTTTTTTATTGAACTTTTAAATGTTTAACAATAAATTAGCAGCTGTAATACAAGTCAAACTCAACTGGATGTACCGTGATATTAACGCGCTGTACTTCTTCTTGTTTTAGAGCAATATAAGCCTCTAACATATCTTTGGTAAATACATCGCCTTTCAATAAGAATTCATGATCATCTTTTAAGGCTTGTAGTGCCACTTCTAAGTTTTCAGCAACTGTTGGAATCAATGCCTCTTCTTCTGGCGGCAAGTCATACAAGTTTTTGTCAGCAGCTTCACCTGGATGCATTTTGTTCTGAATACCGTCAAGACCCGCCATCAACAGTGCTGCAAACGCTAGGTATGGGTTGGCTGCTGGATCAGGGAATCTCGCTTCAATACGTACCGCTTTTGGGCTACTGACGTGTGGAACACGGATAGATGCTGAGCGGTTAGATGCTGAGTATGCAAGCTTGATAGGCGCTTCATAATGAGGCACAAGGCGCTTGTAGCTGTTGGTCGATGGATTGGTAATCGCATTAAGCGCACGAGCGTGTTTAATGATACCACCAACAAAATACAATGCCGTTTCAGACAAGCCTGCATATTCATCGCCAGAGAAAGTATTGACGCCATCTTTTGAGATTGAAATATGCACGTGCATACCAGAACCATTATCACCAACGATAGGCTTTGGCATAAAGGTTGCGGTTTTGCCGAACTGATGTGCCACGTTATGTACGGCATATTTTAGTTTTTGTACTTCATCTGCTTTGCGTACGAGTGTATTGAAGGCAACACCAATCTCTAACTGACAAGGCGCAACTTCATGATGATGGACTTCGATACAGCCTTCACCAATCATATCTTCGATGCGATCGCACATGACGGTACGCATATCTTGTGAGCTATCAACAGGTGGTACTGGTACATAACCGCCTTTGACACGTGGGCGATGACCCATATTGCCCCATTCATAGTCTTTGCCGCTTGACCAAGCGGCTTCTTCAGCGACGATTTCATGACTGACACCAGACATGCCCACAGACCATTTTACTTCATCAAATACAAAGAATTCAGGCTCAGGACCAAAATAGGCCGTGTCACCAATACCAGTAGACTTTAAATACTCTTCAGCGCGGCGGGCGATAGAGCGCGGGTCACGGTCATAACCTTGTAGGGTTGATGGCTCAATGATGTCACAAGTTACGACAACCGTAACCGCATCAAAGAACGGGTCGATAAACGCCGTATCAGGATCAGGACGCAAAATCATGTCTGATGCTTCAATCCCTTTCCAACCAGCAATCGATGAGCCATCAAACATTTTGCCATCTTCCATCGATTCTTCATCGACACTATGAGCTGGAAAGCTCATATGTTGCTCTTTACCACGGGTATCAGTAAAGCGGAAATCGACCCATTTGGCATTGGATGATTTGATCAGATCAAGTAGTTTATTCGACATAAATAGTTTCCCTTGTGATTATCATGGTACTGAAATTATGGTAGTGGCTTTATAATGCTGAACCATACTGAGGTTAAAGATGACGATGTTTACTCGTTATTCATACTAACAGTCAGTATCCATCTTTATTATTAATGACACATTTTTATCAATCAGACAAATGCAATTGCTATTTTAGCAATATCTCGCTAACAATGTTGCACTCTTCAGACGCTTATTCATAAATATATTATACCACTGGACAGCGCAAGACACTCATATAGTATAAGACACTATATGGCAGCAAATACTATGCCAATTTATCCCAATATCAGCACCGCCAACAGTGAAATATTTAAATTATCAATAATAATTACAATTACTTAATGTGATAAATTTCATACTTTTAAAGTCAGAAAACTTTGAATGCCGTCCTTGATTGCAAAATACACACACTTAATACGACAGTTACAGCACCATATCAGTGCGATATATAGGGTATTATTGTGTGCAGATGCACTTTAATAGCGCAAAATGTAGCTTATGGGACAGGCCGTTTAAAATATATAGTCAGAGAAAAGTAATATCGATACATCAAGTACTGCTGATATTCATTTTTCTTGCTTGCTGTGCCTACGCAGACAGAGGCTGCAAAAAATTTATACCAGCAGTACTGTAGCGTTTTTGAGATATTTTAATTATATCTCATTTTATTTAAGATTGACTATATGCTGTCATCTTTTATCGATGACTAAAATGCTTCATGTATTACAACTTAGCGTATAGATGCGCCGCATTTGATAGACTGCAAAATAGTGTTAAGATAACGATGTCATAAAAACTGTCAATTTTAACAGCAACACACCCTTTTAAAAACATACGAATAAACATGACAAGCAAGCATCTCAACAAGTTGACGCCCTAATGATTCTGATGATCGATAATTACGACAGCTTTACGTACAATATTGTACAGTACTTCGGTGAATTGCAGCAGCACATCACCGTCTGTCGTAATGATGAAATTACCATCGAGCAAATAGAAGCGCTTGCGCCTGACGCCATCGTTATCGGTCCTGGTCCTTGCACCCCTGACAGCGCTGGCATCTCACTTGAATTGATTGATACTTTTAAAGGTATGATACCGATATTGGGTATCTGCTTGGGTCATCAAGCTATTGGGCAGGCGTTTGGCGGTAACATAGTTAAAGCATGTGAAGTGATGCACGGACGCTTATCCGCCATTTACCATAATGGACAAGGCGTGTTTGTAAATTTACCCAATCCTGCACAGTTTACCCGCTATCATTCACTGGTCATTGACAAATCAAGCTTGCCGGATGGCTTTGAGGTCACTGCTTGGACACAACATAGCGATGGTAGTATGGAGGAAATCATGGGTATTCGTCACCGCGACTTTGCTATTGAAGGGGTGCAGTTTCATCCTGAATCTATTTTAAGTGAGGCCGGCTATCAGCTGCTTAATAATTTTTTGCAAGCGCATCATTTGGCGGTGATAGACATCAATGATTTGCCACAGTTAGGCTAACTGCCAAAATCATACAAAAATTTAAAACAATAATAAGTGAGAATATGATGACCACTGCTCCTTTGCAGACTGTACTTTCAGATATGACACGTACGCCAGAAGACATTCATCAGCTATCAGATGACAGTATCCATGAGCTACTGACCACCGCATTAGGTAGGATTTTTCAGCATATTGATCTGACCTTTGATGAGATGTATCAAGTGATGCTAATCATCATGCAAGGCAGATGTAGCGATGCCATGATGGGCGCTATCTTGACCGGTCTGCGGATGAAAGGTGAATCAATCGATGAAATTACCGCTTCAGCAAGTGCCATGCGTGCATTGGCGTCCAATATCACCCCAAAAAACTGTCGCTATATGGTCGATATCGTTGGTACAGGAGGCGATGGTGCCAACTTATTTAATGTCTCTACAGCAGCAGCGTTAGTAGCAGCAGCAGCCGGTGCGCAAGTTGCCAAACATGGTAACCGTGGTGTTTCAAGCAAGTCTGGTAGCTCAGATTTACTTGAGCAAGCCGGTATCAGTCTATCGCTGACACCTGAGCAAGCACAAGCCTGTATCGAAGAGCAAGGCATTGGTTTCTTATTTGCGCCAAACCACCATAGTGCCATGCGTTATGCCAATCCGGTACGACGTGAGCTAAAATCTAGAACGATTTTTAATATTTTGGGTCCACTCACCAACCCTGCTGGTACGCCCAATTTGGTGATTGGTGTCTTTACCGCGCAGTTATGTGAGCCGATCGCCAAAGTAATGAAAAATCTTGGTGCGCGACATGTGATGGTCGTCGGTGCAAAAGATGGTTTGGATGAAATCAGCCTTGCAACCTCGACAACGGTGGCTGAATTAAAAGATGGTGAAATCTCCGTCTACGACATGATGCCAGAAGATGCGGGTATTGAATCACAAACTCTTATTGGGCTTGATGTTGACTCACCAGCACAAAGCCTTGAGCTAATACGTGCTGCTTTGTCAGGCGTAGAGACACATGACCGCGCAGTGCTCAAAGCGCGTGATATGATTGCATTGAACGCAGGTGCTGCGATATATACTGCAGGACTTGCCAGCAACTACCCAAATGGCGTAAGCCGAGCACAAAAAATCATCCAAAATGGGGATGCTTTGGTAAAACTTGAGTCTTTGGCGCACTATACGCAGCAGCTAGCAGCCCAGAGTTAGCCTTAATGGCTAAATTGTTGTTTTACGATGACAGATTAAGTTTACTCGTACGCAGTTTACGCTATCATTGTTTATTTATATTTAACCATATCCGGATACCGCTATGACTATTAACACGACAGTCCGCTCAGATATTCCTTCAGTATTACAGCGTATCGTTGCCACCAAACATGAAGAAGTTACTGCTGCTCGTAAGCTGTTATCCCTTGAAGACTTACGAGCGAAAGTCGCAGCGGATAAGCAACCTCGGCGCGGTTTTGCTAGTGCCCTGCGCGCCGCTGATATTGGCATCATTGCTGAGATAAAAAAAGCCTCCCCTTCTAAAGGTATTATCAATCACAACTTTGCGCCGGCCTTATTTGCTACGCAATATGAGCAAGCCGGCGCCAACTGTTTGTCTGTATTGACTGATCGTGATTATTTTCAAGGTGATGACCGTTATTTAATCCAAGCACGCGACGCTTGCAGCTTACCGATATTACGTAAAGATTTTATGATTGATGTCTATCAGATTTATCAATCTTATTTAATGGGCGCCGATTGTATATTGCTAATTATGGCATGCCTAGATGATACACAGGTACAAGAGCTGCACGCACTAAGCATCGAGCTTGGTATGGATGTCTTGATAGAAGTGCATACGGCAGAAGAGCTTGAGCGAGCACTACAATTGCCACAGTCAGAACATAATATCTACGGTATCAATAATCGCGATTTAAATACCTTTGATGTGGATTTGCAGACGACACTTGATTTAAAGAACGCCCTATTACGCGAACTTGCCATCGATGATGCATTTTCTGCCAATCTTAATGACAGCTTGCCTCGACCGCTTATCGTAACCGAAAGTGGCATCCATAGCAGTGATGATATCCGAATGATGCTAAACCATAATATTCGGCACTTTTTGATCGGTGAGCAATTTATGAAGACCGAACATCCCGGACAAGCATTACAATCCTTACTTGCGAGCGTCGCAGCACAGGCGTAAAGTAAGTGAGACGGTTTAGACAAAGCCAGCATGACAGTAATCACCGCCTTGATTGTCTTTAGTACTCATTCAATTAATCATCTATTCACTAACCAACGATACATTAATTATTATGTCAAACTCTCTATTTTCAAAAGAAATGCAAGACCAACTCAAAGAGCTCAAAGGTCAATTGAGTAAAGGTCGTGATACCACATCACCTGATGGCGACAATAGTAAACCGACTGAGCCTGTTTCTCTATTGACCCAAAAGCAAGTCAAAAAAACGGTCAAGCAGATGGACAGTGAACATATCGATGATGATAAAGTATTGTTTATGCAAGCGATGCATGGCGTCAATCAGCTCGACGATAAAAACCTTCGCTCACCTGCCAATGCAGCAAAAGCCAAAAAGCCTGATGCAGCGACACTGTCTAAACGGGCAGCGGCGCAAGGTGGTGAAGCAAGTGGCTTGGGCGCAGGCTTATCAGATATGCAGGCTTTATTGAACCCTGTTGCAGGCGAAGCCTATTTATCTTATAAGAACCCTACCCTACAAAACAAAATTTTTGCCCAGCTAAAACAAGGTAAATTGCGTTGGTATGACGCCGTAGATATTCATGGCTGCACTATCGAAGAAGCCCGCGTGGCAATGACCCAACTACTCAGCCAAGCAAAGCAAAACAATGAAACATCAGTAAAAATTATCCACGGTAAAGGCAGTGAAGCGATACTAAAAACCTGCGTCAACGGTTGGTTACGTCAATTGCCAGAAGTGTTGGCGTTTTGCTCAGCCCCGCCAAAAGATGGCGGCAATGGTGCTGTATTGGTACTGCTCAAAAAATCCAAGACGGATGGCGAATAGGTTTTTTTCTAAATCAAAAAAGGACTGCATTGACGCAGTCCTTTTTTTAGATTAAAAAATCACCTGTGTACTCCATAACTATAGTCAGTCCTAAATAAAAGAATATAAATATTATCAATCACTACTGGGGTTAATTTTTCTTGCTTGCTGTGCCTACGCAGACAGAGGCTGCGAATAATTAACCTCAGTAGTGCTGTACTCTTTTAAAAGTGGATCAACTATACTTTCAGGCATCTAGTTGGTTTATTGTCATTAAAGTATTCTCTGATAGTCAACAATGGCGTCATTATGAGTACCGTGACCATGAATATCTTTTTAAATTTTCATACAACACCTAAATGCTTTGGTGGCAATTTACCGCCTTACTTTTTCGCTCTTGGAAATCTAAAGCTATTTTTCACCTGTTTAAACTTTAATCTGGCCAACGCATGACCGCTACTTTTATGGATAGCTTTATATCTATTGTCTAATAAATGCTCTTTTGGCTTCTGTTTTGGTTCAGGCTCTGGTTGCTTGTTATCATTTTCCGTATCAAAAACATCGCTATCTTTGTTTAAATGAACAACTTCTGGCTTATTATCAGTAGCAATTTTCTTGTCAGCTTTCTTGTCAACCGTCTCACTTTCACCTTCATTTTCATTTTCTAATTGAGCCTGAAGCTCTGGTTGCTTGACAATCAGCTGCTGTGTTGGCAAGGCATGCTCTACATCATATTGCCTAACTTGCATTAACAGATCAACGAATAACACGTCTTGCTTTTCATAGAACTCAATAATACCAGTGGCATTGATATAGGCTTGTAGCTGAATAATATAACAATCTTGACGCAACTCTAAGATATTGACTTGATTCCATTCTTGATTGGTCAATTCATGCTCATCCAAAAACTTATCTAAGTGATTTACCATTTTAAACACAACATTAATATCAGCGGTACGCTTGATATATAGCTGATGTAAAAAGCGGAACATGTCACGTGAGGTAAAGTTTTCAATTTGCATTGATGAAAAATCACCGTTAGGTACCGTGACGATAGTACGAGTCAAGGTACGCACGCGCGATGAGCGAATACCAATATCGATGACGGTGCCCTCATAAGTACCAAATTTACAATAGTCACCGATACGTACGGGGGAATCTGCCACTACCACCACACTGCCGACTAAGTTTTCAATGGTCTTTTGCGCACCTAATGCTAAGGCTAAACCACCAACCCCTAATGCCGCAATACCCGTCGTTAAGTCAAAACCCAAGTTACCGAAAGTGACGATGACTGCAAATATCAATAACAGCGCTTTGACGACTTTACGTAGTAGCCCCAAAATCGAGACCCGTTCAGTATGGTTTTTCTTATAACTTAAGTTGACTGCACGGGTAAATAATGCATCGATAATACGTAACAATAACCACGTTATCGCGACCCACGAAGCAATCTCAGCAAAACGGTTGACCGGCTCGCGCAGGGTCACTGACACCCCCGCATAAACCATCACCTCAGATAAAATCAGCGCCATAATCACTACCGCTAATGGCAATATAACTTTATCTGGCAATGGTAGCGGCACATCGCGGAGACGAGGGTAAGTGATTGCCAATAAATGATACAGTAGCCATACTGCGATGTAGGTGAACAAAAAACTACTGATCGTTATCATCAAAGCTGCAACCAAATCAGCCAACTGATAATCAAAAAGCTTTTTGCCCTCTAACGAAGCAATAGTATAACGAGAAACTAAAGTCGGCTCATAGTTCTCTATCGCCTCTGGTATTGAGCTGAGTGTCTCGGTAGAAAACTGCCAGTATTGCTCGCCTTCCTTCGTCACTACTCTTTCAAGTAGTAAAGGAATACTTGTATCACTGACTTTGATGACACCGACATTTTCTTGGCTTGGCGGTAGCTGATCGGTTAAATTGCCTTCAGGGGTATTATCAATCTGCAAATCTGTCTGAAAACGACCACCTGCATCGAGTGCTTGCTTGAACTGTCGTACAATGGTTGTGGGATTATCAGCTTTGGATAGATTTAAATAATTACTCGCCAGCAAATAATCATTTTCACCCAATGCCGCAATAAACCCTTGCACTGTATCCCGAGGCGTATCACGACCAAATGAGTCAGGTATTGATGTGCTATCCCCTTTCTCAGCTTTAGTACCACTCACACCCAGTATGCTCGCTTCAGCGGCCAGCGCACTAGACTGTGAGAGGACACTGAATGCCATAGCGACAAGTAGTGTCATCACAATCAACGGTAATTTCATCAATGACATCGATATCGATGGCACGGCAGTGGTACTCAGACGACGCTTAATAAACAAAACAGACCTCATGGTTTTATGAATGGCATAATGAACAACGGGGAAAATCCGCCCTATAATAACAATTATGATGATAAAGAATATCACTATAGTAAGTTCAATATAAAAGAGTTACGTTCAGAATAGCATTATGCTGGTATAAATTTCTCTCGCTTGCTGTGCGCTTCGCACTCCAGAGGCTTCGCAAAATTTATCCCAGCAGTACTGTATTCTTTTTGAATTGAATCGACTATAGCGAACAAAAAAATGATAAATAGCATGTCCATCACTTTAAACAATCAAAGATGCTAATAGTGAATAATATTCATCTTATGATGAATAAACATTAGGCGAAAGTGGTTTATAAATGAGGCACTTTTATAGATAATGTCGCTATGTAGTCTATTAGACCTCTTGCAAAAGTAGCAGAGTGTTTTAAAATAACTAATACACTCACAACTGGCTAGGAATCATGCCAAACATAGATAAGCTACTCAAACAAAGTGACGCTGGTTTTAAACGCTATACCACATCAGTATGGACTTTGGTATTCATGAGTCTTCTGCCAGCCGCATTATTCGTAAAGTAGAAGACGTACTGGTTGATTCTGGCAAGTTTGAACTGCCCAAAAAGCTGCCCTGTCGCGTCGATGACGATA